>LUPK01000015.1 GCA_001627335.1 Nocardioides sp. REDSEA-S33_B3 | reverse complement strand
AAGCCACGAGTGGGTCACGAACACGACAGAGAACCGGCCAGACCGACCCTGCCAGCCAGCCCCGGGCCAGCCACTACCAAGACTCACAGCCACGAGACCCGGTGACCCTCGGGTCTCGAGACGGCGCTGGCGCGCCTCCTCGACCGGCGAGGGCTACAGCCCCGGGCGCCAGCGCCGCAGCTCGCGGCTGAACGCCTCAGCGTCGACCATCGCGGCGGTCACCACGACCGGCGGCAGGGCACGGCGCTTGAACCGCACCTCCCAGCCGCGCTGGCCGGGCACGCCCACCATCTCCAGGTCGGTGCTGGCGTCGTAGACGTCGAAGCGGTGGTGGGTCTCCCCGGACCGGATGTCGACGACGCCGTGGTCGTCGATGGTGACGTGCGAGGCGGTACGCCGGGCCCGTAGCGCCACGAAGACCAGCAGCACCGTGAGCAGCACCGCTGCCACCCCGACCGGCTCGGTCCCGCGCCCGGTCGCGAGTGCGAGGCCGGTCAGGGCGAGGGCCACGACGGCCAGGCCGCCGGCGACGAAGGGGACGCGGCTGCGCTGGGCGGGGAGAGCGACCGGCGCGGTGGTGGTCGCAGCTGCGGTCGCTGGGTCTCGAGGCTCCTCGCTGGCGCTCGTCGCACCTCGACCATCGGAGGTCGCACCTCGACCATCGAAGCCGAGCTCCGCGGTCACCCGCGGGATCGAACCGGTGGCGGCGCCGAGCCCGAAGCGCCGGTGGCGCCCGGAGCCGTCGAGCAGCTCCTCGCGGGCCTCGGCCAGCTCGGTGGCGAGTGCGGCGGCCCGCCGCTCGGCCTCGATCCGGGCGGTCATCTCGGCCTCGGCGATCTCGGCCTGGTGCCGCACCGACGCCTCGACCGACTGCCGGTCGATGCCGCGCTGGCTGGCGGCCTCCTCGGCGTCGGCGCGGGCGGTGATCGCCTCGACGAGCTTCGCCTCGGCGGCGGCGCGGGCGTCGAGGGCCTCCTGGAGCTGCCCCAGCACCTCGCTCGTACGACGCTCGGCAGCCTCGCGCTCGGCGGCTGCCTGCGCAGCCAGCTCGGCGTGCGTCTGCGCGTCGGCCTCTGCCCGAGCGCGGGCCTCGACCGCCTCGGCGGCGGCCGTCTCTCACGCTGCGCCTGCGCCTCGCCGGCGTGCGCGGCGGCGGCCCGGGCGGCCTCCTCGGCCTCGGTGCGTGCGGTGTGGGCGGCCAGGGCCGCTTCGGTCTGCTCGGTGGCGGCCTGCTCCGCGGCGGTGCGCGCCTCGGCGGCGACCCGGGCGGCCTCGTCGGCGGCGGTGCGGCCCTCGTGCGCCTCGGTCGCGGCGGCGAGCGCGGTCTCCGCAGAAGACTCCGCTGAGGCCCGCGCGGCGTGCGCGGACTCGGCATCGGCGGCAGCCACGGCAGATGCCTCGTGCGCGGCGGTCTCGGCCTCGGCGGCGGCCCGGGCGGCCTCGCCCTGGGCGGCGGCGGCCTGCTCGGCCGCCTCACGCTGGGTGTGGGCCTCGGCGGCGAGGTCGGCGGCCTCCTGGGCGGCGGTCTCGGCGGAGAGGCGAGCTGTGTGGGCCTCCTCGGCGAGCCGCGCCTGCTCGGCGGCGGACTCGTCGGCGGCGGTGCGGGCGGCGGCGTGCTCCGCGGCGACGCGGTCGGCCTCCGCCCGGGCCTCCGCGGACGCAGCGGCCGCGGCCTCGGCCGTCTCCCGCGCGGCGTGGGCGGCGGCGGCCTGCTCCTGGGCGGCGGTGGCGGCCTGCTCGGCCTCGCGCCGGTCGGACTGGGCGTGCTCGGCGAACTCCCCGACCAGGCGCGCCGCCTCCTCGGCCTGCTCGCGCGCGGCCTGGGCCGAGGCGGCGAGGTCGGCCGCCTCCCGGGCAGCGGTCTCGGCGGAGAGCCGAGCGGTGTGGGCCTCCTCGGCGAGCCGGGCCTGCTCGGCGGCGGACTCGTCGGCGGCGGTGCGGGCGGCGGCGTGCTCCGCGGCGACGCGGTCGGCCTCCGCACGCGCCTCGGCGGAGGCCTGGGCCGCCTCCTCCGCGGACTCGCGCGCGGCGTGCGCGGCGGTCGCGGACTCGTGGGCGGTGCGCGCGTCGTGCTCGGCGTTCTCCCGGTCCGAGTGCGCGTGGGTCGCGGCGTCCGCGTGGGCCCGGGTGATCTCCTCGGCCTCGAGCCTGGCGGCGTACGCGGCCTCGGCCTCCTCGGCCCTCTCCTGCGCCGCGGCCTCGGCAGCGGCGCGCTGGGCGAACGCCTCCTCCGCGGCAGCGGCCTGCTCGGCGGCGATCACCTCCGCGGCCTCGCGGGCGTTGGCGGCGGCGGCCGCGCTGGAGTCGGCAGCGGCGCGGCGACGGGCCTGCTCGCTGGCGGCCTCCTGTGCCTCCTGGGCGACGGTCTCGGCGGCCTCGCGGGCGGCGTACGCCTCGTTCAGCGTCGCCTCGGCAGCCTCCCGCGCGCTGACGGCCTCGGCCAGGGCGGCCTCCGCGTCGGCACGCGCCTGGAGCGCCTCCTCGAGCCGGGCCTGCGCCTCGGCCAGGCGGGTGTCGGACTCGCTGCGCCCGCGCAGCGCGGTGGCCGCGGTCTCCTCGGCGATCATCCGCTCGGCGGCCTGCTCGGTGGCGGCCTTCTCGGCCGCGGCGCGCAGGGTGGCGAAGCGCTCGGCCGCTGCGGTCTGCTCCGCGATCCGGGCCTCGAGCTCCTCGAGGGAGGGGCCGGTGTCCTTGCGGCGCAGCCAGCGTCGGCCGGGGTCCCCGCCGGTGGGGGACCCGGCCGAGGAGTCAGGGGGGAGGCCGGGGGAGCTCATCGTGGCGGCAGCCTACCGAGAAGACGCCTCCTCACCGGGGAGGTGCGGCCGCGCTCACAGCACCTAGTAGACCAGCGCCTGCACGCCCTCGGTGAGCGCCTCCTCGACGAACGACGCCGCACCGGCGATCTGCACCCCGTCGCGCACGTCGTCGACGGTGATCCCGCGCCGCTCCGCGCACTGGCTGCACAGCGTCACCTCGCCCATGTCGAGGATGATCGCGAGCAGGTCCTCGACCGGCCGCGCGTGCTCGAGCCCGAGGTCGGGCCCCTTGCCGGGCACGGCCCACCAGGCGGCCTCGCCGGTCAGCCACAGCGAGACCCCCGCGCCGGCCGCGCAGGCCGCCGCGGCGACGGTGAAGGCCTGGTTGGCCCGCTCGGGCGCCTCCGCGGCGCAGGTCACCTTCAGCAGCAGCCGAGACGTCATGGGCTCCAGCCTAGGAGCAGGTGGTCGTTACGCTGGCGTGGTGGCGTTCGAGCTTCCTCCCAACCTGCACCCGAACTGTGGACCCGTCGCCTGGCTGCTCGGCAGCTGGATCGGCAACGGCCACGGTGACTACCCGACGATCGAGCCGTTCCAGTACGGCCAGGAGGTGGTCTTCCAGCAGGACGGCCGTCCCTTCCTGCACTACTTCGCGCGCTCGTGGGTGATCGACGAGAACGGCGAGAAGGTCCGTGACGCCGCCCAGGAGACCGGCTACCTGCGCTGCCCGGAGCCGGGCAAGGTCGAGCTGGTGCTCGCGCACAACATCGGCTTCTCCGAGATCTGGTACGGCGAGGCCGCCGACGGCAAGCTCGAGCTGCGCACCGCGGGCGTCGGCTACACCGAGACCGCCAAGGAGGTCACCGCCGGCCACCGTCTCTACGGCAACGTCGAGGGTGACCTGCTCTACGCCTACGACATGGCCGCGGTCGGCCAGGAGCTGCAGCCCCACCTGTGGGCGCGGCTGAAGAGGGCCTGACATGACCGACCCCGCCACGAGCCCCAGCAAGGCACCCAGCCCCCTGCTCTCGCTGCCCGGCGCGGTCGCCGGCGACGGCGTCGACGCCCCGGTCGCCGCGCACTACGGCTCGTTCAACGCCGAGCAGCGCACCCTGGAGTCCGGCGAGGGCTTCGTCGACCTCTCGCACCGCGACGTGATCCGCATCAGCGGCCCCGAGCGGCTGACCTGGCTGCACTCGCTGACCACCCAGCACTTCCTGCAGCTGGCCCCCAAGGAGTGGACGACCGCGCTGATCCTGAGCCCGCAGGGGCACGTGGAGCACGCGTTCACCGGGTACGACGACGGCGAGTCGTTCTGGGCGCACACCGAGCCCGGTGCTGCCGGCCCGCTGCTCGACTGGCTCGGCCGGATGGTCTTCATGACCCGCGTGGAGCTCGCCGACGTCACCGACGACTGGGCCGTGGCCTGGCGCTCGCGCGCCGACGCTCCGACGTACGACCTGGTCCCGCGCAGCGAGCTCGCGGCCTACGCCGAGGCCGCCGGGCCCGCGTGCGGCCTGTGGGCCTTCGAGGCGCTGCGGATCGCGCGCGGCGAGCCGCGCCACCTGGTCGACACCGATGCCCGCACGATCCCCAACGAGGTCGGCTGGGTCGGCCCGGCTGTGCACCTGGACAAGGGCTGCTACCGCGGCCAGGAGACCGTCGCCCGCGTGCACACCCTGGGTCGCCCGCCGCGGCGGCTGACGCTGCTGCACCTCGACGGCACCGAGAACCGTCTGCCTGCCCCCGGCACCGAGCTGCTCATGGGCTCGGGCGAGGCCACCAAGACGGTCGGCTTCGTCGGGTCCTCGGCGCGCCACCACGAGCTGGGCCCGATCGCGCTGGCGCTGGTCAAGCGCAACGTGCCGCTCGAGGTGACCCTCGAGGTCGACGGGATGCCGGCGGCCCAGGAGGTCGTCGTGGACCCCGAGGTGGGCCTGCACGTCCGCCCGAAGCTGCGCTGACGCGCAGTCGCGACTCCGGAGCGCCCACCGGGTAGGACAGGCCCGGAAAGCACGAGACTCCCGGAGTGGGAGTCTCAGGACCACCCCGGGAGTCGTTCGCGGCGGGCCCAGGAGGGCCCGGTCGGAGGACGCGTCGTCCTCAGTGGAACGACGCGACGTGGGGACAGGCGTGGCCGTACTTCATGCGGCATCGGATGCGCCGCCGGAGTTTCTTGAGCACTGGTTCTCCACCGGGAGGGCAGGGACAGAGGGGTGTGGGATCGGACGGCGCTGTTCGATCCCGAGGGGAGGGCGGGGAACTGCCGTTCGTCGAGAACTTTACTTAGCGGTAGCCCCGAAAGCACTATTGGTTCGTAGTGACGGATGGGTGATCTAGACCACGTACCCCTGGGGGTGTCTGACCTGGGGAGATGAGTGGGTCGGCGGCCAGATCCCCAGCCGGGGACGACCCTCGTCCGCTCAGCGGCGATACATCACGTGGGTGTCGCTCTGGGCGTGCGTGAAGCCCAGCTTGTCGCGGTAAATTCTGATCGCCGGGGCGTTGTCGGACTCGACGTAGAGCAGCACCTCGCGCACCCCGCGATCGTGCAGGTGGTGCAGCCCGGCGAGGGTGAGCAGCCGGCCCAATCCGAGCCCCTGGGAGGCGGGGGAGACGCCGACGACGTACACCTCGCCGTGGTCGCGGTCGTGGACCTTCGTCCAGTGGAAGCCGAGCATCGCCCCCTCTGTGCCGCCGTCGTCCCCCGAGGAGGTGTCGACGGCGATGAGCAGCCCGGCCGGGTCGAACCACGGCTCCGCGCACCGCTCGGCGAACCCCTCGGCGTCCATCGCCCCCTGCTCGGGGTGCGAGGCGAAGGAGGCGGCGTTGAGGGCCAGCAGGGCGTCGGTGTCGCCGGGCTCGAACCCCCGGATCCGTACGCCGTCGGGCAGCTCGACCGGCGGCAGCGGCTGGTCGGCGGGCCGGCGCATCACCCACAGCTCGCGCACGACCTCGAAGTCGTGCCGCGCGGCCAGCCGCCGGGCGGCCGGGTGGTCGGCGTGCGACCAGGCCTCGAGCGAGCGGCGGGGCCAGACGTCGGTGAGCAGCGCCTCCAGCAGCTCGCCGCCGACGCCGGAGTCGCGCTGATCGGGGTCGACGCAGAGGTGGATCTGGTCCTCGATGAGCAGCCCGAAGCCCTCGGCTCGCACCCAGCCGCGGACGTCGTCGGGACGCATCCGGATCTCGAGCAGGGTGGCCTCGTCGAGCGGGCCGGTGCCGTCCGCGGCCTCCGCGCGGGCGGCGACGTGCAGGACCTGACGGGTCTCCTCGGGGGTCACCACTCCACGTTACGTGGGGGGCGGGGCGGGGAGGTGCCAGGTCACCCGAAGGGAGTGGTTGGGCCGGCGCTCACCGGGCACCGTCGTCGGCATGGAGCACAGACGAGAGAGCTCGGAGAGCGACCCCATGGGGCTGTCCACGCCGGAGCTGATGGACCGGCTGTCCCACCAGGTGTCGGAGCTGGTGAGCGCGGAGCTGAGGCTCGCGCGCGCCGAGGTGAAGGACAGCGCCCGGCACGCCGGACTGGGTCTCGGCCTGTTCGGGACCGCCGGCGTGCTGAGCCTGTACGCCGTCGGCGTCCTGGTCGCGGCGGCCATCCTCGGGCTCGCCGTGGTGTGGCCCGCGTGGCTGGCCGCCCTGGTCGTGGGCGGCGCCCTCCTCGTCGCCGTCGGCGTCGCCGCCCTGACGGGGAGGAGCCAGGTGCAGCAGGCGCCGCCGCCGCTGCAGGAGTCCGCGCAGAGCGTCCAGCAGGACCTCGAGGCCGTGAAGGGAGCACGCCGTGGCTGAGCAGCACGACGACACCGCCGGGGAGCGGGAGGACCCGGCGCGGGTCCAGGAGGAGATCGAGCAGACGCGCGCCGACCTCGCGGAGACCGTGGGTGCGCTGGGGGAGCGGCTGGACGTCCGCAGCCGGGCCCGGCGTCGCATCGGCGAGCTGCGCGAGCAGCACGGCACCGAGATCGCCGTCGGCGCGGGCGTCGTGGCGGCGGGGCTCGTGGCGCTGGCGGTGTGGAGGAGGCGTCGATGAGCGCACCGGCCCCCGACGCCGAGGTGAAGCCCGACTCCCCGGACGACCTGACCGCTCGGTCGTGGAAGTACGTCCTGCGCAAGACCGCCCGGGAGTTCGGCAAGGACCAGTGCACCGACAACGCCGCCGCGCTCACCTACTACGCGGTGCTGGCGCTCTTCCCCGGCCTCATCGCGCTGCTCAGCCTCGTCGGTCTGGTGGGGCAGGGCGACCAGGCGGCGCGCACCGTGCTCGAGGTGCTGCGTGACACCGGTGTGGGGTCGGTGGCCGACACCCTCGAGCCGACACTGCTGGAGCTGAGCAGTGGACCGGGAGCCGGGCTCGCCCTGGCGACCGGGCTCGCGGCCGCGCTGTGGTCGGCCTCGGGGTACGTCGGCTCCTTCGGCCGCGCGATGAACCGCATCCACGAGGTCACCGAGGGGCGCCCGTTCTGGAAGCTGCGCCCGTGGATGCTCGTGGTCACTCTGGTCGAGGTGGTCCTGGCCGCGGCGGTGCTCACGGCGCTGGTCGTGACCGGTCCGGCCGCCGAGGCCGTCGGTGCCCAGCTGGGGCTGGAGGACTCCACGGTCCTGGTCTGGAGCATCGCGAAGTGGCCGGTGCTGCTGGGTGCCGTGGTGCTGATGGTCGCGATCCTCTACTACGCCACCCCCAACGTGCAGCAGCCGAAGTTCCGCTGGATCTCGGTGGGCGCAGCGATGGCGATCGTGGTGTGGGTGGCGGCGTCGGCCGCGTTCGGCTTCTACGTCGGCAACTTCTCCAGCTACGACCAGACCTACGGCTCGCTGGCCGGCGTGGTCGTGTTCCTGCTCTGGCTGTGGCTGACCAACCTGGCGCTGCTGTTCGGCGCCGAGCTCGACTCCGAACTCGAGCGGGGGCGCGAGCTCCAGGCGGGCCTGTCGGCCGAGGAGGAGCTGCAGCTGCCGCCGCGCGACACGACGGGGATCGAGAAGGCCGAGGCCAAGCACCGCGAGGACGTACGCCGCGGTCGCGCCCTGCGCGAGTCCCGTGGTCGTGACGACGACGAGGAGGGCGACTCGTCGGAGCCCGACGAGCGCCCCGCACGACGAGAGACCCAGGGGGTCACCAGATGAGCAAGCACGAGGAGCCCACCAGCAGGTCGGCCCGCATCCTGTACCGCCCGGTCGGCCTGGTCGGCTCGATCGTGGCCGGCGTCCTCGCCGGCCAGGTCTTCCAACAGGTGTGGACGCGGGTCAGCAGGCATCCCGACGCCGATGCGCCCAAGGCGCTGGAGTCGGAGTACTCCTGGCGCGAGGTGGCGGCGGCCGCCGCCGTCCACGGGGCGATCTTCGCGGTGGTGAAGGCGATGGTCGACCGCGGGGGTGCGCGCGCCTTCCAGCGCGCGACCGGGGAGTGGCCCGGCGACTGAGCCCGGCGACTGAGCCCGGCGACTGGGGCCCGGCGACTGGGCCCGGCGGCGTCAGGCGGACGCGCTGGCCCGGTCGACCGAGGCCTCAGCGGCGCGTGCGTCGGCCTCGGCCTGCTTGGACTCCTTGGTGGGGAGCACGAAGCGGTAGCCGACGTTGCGGACGGTGCCGATGAGGGTCTCGTTCTCGGGGCCGAGCTTGGCGCGGAGGCGACGTACGTGGACGTCGACGGTGCGGGTGCCGCCGAAGTAGTCGTAGCCCCACACCTCCTGCAGCAGCTGCTGGCGGCTGAAGACGCGGCCGGGGTGCTGGGCCAGGAACTTCAGGAGCTCGAACTCCTTGAACGTCAGGTCCAGCGGGCGCTTGCCGACCTTGGCGGTGTACGTCGCGTCGTCGACGACGACCTCGCCGGAGCGGATGACATGGGCGTCGGGGTCGGCGGCGTCGCGGGCTGCGCTGAGGCGGCCGATGGCGAGCTTGATGCGGGCCTCGAGCTCGGCGGGGCCGCAGGTGTGCAGCACGACGTCGTCCATGCCCCAGTCGTGGGAGACGACGGCGAGGCCGCCCTCGGTGGTGACGAGGATGACGGGGACCTCGGTGCCGGTGGTGCGGATCAGTCGGCAGAGGTCACGGGCGTGGGCGAGGTCCTGGCGACCGTCGACGAGGAGGAGGTCGGCCTCGGGCGCCTCGAGGAGGGCGCTTCCCTCGGCGGGCAGGATCTTGACGTGGTGGCCGAGCAGCGCGAGACCGGGCAGGACCTCGGCGGACGGCTGGAGCGCGCTGGTCAGCAGCAGAAGGGTGCTCATACTGGTCTCCTCCCATGGGTGTGGGTGGGGACCGAAACGCAACGTTGGGCTCCGGCCGTTGATAGTTCATGCACCTTACAGAAATCCGAGCGTCATATTGGAAGGTTCCAAGGGTGAATGAGACGCAGATCATCGAGATTCGCTACTGGGCGGGCGCCAAGCACGCAGCCGGCACGGATCGTGACCTGGTCGAGACTCCGGCGCCGTTGACGCTGGCGGAGATCCGCGAGAGAGCGGTGGACCTGCACCCCGGCACGCGTCTGGGGGAGGTCCTGGCGGCGTGCTCGGCGTTGATCGGCGAGCAGCCGGTGGGCAAGGCCGATCCGGCCTCGGTGCTGGTCAGACCCGGGGAGACCGTGGAGTTCCTGCCGCCGTTCGCGGGGGGCTGAGTCGCTCGCGGGAGGAGCTCCCGCTGTCGAAGGCCCGCCCGCAGGCGACGGCGAGAGGAAGAGGCAGGAGCAACCACGCCAGCACGGCCAGCGTCACCACGAGGGTTGTCTCCATCAGGGCCTCCACGATCTCTCCCGAGTCCGATTACCCCACGTTCGATCCTGCCAATCGGCCCGGATGGGTCGCTCTCGAGGTGGTCTGGACCAGTGGCCGCCCGGCGCAGACGTGACGAAGGGCCCGGGAGCACTTGCTCCCGGGCCCTTCGTCGCGCTGGTTCGCGCTGCGCGGCGCTGTGTTGGTGCTGTGGTGATCAGGACTCGATCGCGGCGGTCTCCTTCTCCGGCGTCACGCCGGAGATCTCGATCTTGCGCGGCTTGGCCTTCTCGGCGACCGGCACGACCAGGCGCAGCACGCCGGCGTCGTACGACGCCTCGATCCGGTCGAGGTCGAGGTTGTCGCCGAGGACGAGCTGGCGGCTGAACTGGCCCGTCGGGCGCTCGGAGGCCAGACGCTCCCAGTCGCCGTTGCGGGCGACGCGCTCGGCGCGGACGGTCAGGACGTTGCGCTCGACGTCGAGGTCGATGGACTCGGGGGAGACGCCGGGCAGGTCGAACTCGATGACGAACCGCTCGCCCTCGCGCCACGCGTCCATCGGCATGACGGCCGGGCGGTTGGTGGTCCCCAGCAGCTGCTGGGTCAGGCGGTCGAAGTCACGGAAGGGGTCAGCGGTACGGAGCAGCATGGGGATTCCTCCTCTGTCTGGATCTCGGGTGCGGGATGGGCACTCGGTGGCGGGTCTGCGTGAGCCCCGCTTACCTATATCAACAGTTACAGGTTTGTTGTATTCCCCCGATCATGGAAAATCAAGCCCATGAGCCCGACCAGTTCGTCCGATCCGCACGCGCCCCGCGTGCGTCGCACGCACGGGGTCTTCGCGATCTCGGTGGCGGCCGACATGGTGCGGATGGAGGTGCAGAACCTGCGGGTGTACGAGCGGCGCGGACTGCTCACCCCCGACCGCACGTCCGGCGGGACGCGGCTCTACTCCCAGGCCGACATCGAGGTCCTCCACCGCATCCGCGAGCTGCTCGCCGAGGGGCTCAACATCGCCGGCATCGCCCGGGTCCTGGAGCTGGAGGCCGAGGTCGAGCGGCTGCGCGGCGAGCTGGCCCGCTCCGACGACGCCCGCACGGGGAATGCGCGCCCGGATCAGTAGGTTGATCCCTCTATGGGCACCGGTCTGACCATCGTCGTGATCGCCGTCGTGCTGGCCCTCGGCTTCGGCCTCTACCGCGCCCGCACGGACGGCCGCTTCAAGAGCGCCTCTGCGCCGCGCCCCCAGGTGGTCGAGCAGACCGGTGACGGCTCCGCCGAGGTGGTCGAGCAGCGAGGAGCGCCAGCGACGAGCGGGCGTCGAGACCACTCGCGAGACCACTCCACCGCAGCACCCACCGGCGCCGCCTGGACCGCCGTCCTGGAGGCCCTGCCGGAGGCCCAGCTGGGCGAGCGGGCGACGCTGCTGCAGTTCTCCTCGGCGTTCTGCGCGCCGTGCCGTGCGACCCGCACGATCCTCAGTGACGTCGCCGGCGTGGTGCCAGGCGTGGTCCACCTCGAGGTGGATGCCGAGCACCACCTGGAGCTGGTCCGTGCGCTGGACGTGCTGCGCACGCCGACCACGTTGATCCTCGACGCCTCGGGCAGCGAGGCGACGCGCGCCAGCGGCGCCCCGCGCAAGGAGGCGGTCCTCTCCGCGCTCGACGGCATCGTCGAGGCCTGACCGGCGCAGCGACGACGGCGTCGCTGGCAGGGCGGACTGGCAGGTCGAACTGACGGAGCGGTCTGGCAGGGCGAGCCGGCTGGTGGTGAGGCATGCACGGTCGGCTCAGCTGCGCACGATGGTGTAGCCGGCGGCTTGAGCTGCCTCGGCCCGGTCGCGCCAGTCGCGGGGTGGTCGGCGGCGGGCGAGCTTCCAGGCGTGCGGCCCGTTGGGTGGGTCTCGTCTGAGGTCGAAGTCGCCGTCGTGGGCTCGTTGGTGGTGCCAGCCGCAGAGGGGGACCGCGTTGGTGATGTCGGTGCCGCCGCCGGCCGCCCAGGGGTACGGATGGTGGATCTCGCACCAGGCGAAGGGCCGCTCGCAGCCGCTGATCGCGCAGGAGTCGTGGATCTGGCCGAGGGCGTTGCGCTGGTGGCGGTCGTGGAGCCGCTGTCCGCGACCGTGGAACATCACCGCCTCCTCGCTGTCGAGGATGGTCGGGACGATCTCGGCCTCGCAAGCGAGCCGCTGGACGTGGGCCGCGGTGAGCTTGACGCCGTTGTCGAGCCGCCCGACGCCGAGCTGCTCCATGTCGTCGGAGACGCGGCGTACGAGGTCGTCGAACTCGACCCGCACCAGCAGGGTCGTCGCGTTGCCGCCGCCGGTGAGCTGCCAGCCGGTGGTGGGGAGGTGCTCGATGAGCTCGCACAGGGCGTTGCCCCGCTTCTCCAGCGGACCCGGGAGCCAGCCGTTCCCGTCGGCCGCGGCCTCGTCGGTGACCTGCTGGCCGAGGGGGCCCTTGGACTGGCGGCGTGGGGCGGTCATCTTGTCGAGGGCCCAGGTGAGGAGGTGCCCGTGCATCTCGGGGATCGTGAAGCGGCCCGACCAGGTGCCGTCGCCGTTGTCGCTGAGCATGAGGTAGGTGTCGCGCTGGGCGTGCTTGGACTCCCGGCCGAGCATGATCGCCTCGTGCTCGTCGGCCAGGTCGTGGTCGATCCGGTCGTACATCCGTCGAGCGGCCTGACGCAGCCGCTTGGGGTCCATCGGCTTGCCGTTGCGGCGACCGTCGCCGGTGGCCTTGCCGAGGATGAGCTCCTCGGCCTGGGCGACCTGCAGCGCGGTGGCGCGGGTGGGGGACTGCTCGGCGGCGTTGACGATGACGCGGACCTGAGCCTTCGTGACTCGGCCGGCGGCGAAGGCGTCGCGGGTCGCGTGGTACTTCTCCTCCAGCAGCCGGGCGATCCGTAGCCCGCCCGCGTTCATCTCGCGGGTGTCGCCGGTGAACTCGACCGCCCATGCGTCCGTGCCGCTCGCGGCCGTGCGCAGCGCGGTCTTGCGACGGTCGGCTTCCGCGAGCACGGCGCCACGGAGCGCGGCGGCCTGGGACTCGACCCGGGTGGCGGTGGCGAGCAGGTCGCCCAGCAGCTGCTCCGGGATGGCGCTGACATCGATGGTGCTGAGGTCGAGCTCGCGCAGCGAGTCGAGCGCGGAGCTGGCCTCCGCGCCTCGATCCGTCTGCTTCGAACTCATGTTCGAATCTTACCTCTCGCCGCCGACAGGCGCCAGAGGTGAAGTCGGATCTGCGGAAATCTGTGGAGAACTCCCCGTGGGTGCCGCGGCTCAGTCGTAGGAGACGAGCTGCGGCCGCGCGGTGGTGATCTCGAGGTCCTGCGGGGGAGAGGTGATGTCGACGGTGCCGGCGACGGGTCGCCACGGGCCGTTGGGCAGGCGCCAGCGTGCGGACCAGGTGGTGGTCAGCTGGAGCTGGACGGTGCCGGCCTCGGCGTAGCGGTGCGAGACGTACTCGTTCATCGGCAGCCCCGCCCGCCACGCCCGCCCCGGGTCGGTGGTGGTGAGGGTGCGGCCGTCGCCGAGGGTCCAGGTGAACTCGCTGGGCTCGATGTCGAAGGTGATCTGCCGGTTGAGCAGCTGCACGGTCTCAGTGAACGGCTGCGCGTCGGTGTGCAGGATCGTGTCGAAGTTGACCAGCGTCACCCCGCCCGGCGGCTGCACCTCCAGCGGCGCCTCGGGCAGCGGGATGCGCTCGAACGCCTCCAGGATGCGGCCCGGAGTGAGAATGTCAACGGGCGTGGCCTGACCAGGCTCGATACAGGTGAAGCCCAACGGGTTGCTGCCTTCCGAGGAGACGGCAACGACGCTAAAGAGCAATCCGTCCGTGCCGCACGACTGCTGAGACCCGCAGCCGTAGAAGGAGTCGGATGCCGCTCCCGACCCTCGTTCGCAGGCTGGTTCGTAGATGTACTCGACAGGGGAGGACGTGGCCTGAGAGCTCGTCCCCGCGGGCTCGGGGGCCGACACTGTCTCGATGCCAGCCAAGAATGCGTGATCTCCGGCGCCGACTTCCGGGTCTTCTGCAGCGGCTGTGGGCGTGATGGCCAGGAAGATGGCGACTAGTGGTGCAAGCGGCTTCATGCCTGGCGCACAAGCTTCTCAACGCGCCAGCCGGACTCCCATGCCAGATGGAAGTTGAAGCGGGCTGTGGTCGGCTTCTCTCGATCGGGGCGCTCATCAGGACGGCGAATTTCGAGAGCCGGGATCTCCATCATCCCTGTGACCACGATCCGTCGGCCATTCTCAGTGGGCGGCGCCCAAGCAGCCTCTCGCAGTCGCCACGCGTCCCCTCTCGCGGTGCCGCCGTCGGCGTAAATGTCATCGACTGTCGCGGTCAGGAAGTCACAACTCTCGCAGTTAGCGTCATTCAGAGCCGCGAAGTCCTCTGTGTTGCCAGTCTGAAAAGCCTCACTGAAGGTCGCCGTCCAATGCTCAGCAAAGGCGACCGCGCCCTCCGGGCTCTTCTCCTGCCACGCCTCCTTGGCGGGCGCCGAGGTGGCGACCTGGCTGGGCGTGGGGGAGGGGTCCGCCTCGAACTGCGGCTCCGGGTCCCCTCCGCACGCGGAGAGCGCGAGGACCAGCCCGAGTGCGAGGGCGTGCCGATGGATCTGTCTCACTGCTGCTGCCTTCCCGAGAGTGTGCGCCCCGGCAGCGGGCGCGGCTTCACGCTAGGTGCTTACCCCCGATCGGGCGAGCGCGAACCCGGCAGCCTGTGGAGAACTACCTCGACACTGAAGCGCCGGCGACGTCGGGCACCGGCGCACCCGACCCCTCGACCACGAGCGCGTCGGAGAAGCAGAGCGCCAGCAGCGAGGCGGCAGCGGCCAGGCCGAGCAGGGCGCGGGGGACGGAGGGGGACGCAGCAGTCACGGGGACTCCTCAGGAACAGAGCGCCACGGGGGGACGGCGCAGCCCTCCCATCGTCACCCCGCACGCCGACCTGAGGAGCGAAAAGGCCCAGATCAGGGCAGCAGGTACCCCGCCGACTCCTCGCGTTCTGAGCGCAACCGCTCGACGTCGACGCGCACCATGTGCGCGATGACGTCCTCGAACGCCACGCTCGGCTCCCAGCCGAGCTGCTCGCGCGCCTTGGCGGGGTCGCCGACGAGTTCGGCGACGTCGGCGGGCCGCATCAGGGAGGGGTCCTGGCGGACCACGGCGTCGAGGTCGGAGATCCCGACGGAGGCGAAGGCCAGCTCGAGCACGTCGGCCAGCGAGCGGGAGACGCCGGTGGCGATGATGAAGTCGCCCGGCTCGTCCTGCTGCAGCACCAGGTGCATGGCGCGGGCGTAGTCGCCGGCGAAGCCCCAGTCACGGCGTACGTCGAGGTTGCCCAGCGTCACCGACTCCGCCTGGCCCAGGGAGATCGCGGCGACGGCGGCGGAGATCTTGCGGGTCACGAAGTGCGGCGGGCGCAGCGGGGACTCGTGGTTGTAGAGCGTCCCGGTGGCGGTGAAGAGCCCGTAGGACTCGCGGTAGTTGACCGTGAGGTGGTGGGCGAAGGACTTGGTGGCGGCGTACGGCGAGCGCGGGTGGTGCGGGGTGTTCTCCGTCTGCGGCTGCTGGTCGGTGACGCCGAACATCTCCGAGCTCGAGGGCTGGAAGAAGCGTGGGGCCCAGCCGTGCCGGTCGCGGAAGCGGATGAGCTCCTCGAGCATCCGCAGCACGGCCATGCCGTTGGCCTCGGCGACGGTCTCGGCGGCGCCCCAGGAGGCGCCGACGGAGGTGAAGCCGGCGAGGTTGTAGACCTCGTCGGGGCGCAGCCCCTCGAGGACGGCGGCCCAGCCCTCGTGGTCACGCTGGTCGAGGTCGACCAGGGTGACGCCGTCGAGGTAGGCGTACGCGCGGCCGAGGGTGGTGGGGGCCCAGCGTGAGCCGGGGCGCAGCGTGCCGACCACGTGGTAGCCCAGCGACAGCAGGTGCCGCGCGAGGTAGACGCCGTCCTGCCCGGCGACGCCGGTGATGAGCGCCGTACGTCGCGACGCGCCTGTTGAAGCCACGGGCGCAGCGTAGCGGAGTCGACATTTCCCACATGGTGGACGCGGTGACCACATGATGAGATCTAGATTGGGAATAGATCCGGACCCGCGCTTACTGTTCCTGTCATGTCCACGACCTGGCTCACGAAGCGGCGCGCAGTCGACCACTGCCGCACCCGCTCCAGCCTGTGTCGCACGTCGATGCGCTGACCCTTCCCCGTCCCAGCCGCTCGACCGCCTCGCCGCGTCCACCGGACGCCTCGACCGAGGTGCCTCCCAGGAGAGACATGTCCACCACGCTCAACCCCAGCACCGCGCCGCTCGCCCCCGAGGCGGACGCTCCGGCCGGCATCGACCCGCGCGGCCCGCAGTTCGCGGCGTCGCTCACCGCGGTCGTGCTGATCGCGGTGCTGCTGCTGCCGCCGACCGCGGCGCTGGCCCTGACCGCGGTCCAGGCCGCGCTGTTCGCGCTGGGCGCCGCCCGCGGCGTGCAGCGCACCCCGCACGCCTGGCTGTTCAAGACCCTCGTCCGGCCGCGGCTCTCCGCCCCGACCGAGCTCGAGGCTCCTGAGCCGCCGCGCTTCGCCCAGGCCGTGGGCCTCGGCTTCACCGTCGTCGCCCTCGTCGCCTACGCCGCCGGCGGCGTGGTCGTGGCCCAGACGGCGATCGGCTTCGCGCTCGTCGCCGCCCTGCTCAACGCCGTGTTCCGCTTCTGCCTCGGCTGCGAGATGTACCTGCTGTTCCGCCGCGCCACCTCCTGAGGGCACCCGTCCGCCGGTCTCGACGCCCGCTCGCTGCTCGACCGGCGTCGGTGGTCGAGCAGTGAGGCGCGCCAGCGCCGAAACGCGCGTCGAGACCACCCCGCAAGCAACCGCAACCACACCGCTGTACTCGATCGAAAGGCATCAACCATGACCCGCGAGAACACCCTCGTCTCCGCCCAGTGGGTGGAGGAGCACCTGGACGACCCGAAGGTGGTGCTGGTCGAGGTCGACGAGGACACCGCCGCCTACGACAAGGGCCACATCAAGGGCGCCATCAAGCTCGACTGGACCACGGACCTGCAGGACCAGGTCCGTCGTGACTTCGTCAACAAGGCGCAGTTCGAGGCGCTGCTCTCGGACCGCGGTGTCGCCAACGACGACACCGTCGTCCTGTACGGCGGCAACAACAACTGGTTCGCCGCCTACGCCTACTGGTACTTCAAGCTCTACGGCCACCAGGACGTCAAGCTGCTCGACGGCGGCCGCAAGAAGTGGGAGCTGGACTCCCGCGAGCTGACCGACGAGCTGCCCAGCCGCGAGAAGACCTCCTACACCGCGACCGAGCAGGACTCCTCGATCCGCGCGTTCCGCGACGAGGTCGTGGCCGCGATCGGCACGCAGAACCTCGTCGACGTGCGCAGCCCCGACGAGTACGCCGGTCGTCTCCTCGCCCCGGCCCACCTCCCGCAGGAGCAGGCCCAGCGCGCCGGTCACATCCCCACCGCCGCCAACGTGCCGTGGAGCAAGGCCGCGAACGACGACGGCACCTTCAAGTCCGACGACGAGCTGCGCGAGATCTACACCGAGGCCGGCGTCGACTGGAGCAAGGACACCATCGCCTACTGCCGCATCGGCGAGCGCTCGAGCCACACCTGGTTCGTGCTCAAGGAGCTGCTCGGCCAGGAGAACGTGAAGAACTACGACGGCTCGTGGACCGAGTACGGCTCGCTCGTCGGCGTCCCGGTCTCCCTGGGTGACGAGAAGGGTGAGGCCTGATGTGCGGCGCGACTGAGGGCGGCCTGTCCCTCGACGGCGTGAACGTCGCCAAGGAGGCCGTGGTCCAGGGCCGCGTCGTCCGCGGCGGCGAGCCGGTCGGCAACGCCTACGTGCGTCTCCTCGACCGCACCGGTGAGTTCACCGCCGAGGTCCCCACCTCGGCCACCGGCCACTTCCGCTTCTTCGCCGGCGACGGCGAGTGGACCCTGCGCACCCTGGCACCCAAGGCCGACCCGGTCGACCGGGTCGTCCAGGCCCAGACCGGCAGCGTCGCGGAGGTCGAGATCTCCGTCGGTTGATGCCCTGCGCCGGTCGAGGCGCGAGCGAAGCGAGCCCCGAGACCCAGCGCCACTAGCGAGGCCCGGACCATGAGGTCCGGGCCTCGTGCGTTGATGGTCGAGCAGGCGAGCGCCAGCGAGCCGTCGTGGAGACCTAGTGAGAGGCGGCGGGCGCGCGACCAGGCATCGGCGATCTCGCGTCCAGGCCAGCCCGCCCTCGCGTTACATCCGAGTTACGCTGCGGTGGTTCCGGTGAACTTTGCCTCCGGGACTGCCCGATCTCCGAGATCGACTCGCCAACCACCCCCGGGTGTGGTTGTCTTTTACCCGTCCAGACCCAGTCCGCTAGGTGCCCAGGCGCCACATGGGGAGTCTCATCATGAAGAAGTTTGCTGCCGGCATCGCCGTAGCCGCCATGTCCGCCATGGGCCTGGTGTCCGTCGCGAGCCCGGCGTCCGCTGCCTGCGACCCGTCCTACAACCGCTGCGACGACACGAAGACCCAGGTCGAGGATGTCCGCAAGAAGACCAACGGCAAGGGCGTCACGCGCGTCAAGGTCAAGGTCGACGTCGCGCCCAAGAAGGGCGCCGAGGGCAAGGGTGACGCTCCGCGCGGCACCTTCCTGTTCTCCTGCACCGGCCCCGGCGACGCGGTGAAGAACTACGGCCGCAAGTCCAAGAAGAACGGCAAGCCGCGCAAGGTCAACTTCCGCTTCCCGGTCGAGGGCGAGTGGACCTGCGTCGTGACCTTCGTCCCGAACCGCCCGAAGCTCGACGGCTCGTCGAGCTCCAGCTTCACGGTCACCGTCTGACCGAGTAGTCGCGACAGGGCGGCTTCCCTTCCCACGGTCGTGGGTGTGGGAAGCCGCCCTTTGTCGTGTCCGCACGCGTCCGCTCTCTGCCGTTCATTAAGGTGCTCTCCATGCCTGGCTCTCGTCGCCGTCGTGTTCTTCTCGTCGTGGCGGCGGTGATCGCGGTCGTTGTCGTGGCATCGGCGTGGACGGCCTACCGTGCGTGGACGGTGCAGGCGGCGCTCCTCGACACCGTCGATGCGGCTGAGCGGGTCCGGGTGGCAGCCACCTCGCGAGAGACTGACGCGCTCCCTGATCTCCTTGACGACTTGGAGCAGGCCAGTGGGCAGGCGGACGAGCGCACCCACGGCCCCACCTGGCGGGTCCTGGGTCTGCTGCCGTACGTCGGCGACGACGCCGGCGCGGTCGCCATGGTGTCCGAGGTGGTGCACGACCTGGCTGGTGGAGGCCTCGAGGCAGCCGTGCAGGCGGCCGACGGGCTCGGCGACCTCGCACCTCGCGACGGCCGCATCGATTTGTCCGCGCTGGAAACGATCGCCGACCCGACCTCCCAGGCAGCCGCCTCCCTCGAGTCGGCGGCCGACCGTCTGAACGACGTCGATACCACACGTCTGGTCGCGCCGCTGCGCACTCCCTTCCGCGACCTGGTGGGTGAGATCGAGGAGGCCGACCAGGCACTGGGCGCCGCTGATGCGGCTCTGGACGTCCTTCCCGAGATCCTGGGGGGCGACGGTCAGCGCAACTACCTGCTGGTCTTCCAGAACAACGCGGAGGTCCGGGCCACAGGTGGCCTCCCGGGGTCGGTCGCTCTGGTGTCTGCCGACGACGGTGCGATCTCCCTGGAGCAGCAGGTGGCCGGGAACAGCTTCGGTCGACGGGAGACGCCGGTGCTGCCCCTTACGCCGGGCGAGCTGAACCTCTACGGCGTCCAGTTCGGTACGTTCTTCCTCAACGCCGGGTTCACTCCCGACTTCTCCCGTGCCTCGGAACTGTGGAGCGCCCGGTGGCAGGAGCGCTTCCCTGGCGATGTCGATGGTGTGTTGAGCCTCGACACCGTGGCGCTGAGCTACGTGGTCGCCGCCCTCGACGAGCCGGTCGAGGTGGACGGGGTCGTCCTCGACGAGTCGTCGGTGGTCGACGAACTGCTCCACCGCACCTACCTCCGCCTCGAGGAGCCTGCCGCCCAGGATCGGTTTTTCGCGGCAGTGTCCGCTGCAGTCTTCGACCGCGTCCGAGCCGGCGCCTTCGATGTGGAGGACCTCTTCACGGTGTTGGCGCGGGCCACGCGGGAGGGGCGGATGCTCTTTGCGGCCCAGGGCCGGAACAGCCAGCTCGCGGCGCCGCTGACGGACGAGCGGATCACCGGTCCCGATCTCGCGGCGAGCGATGCTCCTCAGTTCGTCGTGACCCTGGATGACAAAGGCGCCGACAAGATGACCTACTTCCTCCGCGCTCGGACGCGTCTGATGCCTCGCTACTGTGTGGGCGGCCGCCAAGCCTTCGAGCTGTCGATGCGGCTGCAGTCCACGGCGCCCGACGATGCTGCCTCACTGCCGAGCTACGTCACTGGGCCGGGCAGCAGCAACAACGAGCCCGGTCAGCTCGCCGTGACGGTGAACGTCTACGCACCCCCGGGCGCACAGATCGGCGACGTCAGGCAGTCCGAGGACCCGGTCCCGACGGCGACGCAGGAGCTCCAGGGCTACACGGTGTCCAGCGTCGACGTGCGGCTCGACCCCGGTCAGGTGGTCGACCTGTCATGGCGAGCGCTGGGCGCCTCGGGAGAGAGTGCTGACCACCAGTTGTGGGTGACTCCGACCCTGGACTCAGGGGAGTTGGGCGCGGTGCGCTCGGCCTGTTGAGCACCCGAACCGCCCGAGGCCGGAGCTGGGCGGCCGCCGATCAGCTGATCAGGAGTCGACGCGCGCGAAATAGGTCAGGTTGACGTCGTCGTCCGACGGGAACGCCTGCAGGATCACAAGTCCCCCAGCCGGAAGGCGCAAGGTCGCGCTCGGGAAGCCGAGCTCGTCCGTCCGGTCGGTGAGCTCCCAGCCGGCGTCCTCCAGTGCTGCGATCGCCGCGTCGAGGACCGGCTCCGCTTCCGCGGAGTAGATGTTCGTGGTGATGGAGAACCCTGCGTCGGCGTCGCCGTCGGTGGAGGCGACTTCTCCGTCGAGCACCGGAACGACGTCGCGGGGGAAGTCGGCGGGGAGCCCGTCCTCTGCGTCGGGCGTCGCTGCCTCGGAGAGGAAAACCCCGGTGGGCTCGGGATCGTCGGGACGGCTCGAGTCGTCGCTGCAGCCGGTTGCCACGCTGAGGACCAGCAGTGAGGGGAGAGCCAGCGAGGCCAGACGGAGCCGTCCAGGTCGAGTCATGGAGTGGACCTTACGACCCGGTGTCCGCGCGACGAGCGCCGCGCGTGGGCTTGTCGACGTCCTCGGGAGCGTAGCCGTAGCCGTAGCCGTAGCCGTAGCCGTAGCCGTAGCCGTAGCCGTAGCCACCACGGCGGCGGGACGGCGTCATGTTGAGGATGAGCCCCACCAGATCGGCGTCGACCTGCGCGAGCCGGTCCTGGGCCTGCGAGAGCTGTTCGCGCGTGGTCTTGCCGTGGGCCGCGACGACGATCGCGCCGTCGGCCTGCACGGCGAGCAGTGCGGCGTCCGTGACGGGGAGTAGCGGGGGTGCGTCGATGATGATGGTGTCGAATCGACCCTTCGCCTTCGTGAGCATGTCGGCCATCGCGTTGGACTGCAACAGCTCTGCCGGGTTGGGCGGCACAGCGCCGCTGCCCATGACGGTCAGTCCAGAGACCGAGTGCTCCTGCAGGGCGTCCTCGAAGGCGACCTTGCCGACCAGGACGGTGGTGACGCCGACGGAGTTGTCCAGGCCCAGAGCGAGCGATGCCTTCGGACGGCGCAGGTCGCACTCGACGAGCAGCGTCTTCTGGCCGGCCTGGGCCAGGGTGATGGCCAGGTTGACCGCGGTGGTTGTCTTGCCCTCTCCAGGGAGCGCGGAGGTGACCACGAAGACCTTGGTGGTCGCGTCCACGTCGACGAACTGGAGATTGGTTCGCAGGACGCGGAACGCTTCGACCCGCGGTGCGTGCGAGCCCAGCGAGGTGACCAGCGGCTGGGTGCGGATCGAGGGGTCATAACCGATCGTGCCGAGCAGCGGTGCGTCGGAGGACTCACGCACGTCTTCGGGGGACTTGATCGTGGTGTCGAGCAGCTCACGGAGTACCGCGATGCCGAAGCCGAGCAGCAGGCCGAGGACGACGGCGAGCCCGAGATTGCGCACCGGCTGAGGCGCCACCGGGGACGTCGGCAGGGACGCTGAGTCCACGATGCTCGCCCGGATGAGTGAGTCGCTGTTGCCCGGGTACGTCTCCAGTCGGCGCACGAGATCGCTCAGCCCGGTGGCGTAGGACTGGGCCAAGGCCTGGGCCATCGTCGGAGAAGGGTCGGTGACCGAGAGGTCGATGATGACCGTGTCTGGCACGACGGACGCCGCGACCTCTCCGAGCAGCTCGCCCTCGGTCATGTCGGCGCCGAGATCGTCGATCACCCATCCAGCGAGTTCTGTGCTCTTGGTGACGAGGTCCGCGTACGACTTCACCCGCTGGCCCGAGAACTGAGCGCCGGTGAAGGCTTCCCCGACTGAGTCGCCGGAGCTCGAGGAGGTGGTGGAGACGAAGACGCGTGCCGTCGACTGGTACTGCGGGGTAGAGGTGAAGGTCCACGCAGCAGCGGCCCCGACCACCAGGAGGGTCAGCGTCGCGATCAGCAGCCACCGCCGCCGAAGGATGCGCAGGTAATCACGCAGTTCCACAGAGACTCCGTTCGTCGGCGCGCCGAGCCTGCGCGTCTGCCGAAAACCCTAACCGACGGATGTTTCAGCAAGCGACCCGCTCAGCCAGCGGGCTCTCCGGCGGTCGAGGTGCGAGCGGAGCGAGCCTCTCGAGACCCCGCGCACTCAGGTGGTCGAGCAGTGACGAGCGCTAGCGAGGAGCGGGCGTCGAGACCACTTGCCCGACGCTCAACGTCGGCGCAGCCCACCGATCGCCGGCCGCACGTCCGCTAGGTATACGAACGCCGCGATGGTGAACACGATGTTGAGCAGCCCCAGCGGACCGCCGAGCAGCAGCTGCACCACGACCCCGAGCCCGAGGATGAGCGACCAGGCCGTCTTGGTTAGCTTGCCGGCCGCCTCGTACTCCTCATTGGAGTGCATCAGCGAGTTCACGAACGCGAAGATCTTCACCACCAGCAGCACGAAGGCCACGACGAGGTAGAAGTTCAGGTCCAGCGATCGCACGTCCAGCACACGTGCAGCCTACGAGATGCCCCGGAGTGCTGGGACGCACGCGGTCGCTGCGACGCCGCTCCCGCCGGTCGAGGCGCGAGGATCGCCGGCGGCGATGCCCCACCGCCGGTTGAGGTGCGAGGAGCGCCAGCGACGAGCCTCGAAACCCGGTGACCTACAAAGCAGCCCTGATCTCCCCGACCGGCACGCGGCCACCCAGAAGCACGTGCTCCCCGGTGCGCCGCACAGCAGCAGCATCGACACCCGGCAGATCGAGCACCCCGGAGCGCTCCAGCGCAGCCGCCATCACGACAGGCCGCGCCCGGGCACCCCCGTCGTCGATCTTCAACGCGGACGCCCGCCCGTCGGGCAGTGCTACGGCGTAGCACGCCTCCGCCCCGGCCTTGCCGATCGCGCCCGGGATCGCCCGCAGCAGCGCCAGCTCGTCCCGCGTCGATCCGGACACCAGCTCCGGGTGCGAACGGATCGCCTCAGCAACGGCCGTCTCCGGCCCCTCAGTGGCGACCGCGAGCGTGCGGAACGCGCGCGCCAGCCCGGTGAGCGAGGTGGAGAGCAGAGGGGCGCCGCAGCCGTCCACGGCGATCGTGTCGACTGTCTCTCCGGTGAGTCGCGAGAACGTCTCGACGATCTGCTGCTGCAGCGGATGGGTGGGGTCCAGGTACGTCGCGGTGTCCCATCCGTTGGCGGCGCAGGTGGCCAGCATCGCCGCGTGCTTGCCGGAGCAGTTCATGAAGAGCCGTGAGGGTTCTGCTCCGGCCCGCAGCGCCTCGTAGCGAACCGCGTCGATCATCGGCCAGTCGACCGGGCACTGCAGGTCGTCCTCGGTCAGACCGACCCGCTCCAGCAGGCGCCGCACGCCGTCAAGGTGCATCTGCTCTCCCGAGTGCGACGCGCTGGCCAGCGCCAGCAGGTCAGGCGGGAGGACGAGCCCTGCCTCGAGCAGCGCTACGGCCTGCAGCGGCTTGTTGCACGACCGCGGCAGCACCAGGGAGTCCACGTCTCCGACCGACCACTCCACGCGTCCGTCGGGCGAGAGCGCGACCACTGAGCCGTAGTGATGCCCCTCGACGAAGCCGGAGCGCACGATCTCGGCGACCACGGCCTGAGCGGAGTGGGGGAGCGACGTCATGACCGCGAACGTAGTCCCGGCACCTGCATCCCCTGAAACTCGACTAGTTCTGTCAAGATACTCGGGTGAGTGCCCTCCCGCAGTTCTGTCCGACTCCGCGCGAGCTCGACGACCTCGAGCTCCTCGCGACCGGTGCCCTCGCCCCCCTCACCTCGTTCTCGGTGCGCGCCGCCGGTGGTCGAGGTGCGAGCGAAGCGAGCCTCGAGAGCCTCATCTCGCTTGTTCTTCCGGAGGACGTGTACGCAGCCGCCGTCACCGCGGGCGGCGTGGAGCTGGTCGACCCTGAGGGTCTCCCTCTCGCCCGCGTGACCGTGCCCGGCGGCAGCGTGGACGCGCTCACCCACGCGCAGTACGGCCCGTTCCGCGAGCTCTACCTCACCCCCGCCCAGGCCCGGGAGCAGTACGCCGGTCGCACCTGGGTCCCCGTCACCGACGCCCTGACCGAGACCCAGGCCGAGCAGGTACGCGGCCTCGGGGCCGTCGTGCTGGTGGCGCTGGTCGGCACCGGCACCCCGGACCTTTCGCCCGTGGCCCTCATCCGCGCCACCCGCCTGGTGGCGCAGACCCTGCCTGAAGCCGCGGTCGTCGCGGTCCCGCTGGCCGCGCACGAAGACCCAAACACCGACCACGCTCTCGGCGTGCAGGTGCTGGGTACGTACGCCGGCGACGACCCTGTCGTGGCGCTGGCCGACGACCCCGAGGGTGACTACGCCGAGGTGGCCGCCCCTGTGGTGGCCGCAGACCGTCCGGCGCCCGACGAGCAGGGGCTCGTCCTGTTCTTCACCGGTCTCTCCGGCAGCGGCAAGTCGACCCTGGCGCGCGCGCTGATGGACAAGATTCTCGAGCAGGGCGGACGCACCATCACCAGCCTCGACGGCGACGTGGTCCGCCGCAACCTGTCGGCCGGCCTGACCTTTTCCAAGGCCGACCGCGAGACCAACATCCGCCGGATCGGCTGGGTCGCGGCCGAGATCAGCCGTCACGGCGGCCTGGCGGTCGTCAGCCCGATCGCCCCGTTCGACGAGACGCGGCAGCAGGTCCGCGCGATGGTCGAGGATGCTGGAGGTGCGTTCTTCCTCGTCCACGTTGCGACCCCCCTGGAGGAGTGCGAGCGCCGCGACCGCAAGGGGCTCTATGCGAAGGCCCGCGCGGGTGAGATCCCGGAGTTCACCGGCATCTCCAGCCCCTACGAGGTCCCGGGAGACGCCGACGTCCGCGTCGACACCACCGGCCGCACCATCCCCGACGCCCTCGACGACGTGATCGTGGCGCTCCAGGAAGCCGGCTACCTCGACCTCCCGCTCAGCACCCCTGACAGGTGGTCGAGCAGCGACGAGCGCCAGCGAGGAGCGGGCGTCGAGACCACCGACAAGCCACCGGTTGAGGAGGCGCGCCAGCGCCGTCTCGGAACCGAGGCCCCCGAGACCACCCAGGCTCCGGACGAACCCCTCAAGGTCCTCTTCGTCTGCACCGCCAACATCTGCCGCAGCCCCTTCATGGAGCTCACCGCCCGCCACCTGGCCGGCGACGCGGCGATCGAGTTCCGATCGGCCGGCACTCACGGCTTCAGCGACCACCCGATGAACCCCGAGATGGCGGTCACCCTTGAGCCTCGTGGTGTCACCGGGGAGCAGGACTTCCGCAGCCGCCCCCTGACGAAGGCCGAGCTCGACTGGGCCGACGTGGTGCTGACGGCAGAGGCCGACCACCGCCAGTTCATCCTCGACGACCACCCGGCGCTCTTCCGCAAGGTCTTCACCCTCGGTCAGTTCGTCGACTCCCTCGCCGGGCAAGAGGGCCTCCACGGCCTCGAGCTCCTCGCAGCGGTCGGCGCACACCGCGCGACGGCGTCCCCCGACCTGGACGTGGCTGACCCCTACCGCCGTGGCCCGGAGGCGTGCGAGCGCGCCGCGGCCCACATCGAGTCCCTCCTCCGCGCGGCCCTGGCCGCCCTCGCCCCCAAGGTGTCCGTGTGACCGACATCCTCACCCTCACCGCCCTGTCGATCGCGGTCGCCGGATTCGTCGTCGGGGTCGTCGTCGGCCTCACCGGCATGGGCGGAGGCGCCCTGATGACGCCGGCCTTGATTTTCCTCGGCGTCGGTGGGGGCGAAGCCGCAACCGTGGTGACGGCGGACCTGACCGCCGCTGCGGTCTACAAGACCGGCGGCGCGGCCGTGCACGCCAAGGAGGGCTCGCCCAACCTCAAGCTCGCGATGTGGTTGATCATCGGCTCGGTCCCCATGGCGTTCGTCGGCCCGTACGCCGTCAAGGCGTTCACCACCGATGCCGAGGAGCTCGACCGGGTGCTCAAGCTGAGCATCGGGTTCGCGCTGCTGTTCGCGGCGGCAACCTATGCGCTGCGGCTCTACATCAACCTGCGCCGCGTCCGCTCCGGAGGCGACCCGGGCGACCCGAACCCGCCGGTGCGGCCGATCCCCACGCTGCTGGTCGGCATGCTGGGTGGCTTGTTGGTGGGCGTCACGAGCGTGGGATCGGGCTCAGTCATCATGATCGCCCTGCTGATGCTCTACCCGGGGCTCTCGGCGGTGAAGCTGGTCGGCACCGACCTGGTGCAGGCCGTTCCGCTGGTGCTGGCCGCTGCGGTCGCGAACATTGCCATTCACGGTCTTGACTGGGGTATCGCGATCCCCCTGATCCTCGGCTCGGTGCCGGGCACGCTGCTGGGTGCGAAGATCGCCCCCCGCGTGCCGCAGTCCTACATCCGCCGAGGCATCGTTGTGGTGTTGACGATGTCCGGGGTCGCGCTGCTGGACAAGGCGGGCTGGGCACCTCTCGGGCGCGAGGAGACCCACCCGGTGCTAATCGCCGTCGTCGGACTGGTGGTGCTCTTGCTGCTGCCGATCATCTGGGGCTTCCTGCGCAAGGAGCAGGGGCTACCCTTCATGGGTGCGCCGACGGTGAGCGAGCTCGACACCTGGAACTATGCCGGCCGGCGCACCACGCCGTCCGGCGACTCAAAAGGGCAGGACCGGCCAGTCGGCTAGTTGGGGCCGGTCGATCCACCCGGCGCCGTGCTCGAGCGCGGCGATGTCGGCGTCGACCATCAGCCGGGCGAGGTCCAGCGCAGTGACCGTGGCCTTCCATCCGAGGTCGTGCGCGGCTTTGCTCGCGTCACCGATCAGCTCGTCGACCTCGGTGGGGCGCAGGTAGCGCTCGTCGAACCGGACGTGCTTCTCCCAGTCCAGGCCGACGTGGGTGAACGAGGCCTCGACGAAGTCGCGCACCGAACAGGCGGTGCCGGTGGACAGTACGTAGTCATCGGGGGAGTCGGCCTGCATCATCCGCCACATGCCCTCGACGTACTCCGGGGCGTAGCCCCAGTCGGGTTGCCCAGCCAGAGCTCCGACTCGATCCCGGCCTTGATGCGGGCCACGGCGCGGGTGACCTTGCGGGTCAGGAAGGTCACACCCCGGCGAGGTGACTCGTGGTTGAAGAGGATGCCGCTCACCGCGTGCATGCCGAAGCCCTCGCGATAGTTCTTCGTCATCCAGTGGGCGAAGACCTTCGACACGCCGTACGGCGAGCGCGGGTGCAGTGCGGTGTCCTCCCGCTGCGGAGGCGGCGTGGCGCCGAACATCTCGGAGCTCGAGGCCTGGTAGAAGCGTGCGGGCACCTCGGAGAGGCGCAGCGCCTCCAGGATGCGTGCCGCGCCGATCGCCGTGACCTGAGTCGTGTGCTCGGGCTCGGTGAAGGAGACTCGCACGTGCGACTGGGCCGCGAGATTGTAGACCTCATCGGGCTGCACGAACTGGATCAGGCTGGTCAGTCGGCTGGTGTCGGTGATGTCGCCGTGGTGGAGGAACAGCCGCGCATCGGGGTCGTGGGCGTCCTGGTAGAGGTGGTCGATGCGCGAGGTATTGAACGACGAGGAGCGGCGCATCAGACCGTGCACCTCGTAGCCCTTGCCGAGCAGCAGCTCGGCGAGGTACGAACCGTCCTGGCCGGTGATGCCGGTGATGAGTGCGCGCCTGCGCCGGTCGGTGCTGCTGGGAACCACGTGTCCTGCCTCCACGATCGGGGTTCAGGACATCAAACCAGTCGTGTCCCAGGCATGGGTGAGCGCCGTCTCATCCGCGCTGAGGTGGTCGAGCAGCGAGTGCCAGCGAGCGGGCGTCGAGACCCCCTCGCCCTACGGATCAGTCCCGCCCGTAGATGTCCCTGGTGTAGACGCGGTCCTCGACGTCGTCGAGCTCCTCGGCGCGCCGGTTGGCGATGATCACGTCGCTGCGCTTCTTGAACTCGTCGAGGTCGCGCACGACCTCGGAGTTGAAGAACAGGTCGTCCTCGAGCGTCGGCTCGTAGATGACGACCTCGACGCCCTTGGCCTTGATCCGCTTCATCACGCCCTGGATGGAGGACATCCGGAAGTTGTCAGACCCTTCCTTCATCACCAGTCGGTAGACGCCGACCGTACGTGGCTGGCGCCTGAGGATGTCGTCGGCGACGAAGTCCTTGCGGGTCGTGTTGGCCGAGACGATGGCGCTGATGAGGTTCTGCGGTACGTCCTGGTAGTTGGCCTGAAGCTGGCGGGTGTCCTTGGGTAGGCAGTAGCCGCCGTAGCCGAAGCTCGGGTTGTTGTAGTGGGAACCGATGCGGGGGTCGAGCCCGACACCCTCGATGATCTGCGCCGTCGACAGACCGTGCCGGGCCGCGTAGGTGTCAAGTTCGTTGAAGTAGGCGACCCGCAGCGCAAGGTAGGTGTTGGCGAATAGCTTGATCGCCTCTGCCTCGGCGGAGTCGGTGAGCAGGACGGGCACGTCCTTCTCGATCGCCCCCTCCAGCATGAGGTGCGCGAAGGCGCGGCCGTCCTCGGTTCGATCGCCCACCACGATGCGCGAGGGGTGCAGGTTGTCGTAGAGCGCGCGACCTTCGCGGAGGAACTCGGGGCTGAAGACGATGTGGGCCCCTAGGTGCTCTCCCCGCATCCGTGCGGTGAAGCCCACCGGGACCGTGGACTTGATGATGATCACCGCCGTGGGATTCACCTGGCGAACGGTCTTGATGACCGACTCCACCGAGGTGGTGTCGAAGTAGTTGCTCTCGGGGTCGTAGTCGGTGGGCGTGGCAACGACGACGAACTTGGCTCCGGCGTAGGCCGCGTGCGAGTCCGTGGTGGCGGTCAGGTCGAGTGAGCCACGGGCGAGGTAGTCGGTGAGCTCGGGGTCCACTAGCGGGGACTCACCCCGGTTCACCATCTCCACCCGGGTCTCGTCGAGGTCCACAGCCCACACCTGGTGGTGCTGGGCTAGGACGACAGCGTTGGAGAGCCCTACGTACCCGAGTCCGGCGACTGCGATCTTCACCCTGGCACTCTAGGGCGACCCGAGCCGACTTACAGACCTCGCACGGGATCGTCACCGGTGCGCAACGCGCACGACATCTGAGACGTATGTGATCGTGGCGCACGGCACGCTGGCGGCTGTCCAGCGCTCGGTGATGTCTCACGATGGATGCTCATGGCTACGATGAGGCCTGCTTCCCACAGGAGAGGTCTGTTTCGCATGCCCGACACCCACGCCGACTACCGGCTGAGTCAACTCGACCAGCTGGAAGCGGAGTCGATCCACATCTTCCGCGAGGTCGCGGCGGAGTTCGAGAAGCCGGTGCTGATGTTCAGCGGCGGCAAGGACTCCATCGTGATGCTCCGACTGGCCGAGAAGGCCTTCTACCCGGCGAAGATCCCCTTCCCGATGCTGCAGGTCGACACCGGCCTGGACTTCCCCGAGGTGCTCCAGACCCGTGACAACTGGGTCAACCGCCTGGGCGTCAACATCGTGGTCGCCAGCATCGACGACGCGATCGCCAACGGCGTGGTCGTCGACGACGGCAAGACCTCGCGCAACCGTCTGCAGATCGGCACCCTCCTCAACGTCATCGAGGAGAATGGCTTCACCGCCGCGTTCGGCGGCGGGCGCCGCGATGAGGAGAAGGCCCGCGCCAAGGAGCGTGTCTACTCCCACCGCGACGAGTTCGGCCAGTGGGACCCGAAGAATCAGCGGCCGGAGCTGTGGAGTCTCTACAACGGCCGCCTCCACGAGGGCGAGCACATGCGGATCTTCCCGATCTCGAACTGGACCGAGCTCGACGTGTGGTCCTACATCGCCCGCGAGGGCATCGAGATCCCCTCGATCTACTTCGCCCACCAGCGTCGGGTCTTCGAGCGCGGTGGGATGCTCATGACCGAGACGCCGCTCAACCCGTGCAAAGACGGCGAGGTCGCCGAGGAGCGCACCGTCCGTTTCCGCACCTGCGGCGACATCACCCTGACCGGCTGCGTGGAGTCCACCGCCAGCACGGTGGAGGAGATCATCGAGGAGATCGCCGTCGCCCGCGTCACCGAGCGCGGCGCCACTCGCGGTGACGACAAGTTCTCTGAGGCCGCCATGGAAGACCGCAAGAAGGAGGGCTACTTCTGATGGCCACCAATTCGCACGTCGAGCCTGTCGAGACGCCCACCGCCGGCGAGCAGGCCGTCGAGAACGTCACCACGAACATGGACCTGCTGCGCTTCGCGACAGCCGGCTCGGTCGACGACGGCAAGTCCACGCTCATCGGACGCCTGTTGCTGGACTCGAAGTCGATCTTCGAGGACCAACTCGAGGCCGTCGAGGCGACCTCGAAGGGCAAGGGCTACGATTACACCGACCTGGCCCTGCTGACCGACGGTCTGCGCTCCGAGCGCGAGCAGGGCATCACCATCGACGTGGCCTACCGCTACTTCGCGACGCCGAACCGCAAGTTCATCATCGCCGACACCCCGGGTCACGTGCAGTACACCCGTAACATGGTGACCGGCGCCTCTACGGCCGACCTGGGTCTCGTGCTCGTCGACGCCCGTCAGGGCCTGACCGAGCAGTCGCGCCGGCACGCGGTGATCCTCTCGCTGCTGCGCGTCCCCCACCTGGTGCTCGCCATCAACAAGATGGACCTCGTTGACTTCGACGAGAAAATCTACGAGAAGATCCACGACGAGTTCACCCAGTTCGCGACCAAGCTATCGATCCCCGACCTCGAGGTCATTCCGATCTCGGCGCTCCAGGGTGACAACGTGGTCAACCGCAGCGAGAACATGCCGTGGTACTCCGGCCCCACGCTGATGCACCATCTCGAGCACGTCCACGTTGCCTCGGATCGCGATCTGATTGACGCACGTTTCCCTGTCCAGTACGTGGTGCGTCCCAAGTCGGACGAATTCCACGACTACCGTGGGTACGCCGGCCAGGTGGCCGGGGGCGTACTCAAGCCAGGCGACGAGGTCGTCGTACTTCCTAGTGGGATGACCTCGACTATCTCCAAGATCGATCTCTTCCACCAGGAGGTGCCCGAGGCATTTCCCCCCATGAGCGTCACCATCAGCCTGGCCGATGACGTGGACGTCTCTCGTGGGGACATGATCGCCCGCGTCAAGAATGCACCACAGCCTACGCAAGACCTTGACGCCATGGTGTGCTGGATGACTACTGCTCCGCTCAAACCGAGGCAGAAGTTGGCCATCAAGCACACCACGCGGCTCGCTCGCGCACTGGTGAAGGACATTCAGTACCGATTGGATGTCAACACACTTCACCGCGACCAGGACACCCACGAACTCGCAGTTAATGAGATCGGGCGAGTCCAACTGCGCACGACCGTCCCCCTCCTCTGCGACTCCTACTCGAAGAATCGCACGACCGGCTCATTCATCCTCATTGACGAGGCAACGGGCGTGACGGTGGGAGCGGGAATGATTCTGTGAGCCACTCCCTGGCCTGTAGACAGGCGCTTGGCAGTCAACCGGATGCGTCGTGAGGTGTAGCGGGTCGCCCTTCGGGGCCCGGCGGCCCGGGGGTGGCCGGTGGGTCCCGGCGGGAGACCGGTTCAGCGAGTGGCCGGCAAGTCGGACGATGTGGAAGTATCTGAACCACCCCAGTTTCGACGTCGCTCCTGTTTGAGTCTAGGAGGATGCAGCCATGCCGAAGAAGATCGATCTTGCGGTGAAGGCCAGGTACTCCGCCGCGACACACCTCGGTGGCACGAGTCAGGTCTGATCAGGCCATCGTTGTGGCCAGGGTCGGCGCCGGCACCCTGTGTCCGCTGGACAGATCCCAGGCTGATACCCCCGAGGGGGTCAGGCGATTCAGAAGTCACATCGCGCACCGGCGGACCAGCGCTAACCCTGACAGCCAGCCCCAGGCCAGCCGCGACGAAGACTTACAGGCGATTCACTCTCACAGATGCAATATCAGGCTAAACTGCCTGTGACACCACTTTGGCGGGGACCCCCGCGACCGTAGCCCCCGCCGGCACGTCACTGAGGACAATAGCGCCAGCAGCCAACTTGGCACCTGCGCCAACATGCACCTCTCCAAGCACTCGGACACCCGCCCCGAAATCAACGTCGTCACCAATAGTTGGCGGCAATCCGTTATCTGTTCGTTTCCCGATAGTCACCTGCTGGCGCAGCGTGACCCCGGAGCCAAGCACAGCGTCGTCGTGGACAACTATTCCGTTCGCGTGAGGAATTCGTAGGCCAGGTCCAACCCTAAGTCGCCAGGGAATTTCCGCCCCAAGTAGCCAATCAACCAACAGGCGATAGAATACCCCGATAGGAATGGCGGCCACTCGAGGCGGCAAGTCGCGCGGTTGCCTAGCGGTGGAGGCCATTCTGAACAACGTCAAAATCAATATCGCCTTTGGATTTCCGCGGTTCGCATGCCAGTCGCAGGTGAAACTTTTCAGGTGATTCACCGCCCAGCGCCTCCCAAAACTCCTGTGTACAGTCCGGAAATACTCTCAAGCCACTTTGCCGGCGTGTACCGCTCTGCATAGCGCGCACGGGAGGCTCGCCTAAGGGTAAGTTGGTTACGATGGATGTAATCCAGACCCATCTTCAATGAAGCAGCGTCCGTGTAAGTAGCCCCGGTGCCAGACGCATGGATGTCATCCGCAGCTGCGTTTCCCTGCTGTGCTAGCACCGGTAGTCCAGCTGCAATCGCCTCAAGATACACCTGTGGCACAGCTCCCTCTGCCCAGATACTGGGAACGACGACCCCTCTACTACTAGTCAGGAGTTCAAGGACCTCCTCATGCGTGCGCACGCCTAAGTAGTCGACCGCTTCGGACGAGCTGCTCCACCACTCGATCTCACGACGCATTGGGCCGTCGCCAACGATCTGAAGCGGTGCCTCAAGTGGCCAATACTCCATCAACCGACGAAGTCCCTTTTCCTCGGACAGTCGACCAGTGTAGATCCAACTACCAGATGCCGCGTCGTCAACAACCGTGCTAGCCGGCCCAAAATTCGGCAGAAGTTCGATCTTGGCCCGCGGAATCCCGTTCTCCACGTGCATACGTAGGGCGCGCTCGGACAAAGCAAGAAGGCAAGTTGCTCGCTGCACCAAGAGATAATCAGCCACAGGCCCACTAAGATGAACACTCATCGGCACCGACTGTACTCTTGAATTTCGATAACATCCGTTGACTACGCCGTGCAGCGACGTAGCTCGGCACTTGGCGCAGGGTTTCCCATTGAGCATCATGGTTCCCTTCATGCACATAGTCCTGAAGTTGTGCAGAGTGGCGACAATCGGGACTGAAACGTCATCTAGCCACCCCAAACCCAAATTTGGCACGACATTATGTACGTGAACCAAGTCGGGCTTTTCGTCCGCGATGCATTCCGTAATATCCGAGTTGCTGCCATTTGTCATCATAGAATGCGCGGCAATGAGCCGGTTGCTCAAGGTAGGACGAGTAGGCGTCTGGCTCGTATAGGTGACAACATCAAACCGAGTCCGCAACACCGCAACCTGTGCATCGACAACGATGTTCTCACCGCTCGGCTGACTCCCTGAATAGCGGCTATGCGCCACAAGGATCTTCATCTCTGGCGACATCTCCTTTCCGCGCGAAGCAGAACCCACGCAAATTCCGGAAGCCCGAGCAGATATCTACGCCACAGCCGCTTTGGTTCGCTTAACAGGCGGAAGAGCCACTCCAACCCGAGCCTTCGTAGAATGCGTGGACCGCGACGCTTCGTACCGCTGCTGAAGTCAAACGCAGCCCCCACTGCAATGAAGATCCTGTCCGACTGTTGAGCGAGGAGTCCAGCGACACGGTCCTGTTTCGGGGTCCCCAGGCCGATCCAAACGATGTCGGCGTTAACCGCCTCAAACTGTACAATCCAGTCCTGCACTTCCATCCGGTCCCAGTCGTCTCGATAGGGTGGAGCCAGTTGTCCCACTATAAGCACCCCTGGGAACTTCTTTTCGAGACTCTCACGCAGCCTAACAAGAGTCTCTGGTGTTGTCCCTAACATGAAGTGTCGAACCCCCCCGCCACGACCAAAGTCCAGCACATCCTCGAAGAGAGAAGGTCCCGGCACCTGAGTCAAGCGCATTGCCCGGAGTAGCTTCCCGGCCAAAACCACCGAGCGACCGTCAGGCAAGACCCTCCAAGCATGCTGCAGAATCGAAAGAAAAGCCGGGTCCTTGGCAGCGCAGACGCTCGTGTACGCATTTGCTAAATGAACGTTTCGCCCAAACGAGCGTCTTGCAGCGGACTTTACTATGTCGTCCGCCGCATTGTCCGCGCTAGGAAAGCGCAGGAAAGGAATGTCGGCTAGCCAGATGTATTCAGGCATCGAGAATCCGCCTTCCATGATCCAAGCCGCCCCACATCACGATGTGACGACCATACAATATGTAAGCGGAGGTACCGGCGGCAAGGTACGGCAACCCAGCAACAAGACCAATAGGCGCGCCCAGAAAGAGTGCGGCAGTGGCGACGACTCCGGCCACGATAACGGAAATAAGCTGCCGACGAGGACAGTTCGCAACCTGGCTAAGTAGTGAGGACCAAACGCTCATCACTATGCCAAAAACCAACAACCCAGCGTAATACGGGTAGGCGCCATCGCCCGAGAACTCCATTCCGACGAGACCGGCTACCCAGCCACCGCATGAAGCGTAGAGGACTGCTAGGACCAACGAAGCAGATAAGTACCAGAAGAGTTGCGTTCGGGTCTCTGCTCGGAGCGTTTCAGGCCTGCTGGAACTAGCTCCCCAGCGGCCAATAGACAGCCAGGGGAGGCTGGCGGATAGAATCTGCGCTGGGGCAACGAGGAGGAGAAGCTGTGCGTAGTAAGCATATTCTTCAGCCCCCCGCAACAAAACGGCAGCAGATGTGAGCAAGTATGTGTAGAGCAGAACTCGGGCCGCTGTTGAAGTTGCGAAAGCAACTCCCGAGGCGACGCGAAAAATGACAGTGCCTAGTGCCTCCCAATAGCCATTTCGCAATCGCGAAGCGACGACCCCCCTAGCTCCCGAGGCAGCGAACAGTGTCAACGATGACACAGCGATTAGCGCTTCTGGGCTCGCTTCGAAGCTCCATGCGACTCCGATGAGAATACTAAGGCTCAGGGCGGCGTAAAGGCATGATCCTTCGACTAAGCGTCGCCAATCTCGCTGTTGCGCGCGGAGTTGGCGGGAGGCACCCATACAGCACGCTGAAACCGTCAGGAGTAGTGCCGCCGACGCGTGTGCCGCCCCTGCGCCGCCGAGAAGGACCACAGGGAGGAGTAGTGCTAGTAAGAGTAGATAGCACTTTTGATACGCGTTCTTCAGGACGGCCAATTGTGAACTGCCGGTTTGGTCATCCGCGATCCGCGAGCGGGTGATCGTTGCCTCCGAGAGGACGGCGAAGCTGCCCCAAGACACGCCCCAAACAAATGCGAAGATCCCGAAGTTGCCCTTATCTAGAGCATGAAGAGCGACAAGAGAGCAACCAAAGTTTCCTGCAGAAAACAGCAGTTGATCTGAAATGAGTGCAGGAGCTGCAGCACTGCGCGGCCAGATCCGCATTCTCAGAGGTGCGCCAAGGCCGTAGCCGCTGCAGTAGGGAGCCCATCAGAAGTCCATGCCACGCGCTCCGGCCTTAACCTCTTTGCTCGCAACTCTCGTACATATGCGCCCTCAGCCAACTTAAGACGTCTGTGTCGAAGTTTGGCAGCTCGCGCGCTCCGCCTACTCCTCGTGATGTTATGCATACCATCTAGTGTCGAGAATTCGTCGGCGTCGGCACTTTCCGGAGTTGCTGTCACCTGTGCCTCATGGACTCGAAAGGCGCTAAGTGGTGCGGGGATGTATCTGAATCGAGCTCCATTTGCGGCTAGTCGTAGCCATAAGTCCCAATCCATGCTTCGGCGCAGATCTTCATTCCATCCGCCTACAGCTTCTATCGCACTTACTCGGACGAACGTGGTACATGAACTGATAAAGCATCCGTAGTAGCGCAGGACGCTGATGTCGAATGTGTGACCAGGGACGAGGCGAAGAAGCGCGCCATCGGCGTCCACGAAGGCGCAATCACCGTAAATCACATCCGCGGCCGAATCGTCAGCGGCGGTGCGCTGAAACTTGTCAAAAGCGCCGGGGAGATAGAATTCGTCTGCATTCAGCCAACCTATGAACTCCGACGAAGCACGGGCGAGAGCCAAGTTCAATGCGTGAGACTGCCCATTATCCCGCTGCACGTGTAAGTCCAAAACGGGGTCTGGGCGCTCAAAGTTCGCGAGTTCCGACAATGTTTCATCCGTGGAGCCAGCATCTTGAACGCGCCACGTGACGCCCCAGTTGCCTTGACCAGCGATGCTGCACCCTGCCTCGGTGATGTAGCGCCCGTAGCCGAATGATGGGGTCAATACTTCCAGACTGGTAGTCATGCTATCGCGCTCTCTAAGTGAGGGTATTTACGTCGTGTGTGCCGCTGTGCTCGCTGCTGCGCCATCAGTAGGCCTACGCAGTAGTAAAACGGCACGGCGCCGAAAGGTGACTCCATAACAACACCCAGAGTTGCGATGATCAACGTTCCTAGAATCAAAGAACCGACTAGGAGATCGAGTTCGTTTCCGCGTGGCCATGCTCGAATCGCCTCCCGCAATGCCAAAAATATCAGCCAAAAGTACAGCATGAGGCCTATGACGCCAAGTCGCGCGAGCGTGTTTAACCAGAAGTTGTGGGGTGCTCGCGGTATTGTCTCTTCGGAGGGATCTGCGCCAACCAAAAGCCTCCGGGCGCCTGAATCGAAGAGAACGTCGGGGCCGAACCCAACTCCAGCAACTGCCCGGAATGCGTCATCGACTGAGTAGTTATACAGAGCGACCCATGCTTCCTTTCTGGCTTCGGTCGTGCCGGCAGCCCCCAAACCGAGTTCACTGCCGTCCGCCGACGCGCCGAGTGTGCCTGCGAGTCGCTGACCGATGTCGGTTTGGGGAAGCACGGCCATCATGCCGATGAGAAACATGGGCACTAAGGCCGCGGAGATCAAGCCGGCGTTGCGGGTTAGACCTCGTCTGTACGCGAGAACGACTGAGAGACAACAGAGCAAGATGGCTGATGCAAGTCCTGCTCTCGATCCAGTGCTCAATGTGCCGATCAAGCAGACTGCAAGCCAGAGCAACGGGTACCCGGATCGACGCCCACTCAGAACCCGAAAAACCAGAATAGACGCAAGCACGCCGAGTAGCATGGTATCCATATCATTCCGGGTCTGGAACAGCCAGATGTGTACAGCCGCTGGGTTCACGGGGAAGTGCCAGTTCGCGAAAACTTGGCTAGTTGTTGCCGCCAGGACCCAAACTGCGTGAAATTTCAGGACGCAAGTGAGTGCGCGGCCGGTGCGGTCCAACGTGCTTCTCGCGTCGGCGCCGCCAACTCTGCTGCCAGCTAAGAGGGCGACTACAACGTAACCATAAGGAGCGGCATCCCGAAGTACATCAATGGACAAGGACGACCCTATGATCAGCCTGGCGATCGTGTAGGCCAACAATAGCCAGCAAACTAAGGCAAGTGATGTCACCTGACTGTCCCGCCCGTGAGCAGGAGCATGCCCTTTGCGAAGTTCGCGGTAGGCTGGCAACTGCGCCCGAATGAGAACTCCGAGGCCCGCGAACGCCAGCAATAGATCAGACAGGTAGAGAGGACCCACTCCGACGTAGGCTCCCCATCGTGTTCCTCCCAGCAGGAGAGCCACGGAGAGAGTGCCTGCGACTAGGACGGGGGGACGGGTCTCACGGGGCACGTACCCCAGTCTACTGCCTCAAGATTACGAGAGAGAGTCGCAATGGTGAAGAAACTCATTCTGGTTACGTCCGCTGCTGGGGCCTACGGACGAGGAGGAACGCAATTGCTTGTTGAGGCGATTGCCGAGTCAGGTACATCTCTCGCCTACTCAGTCTCTGTTGCCCAATTGGAAGAACTCAACGCCATGGACGTGTCGGATTGTGTCATCTTTTGGCAATCTTCCGCAGAGATATCTATGTCTGAGAGGCGGACTCTCGAGCACTGTCTTGAACTGGGGGCCGTGATTGTTGAAAAGAACGTCTTCGCCATGCCAAGTGTGAATCGCCCGGTGCACCGGAACTACCGAATATGCCTGATGAGTAGGGACGGACAAATGAGATACCAGCTCCGGTCACGGCTCGAGGGGCTGAAACAAACGTCGTCCTGCTTTGTGCTCCCTAATCCCAGGTGGGGTTCTGGTAGAACTTCTACAATTAGGTCGCTGCCTGACAGAGGGGAGTTAACTCTTCTCAGGATAGGTAGGCCCGACCCCATCAAGTGGTCGAACTTTGAACTTGAGTATGCTGTTGCGCTCCATCGAAAGACACGCAGGCCCGTACGTCTTGTGCGCGTCGGCTATCCAGGTCCCCACGCTGTGACAAGTGTGGCTGGCGTGAGGGTTGAGGATCTGCCATATCAGGACGACCTCTCAGAGATTTATAGAGGTGCCGATCTGTACGTGCATTATTCGCGTATTGGCGAAACGTTTGGAAATACGGTCTTCGAGGCGCAGGAAACGGGTCTGCCGGTGATCTTCGCTGCCAGCCTAGGCTGGGACTGCGCACCGGTGGAGTATCTGCCTCAATCTTCATTCTTGTTCGCGAGCCGTGGCTGGCTGCTTAAAAATGCTGACACAAGCCTCTCGCGGTTTGAGTTCAGTTCAAAGTCAGTCGGCAGTTCACGACGGCCTGTGCGCGAATATGGGGAAGCCATCATGCAGATCGCGAACACGGCACCCGAAGAAATGACCGAACTCAGGTCCATATCGTCTGGCGTTGGTTATGTCTGGATGTTGGGAACTCGCGGTCACGGCTTCTCCGCGGCAGCCCGCGTGGGTGCAGTGTTGCGCATGGTTCTACGAAGTCTCCGCAATCGAGTGATAAGGTCTTAAATATGTCGGATGACGAGGTAGTTGCAGTAATTGCCGCGAGAAACGAGGCTGCGCAGATAGCTGATGCTATCCGTTCTGCGGCCAGCCTTGCGACCAGAGTTATCGTGATCGACGATTTCAGTACCGATGAGACCGCCGAGTACGCCCGTCGCGCCGGGGCATGGGTCGTCCAGGCCCAGCCTGAGGCTTCGGGCAACGTAGAGCGTCTGTTTAAGCAAGGGTTCTCACTGGTTCGGCATGGGTGGATTCTTCGTATGGATGCGGACGAGCGCGTCACTGACGACTTGGCGCGATCGCTCCGGTCGTTCATCTCGACGGGGGAAGTGTCCGCTGTACGCTTCGCCCGGTTGAACGTGTTGTTCGGTGGAGCAGTGCGTCACGGCGGCTGGCTGGAGGCGAGGCAGGTGGGCCTGTTTCGTGCGGACAGTTGGGATCGTTCCTGGGGCAACACAATCCACCAACAGGTGGCAGTGGTCGGCCCCGTCGCGACGATTACGCCTAGAGATGGGGTTATGATCCATCTTGACTATGATGAAGTATCTGAATTCGTGGAACGCAGCTTGATGCGGTATGCGCGTCAAGAAGCGCAAGAGCGATACGCTATGGGTCGTCGCTTTAAGGTGTGGCGTCTTCTGCTACGCCCATTTCTCCGCACCGTGTGGAAGCTTACCGTAAGGGGCGGGGTTCTGGACGGCAGTCGCGGTTTGGTTGTGGCATCTTTGCTGGGATTCTACGATGGCCTGATAGAGATGTACCTGTGGGAAATGGGCCGATCAAATGATGAGTCGTCCAAGTCAAAGACCTAGGGTTGGGTCGGGTAAGAAGTTTGAAGTGTGTGAATTCACGGGCATTGCGATCTAGGGCGGCCGTGGAACTGTAGACCAGTATGATGCTAAGTTCTTAATCATCAGGGTCGAGTAGTGGGGATTAAGTCCCCGGGAGTGGTGTAGCGCTGCGTTCCTTCGCTGATGGGTCAGGCGGTCAGGGCGGGTAGGTCTTCTGCTCCGATCTCGGTGTCGTTGGTGGGGACAATGTTGACGCGCGAGCGGGTAAGGACTTCGAGTCCGAGGTAGCGGCCCTCGGCCCATTCGTCGGTCTGCTCGGCCAACACGGCACCGACCACGCGCACGATGGCTTCGCGGGTGGGGAAGATCCCGACCGGGTCTGTGCGGCGTCGGATCTCCTTGTTGGGTCCCTCGGTGGGGCTGTTGGACCAGATCTGGGTCCAGATCTCCTTCGGGAAGCCGGTGAAGGACAGCAGGTCGGCTCGAGCACGGTCGAGGTGGTCGTGGACCTCGGGCAGCTTTTGGTCGACGCAGTCCAGGAGCCGGTCAAACTGGGCGTAGACCGCGGCGGTGTCGGGCTGGTCGTAGACGCTGTGCAGCATCGCCATGCCTGCCGGCCACATGCCTTTGGGTGTCACTCCCATCAGGTTGAAGGCGTAGTGGGTGCGGCAGCGCTGCCAGGCCGCGCCGGGCAGGTTCGCGGCGACCGCCTCGACCAGGCCGCGGTGCGCGTCGGTGGTCACCAGCCGCACGCCGGGCAGGCCGCGGGCCACCAGGTCGGCGAGGAACTCGTTCCACGCCGACCGCTCTCGGCGATGGCCAAACGCATGCCGAGGACCTCATGGTGGCCCTCGTTGGTGACGCCGGTGGCGAGCAAACGACTGCGTTGATTGATGGCGCTCGCCGAAGTTCCCCAGGGATGCTCATCGAAAGTCCCCACCCTGGGCGGTGGTCACTGTAGCGGTCGGCGGGTGCCGGACGCGGTAACTCGGAGTGCTTCGTTCTCGGCGTGGTGGTCGCGTAGGCGGTAGGAGTCGCCGTCGAGGTTGAGCACGAAGGAGCGGTGCAGGAGTCGGTCGAGCATGGCGGCGGCGGCGTCGGTGGTGTCGCCGAGGGCCTCGCCCCAGGAGGCGACGCCGCGGTTGGTGGTCAGGACGATGCTGGTCTTCAGGTAGCGCTGGGACACGTCCTGGAACAGCGCGGACGCTGCCTCGCCGGGCAGCGGGAGGTAGCCGAGCTCGTCGATGATCAGCAGAGTGGGGCCGGCGAAGAACCGCATGGTGGTCGACCACCGTCCATCGATCGCGGCGCGGTGGCAGCGGGCGGCGAGGTCGGCGGCGGTGGTGAAGTAGGTCCGGTAGCCCGCTTCGGCTGCGGCTCGGCTGAGGCCGACAGCCAAGTGGGTCTTCCCGACCCTGGGCGGGCCGATGAGGAGCACGTTGGTGGCGGACTCGAGGTAGCGACAGGCCGCGAGCTCGTCGAGGAGCTTCTTGTCGACGCCGGGGGCGGCGTCGAAGTCGAAGTCCGCTAAGGTGGCGGGTGTCGGCAACGAGGCGAACCGCAGTCGACCGGCGAGTTTGCGGGCTTCGGTGGCCTCGACCTCACGCGCCAGCAGATGCTCCAGAGTCGCGATCATCGACCACTGCTCGCTTCTGCCTGTGCCAGCACCAGGCCGCCTTGAAGTGCCTCTACCTGGTGACCCGATCACTCGACCCCACCGGCACCGGCAAGGCACGATGGGTCATCCGATGGGAGTCAGCACTCAACGCCTTCGCCATCACCTTCGGGGGACGCATCAACCCCTCGGACAACCAGGAACGCCAGAGGCCAGTTACACAGGAAATCTGCCAGTCCCGGCCGGGGCCGGTGCCCCGCGAAGCCCGGCCGGCCGGCCGTGGTGGAAGGCGACCTCGGGGAAGTCGATGGGAGCGAACTTGGCCCACCACCGCAGCCCCGGCCCGAATGACGTGCGTTGGCGTCGGTGTAGCCCACGCCCCGCGCGATCAGCGCTAGGTACTCTTCGACTACCAACGGGTCATACGTCCGTCTTGCCACGACACCCTCTCCTCGGTGTCGCTTCGACTACTGGAGCCCGTCGACGCTCCGGTATCGCCGAGGATGCGTACTTACAAGTGGCTTCTCCGAGGCGTGCCGTCAGGCGGACTCATCGTCAACACCTTGAAGGCGAATCTCGGCACCGCATCCGCTTCTACCTCCATTCGACACCTTGGCGTACGACTCGCGCAGGGGTACCCAAGCACAGCGAACGGGGCGGGATGTCATTCGCAACAACACTACCTGCACCGACGATGGCTCCATCGCCGATAGTGACACCTGGGAGAATGGTGACGCGAGCGCCAATCCAAACGCCGTCGCCAATCGTTATAGGAAGAGTCTTCGGCACGTCATCGAGTTCGTGATGGTTGCTGTCAGTCATATGCACACCCCAGGCGATCGCACACGACTTTCCAATTGAAATTCTGTCGAAGCAATAAAGCCTACAGTCCTCATTTAGGTAAGTGTCATCCCCGATCTCAACCAATGCGAACGGGGTGTACAAGTGAAGCAGTAGCTTGCGGTGCAGTTTTACGTTGCGGCCAAGGCGAACAGTTCCTCCTCGCAACCTAACGATTCGGGGAAATCCCTCTGAGCGCAGTCCTTCGGCGCCTGCAAAGCGCACTGAAGCCATGAGGCCCAAAAGGCGGTGAATCGCGCGGCGAATATTGTGACGAAGGCTCAATGACTGCTACTCCTCGCTTGCTTCTAACTAAGGACCATGTTGGAGTCCTTGACGTGACTTACTAGCCATAAGTCCTGCAAAGCCGCTTAGTAGATCTAATTCTGATGCGCTTTGAGAATGCTGGTCTCCCACTGAGTTGTTCGGAGGTTGTGTTGCGCCGGCATGAGGGATTCAGGTCGGCGGCGTCAGTACGCGCCGCGGGCCCCGAGGACAGCGCCTAACGTCCGAAACAGAATTGTCAGATCCTGCAGCATTGACCAGTTATCCACATAGTACAGGTCCAGTCGGATGGTCTCTGACCAGGTCAGGTCGGATCGTCCCGATACCTGCCAGAGGCCGGTCATTCCTGGCCGTACACGCAGTCGGCGGGATGTGTAGTCGTCATAGGCTGCGACTTCGTGCGGGAGAGGTGGCCGTGGGCCGACCAAACTCATCTCGCCGCGCAAGACGTTGATCAATTGTGGCAGTTCATCCAGCGAAAATCGGCGCAGCCACCTCCCCGGTGAAGTCACCCGGGGGTCGTCATGAATCTTAAACAGGCCTTCCGAATATCCGGCCTGCTGGTGTAGGGCTGCCAATTTAGTTTCGGCGTCGACGACCATGGTGCGAAACTTCAAGCAAGAGAACTCGCGCCCTTCCCTGCCGGTGCGTGTCTGTCGAAAAAGCGCCGGACCCTGGTCGTTGACTTTGATTTGAGTTGCAATGGCGGCCATAAGTGGGCAGAAGACGATCAGCAACAGAGACGAGCCTATGATGTCGAATAGGCGCTTTCCCCATCGACTCGCGTCGGACCAGGTCGGCGGGTCCACATGGATCAGCGGTAACCCCGCTACGGGACGAATCCTAATTCTCTCGGCCGAGATGTCGGTGACACTAGGGGCGACAACCACTTGGACGTCGTGCAGTTCCAGGTCCCATAATGAGCAACGGAACTGGCTTGACGCGCCTACTGAGCCACCCGCGTAGAAGATGACATCGGCTCGGGCTGCCGCTACCAATTGGGTGGCGTCGCTCGTATTCCCTAGGACTGGAACTCCGGACGAAGTCTCCTCCGCGAGGTCGTACTCGGGGGTCAGGGCCCCGATCACCTCATAGCCGAGCCAGGTCTCCCGTCGAAGGACAGCTGCGATCTCGTCGACATGCGAGCGGCTGCCAGCGATAAGTACTCGCTGGCGCAGTGAGCCGTGCTTGCGCGCTTGCTGTACCGCACGGCGGAGTAGAAGCCGGCCGACGAGCAGCGTGGGGATGCCCGCGCCGAACGCGAGCAGGAAAAACCCCCGTGAGAGGTCGTACTTCGCGAGGTAGCAACCGACGCCCGACAGCCCGGCGGCAATGATGCTGGCGTTGAAAACTCGACGGTACTCGTCGGTGCCTGCGCCGAAGACATCCTTCTTGTAGCCGCCTGCGAGCGCGATTGTGGCGATCCATCCTGCGATGATCATCGGTCCCGCAACACTCGCGCTACTCTCAACACTGGCCGAAGAGGTAAAGATGTCGAGCTCGCGCCGCCCGACTATTGCGATCAGCCCGATGCCAACCATGAGGGCGACGTCGATGGCCAGAGCCGTGAGCGGCAGGGCGCGGAGATAGCGACTGCGGGCGCCAGACCACCGGCTCGTGGTTTCCGACAGAAGGGTCATCGCTGCTGGTCCCATGCTTCCGCGCGTGCGGCGTGGTATTGCTACCCCCTCGACGATGAGGGGCTGGATTGTGGTCCGCCCGACCGGACGCGACGCCTGACTTTACTTCTCTTCACTCTGCGGTGCATCTCGTCCGTGTTACGCGTGATTGAACACTGAGGGTGCAGCCTCGCGAGTCCTGGCAGCACTGGGTCCTCGTCCTCCCGAAGGGCTCGTCCGCTGGTCTGTACCGATTCGAGCGGGGGTGGTGCCGCGCGGCGTGACACCGGGGTGCGAACCTAGGGGCCAGCGGGAGACCCCGCCGTCTTCAACCGGGTGACGAGGTAACGATGCGAGTCCTGACCGGCGCAACGCCGAACGAGAACATCACCGACGCGGACCTGGCCGAGCTCTACGCTCCGCCGGCAGGGCAGCCCTGGCTGAGGGTGGGCATGGTGAGCACCGTGGACGGCTCTGCCACCGGCGACGACGCACGTACTGCCTCGATCAACAACGCGGCCGACCAGCGCGTCTTCCAGGCGCTGCGCTCGCTGGCCGACGTGATCATCGTGGGAGCCGGCACCGCCAAGGCAGAGAAGTACGCACCCACCGACGTGCCGATCGTGCTGGTGTCACGCAAGGCCCAGGTGCCCGAGTCGCTCCAAGGGGCGCCGGCCGGGTCGGTCCACCTGGCTACCTGCTCTCGTTCCGACGGGCTGCCGGCGGCACGGGAAATCCTGGGCGACGACCACATCCTGGAGCTCGGCTCCCACCGGGTCGACCTGCCGCAACTGAAGGCCACACTCGCCGAGCGCGGCTGGATGTCTCAGCTCTGCGAGGGCGGGCCGCACCTGTCGCGGGACATGGTCTTCCAAGGCTGCGTCGACGAGGTCGCCGCCACCACGGTGCCGCGCCTCGTGGCTGGCGCCTATCCGCGGACGACCGAGGGTGCGCCCATCAACGTGCCGCTCGAGCTGACCATGCTGCTGGAAGACTCCGGCACCCTCTTCGGGCGCTGGGCGCTCGGGGGCTGAGCGTGCGGCGACTGGTTGTCGCTGTCCTGGCCGCGTCCGTTGTCGGGGCGCCGGCGGTTGCGGCCGTGCCTGCGTCACCGGGTCTCGATGACGCTCAGGCCTCGGTGGCCGTCGCCGCTGAACTCGCGGAGGATGGTCTCGACGCTCGCTCGTCGCTGGCGCTCCTTGCTGCTCGACCATCCGGGCTGTCGGACTCGACCGGCCTCGGGGACGGTGAGGTGGTGCGCGTCGATCAACGGGTGGTGAAGCGCGACCTGCGCGGGGATCTACTGGAGCTGCCCGCCCCAGGTGGTGACGTCGTGGAGTTCGAGGTCCAGCCGGTCGAGGTGATGGAGCCGCGACTGGCTGAGCGTCACCCGGAACTCGCCGCCTATGCCGGGCGATCGGTGGGCGACCCGACCACCACGGTCTCCGTGGCGGTGACGCCACTTGGAGTGTCGGCGTCCGTGCGCGGGGCCCAGGAGTGGGTGGTCGAGCCGGCTGGGACGTCCGGTGGCGCTCGGCATGTCGTTGCGGTGGGTGGTCTCGACGCTCGCTCGGGCCGTCAGACGGCCGTCGCTGCTCGACCACCGGTCGATGTTCTGGTGCCCGAGGGGTCTCGTGGCTCGCTTCGCTCGCACCTCGACCAGCCCAGTTCGGCTGCTCGACCACCTCAGGGGCAGGTGGTGCGTCGGACGTACCGGCTGGCGTTGCTGAACGACCCGACGTACGCCGACTACTGGGGCAGCGAGAACGTGCTGGCGGCGAAGGTCGCGCTCGTCACCCGGCTCAACCAAATCTACAACGACGACCACGCCATCCGCTTCCTGCTGGTCGAGGACTCCGAGGAGCTCAACCTCGACTCCGACGCGAAGGCGATTGGCCCTGACGGGCCCTGTGGGTCCGCGCCCTGCTTCGACGACGCCATCGAGGACAGCGAGGGGATGCTCGGCCGGTGCGGGACCGACACGCTCGGGCGGACGAGGCTCGTGCTGGCGAACCTCATCGGCGCTTCGGCGTACGACGTGGGTCACCTGACGCTGGGCGTCGACGGCGGAGGAGTGGCGTGGCTGGGCGTCGCCGGGCGCGACTACGCCGGCGGTGGCTGCACCGGGCTCACCCAGCCGCGCGGTGATGTCTTCTACATCGACTACGTCGCCCACGAGATCGGTCACCAGTTCTCCGCCGAGCACACGTTCAACGGGGCGGGCGACTTCTGCGGCGCCAACGGCTCCGACGCCTCCGTCGAGCCCGGCTCCGGTTCCTCGGTCATGGCCTACGCCGGCATCTGCGGAGCCGACGACCTGCAGCCGCACACCGACCCGTACTTCTCCCAGCACTCCATCGAGGAGATCGGGAGCTACGTAGGCGGCGACCAAGTGGACGTGGTCGAGGTCCAGCAGGTCTCGCTCAGCGGTTTCGTCACCGACGGGGACACCGTGACCCTGAGCCTGGGTGAGAAGAGCACGACCCTCACCCGTGGGACGGGCTACACCCGGGCGGCCGTCCAGTCCGCGGTCGGCGACCTGGTGGGCAGTGATGTCCGGGTCGCCCGATGGGACTACGACCCCTACCTCGGGCAGGTCTCCTCGTCCGCGGCCGCCCCGGGACAGCCCTCGGACGCTGGGTTCCAGATCGTCTACGCCTCCAGCCTCGAGCCGGATGTGGGCGGAGTCCGACAGGACCGCCCGGAGCTGGTCGCCACGGGTGGACCCGGAGTGGAAGCCGAGGTCGTCGAGGTCGCACGGGGTGGCCCGGCCCGGAACGGTGGCGAGGCGGAGGCCTCCGGCAACCTGCGGCCTGTCGTCGCGGCGCCTGCGCGGAAGACGATCCCGGTTCGCACGCCCTTCACGCTCCGCGGGTCGGCCACCGACCCTGACGGCGACCCGATGACCTACTCCTGGGAGCAGGACGACCCAGGCATCGGCACGGCACTGTTCAACAACAGCAAGGTGTTCGGCCCGTTGTTCCGCCAGTTCGGCGACAACGCGCGCGTCACCGGCAGCGGTGCCCTCGAAAGCCCCTCGCCCGGGCAGAACACCGCTTCGACCGAGCCCACCCGATGGTTCCCCGACCTCGAGCAGGTACTGCGCGGTCGCACCAACGCCAAGACCGGCAAGTGCCCCGGGGTCTCCGGGAGCTCCGCCCGGGACAAGGTGCTGGACTGCTACTCGGAGTTCCTCCCGACCGGGCAGTACCGAGGGGCCGCGCACATCGGCCGACGGACCATGCACTTCCGGCTCACGTCGCGCGACGGGAACCCGGTCGGCGGGGGCACGTCCTACGCCGACGTCGCCATCAAGGTGCAGCGCTCGGCCGGCCCCTTCCTCCTGCGCTCGCAGTACAGCGGTCGCACCGAGCACGCTGGGCAGAAGATCGGCGTGCGCTGGAAGGTCAACGGAACCAAGGAGTTGGCCCGCAAGGTCCGCATCCGGTTGTCCACCGACGACGGACAGACCTGGGGCACCGTGCTGGCCAACAACACCCGCAACGACGGGAAGAAGAAGGTCCGGTTGCCGGCCGGCATCACCGCCGACGCGGCGTGGGTGATGGTCGAGGCGCGGGGGAACTACTTCTACGACGTCAGTGACACGCCGTTCAAGATCCGCTGAGCGTCGAGGCGCCCCTCGCTCGCACCTCGACCGGTGGGGGTGGCTCATCCGCTCGCGTCTCGACCGGCGGGAGGCAGCGGATCGTTACACGGCGGACACCCGGCCGGTGGGTGACGTTAAAGAGGTCCGATAGCCTCCGGGCAGTTCGGAAACTCTGAAGGGAACATCGATGCGACGCGCACTCATCACCGGCATCACCGGCCAGGACGGCTCCTACCTGGCCGAGCTGCTGCTCGGCAAGGGCTACGAGGTGCACGGGCTCATCCGCCGGGCCTCCACGTTCAACACCTCGCGGATCGACCACCTTTACCAGGACCCGCACTCCGATGAGGCGAAATTGTTCCTGCACTACGGCGACCTCTCGGACGGCGCCCGCCTCGTCACCCTGATGCACGAGATCCAGCCCACCGAGGTCTACAACCTCGCAGCCCAGTCACACGTCCGGGTCAGCTTCGACGAGCCGGAGCACACGGGTGACACCACCGGGGTCGGTGCCATGCGTCTCCTCGAGGCGGTTCGCCTGGCTGGCGTCGACTGCCGCTACTACCAGGCCTCGAGCTCGGAGATGTTCGGCGCGACGCCGCCGCCTCAGAATGAGGAGACGCCGTTCTACCCGCGTTCGCCCTACGGTGCGGCCAAGGTCTACGCCTACTGGGTGACCAAGAACTATCGCGAGGGCTACGGCACCTTCGCCGTCAACGGCATCCTCTTCAACCACGAGTCCCCCCGCCGCGGCGAGACCTTCGTGACTCGCAAGATCACCCGCGCGGTCGCCCGTATCAAGGCCGGCTTGGAGGACCACGTCTACCTCGGCAACCTCGACGCCGTCCGCGACTGGGGCTACGCGCCCGAGTACGTCGAGGGCATGTGGCGGATGCTGCAGGCCGACGAGCCGGATGACTTCGTGCTGGCCACCGGCGGCAACTTCACCGTACGCGACTTCGTGGTCACCGCGTTCGAGCACGCCGGTCTGGACTGGGAGAAGCACGTCCGCTTCGACGAGCGCTACCTGCGCCCCACCGAGGTCGACGCCCTCATCGGTGACGCGTCGAAGGCCGAGGCCAAGCTCGGTTGGAAGGCGAGCGTCCAGACCGACGAACTGGCTCGGATCATGGTGGACGCCGATATCGCCGCGCTCGAGCACGAGGGCCGGCCGTGGTACGACCAGGTGGCGCTCGAGGGCTGGCCGAAGGTCGGCAACCCGGGGATCACCGGTGTCTGAGGGGGCCTTCGAGCCCCGTCCGCTGGACCGCGACGCCACAACGTTCATCGCTGGGCACCGTGGTCTGGTCGGCTCCGCGATTTGGCGCAAGCTGGAGGGCGAGGGCTTCAACTCTCTCGTCGGCCGTCGCTCCGGCGAGCTGGACCTGCGTGACCGCGAGGCGGTCTTCGACTTCTTCGCCGAGACGCGACCGCGCTACGTCGTGCTCGCCGCAGCTAAGGTCGGCGGCATTTTGGCCAACAACACCTACCCGGTCGACTTCCTGTCCGACAACCTGCGCATCCAGACCAACGTCATGGATGCGGCGTTGGAAGTGCGGACCGAGCGGCTGCTTTTCCTCGGGTCATCGTGCATCTATCCACGCATGGCGCCTCAGCCGATTCACGAGGACTCTCTGCTCACGGGACACCTTGAGCCGACGAACGACGCCTACGCGATCGCGAAGATCGCCGGCATCCTCGGGGTCCAAGCCGTGCGACGCCAGTACGGGCTTCCGTGGATCTCGGCGATGCCGACCAACCTCTACGGCCCCGGCGACAACTTCTCGCCCACCGGCAGCCACGTGCTGCCGGCGTTGATCCGGCGCTACGACGAGGCCCGTGCCTCGGGCGCGGAGTCAGTGACGAACTGGGGGACCGGCTCCCCCCGGCGGGAGTTCCTACATGTCGACGACATGGCCGCTGCGTGTCTGCACCTGATGGAGCACTTCGACGGGCCGCAGCAGGTCAACGTCGGCACCGGCCGCGACTCGACGATCAAGGAGATCGCCGAGACCGTCGCCTCCGTCGTGGGGTTCGAGGGTGAGACCCACTGGGACACCTCGAAGCCCGACGGCACCCCGCAGAAGCTGCTCGACGTCAGCAAGCTTCGGGACGCCGGCTGGGAGGCCTCGATCGGCATGCGAGAGGGACTGGAGTCCACCGTCGCGTGGTACCGCGAGCACGCGGCTGACCTGCGCGAGGTCGGTTAGGCGTCGTCCCTGCTCGCTTGTCTACTTAGCGGACGCGAGTAGGCGTGCGAGTCTCAACCACGCATGGTGAATCCCTCCGACCGAGCGTTTGGGATGGGAGAGGCGCTCTAGACAGTAAAGCATTTTCTCAGGAACTGCTTTCGCGAGTTGCGTAAGCCCACCCATGATGAAACCGCTGACAGATCAGCGATGGCATTGGGGGGCCAGCCATGTTCTTCACGCGTGCGCGTGTTTTCGATTCTGCCGCCAGGCGATCAATCACTCTGGCGGCGACTGCGTTGTTGGTGCTTGGTCTCGTGGCGCCTGCGGCCAGTGCTCAGGCCTGGCACCAGGTGACAGGCAGAATCTTCGCACCGAGTGAAACAGGGACCGTGCCGGGTACCGAAGTGCAAGCGCTTGATGGGAACTCTCTGGTGGGCTCGTCGACGGTGACTGCCGATGGGACCTACTCACTCATGGTGGCCTCGTCGGTCGTCGATGTCGTCTTCACCCCGCCCGAGGGTTCGCGATGGAATCCGATCCGGGTCGAAGGAGTGGATACATCCGCAACTGTCTCGGGTGTGGTGCGTGATGGTGATGGGGTTCCGTTGGTGGGGGTGTCGGTTGGTTTTTCCGACGGGACGGATGCTGGGGGCGCCTCTACTGATGAGTTGGGACGGTATTCGGCTGTGGTGCCTGCTGACGCGCGGTTTTTGGGGGTGAGTCGTGGTCAGTCGACTCCGGTGGGGGAGCAGGCGGGTTTCTTCAGTTTGTCGGCGCCGGTGGAGTTGGTGCCGAGTTGGCGCCTGGTGTGGTGACGTCCTCGTCGTCGGCGAACGGTTTGGGTGGGACTACTGGTCCTGATGGGTGGCTGGTGACGAGCCTGCTGGAACAAGACAGCACATCTGTTCAGGTCACAGCAACAATCGGATCGCTTGCACAAAGCGTCACCTCTGAGATCGCTCGCGTGGACCGTCCGATCAGCGTCGTGTTGCAGTTCGAGCGCGGGCCCACGGAGGAAGCGGCCGCCGACCAAGTCGACGATCACATCCATTACCAGCGCGCGGATCGTCACGTGACTCTGCAGGCAGGCCAAACCTTGACGGAGGCGATCACCTGCCCTCAGGGTGCCTTGCTGAGCGACGTCAGCCCCCTTGTCCAGCACGTCGACCAAGGCGAAGACCTTCGCAAAGTCGTCGTGACTGAAGTGGTGGGTGACCCGCTGATGCTGCCTGGTGAGCGTCGAGTGACTGTTCGCAACAACACCTCAGGACAGGCGCAAGTCAAGTTGCTAGCTACCTGTCTGCGCCGTGAGACATCTGGTGGCGGCAACCTCGAGGTGACCGCCGGTCCGAACCAGCGACTGGAGCCAGGCGAGACGAGCCGCAGTGTGGCCTGCCCCGTCGGGACGATCGGACTCGCCCCATCGTGGAAGTCGGAGGACGGCGCTCCGGTCATGGCACGGCCTGTGGCGGATGGCAGGTCGTGGGACTTCGGGTTCGCGTCGCCGACATCGACGCCGCGGGTGGTGGGACTTGCCTGTTTGCAAGCGACCACTGGCGCCACCTCAAGGCTTGTCGTCGGCAACTTCGTGAACACGCGTCCAGCAAGCGAGAGCCCCCACTCTTCGACGTTCGTTGCTCCGGACCGCCACAGCATCATCGGCGCCGGATGGCAGGGTGAGGCTGACTCGATTCATCTCGGGCACGAGTTGCAGGATCGGCAAGCAGTGGTCCTCGGGCTAGGGGCTGAAAATCGGACGTCGTTCGTCACTGTCCGCGGCTTCACGCAAGCGGTCGTCCCATCTGCCGTCCTTCGTCGTGGGACGAGAACGGTCAAACTGCGCCTGTCCGTTCATGCCCCAGTCCGCGGGTGGCCCACACTGTTGCTGTCGAGCGAGGGGGGTGATGTCAAGGAAATGCGGCTGAAGACCGGGCGAATCGAATTGACAGCCAACCATGTCTGGAAGGGGCGCGTTCGGTTGACGAAGAGGGCTGCGAGGCACTTGGGGCGTAGAGGAATCTCGGTAAGTCTCCGACTTGCTGGATACACCGCCCCGGTTCACCTCGCTGTGAAGCCCAAGAGGTAAGACCTCGAGGCCCGAACGAGGTCCAGGTTCTACCTCGTCGGTGCCAGACCTGAGTCGCGGAAGGACTCGATCATCGAGGTGGCGATGAGCTCGTGGCCGGCGTCGTCTGGTGCGCCGTTGACCGTGTCGAAGGTGGACCAGCCGTCGGGTTGGGGGCGCAGGACCAGGACGTCGGGGTCCTCCCGCCATGCGCGGGCGACGGTGCGCTCGCGGGTCTCGGCCTGCTTGTTGGGCGTGCCCGGCCAGAACGGGCTGACTGCGACGACGTCGGCGTCGGGATAGCGCTCGGCGATGGCCGCGTCGAGCTCCTCGATGGCTGTCTTGGCGGCGTCGTTCGAGCCGTCGCCGCCGTACCCGCCCTGGATGATCACCAGGTCCGGGTCGACCGAGTCGGGCGAGTCGGTGAACAGGTCGAGCAGCGAGTTGCCGGACAGGTAACCGGCGCCCGGGGCGGTGGCGAGCCGGACGTCCCAGCCGAGCTCCTTGCTGATCAAGCTGGCGTAGGAGTTGCTGGGACTAGAGGCGCCGCGTCCGTCGGCGTACCCGTCGCCCACCAGCAGCACGACCGGCTGCGGCCGGTTGTCGGTCGGCTCCAGCACGTCGAAGGTTGGCGGCTCGTAAGGGTCCGCCTTGTCGTCGTCACCCTTGCCGCCCTTTGCGTCCTTGCTGGCCTCGTCACTCGACGGGGCGCTGGGCAGACCGCCGCCTGAGGACGCGCCGGGGTTCGTGGTGTCGGTCGCCGTGGCAGCGGCGATGTCGTCCTGCCACTGCTGGTAGCCGTAGGCGGTGCCACCCACGACCACGATCGCCAGGAGGACGACCAGGACGACAGCGGGGGAGAAGCCGGGGGAGGACGAACCGGGAGCACGGCGCACGGCCGCGAGTGTAAAGGTGGTGACGCTTCCGCGCTGGGACGCTCGTCACCCGGTCCATACCCGTCGGGTCTCGTGGGCGGGGCCGCGATCTGCCACAGTCCGCCCATGCGGAACGACGACTGGCTGCCCGTCAGCGCGGCCTCGTTGGTGGCCGGCGCGATGGCGCTGCTGCTGGCCACGGTGCTGACGACCGACGGCGCCACGACCCAGGACATGTTCCGCACCGTGCAGGCGCAGGGCGGGCGGTGGCTAGGCGGGGCGTTCATGTACTTCCTCGCCTCCGTCGGGCTGATCCTGGGGCTCCCGGCGATCATCGTGTTGGTGCAGGGCCGGGGGCGGCGTACGGCGATGGCGGCGTGCGTGGTGCTGGCGGTGGGATATCTCGGGACGGCGGGCTATGCCGCGCTGCTGATCTTCTTCCGGGCGCTCGTCGTCACCGAGGCGCTGACTGCGACGGCGCTGGAGGCGGCCGCGGAGGAGAACGGGCTGATGACCTTCGTCTTCGCCTGGGTCGGGGCGTTCTACCTCGGGGAGCTGCTGCTCGCGATCGCGCTGTGGCGCGCCGGCACCGACGTCATTGCGCGGTGGGTGCCGATCGCGCTGCTCGGGCACGTGGTGTCGCTGGCGTTCGTGGCTGGGCCGGCTTGGGTCGGGCAGGTGGCCGTCGTGCTCGTGGCGCTGCCCTTGTGTGGGCTCGCGATCAGGGTGGCACAGCGGTAGTCGAGTTGCTCGACGGGTCATTCCCGTCCAAATGGCTCAGGCCGATGCTCAATCAGCCTGAGAACCTCGTTCGGTCCTTTGCACAGCCCAATCAAGGCGCCGGCTGATCGTCTGAGCTCAGGCCGGTTCGGCCCATCCGAGATCGATTAGCTTCTCGTGCACTAGTTCGGCAAGCACCTCATCACCGGACTTCTGTCCAATCTGCGGCGGGTCGGCGAAGCTCAGATGCACGACGTCGTTCGGCACGCGCAGTGATGTCGGGACAGTGTCAGCCGCGATGTCCGCCCGATCCGCGGGCGTTGGCGATATGCCGGCTCGGTCCAGGCCTTCCTGGATGAGGAGCCGTCGCACGTCGAGGTATTGCTCGCCGTAGGTCTCGGCCAGCCCCTGGTTGATGCCCTCGACGATCCGGGAGTAGGTGGCCCCACTGCCTTCGCCCTCATCGGTGGCGTTGATCGTAGACAGAATCAGGTAGCGGTCATCGGAGGTCGCCGCGACCATTGAGGCGATGTCTTCGAGGACATCGCCGACGTTCTGCGGATTGTTGCGGCCAACCATGATGATGTGGACCGCCTCGGCCTGCGCCTCGGCGGAGTCAGGGACGAATGTGACGTCTTCGCCCACCGGCGCTGCTTCCCCCGGCTTATCCGGAGTGAATCCGAAGCGAATGGACTCTTCGGTTCCCTCCGCGTAGGCGGTGAGGGTTCCGTGCACCCCAGCTAAGGTCCCGGGCATCGGCGACGCTTCGTTGGGCTGCCAACCCAGCCGGATGCCGGGATACTCACTTGCCCAGCCGCGATCCTCATTTGTGAACGCCAGGCCGGCTTCGCCGCTAGTGGGGAGGGCTCCAGACTCGACGCGGAACGCGGCCACAACGCCGCCCTGGCGCACCGCGACCGAGCCCGAGAACTCGCCGCTGACCCCACCGTTGTAGATCGTGCTCTCAGGCATCATTTCCTGCAGGTAACGCGGGTATCGGCTCGACATCGAGTCGCCCCACACGGCGATTCCGTGTCGAGTCGCCACCGGCTGCGCAGCGTCATCGACTGTCGAACAGGCAACAAGAGCCGGTAGAAGGGAGAGGACGACGGCGGCGGCTACTCTGATCCCCACACCAACACGCTACGGCGCCCATGTTTCGCATCCTAGTTCTGGCGTCTGCAGCCTAGGATCACGCCATGTCTGAGAGTCGGATCGCTGCGCTGCAAGGTCTCAGAGGGGTGGCGGTCCTACTCGTCGTCATCTCTCACAGCATGACGATGGCGATCGATTCAACTCGATGGAACGACGTGGGCCACGTCTTCTTCGACGGCGGATTCGGCGTGCTGGTGTTCTTCGTCCTCAGCGGTTTCCTTATCACGGGAATTCTGACTAGAGAACGAGAGCGCACTCGAACGATTAGTATCTACAACTTCTATGTACGCCGCTTTCTGCGAATCATTCCAGCCTTTGCCTTTTTCTTAATGGCTATGGGCGTCCTGACGGCGGTGGGCGCGGCTGAAATTCCACGAGCAGACTTTCTGAGAGCCAGCCTACTAGTCTCGGACTACCTTCCGACCGGCTGGCACCTGGGACACACATGGTCACTGTCTGTAGAGGAACAATTCTACATTTTCTGGCCGCTGACGCTCCTCGCATTGAACACGCGGCTCGCATGTAAGGTCGCTGTCGCCGCGATCGTCGTTCTCCCGATACTGCGTGTCGCAACTTATGTCTTGACGCCCGATCTTCAGCCGAGGATCGGTATCATGTTTCACACACGAGCCGACTCGCTTCTGATCGGCTGCGCGGTCGCTCTTCTGCCTATCGCATACCCGAAAGCGTGGTCGTACACCGTCACCGCCGTCATCCGGTATCGCCTGGAGCTGGTCGCGCTGCCTGTCATCTTGGCATCTTCGGCGGCGGGAATATACCTCGGAGGAATCTGGCTTCTGCCGTTTGGGTACACGGTACACAATCTCGCCGCCGCAGCCGTCCTAGTTGCCGTCCTGCAAAATAGGAAGAGCCCGTTGCGCAGGCCGTTGGAATGGCCGCCGCTTGTCTACGTTGGCTTGATCTCGTACAGCCTGTATCTCTGGCAAGAGCCACTGCTTGCGAGTGGCTCCGACGCCTTACCGGTCATCGGCGAAACAGTGTTTGCCCCCATCGCTGCGCTCTTGGTGGCTGCAGCTAGTTACCGCTTCATCGAAGCGCCGTTCCTGGCGTTGAAGAGCAGATTTCAGCGCGCGCCAGCCAATGCGGTCGCTCCGGCATCGGAGTCGGCGTGATCTCAGACAGTCGCTTCTCTCAAGCGGTCGCGCTCGTGTGAGATAGTTCGTCCCACGCGCCAGCGTGGGTGGCACTGATGTTGAACGCGCCGTTCCAGGTGCCGCTGTAAGCCGAGTCGGTGGCGCTGGCGCGTTCGGTGCCGTTGACGCGCACCTTGTGCGAGTTGCCGTTCCACACGACCTCGACCACGTCACCAGCGGCGGGCGTGACGCCGGTGGTGTCGGCGAGGGTGGTGTAGGAGCCGCTGGCGGTCTGCTTGACCAGCCGGTAGAACGTGCTGGTGCGGTACAGGATGTAGCCGGTGGTGCCGGTGCCGGAGGAGAAGCCGTAGGAGATGCCGACCTGGATCATCTCGGAGGAGCCCCGGACCCAGCGGAACGTGCCATAGGCTGCGCCGGAGTTGACGAGCAGATGCTGCTGGGACCCGGAGATGGCGATGCAGGACAGGGCGTTCGACCTGACTCGTGCCACCGGGGTGTGTCAGTGAGGGCCGGTTTGTAGCGAGTCCAGGATCGTCTTGGCGGTCGGGGTGAGTGGGTCGGCGGCGAGGTGATCGTGGCCGGCGATGCGGACGGTGATCTGCTGGAGCGGTCGCAGGGTCGTGATGATCTTCTTGATGCTCATCCCAGTGGTGTTCTGCAGGTCGCGAGCGATCGCGAGCGCCGCGAACACGATGGTGAGGTGAGCCTCGATGGCGTCGCGGGTGTGGTGGAAGATCGGCCGTGCGGCCAGGTCGGTCTTGGACATTCGGAACGACTGCTCCACGTGCCATAGGTCGTGGTAGCTGCTGATGACCTCGCTTGGGGGCATCACGGTGGCGGGGATGTTCGTGACGTAGCCCTTCAGGCCGACCAGTTCACGCGCCCGACCGAGGGAGGCCTCATCGAGAACGGTGGAGCCGTTGCGGGTCTTGACGAACCGTGGCGTCCTGGCGGCCTTCTCGCCCGCGACGACCGCGCGGGCCTTGTTCTCCTGCAGCGTCAGCGTCTTGTTGTCACGTACGGCTCGCTTCGTCGAGTACGCCCACACCGCACGCCACGACTTCGCGTGCACCGCGGGGTCCCAGACCGGCTCGGCCTTGGTCTTGGGGTCCGATGACTTGACCAGGATGCCGCGCTGGTCGCGTGGGGTGATGGTGTCGATGACCTGGCCGTCAGTGAAGGCGGTGCCGTGCCATCGGAAGTGGGACTCCAGATCCTTGGGCGCCTTCGTTACCCGCGACCCGACGATGAACCTCAAGCCCGCCTCGTCGAGCTCGCGCAGGTTCTTCGAGCTGAGCATCCCGGCATCGGCGACCACGACCATGTCGGCGATGCCGTGACGGTCTTGGAACTGCTTGACGATGGGGATGATCGTGAGGGTCTCTGCCTTGTTGCCTTCGAAGCAGCCGATCTCGAGGGGGAACCCTCGCCGGTCGACCAGCAGTCCGACCACGATCTGGGGGTCGACGCGGCGTTCCTTGCTGTAGCCCACCTTGCGTAGGGCGTCTTCGTCCTCTGCTTCGAAGTACAGCGTGGTGACGTCGTAGAGGACCAGGGAGACATCGCCGTTGGTCATGGCGTGCTGGAAGCACGCGGTCGCGATCGTGGCTCGGTAGTCACGCTCCTGGGCGCGCTGCAGCGCACGGAACATCGTGCGCAGCGAGACCGCCGGGGCTCCGATCTCGTGAAGCACCCTGACCGAGTCGGCCTTCGAGGTCGGCTCGATGACCCGGGCCAGCACCAGTTGAGCGAAGGCCTCGTCATCGACGGCGCCGAATCCCAGCCGCGTGTAGGCCTCGGTGAGGACCTGCCACAGCAGCGCTGAACGCTTGCTGGTGATCGGGGCTGGCCGGGCTGGCACACCCTCATCCTCGAGCCCGACGATCTCGAGGTCGAGAGCCTCTTGGCCCTCGTGCATGCGTCGTCGTGCCACCGACATCAGCACCGCGAGTTCGGCCTCGTCGCGAGCCGTGCCCACATGCTCGAGGACCACATCGCGCCCGTCGCGGCGTTCAGCGAGCTGGACCTTTGTACTGCCCGTGCGACCCGGAGCCTTCCGCACGAACACCACCGGCGGACCCTATCGGCCAGCGGGGTGTGTCAAACACATCGCCGGCAACCCCGTGACCTGCACAAACATCGATTCGATCAGCGATCCCGCTCCAAGTGGCACGAGTCAGGGCCCCGGTGGCGGTGCCGGTGGCATCAGGAGCATCCACCCACGAGCCTGCCCCGCTGACGCGGTACTGCACGGAGTAGCCGGTGAGGGTGGAGCCGCCGTCGCTCGCCCGTGTCCAGGTGAGCACGGCCGCGCCCTGCTGGCCGGTAGCAGCAAGTCCGGTGACCTGAGCGGGCACTGTCGCGCCTGGGGCGGTGTAGACCGGGACGGGCGGCGTATAGGTGCCTGCTGAGGTGCCGACCACGGCGTTCAGGCCCTGCTCGAAGTCGTCGCCCAGCCGCGCGGCCAGCACCGTGTTGATGCGGTCGGCGTAGTAGGCGTTGCCGAGGTCGTTGGGGTGGAAGCCGTCGGTGTAGAGCATGGTGTCCATGTCCCAGTCGGCGTCGTGACCGATGGACACCACGTTCGCCCAGTCGTCGGCGACCGTCTGGAGCTCGGCGAGGTAGAGGGCGAGGCGGGCCTGCTGGTCGGCGCCGCCGTTGACGTAGGGGCCGGGCTTCATCCAAGCGATGAGCGGTGGCGACTCCATGAGCGGGTTCACGCCTGCGACGGTGGCTGCCGCCGAGACGGAGACACGGACGGTGTGGTCCCCGTCGCCGTAGCCCGACATCACAATGGCGCCAGTGAAGGTGTCGCGGAAGCCGCCCGTGGAGAACGTTGCGACCGTCGTGCCGGTGCCGGTGCCGGTGCCGGTGCCCGTGTCGGTGACGGTGACGTTGGCCCCGGCGCCGTTCACACACCTCACCCGGATGGCGCAGGCGTCGCCCGTCCAGGCGATGTCGACGTGCGCCCAGCGGTGCCGTCGCTGAGACCTGCGGTCCACCCGGGGCCGTAGATCAGGGAAGCCGAGCTACTCGTCTCGACCGCCCAGGCCGAGAGGTGGTCGAGCATGGCGCGGAACACCTCGCGGGAGGTGGTGCGACCGTGGTCGTCGGCGTAGTTCCGAACGTCGTTGATGACGATGTCGCCGAGGCCGACCATGCCGATGCTGTTGGGCGTCCAGTTGCTCTGGATGCTGGCGAGGATGCCGTAGGAACGTGAGCCGGAGATGCCCCGGTTGGCGGCGACGATCATGCGGTTGCGGGAGGCCACCCGGTCCCAGAACCGGGTGCCATCGAGCGCGCCCGGCCCACCCTTGGCCCACGAGTCACCCTCGATCGTCAGCGACACCATCTCCAGTGCCGGGATCGCGCGCCGGGCATACGAGGCAGAATGGCGGCAACGTCTGAATCCGTTCGTGGTTGGAAACACGTCGCCCACTGTCCGTAGAGCCGATTGCCCAACGGACTCCTTGATCTCCGACCGTTAGAAGGTCTCTAGAGGGTGTGGAGGGTCCTGAGGGCGGCGGCGACGCGGGGGACCTCGTGGACGCGGTAGATGCCGGTGCGGCCGAGGTGGGCGAGGACGGCAAAGAAGTGCTCGGCCGAGCGGACCTCCTCGCCCCACAGGTGGCGGGCGGCGGGAAGGGCGTGGCACAGCGGGAGGCCGAGGGCGCGCAGGCGGAAGGTCTCCAGCAGGACGTGGGACTGGTAGGCCACCCGGGCGTCCATGGTCGGGGCCCAGCGGAAGCCGAAGCCGATGCCCGGGTCGAGGGAGAGGCTGGTGACGCCGGCGGCGCGGGCGGCCGCAATGCGGGCCTCGAACTGCGGGGTCATGTGGGCGATCGGGTCGGCGCCCGGGTCGGCGTCGGGGTCGAGGTCGCGGGGGTGGGTGCCGCCGACGTGGCAGAGGATCACGCTGGCGTCGTACTGCGCTGCCAGGGCGAACATCTCCTCGTCGTGCCCGGACCCGGTGAGGTTGAGGACGCGGGCCCCGGCCTCGAAGGAGGCCTTCACGACGCTCGGGTGGTAGGCCTCGACCGAGACGACGATGCCGTCGCCGGTAAGCCCCTCGATGACGGGGACGAGCTGCTCGACCTGCTGCTCGGCGGCGACGTCCTCGGCGTAGTCCTGGATCGACTCCGCGCCCACGTCGATGAAGTGCGCGCCCTGCGCGACCTGCAGGCGGCCGAGGCGCAGGGCGGCGTCGGTGCCGATGGCGACGGACTCGCGGTACCAGCTGTCCTTGGACAGGTTGACCACGCCCATGATCGCCGGCTCGACGTCGGTGTCGACCTCGCGGCTGCTCGAAGGCGTGGACAGCCGGAACGGCGCGACCGGTGCGTCGAGCAGGTCGCCGTGTTCCTCGACCAGCCTGGCCAGGCGGCGCAGGTCGATCACTGGTCGTCTCCCTGCTGCTTGCTCTGGTCGGCCTTCGTGTAGCGCAGCATCAGGAACTCCTCCGCCGTCAGGACGTGCTGCAACTCGAACTTCGCCGGGTTGTGGAGCATCGTGGTGTCGGGGGTCTTCTCGGTGCCCACCAGCATCGGGGAGATGGTGATGTCGGCTTCGTCGAGCAGGCCCGCGTCCGTCACCTGGTTGAGCAGGCCCGGCCCGCCCTCGCACACGATCCGGCCCAGCCCCTTCTTGTGGAGCTGGTCGATCACGGTCGCGGCGTCCACGTGCTCGCCCGGCAGCTGCACGACCTCCACCCGCTGGCGGGCGTCGTCGACCTTCGTCGGGTCGGCCTTCTCGGTCGTGAACACGATCGGCGTGACGTCGGAGTCCGCGAACGACCCCTCGCCCAGCGGCAGGTCGAGGCTGCCCGAGACGACCGCGAGCACCGGCGCCTTCGCCTGGCCCTGCTGCTCGCGCCGCGCGGCGTCCTCGTCGCGTGCCTTGAGGGGGCCGTACCCCTCGGCCTTCATGGTGCCGCCGCCGACCAGGACGACATCTGCGAAGCGGCGTACGGCGCGCAGGACCGCGCGGTCCGCCCCACCCGACACCGAGCCGCTGAGCCCGTCGTCACCCGCCGCCGCGCCGTCGAGGGTGCTGACCATCATCGCGCGGATGTAGGGGCGCTCGGTCGTGTCGGGCCAGGGGTAGGCATCGGCGAGGTCGTCGTCATCGACCGGTCCGGGCGTGGGGCCGTGGAGCATGCGCACGCTGGTGAACCTACTGGGGTTCACCCAGGTCCTCGGGGGTGGTCGGGGGCGGTGGTCGGGTCGCGGGGTCTCGACGACGGCTCGCTGGCGCTCGCCTGCTCGACCAGCGTCGGTGGTCTCGACGCTCGCTCGTCGCTGGCGCTCCTCGCTGCTCGACCACCTGGGGTTGCGGTGGGTGTGTCGGTCACGGGGTCTCGAGACGGTTGCTGCGCAACCTCCTCGACCTGCATTGGGGGTTGGTCGAAAGTGCTGCGGGGTGGCGGGGATGTCGGCAGGGTGGGTGGGAGCTCCCCCGACCCGAGGTCCTCACATGACGTCCCCACGCCGTGTCCTGTCCGCTCTGCTCCCGACCGCGCTCGCTGCGGCGCTGGTCGCGACGACACCTTCGGCCTCTGTCCAGGCCGTCGAGCCGTCGCCGATGCCCGACTACGCCCACGACCCGGACGCCGAGCCGCTGCCGACGCTGCGCGACCTGGCGGGTCGGCCGGGGGAGGGGGCTGCCGGGCGGGCGGCCGGCCAGCGGCGTACGTCGGTGACCTACGACGTCGCCGTGCTCGCACTCGACACCGCCGCCGGGCCGCACGGGACCGACGAGGAGGAGTCGCGACGGATGATCGAGCGGCTCGACGAGGAGTACGACCGGGAGACGGGCGGGCGCTACCGCTTCCGGATGCACGACTACGTCGAGCTGCCGGCCGCCGACGACGAGCCCTGCGGGGTGTTCACCGTCGGCGGGCGCTACTCCGAGCAGATCCAGGCGGCTCTCGAGGGCGCGTCGGCGTACGCGACCTGGGTGGTCGTGACGACGCGCACCAAGTGCACCTACGCCGGGCAGGCCTCGCTCGGCGGCTCCGGCATCCACATGAACGGCTCCTGGTCGCCGGGCAGCGCGCCCGTCGAGCCGGAGAACGTGTCCGGCAGCAAGCACCTCGACATCGAGGTCTTCGCCCACGAGGTCGGGCACAACCTCGGGCTCGAGCACGCCGCCAACCTGCTCCCCGACCACACCGACGACCCGCTCGCCGCGTCGCGGTGGGACGTCGTGACGTACGGCGACACCTCGGCCGTCATGGGCAACAACTCCCGGACGATGCGCTTCTCGGCGTACGAGCGCGACATGCTCGGACTGCTCGGGCCCGACGACCTCGCCGTCGTCGGCGAGACCACGACGCTGACGCTGCGGCCGATCGACGTGGTCGGCGCCGGCACCCGGATGGCGGTGGTGCCGCTGAACGAGCGGCGGGCGTTCGCGCTGGAGTACCGCCCCGCGACCGGTGACGACTGGCCGCTGCGCTGGGACGAGGAGTGGGCCGTCGAGGGGAGCGGGACGCCCGGCCACCCCGAGCTCTACTTCGGCGGCGGACGCGGCGTGCAGGTGCGGGCGCTGGCGACCCCGGTCGACGCCCACGACGCCCGGCTGCCGGCGTACGACGTCGGCTCGGTGCTCGTGCCGAGCATCGGCGTCGCGCGGGAGAACGGGGACGTGGAGGGGTACCGCACCGGGCACGCCCCCGGCACCTCGGTGTGGCTGCCCGGCGGCATCACCGTCGCCTTCGGCGCGCAGGACGACGACGGCGCCGTCGTGACCATCACCCGCCCCGAGGTGGGGCCCGTGGTGGCGTTCGACCCGTGCGCGGCCGACGAGATGACCGGCTACGCGCCCACCGCGACCGGCGGGTCCTGCCGGGTCGCCGACCCCGACGGGAGCTCGCGCGTGTCGCTGCCCTTCGCGCTGCCGGCGGGGCCGCTGTGGACCTCGCGGGTCGTCGTGACCGCGGACGGCGTCGAGGTCGCGCGCGCGGAGATCGACCCGCCCGGCACCTACGGCGACGCGCTGGGCTCGCTGAGCCCGGTCGACTACGTCGGGTTCAGCGCACCGGACGGGTCGGCGGTCTTCGACCTCGAGCTGCCGTACGGCGACACGACCCTCGCCGTCACCACCACCGACCTCGCCGGCCGCTCGACCACCGGCACCTGGACCGTCGACGGCGGCACCCTGGCCAAGCCCGGCCGCCCCACCAACCCGCAGCTGTGGCAGCACTCGAAGAAGAAGGTCGTGCTCTGGTGGGCCAGCGGCGACCCGAGCCCGCCGGGCGTTCGGTTCGAGGTGGCGGTGAAGCGGGGCAAGGGGAAGTTCAAGAAGATCGGCTTCAGGACGTCCTCGACGAAGGTGAAGGTCAAGCGCAAGGACCGGACCGTGCGGTTCAAGGTGCGGGCCGTCGGTGAGGGCGGCAGGAGCAAGTGGGCCAAGTCGGCCACGTTGCGGTTGCGGTAGGCACTTCGGTCGGGGTCTCGACGCCCGCTCGTCGCTGGCGCTCCTCGCTGCTCGACCACCTGAGGGTGCAGCGGTCGGGTCACCGGGTCTCGACCACGGCTCGCTGGCGCTCGCCTGCCCGACCGGCGGTGGGGGGCACATCACCCGGTCGGGATACGTAGATCGACGGACGCCGCGGGTGCCCGCGGATTCCTACCGTCCTCGGACACGCCGGTCACCGATCGGCCCGCGAGTCCGAAGGAGCTCCCCATGCACGACCTGACCGGGCGCGTCGCGCTGGTGACCGGTGCCGCCCAGGGCATCGGCCACGCCGTCGCCACCGCGCTCGCCGAGGCCGGCGCCACCGTGGTGGCCACGGACGTCCGTGACCAGTCCGACCTCGGCGACCACATCCGGACCCGCTCCCACGACGTCACCGACGCCGAGCGCTGGGCGGCCGTCGTCGCCGAGATCGAGGCCGACCACGGACGCCTCGACATCCTGGTCAACAACGCCGGCGTCTCCGGCTACGACCAGCTCCACGAGCTGTCGCTGGAGGAGTGGAACCGGATCATCGGGATCAACCAGACCGGCGTCCTGCTCGGCATGCAGCACGCGCTGCGGCTGATGCGACCCGCCCGCTCCGGCGCGATCGTGAACATCTCCTCCATCTGCGGCGCCACGTCCGTGCCCGGCGTCGCGGCCTACCACGCGTCGAAGCACGCGGTCCTGACGATGACCAAGAACGCCGCGGTGTCCTACGCCCGCGAGGGCATCCGCGCCAACGCGGTGCTGCCGGGGTGGATCCGCACCCCGCTCACGCTCGGCCAGACCGACGAGCTCAACGGCGCCTTCCTCGACGCGACCCCCATGGGCGTCGGCGGAGACCCCGAGGACGTCGCCGCCGCCGTGTGCTTCCTCGTCTCCGACCAGGCCCGCTTCATCACCGGCGTCGACCTCCCCGTCGACGGCGGCTACCTCGCCCGCTGATCGCCGCTGCCCCCCGATGACCCCTGCTGACCCGACCGTTCCCCTCGAGAGGATCCCCATGAACCAGCGCACCGGCCGTCTCCGCGGCAAGGTCGCCCTCGTCACGGGCGGTGCCATGGGCATCGGCCTGGCCACCGCCCGCCGCTTCGCGGCCGAGGGCGCGTTCACCTACATCGCCGACGTCGAGAAGCCCGCCCCCGGCGAGCTGTCGGTCGAGGGCGCCGAGGAGATCACCTACGTCGACCTGGACGTCACCGACGAGGTGGCGTGGGCCGAGGCCGTCGACGACATCCTCGAGCGCGACGAGCGCCTCGACATCCTGGTCAACAACGCCGGCGTCATCGACTACGCCGGGATCGCCGACGTCACCGCCGAGGCCTGGGCCCGCGTCGTGGCCGTCGACCAGACCGGCGTCTTCCTCGGCACCCGCGCAGCGCTGAAGCCGATGCTGGCCCAGCGGTCCGGGTCGATCATCAACCTCTCCTCGGCCTGGGGGGTCGTCGGCTCCGAGGGCGTGGCCGCCTACCAGGCCGCCAAGGGCGGGGTCCGTGGCCTGACCCGCAACACCGCCGTCACCTACGCCCGCGACGGCGTCCGCGCCAACACCGTCATCCCCGGCTGGATCCGCACCCCCCTCGCCGAGCGCCAGGCCGAGGAGAAGAACGCCGAGGTCATCGGCCTGACGCCCCTCGGCTTCGGCGGCGACCCCGACGACATCGCCTGGGGCTGCGTCTACCTCGCCAGCGACGAGTCCCGCTACGTGACCGGCAGCGAGCTGGTCATCGACGGCGGCCTGCTCGCCCGGTGACCGCCCACCGGTGACCGCCCACCGGTGACCGCCCACCCACCACCCCGTCAGGAGACACCCATGACCCGCACCCTCCGCGTCGCCGCGGCCCAGTTCGAGATGCGCGAGGTCTCGTCCTTCGACGCCTTCGCCGACCAGGCCCGCTCGCTCCTGGACAAGGTCGCCGACGCCCGGCTGGTCGTGTTGCCCGAGCTGTTCACCGAGGCACTGTTCACCCTCGACCCCGAGTGGCGCTCGCACGGCATCGAGCGGCTCACCCGCATCGCCGACCACACCGAGGCCTACCGGGAGCTGTTCGCCGGCGAGGCCGCACGACGCGACCAGTGGATCCTCGCCGGCAGCCACCTCGTGGCCACCGAGCGCGGCCACGAGAACGTCGCCTTCCTCTTCGGACCCGACGGCCAGGAGCACCGGCACTCCAAGACCCACATCTTCCCGGCCGAGGCCGACTGGGACACCGCCGAGGGCGACCAGCTGGCCGTCTTCGACGTCGACGGCGTCACCGTCGGCATCGCCATCTGCTACGAGGCCGAGATCCCCGAGGTCGCCACCACGCTCACCGCGATGGGCGCCGAGGTGCTCCTCGTGCCGTCCTACACCTTCACCGAGGCCGGCTTCTGGCGCGTGCGTCACTGCGCCGCGGCCCGGGCCATCGAGGACCAGGTGTACGTCGTGCACTGCCCGACCGTCTCCCACCTCGAGGCCCCGCTCTCGCCGGGCTGGGCCCGCGCGTCGGTGCTCTCGCCGTGCGACCTCGTCTTCCCCGCCGACGGCGTGCTCGCCGAGTCCGCCACCAACGTCGAGGACGTCGTGGGCTACGAGCTCGACCTCGACCTGCTCCACGAGAACCGCCGCACCGGTGCGGCCACCACCCACAAGGACCGCGGCCGGCGGCGCGAGCTCTACGCGTCGTACGCCCACGTCTCGCTCTGACCGACGCCCGCTCGCCCCACGACCCGCGCCACCACCTGCTGCGCCCTGCGAAAGGACCCGCGATGCCTCTCACCCTGCCCGCCGGCAAGAAGATCGCCGTCAACATCGGCTGCGACTTCGACGCCCACTCCGTCTGGATGGGCACCTTCGGCAAGACCAGCCCCAGCTACCTCTCCCGCGGCGAGTTCGGCGCCGAGGTCGGCGTCCCCCGGGTGCTGGACCTCTTCGACCGCTTCGACATCACCGGCACCTGGTGCACCCCGGTGCACTCCATGGAGACCTTCCCCGAGGCCTTCGCCACCATCCTCGAGGCCGACCAGGAGATCGCCGCCCACGGCTGCTTCCACGAGTCGGTGCCCTCGCTGGACGAGGAGACCGAGGTCCGGCTGATGGAACAGACCATCGAGGGCCACCTCAAGCACGTCGGCAAGCGCCCTCGGGGCTACCGCTCGCCGGCGTGGGACTTCACCGAGCACACCCTGGCCCTGCTGGAGAAGACCGGCTTCGAGTGGGACTCCTCGCTGATGGGCCGCGACTTCCAGCCCTACCACCCGCGCCCGGTCGAGGTGCGCTGGGAGGAGGGCTCGGTGCGCGGGCCGGAGAGCCCGATCCTGGAGTTCCCCGTCTCGTGGTACCTCGACGACTTCCCTGTCGGCGAGTACATCCCCGGTGTGAACCAGGGCCTCGGCTCCGCCGAGGTGATGTTCCAGCGCTTCCAGGACCACTTCGACTTCGCCTACGAGCGCGAGACCAACCCGGTCCTGGCGATCACCGTCCACCCGCAGACCATCGGCCGCGCCCACCACCTGCTCGGCATGGAGCGGCTGCTGACCCACATGGCCGGCCACGACGGCGTCTGGTTCGCCTCGCTCAGCGAGATCTACGACTGCTGGACCGACTGACGCCAGCGACCAGCGCACCCAGCCGCCCCAGAACCGCTCTGAACCCCTCAGAACCCTCAGACCCCCCGACGGCAGCGTCGCCGCCACCTTCTCGGATCCACCACCCCAGCGCCGGAGCACCCGGCAACCCAGTGAGGACACCATGAAGACCCACCGCACCCTTCGCGTCGCGGCCCTGGCCGTGACCACCTGCCTGTCGATGGCGGCCTGCTCCAGCGGCGTCACCGACACCGCGACCGGTGGGGACACCGACGCGGAGATCATCGCCGCTCCCGTCGACGACCCCGCCGACCTGAAGATCGCCTACTTCTCCGCCGGCAGCAGCAACTCCTACCTGCAGGCCGCCATCGACGAGGCCAACACCGTGGCCGACGAGCTCGGTGCCGACCTCGACGTCTTCGACGGCGAGTTCAACGCGCAGACGCAGTACGACCAGATGCAGCAGGCGCTCACCAGCGGCAAGTACAACGCCTTCGTCGTCGAGCCCAACGACGGCAACCTCGTGTGCGACATCCTCACCACCGAGGCGCCCGAGAAGGACGTGCTGGTCTCCGTCTTCAACCTGCCCATCTGCGGCCGCGCCACGAGCCTGGGCGAGGAGACCTACCAGCCCGGCACCATCACCTACGTCGGCGGACAGACCCTCGACGTCTACCAGGACTGGGTGCAGGACGTCATCGACTCCCACCCCGACGGCGCCAAGATCGGGCTGGTCTCCGGCCCGGACCTCAACGCCAACACCATCTGCTTCTTCGAGGCCGCGCAGGCCTTCGAGGACGCCGAGGGCTTCGAGGTCGTGGCGCAGCAGACCACCGACTACACCACCCCCAAGGCGTTCGACGCGGCCCAGACGATCGTCCAGGCCAACCCCGACATCGACATCATCATGTCGAACTTCTCCGGCATGACCCGCGGCGTCGTCGAGGCCGTCGGCGGCAAGGACGTCGAGATCTACGACTTCGGCGGCGACGAGTGGGCCCTGTCCCAGCTGGAGTCCGGCGGGCTGGAGAGCTCGGTGATGATGCTGCCGCGTCAGGAGACCCGCGAGGCCATCGAGGCCGTCGCCGACTACGTCTCCGGCGAGGACGTCCCGGTGTTCATCAACCTCGCCGAGTCCGACTCGCTGCCCGGTACGCCGTTCGCGACCCCGGACAACGTCGACCAGTTCTCCGCGGAGTACTGAGCCGCGCCCCACGCCGGCCGTGCCGGTCACCGGACGCCGTCCCCGGTGACCGGCACGGCCCTCCACCGGACCGAGCCCGGTCCGGCGACCCGAACCAGCGACCTGACCCAGCCCACCTCCAGGAGGTCCGATGCCCGTCGCGACCACGACCGCGCCCGACGCGGTCACCCACGCACCGGCGATCCGCTGCCGGGGCGCACGCAAGGTCTTCAGCGGAGCCGTCGCCGTGCAGGGCGCCGACGTCACGGTCCGTCCCGGCGAGGTGCACGCCCTCGTCGGGGAGAACGGAGCCGGGAAGTCCACGCTCCTCGGCATGATCAGCGGCCGGCTCGCGGCCGACGACGGCACCGTCGAGGTCTTCGGCCGCCGGCTCAGCGGCGGCGACCCGCGGGAGAGCCGTGAGCTCGGCCTGGTCACCGTCTACCAGGAGCTCACGATGATCCCCGGCCTCTCGGCCGAGGCGAACGTCTTCCTCGGGCAGACCCGCAGCCGTCGCGGCCTGCTGGACCGCCGATGGATGCGCCGGCGCTACCTCGAGCTGTGCGAGGAGCTGGACGTCCACGTGCCCCCGGGCACCGTCGTACGCGACCTGTCGGTCTCCCAGCAGCAGATGCTGGAGATCATGCGCGGCGTCCAGAGCGACGCCCGGATCGTGGTGCTCGACGAGCCGACCGCGGCCCTGGCCGAGCACGAGCGCGAGACGCTCTACCGGGTGCTGCGGACGCTGGTCGCGCGCGGCACCACCATCGTCTTCGTCAGCCACAACCTCGAGGAGGTCCTCGACCTCAGCGACACCATCACCGTGCTGCGCGACGGCGCCGTCGTGCGCAGCGCGCCGCGAGCGGAGTGGACCCGGCCCACCCTCATCGAGCACATGGTCGGCCGCAGCGTCGACAAGCTCGCCGACCGCGGCACGCACCCGATCGGCGACGAGGTGCTCCACGTCGAGGAGGTCTGCCTCCCGGGCGTCCTGGAGGACATCGCGATGACGGTGAGGGCCGGCGAGGTCGTCGGCCTGTGGGGCCTGGTCGGCTCCGGGCGGACGACGTTCCTGCGCTCGCTGGCCGGGGCCGAGCCGTCCTCCACCGGGCGGATGCGCCTGCACGGGCAGGACCGCGACTGGCCGCGCCGGGTGCGCAGCAGCGTCGACGCCGGGGTCGTCCTGGTCCCCGAGTCGCGCAAGCAGGCGCTGGTCCTCGGCATGGACGCCACCAGCAACTACTGGCTGGGCCGGTCCGCGGCCGGTCGGAAGCCGTTCCTGGACCGTGACGCGGAGGCCGCCGAGACCGGCGAGACCGGTGAGTTCTTCGCGTTCAACCGCGCGCGGGTCGGCGAGCCGGTGCGCAACCTGTCCGGTGGCAACCAGCAGAAGGTGCTGCTGGCCAAGTGGGCCGGCCACCGCCCCGACGTCTTCCTCATCGACGAGCCCACCCGCGGGATCGACATCGGCGCCAAGGCCGAGGTGCTGACCTCGCTGGTCCGGCTCGCGGAGGAGGGCGCCGCGGTCGTGGTGACGTCCTCCGAGCTCGAGGAGGTCCTGGCCATCGCCCACCGGCTGCTGGTCTTCGCCCACGGCCGCGTCGTCCGCGAGATCCCCGCCGACGACCCCGAGTTCACCGTCGACGCCGTCGTCCACCACGGCTTCAGCTCAGGAGAGAACCATGAACCAGTCCACTGACCTCGACCCCGCCCCGGCCGTGGCCGGGGGCCCGGCCCCGAGCCCGACCCAGCGGCTCTCGGCCGCGGTGCTGCTGCAGCGCTACGCCATGATCCTGGCGCTGCTCGGGCTGGTCGTCCTCGCGACCGCGCTCTACCCGGGCTTCGTCTCGCCGGAGAACCTGCGCGACCTGCTGCTGCAGAACACCGCCGTCGGCATCGTCGCCCTCGGCATGACGTTCGTGATCATCTCCGGCGGCTTCGACCTGTCGGTGGGGGCGACGTACGCCCTGGGCGCGACGGTCTCGGCCGGCGTCGCCATCTCCACGGGCTCACCCGCCCTCGGCATCCTGGCCGCCCTCGGGGCCGGCCTGGTGTGCGGCCTGGTCAACGGCCTGCTGGTGGCACGGATCGGCATCAACCCGTTCGTCGCGACGCTCGGCAGCGCCTCGGTGATCTCGGGCGTGGCCTACCTCTACTCCGGCTCGGCGCCGTTCATCGTCTCGGACCCGCAGTTCAAGGTGCTGGCACGCTCCAGCGTCGCCGGCATCCCCACCCCGATCCTGATCCTGGCGGTCACCTTCGTCATCGGCGGCGTGCTGCTCGCCTCCACCCGCTACGGCCGCAACATCTACGCGATCGGCGGCAACCACGAGGCCGGCTGGCTCTCGGGGCTCCGGGTGACCGACCTGACCGCCAGCGTCTACGTGATGACCGGGGCCCTGGCGGCCTTCGCCGGCACGATCGACGCCTCGCGCCTGGGGGTCGGGCAGGCCGACGTGGGGGCCAACATCGCCCTGGACGCGATCGCGATCGTCATCGTCGGCGGCACCTCGCTGCGCGGCGGCGAGGGGGCCGTGTGGCGCTCGGCGGTGGGCCTGCTGATCTTCGCGACGCTGACCAACCTCTTCTACAGCCTCAACCTCTCCCAGAACTGGCAGCTCATCGCCAAGGGCACCATCGTCCTGCTCGCCGTGGCGCTGGACTCCTGGTCGCGCCAGCGACGGTCCTGAGGTCACGGGCGGCTCACTTTTCGGACTCGGGAGACCACAGCGGCCCCACGCCCCGGACCGGCGGCCTAGCCTGGTCCGGGGCTCGGGCCCCGACGCCCAGGATGGGAGGACCTGTGCTCGCCGACGCCCGAACGCCCCATGACCGCGCCGCCGCCCACGAGGTGGTGCTCGACGCCCACGGGGAGCTGACCACGGTGCGGGGCCTCGACGTCGCCGGGGCGCAGACCCGGTCGTGGGAGGACCTGGTGGCCCTGGCCCGCCGGGCCGGGCGGCTCGAGGGTCACCACGAGATCTCCTTCTACTGGCGGGCGGCCGACCGGAGCCTGGCCTTCGCCACGATCCGCAGCGGCGGGGCCGGTGCGCGGACCTCGCTGACCTGGCTGGAGGACTCCACGCCGCCGTACGGCATCACCCAGCGCGAGCTGGAGGTCCTCACCCTGCTGGCGGGCGGCCTGTCGAACGCGGAGGTCGCCGAGCGGCTGTGGGCCAGCGTCCGGACGGTCACCACCCACGTCGAGCGGCTGCTGACCAAGCTCGAGGTGCGCACGCGCGCCGCCGCGGCCGCCGTGGCCGTCGAGGAGAGCCTGCTCCTGCTGCCGGTGCCGGGCGGCGCAGCCGGCTTCGAGCGGCTGCTGCTGGGGATCCTCAGCACGGAGGACGAGGAGCCCACCCCACCGCCGATCGTCGGCGGGCTGGTGCGTCCGGGGACACCCACGGCCCCGACCGTCCCGAGCCGGCGCCGCTCGGTACGCCGCCCGATCCTGCTCGGCAGCGCCTTCCCCGTCACCGGGGAGATCGCCGAGGACGGCGAGGAGATGATCCGGGCCAGCCAGCTGGCCATCAGCCAGCTCAACGCCCGCGGCGGCATCGGCGGGCGGCACGTCGAGCTGGTCAACGTCGACCTCGACATCAAGGACCCCGGCTCCATCGAGCAGGCGTTCTCCGAGCTCGCCGGGCGCGACGTCGACGCCCTCGTGTCCGGGTACCTCGGCGACCAGCAGGTCGCGCACGAGATCGCGGCCGAGCACGGTGCGCCGTACCTCCACGCAGCGACGCTGGAGTCGATGGTGCGCCTGGTCGAGGACAACCCCGGGCGCTACGGCCACATCTTCCAGATCTGTCCCAGCGACACGAACTACGGGCCGGGCTTCGTGCACGCGCTCACCGAGCTGCGCGACAGCGGCCAGCTCGAGACGACCTCGCGCTCGCTGGCGATCGTCCGGGGCCGCTGGAAGCTCGGCGACCTCGGGATCGACCGCGCCGTGCGGATGGCCGAGCGTGCCGGGTGGGAGCTCGACTACGTCGTCGACGACGTGAGCGGCGAGGAGGCGTGGGCCGAGCAGGGGCGCCGGGTCGCCGAGCTCGCGCCGGCGGCCGTCATGATCGGCAGCTACTTCACCCACGAGACCAGCACCTTCGTGCGGTCCTTCCAGGCCGACCCGTCCCCGACGCTGCTGTACGCGCTCTACGCCCCGTCCATCCCGCGGTTCCGGGTCGAGATGGGGCCGGCGGCCGAGGGGCTGCTGTGGGCCACCACCACCGGCACCTACTCCGACGGGGTCGCGCGGCGCTTCATCGACTCCTACCGCCGCGAGTGGGCCGTCCCGCCCGGCCGCTCGCACGCCGGCATCGCCTACGACCGGGTGCGCCTGCTCGCGCAGGCCTGGGCCGCCGCCGACTCGCCGCGCGACTTCGGGTCGGTCTCGGAGAGCCTGCGCCACGGGGTGCACCGCGGCGTCAACGGCGCCTACAGTTTCGCCGGGGCCGGGCAGGCCGCGCTCGCCTACCCGCTGGCGACGCCGGACCCGTCGATCTCCATGGCGCACCTGGTGTTCCAGATCCAGGACAACCGGCAGCGGATCGTGCACCCCTCGCCCTACACCGAGGCGCGGCTGCGGACCCCGGCCTGGTGGCCGGGCTGATCTCACTCGCCGCGGGTCGGGGTCGGAGCGGGGTTGTGCGGGGTTGTTCGGGGCTGGGCTGGTCGGGGCTGGTCGGGCCGGGGCCGGTCAGGTCAGGGCGTCCGGCCGGTCCTTGAGGCGTACGCCGGTGGCCCCGAGCCGCCGGGCCCCCTCCATCAGCGAGGCGAGGGTGCGGGCGGCGGTGGCGTGGTCGAGTCCGTGGGGCGGGCGGATGTTGCTGACACAGTTGCGGGCGGAGTCGGGGGTGCCGGGGCGGGCGCCCCAGGTGAGGTAGGCCCCGAGGCTGTCGCTGCTGGACAGGCCCGGCCGCTCGCCGACCAGCACCAGCGTCATCGCCGCGCCGAGATGGGCGCCCACGTGGTCGCCCATCGCCACCCGGGCCTGGACCGCCAACCACGGGGGCGCCACCTCCAGCTGCGGGACGAGGGGGAGCAGCGCCTCGAGCAGGGGCACCGCGTGCCGGTGCACGGCCAGCGCGGACAGGCCGTCGGCCACCACGACCGCGAGGTCGGGACGGCCTGGGCGGTCGGCGAGGATCGGGTCGGCGGGGATCGGGTCGGCGGGGGAGAGGGGCGCAGCCGGCGTACGTCCCAGGTCGGGGCGCGCAAGGTAGGTCGCGCGATCGGGGGCCGCACTGGTCAACGGCACCGGGTCACCGAGGCCGAGCCCGGCGAGCGCGGCGGTCATCGCCTCGACGTCGAGGGAGGCGTGGACGGCATCGCGCGCGACGGCGTGGGCGGCCTGCAGCTCGAGCAGCCGGCGGGTGGGCACGGAGTCGCCGGCGCGACCCAAGCCCACGCGGGCGGTGGTGGTGGGTCGGAGCGCCGCCCAGAAGTCGGGGCTCGGCTGTCCGCTCGGCCGGTCGGTCGGCTGGTCGGTCTGCTCGGTCACCGGACCAGCTCCTTGAGCAGGCTGCGGCTCGGGTCGACGTCGAGGATGCGTCCGTCCGGCGCCGCGAGGCCGACGCCCTGCAGCCACGCCTCGAACTCCGGCGCCGGCCGCTTGCCGAGCACCCGGCGCACGTAGAGCGCGTCGTGGAAGGAGGTCGACTGGTAGCCGAGCATCACGTCGTCGGCGCCCGGCACCGCGATCACGAAGGTGCACCCGGCGACACCCAGGAGCGTGAGCAGGGTGTCCATGTCGTCGTCGTCGGCCTCGGCGTGGTTGGTGTAGCAGACGTCGACGCCCATCGGCAGGCCGAGCAGCTTGCCGCAGAAGTGGTCCTCCAGGCCGGCGCGGACGATCTGCTTGCCGTCGTAGAGGTACTCCGGGCCGATGAACCCGACCACGGTGTTGACCAGGAACGGGTCGAAGGCGCGGGCCAGGCCGTAGGCGCGGGCCTCGAGCGTCTGCTGGTCGACGGGCCGACCGCCGGTGCCGTGGTGGGCGTCGGCGGAGAGCGCGGAGCCCTGCCCGGTCTCGAAGTACATCGCCTGCGTGCCGACCGTGCCGCGCCCCAGCTCCTGCACCGCGGCGTGCGCCTCGGCGAGCTGGGCGATCGTGACCCCGAAGCCGTTGTTGGCGCCCTGGGTGCCGGCGATCGACTGGAACACCAGGTCGACCGGCTCGCCCGCCTCCATCAGGTCGATCGTGGTCGTGACGTGAGTGAGGACGCACGACTGGGTCGGGATCTCGTAGCGCTCGCGCACCTCGTCGAGCAGCCGCAGCAGTCGGGTGACCGTCTCCGGGCTGTCGGAGGCCGGGTTGATGCCGATCACCGCGTCGCCCGAGCCCAGCAGCAGCCCGTCGAGGACCGAGGTCGCCACCCCGGCCGGGTCGTCGGTGGGGTGGTTGGGCTGGAGACGGGTCGAGAGGCGGCCCGGCAGGCCCAGCGTCGTACGGAACGCGGTGGTGACGCGGCACGCCGCCCCGACGGTCACGAGGTCCTGGTTGCGCATCAGCTTGGAGACCGCGGCGACCATCTCGGGCAGCAGCCCCGGGCCCAGCCGGGCGAGCGTGGTCGCGGCGTCGGGCGCGACGGCGACCGTGAGCAGGTGGTCGCGCAGCTCGCCGACGGTCATCGAGCGGATCGGCGCGAAGGCGTCCGTGTCGTGCCGGTCGAGGATCAGCCGCGAGACGTCGTCGGTCTCCGGCGGGACGACGTGCTCGTCGAGGAAGCGGGTGAGCGGCACGTCGGCCAGCGCGTGTCTCGCCGCTGCGCGCTCCACGTCGCTCTGGGCCCCGCACCCCGCCAGGCGGTCCCCGGACCGGGCCGGGCTCGCCCTGCCGAGCAGGTCGACCAGCCCGTCGAACTCGAACGTGCGGCCGGCGAGGGCCTGGCGGTACCGCATGCGTCCTCCTGGGCTCCTGGGGCTGGGCGACGGGTCGACCCTAGGGCCGGCGCGGCGCCCGTGGCATCCGTCGAACGACGTACGGCGGCTGGCGGTGTGGGGCCGGGGCTGTGGAAAGCCGGGTGTCGTCGTCGGACGTGCGGCGTACCGTGGAGGACATGAGCCACCGGGCCAGCGACGACGAGATCCGCGACCAGGAGCGTGAGGAGCGCGAGGAGGTCGTGGACGTCGACGACGCTACGGCGATGGCTGCCTTGGCGAAGGTGATGAAGCGTGACGCTGAGCTGCTGAAGCGTCTGGCGCGGTGACCCGCCGACTCACTGTCGCTCTTGTCTCGGCGTACAACGAGGTCCTCTGCGCCGACACCGGCGAGAACCACGCGCTCCTGGACGCTGTGGGGCTGGCTGCCGCGCTGGAACGCCCCTGGTCCGGATACGGCGACTTCGAGGCGTTCCCGTCGATGTTCGACAAGGCCGCGGCGCTGCTGCACGGAATGGCCGCTCGTCAGGTCTTCGAGAACGGCAACAAGCGCACAGCCTGGGCGGCCGCCGTGGCGTTCCTGGACTTCAACGGCATCGACCTCGGGTACGTGCCGACCGTGCACGCCAACATGTTCGTCCGGGCTGTGGGCCTCGACCACTCGCTCGAGATCGCGGACGTGGCAGAGTGGTTCGAGGTGACCTACGAGCTGGGGCGTGCGCGGCCTTCCTGACGTCGCGCAGCGGGTGGCCGGCGGACTGTCGCCGCCACGCCCTACCCTCGACCGCAGCACAGGAGCCCTGGGAATGCGGCAGCGGGAGGTGGCATGGAGCTCGACGAGATCCGGATGCTCGCCGACACCAGCCCGGCCTGGCGTCTGCTCCGTGCTCGCAACGCGCCGCTGGTGCTGGCGTTCCTCGGTCGCCTCTTCGTCGAGCAGAACGAGGGTGCTCGCCCGCAGGCTGCGTTGACCGAGGCGCTCGACGACTTCCTGTGGGCGGCCAACCAGCAGCTGGCGGAAGGCGAGAGGTACACCGGGTCGCCGGCCACCTACCTCGACGATTGGTCGGCGCCCGGTGCCGGCTGGTTGCGGCGCTTCTACCCGCCCGACGGCGACGAGGCGCACTACGACGCCACCCCCGCACTGGAGAAGGCCTACGCCTGGGTCGGGTCCCTCCGAGCGCGTCCCAGCATCGGCACCGAGTCACGGCTGCACACCCTGGTCGACCTGCTGCGCCAGATCGTCCATGGGGCGCAAGCCGACCCGGAGACCCGTCTCGAGGAGCTCCGCCGCCGTCGCGCGGAGATCGACGCCGAGATCGAGGAGGTCGAGGCCGGGCGCGTGCGGGTGATGGAGGGAGCGGCCCTGCGCGAGCGCTATCAGTTCTTCGCCAGCACGGCACGCGAGCTGTTGGCCGACTTCCGCGAGGTCGAGGAGAACTTCCGGTCGCTGGACCGGGCTGCCCGTGAACGCATCGCCACCTGGGACGGCGGCAAGGGCGACCTGCTCGCCACGCTCGTGGCCGACCGCGCCGACATCGCCAGCTCCGACCAGGGACGGAGCTTCCAGGCGTTCTACGACTTCCTGCTCAGCCAGGAGCGCCAGGACGAGCTCGCCGACCTGCTGGAGCAGGTCCAAGCCCTCGAGGAGATCGACGTCGACCCGCGGGCCCGCCGTGCGCACCACGACTGGTACGACGCGGCCGAGCGCACCCAGGCGGTCGTCCGCTCGCTCTCCGAGCAGCTGCGGCGCTTCCTCGACGACCAGGTGTGGCTGGAGAACCGACGGGTCCTCGAGCTGGTCCGGCAGATCGAGGCCTCCGCGCTGGCGCTGCGGGCGGCACCCCCGGCGGTCGGTCTCGAGGTCGACGAAACCGAGGTGAAGCTCAGCCTGCCGTTCGAGCGGCCGCTCTACGACGTCCGTCCCGCGAGCCAGGTGGACTCGAGGATCCCCACGGGGGAGGTGGAGGAGATCGACACAGCCGGGCTGTTCGACCAGACGTTCGTGGACACCGCCCGGCTCGCCGAGCAGCTGCGCGCCGTCGTACCCTCCCGCAGCTCGGCGCTGCTCCACGAGGTCATCGAGCTCTACCCCCTGCGCGACGGACTCGCGGAGCTCCTCGGCTACCTCGCCCTGACCGACGAGGACCTGCGCGTCGAGCTCGACGAGAGCCGCACGATCACCGTCTCGTGGCACGACGACCGGGTCGGCACGCGGACCGTGCGCATGCCGCAGGCCACCGTGGTGAGATCGTGAGGCCACGATGAGGACCGAGCAGGAGACCGCAGCCTCCGTCGCGGTCATCACCTTGATGCGCGGAGTCGTCTACCGCGAAGCCCAGGAGCAGGTGTGGCAGACCCTGCTGCGCCACGGGGCGCCCGTGCGCGACCACTTCGACATGATCGGAGTCGATGTCGTCGTCGACGAGACCGAGGGCTACGCCTACCTCCGTGCCCGTGACGAGGAGGACGGTCTGCCCCGCCTGGTCAAGCGTCGCAGCCTCTCCTACCCCGTCAGCCTGATGCTGGTCCTGCTGCGCAAGCGGATGGTCGAGTGGGAGTCCACGTCCCAGGAGCCACGGCTGATCCTGACCCGAGACCAGATCGCGGAGATGGTGTCGCTCTTCCTCGCCGACACCCCCAACCAGGCGCGCCAGGTCGATCAGGTGGACACCACGATCGGGAAGGTGGTCGACCTCGGCTTCCTGCGCCGGCTGCGTGGGCAGCGCGACACCTTCGAGGTCCGCCGCGTCCTCAAGGCGTACGTCGACGCGCAGACGCTCGCCGACTTCGCGGCCCGTCTCGAGGACTACCGCGGCGCCGCCGGAGGTGCGCGGGATGAGTGACGGTCTCTTTTCGGCCCTGGAGCTGGACGGGCCGTCGGCGGCGCGCGTGGGGTGGCGGCTGCACCGGATCGAGGTGCTCAACTGGGGGACCTTCGACGGACGTGTCTGGGCGTTGCACCTCGACGGTGAGAACACCCTGCTGACCGGCGACATCGGCAGCGGCAAGTCCACCCTCGTCGATGCCGTGACCACCCTGCTGCTCCCGGCGCACCGCATCTCCTACAACAAGGCCGCCGGCGCCGAGTCGCGCGAGCGCTCCTTGAGGTCCTACGTCGAGGGGCACTACAAGTCCGAGCGCATCGAGAGCACGGGCACCTCGCGACCGGTGGGGCTGCGCGACCACCGCTCCTACTCGGTCATCCTCGGTGTCTTCGCCAACGACGACGCCCCGGAGCCGGTCACCCTGGCCCAGGTCTTCACCCAGCGTGATCGGGCCGGACAACCGGACCGGTTCTTCGTCACCGCCGAGCGCGACCTGGCCGTGGAACGGGACTTCGCGGGCTTCGGCACCGACCTGAACGCGCTGCGACGGCGCCTGCGCGAGGCCGGCGCCAGCGTCGACAAGGACTTCCCGGCGTACGGCCAACGGATGAGGCGCCTCCTCGGCATCGCCTCGGAGCAGGCGCTGGAGCTCTTCCACCAGACCGTCTCGATGAAGTCGGTGGGCAACCTCAACGACTTCGTGCGCACGCACATGCTGGAGCCCTCGGACCCGACCGAGCGGATCGCCCAGGTGGTCGCCCACGTCGAGGACCTCACGCGTGCCCACGACGCGGTGCGCCGTGCCCAGGACCAGCTGGCGGCCCTGGACCCCCTGCTGATCACCTGCGACAAGCACGATGCCCTCGCCGAGGAGCGGGCTGCGACGGGTCGCCGCCGCGATGCCGTGGCGCTGTTCTTCACCGAGCACAAGATCGGCCTGCTCGAGCAGAGGCAGACCTCCCTGGGGAAGACCCTGGACGCCCTCGCGACCGAACGTGTGGGCATCACCTCACGTCTGGAGCAGGCGCGAACGCGGCAGGCCAGATTGATCGGCGAGCGTGCTGCAGCAGGCGGTGACCGGGTCGCCGACCTCGAGCAGACGGTCAAGGAGCTGCGCGAGCTGGCCGAGCAACGCAGGGCACGGTCGGAGAAGTACGCGCGGCTGCTGGAGGACGCGGGGCTGGACCAGGTCGTCGACGGCCAGTCCTTCCACGAACGGTCGGTGGAGGCGCGGGCCGCGTACGACGAGGCCGCCCCGCAGCTGCGTGCGTTGGACGCCGGACTCGCCGAGGCGATGGGTCGTCGCGCCGGAGTCCGCGAGCAGGTCGCCGACGTGCGGGCCGACCTGGACAGCCTGGCCGGACGACCGACCAACCTGCCCCGGGAGAGCCTTCGCCTGCGCGAGCGGCTGTGCGCAGAACTGGGGCTCGCCGAGGACGAGGTGCCCTTCGTCGGAGAGCTTCTCGAGGTCGCCGAGGAGCACTCCTCGTGGCGGGGTGCCGCCGAGCGCGTGCTCCGGGGGTTCGGACTGTCGCTGTTGGTGCCGCAGCGTCATTACCGGCAGGTCGCCGACTGGGTCGACAGCCACCACCTGGGTGCGCGCCTGGTCTACCACCGGGTCCCCGAGCGTCAGGTGCGCGTGCAGCCCGATGCGGACGGCATGCACCTGCGCCTCGTCGACACGTTGCTCCTGGAGCCGGGGCCGTTCGAGACCTTCCTGGCCGGAGAGCTGCGACGCCGTGCCGACCACCGGTGTGTGGACTCGGTGGCGGAGCTGGCCGAGGCCGAGCGCGCGGTCACGCGGCAGGGCCAGGTCCGTGCCGGCGCCCGCCACGAGAAGGACGACCGGCGACGGGTCGACGACCCACGCTCGTGGGTCCTCGGTCGGTCGAACGCTCGCAAGATCGAGGCCCTGACAGAGGAGCTGCACCGGTTGCAGGAGGCGCTGACGGCTGCCGAGGCCGAGGTCGAGTCCGTCGAGGCGGACAGGGACGCGGTGCGTCAGCGGGCCGAGACGTTGAGCAACGTCGCGCAGTTCGGGTCCTGGACAGAGGTCGACGTCGCCACTCCGATCGACCAGGCCGAGGCAGCCGAGGCGGAGCGCCGGCGCCTGTTGGCCGGCTCGTCGCGACTGGCCGAGGTGGACCGTGCCCTGTCGGCCGTCGAGGAGGAGATCGCGAACCTCGACGAGCGACGCACCGACGTCGACGGACGTCTTCGCGTCGCTGAGTCCGATCGCGACCGCAGCGCCCGTGACCTGGCCGTCGCCGGCGACCTCGTGGCCGCAGCGGGCGAGGAGGTCGTGGCGCTGGCTCGCGCGGAGTACCCCACCCTGGCCCCGCGCGCGGTGGACGTCACCGAGCCCGGCGAGTGCGACCGGCGGGCGGGCGACGTGGCGCGGTCGCTCACCGCCGACATGGAGCGGCTGCAGCTGCAGATGAACGGCCTCGCCACGTCGGCGCAGACGCAGATGACGGCGATCAAGGCGCAGTGGCCGGCTCTCACGACCGAGATGGACGCCTCCATCGCGGCGGCCGGGGAGTACCGAGCGTTCCGCGATCGGGTCCGCCGTGACGACCTGCCGAAGTTCGAGGCCGAGTTCAAGCGCCAGCTCAACACCAACGCCATCCGTGACCTGGCCGGGCTGGCCACCTGGTTGCGGCGCGAGGCCGACGACATCCGTGATCGCGTCGAGCTCATCAACGAGTCGCTCCACGCCATCGACTACTCCCCGGGCCGCTTCATCAAGCTCCTCGTGGAGCCGACGGTGAACACCGAGGTGCGTCAGTTCCGCGAGGACCTCCGGGCGGTGACCCGCGGTGCGCTCGACGGCGACAGCGACCAGTACTCAGAGCAGCGCTTCCTCGACGTCAAGCGCATCGTGGACCGGTTCCGCGGGCGGGACGGCCACGCCGACAGCGACAAGACATGGACCCGGCGCGTCACCGACGTTCGCACGTGGTTCACGTTCTCGGCCGCCGAGCTGGAGCGCGACACAGGGGTCGAGCACGAGCACTATCGCGACTCCGACGGCAAGTCGGGCGGACAGAAGGAGAAGCTCGCCTACACCATCCTGGCGGCGTCGCTGGCCTACCAGTTCAAGCTGCAATGGGGCACCACGGCGTCGCGCGACTTCCGGTTCGCGGTCATCGACGAGGCCTTCGGACGCGGGTCGGACCTCTCGACGCGCTACGCGCTGTCCCTCTTCGGACGGCTCGGGCTCCAGCTGCTCATCGTCACCCCGTTGCAGAAGGTCCACGTGATCGAGCCGTACGTGTCGGCCATCGGGTTCGTGGAGAATCGCGACGGTCGCGACTCGCGCGTGCAGACGCTGACCGTGGAGGACTACCGCCGGCGTCGCGACGGTCATGGCTGACCGCGCGACGTGGTCGACTCCCGACGTCGTCGCCGCTCGGCTCCGGCCACGGTGGCGGTCGGGGGCGCTGCTGGCGGCGTACGCCCGCGGGGAGGCCTTCGAGCCCGTCCGGGTGCGGTTGCGCGGTCCGTCGGCCCGTGAGCTCGGTGAGGACCTGGAGGCCGTGCGGTCCTGGAGCCGTGCGTGGGAGCGCGAGGCGCCCGGCCGGTTCGAGATCGAGCGACGCTCACTGGGAGCGCGGACGGTGGGCGCATCGGAGCTCCCCGTAGCCGTCGTGGTCACGGACTGGGAGCAGGCGTGGCGCACGCTCGCTGTCGAGGGCGACGTGCAGGCCTGGCGCTCGAGGGTGGAGCTCGTGCGAGCCGACGCCGAGGTGCTGACGTGGGTGCTGGGTCATCCGCACGCCGCGCTGGCGGTGCCCGAGGAGGAGTGGATGCTCGTGCTGTCCGCTCTGGGATGGTTGCGTGCTGAGCGGGGGAGCGGTCGCCGGTTGCGCGAGATCACCGCGCCCGGCGTCGACACCAAGTGCGTCGAACGGCATCGAGGTCTGCTGGCCGGGGTGCTCGGGGTGTCGGCGTCGACGGACGGGTTCCTGGCCGGGTTGGGGCTGGTCGGGCCGCCCGCTCGGTTGCGCCTGCGGCTCGGCGCCGAGGTGGGGGAGGGGCCGCTGCGCGACGTCACCGCCCCGGTGGAGGAGTGGGCGGCGCTCGACCTCGACGTGGCCTCGGCTGTGATCGTGGAGAACGAGACCACGTTCCTCACGGTCCCGGTCCCGCGACGAGGGGTGACGATCTTCGGGGAGGGCTTCCGGGTGTCCCGTGCCGGGCGGCTGCCCTGGCTGGCGAAGGTGCCCGTGCACTATTGGGGTGACCTCGACACCCACGGGTTCGCGATCCTCGACCAGCTGCGCGCGTGGTTGCCGCAGACGAGGTCGTTCCTGATGGACGAGCAGACACTGCTGCAGCACCGCGAGCGTTGGGTCGCGGAGCCGTCGCCGACCACGGCGGACCTGACGCGACTGACCGCGGCTGAGCGGGGGGTCTACGAGGACCTGGTGACCGACCGCTACGGCGATCGGGTGCGTCTCGAGCAGGAGCGCGTCGACTGGGCCTGGGTGAGTGATCGGTGGCCGGTCGAGGCCTGAGCCATGGTCGGTCGAGTGATCGGCTTCGTCTCGCGCCCCGGCCGTACGCAGCCGCCCTTCAGCCGGCGGACGGGACCTCGCACCACAGCAGCATCTCTGCGGCTCGGGCGGCGGCGTGCGGCGGCAGGCACTCGGCGAGCACTCGCCACCGGTCTCGCTTGGCCGGTGTGGCGTGCCGGGCCAGCCGCTCCGGCGTCAGGTGCGGGTCGAGCATCAGGTCGGCGATGGTGTGCCTGTGCGTCCGTACGTGCTCGCGTCCTCGGTCGGCGAGCCGCAGCGCCGCGTCGACGGCTTGGCCGATGACGCGGTCGGGCCCCTGACGGTCACGCCCGAGGTCGTGGTCGTGCCCGAGGCCGAGCAGGGAGGTCCAGGACTGGTGCGGCAGGTCGCTGGTGGTCGAGGACTCCGAGAGGTAGGAGAAACCCGTCGGGATGCGGCCGGCGCGGCACCGGGTCGCCAGGATCTCGATCCAGTGGTGCGGGCTCCGGGCCACGGCCCTGGCCGTGACCTCGTCGATGGGGAGCGGGCGCCAGTCGAGGGCCGTGCCCGGGCCTGCTTCGACCGGGACCAGCCGACCGAGCACGTGGCTGCCCGGCGGGACCTGCTCGGTCAGGCCGAGGTCGAGCACCTCGTGCTCCTCCCCGGACTCAGCATCGACCAGGGCCAGGGACTCGCCCCGGGTCTCCCCGACGCGGAAGCCGCCCATCGGGGCGCCGGCCCAGCGTCGTACGCCGGAGCGGTCGACGAGCTCGGGAGCGGCGGCGACCAGCAGGTCGGCGAGCGCGTCGCCCTCGTGGACGTCTGCCTGGCGTGTCACCCAGTCGCGCGCGAAGAGGTAGGCGGGGACCTGCTCCGGGTGCTCGCACCCGATCCGGGAGACGTCGACGCCACCGGGGTGACCCACGACGACGCCGAGCTCGATCGCCGTAGGGATCGCGTGGTCCTCGCGACGCGGGAGTCGACGCGCCACCTCGGTGAGGTGTCTTGCGACCATCCAGCCTGGCGCGGCGTCGCCGAGGCCGGCCAGGATCCTCAAGCGTTGGCCGTGCGTCGACCGTTGGAAGAACGGGACCGAGAGGTGCTGGCTGGCGGCGGTCTCCCAGTCGCCTCGGAGCTCCGCCTCGTGCGCGCGGGCATACGCGGCGAGATGGTCGTCGGTGAGCTGGCTGGTGATGGAACGGTACGGGCGTCGGGTCATGCTCCCGAGCGTCGGCGATCAGCGGGGCCTTCCGGGGCGAGTGGAGGGAGCCTGTGGATGCGGCCGCTGGTCGTGGGGGCTGTGGACGGCTGGCGGGTTCGGCGGCGGCAGCGTCGGGATACGACGAATTAGTTCTCACCCTTACTGCGCAGTAAGGGTGAGATCTGATTCGTCGTATCCCGCGACGGTCCGCCGATCGAGCAGGACCGCGCCGCCGATCGCGACCAGCCACACGCCCGAGAGCGTGAGCAGGGCCCGCTCGAAGCCGGTGTCGCCACCGCCGTACGCCGCCATCAGGGCGACCGAGACCGCCGAGCCGGCGGTGAAGCCGAGGTAGCGCAGGACCTGGTTGAACGCCATCGCCGAGCCGGTCTCGGCGGCGGGGACGTGGGGGACCATCAGGACCGCGAGGCTGGAGAAGGTGAAGCCGGAGCCGAGGCCGCCGAGCGCCATCACCGCGAGCGCCTGCCACAGGTGGTCGTGCCACACCGCCAGCGCCAGCGTGGCGCTCATGAACATCAGGCTCCCGGCGGGCAGCAGGACGCGATGGCCCACGCGCGCGAGCACGAGGCGGGCGAGCTGGTTGCCGAGGACCGACATGAGGGAGTACGGCACGAGCACCATGCCGGCCGCGAGCACGCTCTCCCCGAGGCCGAAGCCCGGGGAGTCGGCGCGGACCAGGACGACGACCAGGGTGAGCAGGGAGTACATCCCCAGGCCGGCGACGATCGCCACCAGGTTGGGCGCCGCGATGCCGGGGCGCACCGCCAAGCGGAGGTCGACGAGGGGGAACCTGCTGCGCAGCGTGTACGTCGTCCAGCCGGCCAGGCCGAGCACCCCGAGCGTCCCCAGGCCGATCGTCCGGGCGCTGGTCCAGCCCCACACCTCGCCCTCGGAGATCGCCAGCAGCGTCGCCAGCATCGCGACCGTCAGCCCCGCCGCCCCGACCCAGTCGACGCGGCCGCGCTCGTCGCCCGGGGCCGGTGGCACGAAGCGCCACGCCATCAGCAGGCTGATGCCGGTCAGCACCGCGCCGAGCAGGTAGGCCGCGACGAGCCCGCCGAGCTCGGCCATCAGCGCGGTGAGGGGGTACCCCAGGCCCGCGCCCGCCACCATCGTCACGCTCAGCAGCGCGATCGCGCGGGAGGTCCGCTCGCCGGTCGTCTCGTCCCTGGCCACCGCCATCGCCAGCGGCACCAGCGACATCCCGATGCCCTGCAGCGCCCGGGCCGCCACGAGGACACCGAACACGCCCAGCGGCACCGACACCGCGGCCAGGACGGTGCCGGCCAGGACCGTCGCCAGGCCCGCGAGGATGGTCGGGCGGCGTACCCTCCCCGCCGCGAAGCGGCCCACCACCGGCGTGCTCACCGCCCCCGCGAGCAGAGCGGCCGTCAGGCTCCACTGCGCGGTCGTGAGGCGGACGTCGAAGGCGTCGACCACGCTCGGCACCAGCGGCGCCCCGAGGCTGCTGGTGATCGCGGTGATCGTGGTCAGCAGGGCGAGGGTGGTGAGGAGGAGGGGGCGGGGCGCTGAGGGGTGTGGTCTCGACGCCCGCTCGTCGCTGGCGCTCCTCGCTGCTCGACCACCGGGTGCGGCCGACGCGGTCCCCCGGTTGTCCACGTCAACCACGGTAGGTGCTGAGGCGGGCTGACCCGGTGTCCACGCCTCGTTCTAGGGTGGTCCGGTGAGCGAGGACACATCTCGGACCGTCCCTCCGGCCTCGGCCCAGACCGTGCCTCCCGTGCTGTGGGAGCCCGCCGCGTGGGAGGACTCCCGGCTGGGCCGCTTCGCGCTGCGGCTGGAGGCCGACTACGGCGTCGACCTCGGGCGTGACTACGAGGCGCTGCGCCGGTGGAGCCTGGAGCACCTCGACACCTTCTGGCTCGAGGTCTGGCGCGAGCTGCGGCTGCCGGCCTCGCCCGAGCCGACGGTGGCGCTGGCCGACGAGCGGCTGCCGGGGGCCGTGTGGTTCCCCGAGGTCACCACCAACTACGCCGAGGCGATGCTCGCGCTGCCCGGTCGCGCCGAGGACGACGTCGTGGTCGTCTCGCGGTCCCAGTCGCGCGAGGAGCGCACCTGGACCGCCGCCGAGCTGCGCCTCGACGTCGCACGCGTCCGGGCCGGGCTGGTGTCGCTCGGGGTCGAGCGGGGCGACCGCGTGGCGGCGTACGCGCCCAACATCGGCGAGACGCTGGTCCTGCTGCTCGCGACCGCCTCGCTGGGGGCGGTGTTCTGCTCGGTGGCCCCTGAGTTCGGCACCCAGTCGGTCGTCGACCGGCTCGGGCAGATCGAGCCGAGGGTGCTGATGGTCGTCGACGGCTACCAGTACGGCGCCAAGCCGGTCTCGCGCGAGGCGGAGGTCGCCGAGGTGCTGGCCGCGCTGCCGACGGTGACCGGCGTGATCCACCTGCCCTACCTCGACGCCGCCTCGACCGGCCCCGCCGGCACCGACTCCCGCCACACCGTGCTGTGGGCCGACCTGCACCCCGACCTGCGCGAGGTCGTGGCCTTCGAGCCGGTGCCCTTCGACCACCCGCTCTACGTGTTGTTCTCCAGCGGGACCACCGGGCTGCCGAAGGCCATCCTGCACGGCCACGGCGGCATCACCCTCGGGCACGCGGCGGCGCTCGCGCTGTTCACCGACCTCGGGCCCGAGGACCGGTTCTCGTGGTTCTCCACGACCGGCTGGATGATGTGGAACTACCTCGTGTCCGGGCTGCTGGTCGGCTCGACCGTCGTCCTCTTCGACGGCAACCCCGCGCACCCGTCGTTGCTGTCGCAGTGGGAGCTCGCCGCCGACGCGGAGCTGACCTACTACGGCACCTCGGCGCCGTTCCTGATGACCTGCCGCAAGGAGGGGCTCTCGCCCGGCTCCGCGGTCGACCTCTCGCGGCTGCGGGGGGTCGGCTCGACCGGTGCGCCGCTGCCGGCCGAGGGGTTCCGCTGGGTGCACGAGGCGGTGTCGTCCACGGCCCAGATCGGCTCGATGTCCGGTGGCACCGACGTGTGCAACGCCTTCGTGGGCGTCACCCCGCTGACCCCGGTGTGGGAGGGGGAGATCTCCGCCCGGCTGCCCGGGATCGGGGTCGAGGCCTACGCCGAGTCGACGCTCGGGGCCGGCGACTGGTCGCCGGTGGTCGACGAGGTCGGCGAGCTCGTGATCACCCGCCCGATGCCGTCGATGCCGGTCGGCTTCTGGGGCGACGAGGACGGGTCGCGGTACCACTCGGCGTACTTCGAGGAGATCCCCGGCGTGTGGCGGCACGGCGACTGGGTGACCGTCACCTCGCGCGGCTCGCTGGTCATCACCGGGCGCTCGGACGCCACGCTCAACCGCGGGGGAGTGCGGCTCGGCACCTCGGAGTTCTACCGCGTCGTCGAGGAGCTGCCCGAGGTGAAGGACTCGCTCGTCGTGCACCTCGAGGACCCCGCCGGCGGGGCAGGGGAGCTGGTGCTCTTCGTGTCGCTCGCGCCTGGTGTGGCGGCGTCCGAGGACCTGCCGCGCAGGATCGCCGGCGTGCTGCGCAGCCGACTGTCGCCGCGCCACGTCCCCGACACCCTCCAGGTCGTCCGGGCGCTGCCGCGCACGCTGTCGGGCAAGAAGCTCGAGGTGCCGGTCAAGAAGATCCTCCGTGGTGCCCCGCCCGAGGACGTCGTCGCCGCTGGAGCGCTCGACGACCCCTCCGCGCTGGCTGACATCGCGGCGTACGCAGCCTCGCGGGGCTGACGCCTCAGGCGTCACTGGCGTCACAGGGGTCGCACAGCGGGGTTACTCCGCATTCCATTTCACCCTTACTGCGCAGTAAGGGTGAGATCGAATTCGTCGTATCCCGGCCCGGGCCGGCCTCACGCAGCCGGCAGGGTCACCCGGAACCCAGCACCCCCGAGGGCCGACTCCTCGTAGTCGATGGTGGCGTCGTTGGCGGTGAGCAGGTCCCGGACGATGTAGAGCCCCAGGCCCGACCCGCGCTGCTTGCTCGTGCGGGCCTCCTGGGACCGGCTGTAGCGCTCGAAGAGCTGCGGCACGAAGCGCACGGGCACCCCGGGGCCGTCGTCCTCGACGAGGATCTCCACGCGCCGGTCGGCGACCCGGGTGCTGACGCGGACGTGCGAGCCGCCGTACTTCCGAGCGTTGCCGATCACGTTGGTCATCACCTGCTCGAGGTGCACCGGGTCCACCCAGGCGACGGCGGGGACGAGTCCGGAGGTGTCCACCTCCAGCTGCTGCTCGTTCATCTCCGCCGCGCTCAGTGCCGCCTGCACCGCGGTGGTGACCGCGTCGCGCACGTCGACGGCCGTGGGCCGCGCGGTCAGCCGGCCGGAGTCGATCGACTCGGTGGTCAGGGCGTTCTCCAGCAGGTCCACGATCGTCGTGGAGGCGCGCTCGATGCGCCGCGCGATCGAGGTGACCTCGTCGTCGTACGGCCCGGTCGACAGCAGCTGCGCGAACCCCGCGATGACCGCCGCCGGGGTGCGCAGGTCGTGGGCGAGCATCGCGGTGAAGTCCTGGAGCGCCTGCACCTGCTTCTTGTGCGCGGTGATGTCGAGGATCTGGGAGATGAAGTAGAGCGGCTGGTCGTCCTCGTCGCGCACCAGCGCCACCGACAGCAGCGCCCACACGGTGCGGCCGGTGCGGGTGAAGTAGCGCTTCTCCATCTGGTACGACGTGATCTCGCCGTCCAGCGTCTGCTGGAGCAGCCCGAGGTCGAGGTCGAGGTCCTCGGGGTGGGTGATGTCCTGGAAGGTCATCGCCAGCAGGTCGGCCTCGTCGTACTCCAGCATCTGCAGCAGGGCGCTGTTGACCTGCCGCCACGAGCCGTCGAGCTCGACGATGGCCTGCCCGATCGGGGCGTGGGCGAAGGTCAGCTCGTTGCGCGCCAGCTGCTCGCGCAGGGCGCGCTGGAAGGCACGGTCGGTCTGCTCGACGCTCATCCCGCTCCCCCTCGCTCGCCCGCGGGCACGGGCGTGCCCTCCAGGATCGTAAAGGGGGGCACCCGGCTCGTCCCGTGATCGGGGCGGCCTTCACTTTTGACCCCATCGTCATCCGCGGGATCCGCGCGGACCTTAGGGTCGTGCCCATGCACCTCCTCGACTGCCCGACGCAGGACTACGCCTGGGGGACGGCCCAGGACATCCCGTTCTTCCTGGCGCGGCCCTCGACCGGCGCGCCGGTGGCCGAGGTGTGGATGGGCACCCACCCGCTGGGCCCGGCGATGGTCGACGGCGCGCACGGCAAGGTGCCGCTCTCCGACGTCGCCGGCGAGCTGCCGTTCATGATGAAGATCCTCTCCGCGGCCCGCCCGCTGTCGATCCAGGTGCACCCCAACGCCGAGCTGGCGCGCAAGGGCTTCGAGGCCGAGGAGGCCGCCGGGGTCCCGCTGGACGCGCCGCACCGGCTCTACAAGGACGCCAACCCCAAGCCGGAGATGGTCTACGCGCTGACGCCGTTCGACACCCTGGTCGGGTTCCGGCCGACGGCGGAGATCCTGCGGATCCTCTCGCCGCTGGACCACCCGGTCGCGCAGCGGATGGTCGACCAGCTGACCCGCACCCCCGGCTTCCACGGCATCGTGCGGATGCTGGAGCGGTTGCTGATGGAGCCGCCGTCGGTGCACGAGGTGCACCAGGTCGTGGCGCTCTGCCACGCGCGGCTGGGCCTGGGCCTGGACATCAAGCGCGCCTACGCCTCGGTCGTGGAGATCGCGCCGCACTACCCCGGTGACGTCGGGGTGATCGTGTCGATGCTGCTCAACCGGCTCACGCTCCAGCCCGGGGAGGCCGCCTACCTCGGCGCCGGCATCATCCACGCCCACATGAGCGGCATGTGCGTGGAGGTGATGGTCAACTCCGACAACGTGCTGCGCGCCGGGTTGACCCCCAAGCACCTCGACCCCGCCGGGGTGGTCGCCAGCATCGACGCCGAGATGTCGCGCCTGGCGCGGGTCAGCCCCGAGCTGGTCGGCACCAGCACCGACGTCTTCGAGCCCGGGGAGGGGGAGTTCGGGCTGGCGGTGTGCCAGACCTCCCAGGCCGACCGCGACGGCGTGGAGCTGCCCGAGATCGACGCCCGCATCCTGGTCTGCACCGGTGGCGAGGTCGAGCTGACCAACGCCCACGGGGAGACGCTGCGCCTCACGCGCGGGTCGGTGATGTACGCCGGCCCCGAGGACGGCGCCCTCCGCGTCCGGGGCACCGGCGAGGTCGCCCAGGCCTACCACCCCGCCCAGGAGGGCCGGCGCCGCAAGATGCTCGACCTGGTCTGAGGGCTACTCCGCGGAGGACCCCACGGTCCCCGCGGGCTGCTCGGTCGACCGCGGCGGGCGGCTGCGACCCAGCACCACCGCGGCGCACAGCCCGCCGAGCACCAGCAGGTCGGCCCAGGTGAGGAACCGGTCCAGCGAGAGGCTCTCGCGCAGGTCCATCAGCGCCGTGTGCCCGTTGACGAACATCAGGTAGCTGCCCAGGTAGTACGCCGCCAGCAGCGCGCCCAGCGCACCTGCGACGGCCCCCGTGCGGGCCCAGGCGCCGTCGCGCCAGCGCTCCACGCAGACGATCGCGAGGGCGGCGTACACCAGCACGCGCGCGACCTCGTGGACGAAGTACTCCACCGGCATCCCGAGAACCATGGGCCTCACCCTGCCACCAGGCGTCGACGGTCTTGACGTGCGGTGTGAGCCTTGGCACAGTCTCCCTGTCCGACCGAGCGATCGCTCGGTCTCGGGAGGGACAGGAGGCTCGGGAGATGCAGTCCGCACAGGGGAGTCTGGACGCCGGTCTGGACGCAGGTCTGGACGCAGCGTGGCGCGCACGGGTGGCCGCGGCACCGCGCGGCGTCGCCGTGCTGCACGAGGACGCGGCGTGGTCCGCGGAGGAGCTCGACGCACGCGTGGACGCGATGGCCGTGGGCCTCGAGCGCGCCGGCATCGGCAGCGGCGACCGGGTGGGGCTGCTGCTCCAGAACGTCCCCGACGCGCTCACGACGCTGCTCGCCGCCTGGCGGCGCGGGGCGATCGTGGCCCTGCTCAACCCGATGTACGCCGGTGAGGAGCTGCGGCACCTGCTGCGCGACTCCGGCGCCCGGCTCGTCGTCACCGACTCCTCGCTGTGCGCCCGCCTGGCCGAGGCGGCGACTGGCACCGACGTCGAGACCGTCTGGGCCACCACCGACACCGGCACCGCCGACCGTCCCGTGGTCCCGGCGGGGGTGACCGCCCTCGACGACGTCGTCGCCGAGCACGCCGGCAGCACCCCGAGCACGGTCACGACCGAGCCCGACGACGTCGCCCTGCTGACCTACACCTCCGGCACGACCGGCCCGCCCAAGGGCGCGATGAACACCCACGCCAACGTCCTCGCCGTGGCGGCGGGCGTCCGCGAGCAGATGGGCCTGGGGGCCGAGGACCGCGTGCTGTGCGTGGCCCCGGTCTTCCACATCACCGGCGCGGTCATCACCACGGCCGCCCCGCTGCTGGCCGGCTCCGCCGTCGTGCTCGTCGGGCGGACCTCCTCGGAGAAGATCGTCGAGGCCTGCCGCCGCCACGGCGTCACGACCACGACCGGCTCGATCACCGTCTACCACGGCCTCGCCCAGGCCGAGGGCGCCGACCGCGGCACCTTCGCGAGCATCCGGCACCTGTGGTCCGGCGGCGCGCCGGTGCCGCCGGCGACCGTGGACCGCTTCGCCGACTCCTTCGGCCTCTACATCCACAACATCTTCGGCATGACCGAGACCACCTCGGCCTGCATCGCCGTCCCGCTGGGGGAGCGGGCCCCCGTCGACCCGGTCACCGGCTCCCTGGCCATCGGCAAGCCCTACCCCGGCGTCGAGGTGCGGGTGCTGGACCCCGCCGGCGAGCCGCTCGGCCCGCGTGAGCACGGCGAGCTGGAGATCACCGGCCCGAGCATCGTGCCCGGCTACTGGCGCAACGAGGAGGCGACGGCTCGCACCATGCCCGGCGGTCGGCTGCGCACCGGTGACGGCGCGATGGTCGACGAGGACGGCTGGGTCTACATCGTCGACCGGCTCAAGGACCAGATCAACACCTCCGGCTACAAGGTGTGGCCGCGCGAGGTCGAGGACGTCCTCACCCGGCACGACGCGGTGCACCAGGTCGCGGTGGTGGGGGAGCCCGACGACTACCGCGGCGAGGCGGTCGTGGCGCACGTCGTGCTCGTGCCGGGCGCCCAGGTCGGCCCCGAGGAGCTGGTCGCCTTCGCACGCGAGCGGCTGGCGGCGTACAAGGTGCCGCGGCGGGTGGTCCTCACCGACGCGCTGCCCACCACCGCCACCGGCAAGATCCAGCGCCGCGTGTTGCGAGGCACCTGACGCTCGGGCTTCCGCCCCGCCCCACCCCCGCCC
>LUPK01000014.1 GCA_001627335.1 Nocardioides sp. REDSEA-S33_B3 | reverse complement strand
CCCGGTCCAGCAGACCGGACAGGTGGACGCCGCTCGCGGTGCCGATGGACCAGGCGGTGGAGAGGTCGAGGGTGACGTGGAGCGTCGCTTGGGTGTCGACCTCTTCCATCTCGGTCGCTTCGGGGTCGAACCGTGCGGCTGCCTCTGCCACGAGTCGCTTGACGGTGGTGAAGGAGGCGGTGTGGATGACGTGGGCGAGGTGGGCGTCGACGAACGCCGCTGCTTCTGCGGTGAGGGCGCGGGTGAGGTCGGTGACGCGGCGTATCCGCCAGACCTGGACCTGGCCGTCCAGCAGGCGCTGCCAGATCTTCGGGAGTCGGTAGCGGGCCTCGACCGCGTCCGACAGCAACATCCGCCCGGAGTCGGTCGACCTGCCCAGCGCCGCGGCGAGCTCGATGACCGCGAACTCGCTGATCTCCGGCGCGCCGGGTCCGGCGAGCTCGAGCATCGTGTCGGCGCCGGGCATCCCGAACCGGGACACCCAGGCGTTCTCCGCTTCGGTGTGGGCGTCGTCGTCGGGCAGCCCGAACGTGCCGTACAGGTCGGGGAGCAGGGCGCCGGTGGTGTGGCGGTCGGCCCACTCGGCGATGGCGATGAACCGGTCGCGGTCGGCCTGGTCCGCGGCCTGGTCGAGGTCGCGGATGGAGGTCAGCAGGTCACCGGTCGACTCTGCAGGAGTGTCCTGCGAGGGGGTGTCGTGGTGCCCGAGTGCCATGACCAGATACTACTAGAACACCAGTTCGAAAGAAACCCCTGGATGTGGACTCGGGAGTGAATCTGTGGAAGACGAATCAAGCGCAACCCAAGCGAGCACCTCAGCGAACCTGGACCGTTCGATCGGACCGCAACCAGGTACCGAATCCAACGCCCACCGCAAGCACGCCTTCGATAGATGAAGGACCTGCTGCAGCGCGAACGTCCAGGCGCCCACCCACCCCGGCCACCGAGTCCGAGAGGACTGGAGGGCGTGTCGTGAAAGGGGTTCACGAGGAACCCTCCAGTCGCCCGTGGAGCAGGTTGCTTGTCGGCGTACGGGGTCTCGAGACGGCGCTGGCGCGCCTCCTCGACCGGCAGATGGGACGGCGCTGGCGCGCCTCCTCGACCGGCAGATGGGACGGCGCTGGCGCGCCTCCTCGACCGGCGAGAGGGTCAGGTCGAGGACGGCTTGGGCAGCTGCGGGATCAGCCAGGACAGGAAGGCGTCCTGCGAGCGGGTCTGGAGGTAGATCCGGCCCGGGCCGGTGAGGTCGCAGACCAGGCCCTCGCCGGAGAAGAAGGTCGACTTCCAGCCGCCGACGCGGCGCACGGCGTACTGCACGCCGTCGGTCCAGGCGACCATGTGGCCGGTGTCGACGGTGTAGGTCTGGCCGGGCTGCAGGTCGATGTGGTGGATCGCGCCGTAGGAGGAGAGCACCAGCTCGCCCCGGCCTGCGACGCGCAGCATGAAGAGCCCCTCGCTGGAGAAGAACGTCTTGCCGCCGCCCCACTGAGTGTCGACCTCGACGCCGGCCGAGGAGGCGAGGTAGGAGCCGGAGGTCACGAACAGCTGACCGTCGAGCGGCCAGGCCACGACGTCGCCGGGGAGCGAGGGCGCGACGTACATCTCGGCGCCGTCGACCTGGGCGGTGAAGGTGTTCATGAAGAAGGACTCCCCGCCCAGCACGGCGCGCTTGAGGCCCTTGAGGACCCCGCCCTGGGTGGAGGTCTCCATGGCGATGCCGGGTGACATCGCGAGCATCGCGCCGGACTCCGCACGGACGGCCTCGCCTGCGGCGAGGGTCAGCTTCGCGGTGGCGTAGGCGGGCGAGTAGAGGACCTCTGTCTGCATGGTCCGACGCTAGGGCAGATCGCTCAGGACGGCACCAGTCCGGGTCGACCGGACTCGACCACCCAGCTGGCGGCCGTGGAGGCGGTGGCCCCCGGCTTCTCCACGAACGGCAGGGTGCGGAAGTCGGCGGTCAGCGTGTCGGGGGTTAGGGTGGCCAGCACGTAGCCGCGCCGGTTGCTGGTCCAGCGCAGGTGCGGGTTGGTGCGCAGCTCGCTCTCGGCGTGCCGGTGGCGGTCGGAGCCGTCGCCGCCACTGGTGATCGAGGTGGTGATGATCTCCGACGCGACGACGGGGGAGGCCGGGTCGTCGAAGTCGGCCAGCACGTCGGCGGCGTAGTGGCGGTGAACGTCACCGGTGAGTACGACCGGGTTCGTGACGCGCCCCAGGGCGGCCGTCACCGCCGTACGCGCGGCGGGGTAGCCGTCCCAGGAGTCCATCACCAGCTCCAGGTCCTGCCCCGGGTCGACGTCCCGACGCGCGAAGGGGACCTGCTGGCCGAGCAGGTCCCAGGTCGAGGCAGACGTCGAGAGTCCGTCCTCGAGCCACCGCTGCTGGGCGGCGCCGAGCATCGTGCGGGCCGGGTTGAGGGCCTCGGCGCACCCGACTCGGCGCAGGTCGCCGCAGGCCTGGTCGGACCGGAACTGGCGGGTGTCGAGCAGGTGCAGGGTGAGCAGGTCGCCCCACTGCTGCTGGCGGTAGATCCGCATCCCCTCGCTGGACCGCGGTCGGGTGGAGCGGCGCAGCGGCATGTGCTCGTCGTAGGCCCGGAAGGCGGCCGCGCGGCGCTCGGCCCAGTCCGGCTGCGGCCCCTCGAGCTCCTCGGGGACGTCGCCGGCCCAGTTGTTGTCGACCTCGTGGTCATCCCACACCATCGCCCAGGGCGCGGCGGCGTGCGCGGCCTGCAGGTCGGGATCGGCGCGGTACTGCGCGTGCCGCAGCCGGTAGCCCGCCAGCGTCCTGGCCTCCGGCCCGGCGTGGTCACGGATGCGGCGGGGCAGCTGGAGCAGGTCGTAGCCGCCCTTCTCGTACTCGTAGAAGTAGTCCCCGAGGTGCACCACCAGGTCCGGCCGCTGCTCGGCGATGTCGCGGTAGGCGGAGAAGAAGCCGTGCTCGAGCTGGGCGCAGGAGGCGACGGCCATCCGCAGCGACGCCGGCGACGAGCGGTACGCCGGTGCCGTGTGTGTGCGCCCGACGACCGAGCGGTGCGGGCCGGTCCGGAACCGGTAGTGGTACTCCCGCCCCGGTCGCAGCCCGTCGACCTCGACGTTGACCGTGTGCGCATCGCGGGCCCGGGCGACCGACCGGCCGCGTCGCACGACCCGCCGGAACCGCTCGTCCTCGGCGACCTGCCACTGCACCGCGACGTCCATCCGCGGCATCCCCCCGAAGCCGTCGGGGGCCAACGGCTCGCGGGCCAGGCGGGTCCAGATGACCACCCCGGTGGGCCACGGGTCCCCGGAGGCGACGCCCAGGGTGAACGGGTCCTGCCGGTCGCTGGCGCCGGCGGTGTCGGCCAGGGGTGAAGCCCCCACGACCAGCACCCCGGTCGCCAGACCGGTGGTCAGCACGGTGCGCCGGGTCATAGGCACGTGCGGGACGGGCACGGGCGACACGCTGTCGAGCGGCGGGGGACGGGGCGTGTGGCGCAGGTGTGGTGTCGGAGAGGGATGGGGGACCGGTCGGTGAACGCCCCTGCTGGAGGCCGCTGTCGGTGCCGGATGGTCTGATGACCCGGTGCCTGATCGAGCGACGTCGCGCAGCAGCGACCACACGTCGTACGTCCTGGTGCGCCCGGAGGCCACCGGAGCCGTGGTGCCGACGCTCGACGACGACCAGCAGCGCGTCGTCGACCACGCCGGCGGCCCGATGCTGGTGCTGGCCGGCCCTGGCACGGGGAAGACGACGACGCTGGTCGAGGCGATCGCGCGCCGCATCGAGGACGGGGCCCGCCCCGAGCAGGTCCTGGCGCTGACCTTCTCGCGGAAGGCCGCCGAGCAGCTGCGCGACCGGGTGACCGCGCGCCTGGGGCGCACGATGAGCACGCCGCTGGCCTCGACGTTCCACTCCTTCGCCTACGGCCTGATCCGCGAGTTCGCGCCGGCCGAGCTCTACGAGTCGCCGCTGCGGCTGCTCTCGGCGCCCGAGAGCGACGTGGTGCTGCGCGAGCTGCTGGCGCACACGCCCGAGTCCGTGCGCTGGCCTTCCTCCCTCGACCACGCGCTCGGCACCCGCGGCTTCGCCAAGGAGGTGCACGCGGTGCTCTCCCGCGCCCGGGAGAAGGGGCTGGAGGGGCCCGAGCTGGCACAGCTGGGCCGCGACCACGACGCCCCCGAGCTGGTCGCCGCGGGGCTCTTCCTCGACTCCTACCTCACCAACCTCGACGCCCAGGGCGCCACCGACTACCCCGACCTGATCCGGCGCGCGACGCTCGAGGCCGAGGTGCACCGTGACCAGCTACGCGCGCGGCTGCGCCACGTCTTCGTCGACGAGTACCAGGACACCGACCCCGGCCAGGTCGCCCTGCTGCGCGCGCTGGCCGGCGACGGTCGCGACCTGGTGGTCGTCGGCGACCCGCACCAGTCGATCTACGCGTTCCGCGGCGCCGAGGTGCGCGGCATCCTGGAGTTCCCCACGCAGTTCCCGCAGGCAGACGGCGGCCCCGCGCCGGTCGTCGCGCTGCGCACCACCCGTCGCTTCGGGCCGCGTCTGCTCGTCGCCGCCCAACGCGTCGCCGGCCGGCTCGGCCTGCCCGGCACGATCGACGAGTCGGCCCGCGAGGCCTTCCTGATGCCGCGCTCGGGGGCCCGGGTCGAGGGGCGCGTGGTGGTGCGGACCTTCGACACCGAGCGTGCCGAGGCCGAGCACCTCGCCGACCTGCTGCGCCGTGCCCACCTCGAGGACGGCATCGGGTGGGACGAGATGGCGGTGCTGGTGCGCTCGGGCCGCAGCTCGATCCCGCCGCTGCGTCGGGCGCTGGGTGCGGCCGGTGTGCCCGTCGAGGTGGCCAGCGACGAGCTGCCGCTGGTGCGTGACCCGGCCGTGCTGCCGCTGCTCGACGCCCTGCGCGCCGTGGTCCACCTCCACGAGGAGGACCCCGCCCACCCCGACCACGTCGGTCCCGCCCGTGCCGAGGCGCTGCTCACCGGCCCGCTCGGCGGCCTCGATGCCGGTGACGTACGCCGGCTCGCGCGCCGCCTCCGCGCACGCGAGAAGGAGCGCGCCCACGCCGAGGAGCGCACCCCGCGACCTTCGCGCGACCTGCTCCGCGAGGCCGTGCTCGACCCCGCGGCGCTGGAGGGGCTGCCGACCGGCGCCGAGGCGCCCGACGTCGACCGTGCCCGCGCGGTCGCGGACCTGCTGGCCGGCACCCGGGCGGCCCTCGAGGCCGGCGAGTCCGCCGAGGAGCTGCTGTGGCGGCTGTGGTCCGGCACCGGTTTGCCCGAGCGGCTGCGCCGCTCGGTCGAGCTGGGCGGGGGAGCCGCCCGCCGCGCCCACCGCGACCTGGACTCCATCTGCGCGCTGTTCGAGATCGCCGCGCGGGCCGAGGAGCAGCGCGACCACCTCGGCGTGCGCGCCTTCCTCGACACGCTGGTCGCCCAGCAGATCCCCGCCGACACGCTCGCCGAGCGGGGAGCGCGCGGCGCCGCCGTACGCCTGCTCACCGCGCACCGCTCCAAGGGCCTGGAGTGGCGGCTGGTCGTCATCGCCCACGTGCAGGCCGAGGCCTGGCCCGACCTGCGCCGCCGCTCCACGCTGCTGCAGGCCGACCGCATCGGCGCCGGGGAGCTGGTGCCGCCGGTCTCGCGCCGCGAGCTGCTGCTGGAGGAGCGTCGGCTCTTCTACGTCGCCGCCACGCGCGCCCGCGAGCGACTCGTCGTCACCGCGGTCGCCTCGCCCGACGACGAGGGCGAGCAGCCCTCGCGCTTCCTCGAGGAGCTCGGGGTGAGCATCGAGCCGATCATCGGCCGACCCAGGCGACCGCTGTCGATGGACGGCCTGGTCGCCGAGCTGCGCCGCACCCTGGCCGACCCCGCGACCAGTGAGCCGCTGCGGCAGGCGGCAGCGGTCCGGCTGCGCCGGCTGGCCGGCGAGCACGTCGGCTCCGGCTCCCACACCCGCCAGCTGGTGCCGCAGGCCGACCCGGCGTCCTGGTGGGGCACCCGCTCAGCCTCGTTGTCGGCGCAGCCGCTGCGCGACCCCGAGCAGCCGGTCTCGATCTCCGCCTCGGTGCTCGACGCGCTCGGCATCTGCCCGACCCGGTGGTTCCTCGCCGACGAGGCGGGCGGCATCGTCCGCGCCCACCAGTCGGCCAACCTCGGCCAGATGGTGCACGCGATCGCCGAGCGCGTCTCCGCCGGTGAGCTCGACGCGGGTCCCGACGTCGAGGGACTCGCCCTGCTGATGGAGCAGGTCGACGCGGTGTGGAGCCGCCTGGAGTTCCGCACGCCGTGGTCGCGCGCCCGCGAGCACGAGCGCATCCAGGTCGCCCTGGCCCGCTTCCTGCGCTGGCACCACGACAACCGCCGACGCCTGGTCGGCACCGAGTCCCGCTTCACCACCGAGGTGGGCCTGCCCGACGGCGAGCGGGTGCGGCTGGTCGGCTACGCCGATCGCGTCGAGCTCGACCACGACGGCCGCGTGGTCGTCGTCGACCTCAAGACCGGGCGCAGCGCCCCGAGCCAGACCTCCGTGCAGTCCCACCTGCAGCTCGGCCTCTACCAGTACGCCGTCGACCGCGGCGCCCTCGACCAGGTCGTCTCCCCGCTGATCGGCGGGCCGGGCGTGGCGGGCGGCGCCGAGCTGGTCCAGCTCGGGTTGGAGGACGGCAGCGACACCGCCAAGGTGCAGCCGCAGGACGTCCAGCCCGAGGACGGCCAGGCGCGCCAGGAGCTGCGCCGCCGGCTGCAGACCGCCGCGGTGATGCTGCGCCAGGAGAGCTTCCCGGCCATCGCCGGCCAGCACTGCCGCGACTGCCCGTTCGTGCCGCTGTGCCCGATCAAGTCCGCAGGGCCGGTGGTGAGCCAGTGACCGAGCAGAAGCCGCCCACCCCAGCACCGCTGGACATCCGCACGCCCGAGCAGCTCCAGGCCGCCATGGGCACCCCCTACGCCGCGAGCCCCCAGCAGTGGCGGGCGATATCCGCGCCCCTGGCCCCGGCGGTCGTGGTGGCCGGTGCGGGGTCGGGCAAGACCACGCTGATGGCCGCGCGCGTCGTCTACCTGGTGCTCACCGGGCAGGTGCGTCCCGACGAGGTGCTGGGCCTGACGTTCACCACCAAGGCCGCCAGCGAGCTGCGCTCGCGCATCCGCGACGCGCTGCGCGCTGCCGGCGTGCTCGACGTGGAGCAGCGCCCGCTGGAGGAGGCGCCCGACGACGCGCTCGAGCCGACGGTGCTGACATACCACGCCTACGCCGCCAACCTGCTCAGCGAGCACGGCCTGCTCATCGGTCACGAGCCCGACACCCGGGTCATCACCGATGCCGCGCGCTACCAGCTGGGGGCCCGGGTGGTGGACAGCTGGACCGGTGACGTCCGGTCGCTGTCGGACCACCCGCCCACGGTCATTCAGAACCTCCTGGCCCTCGACAGCGCGATGAGCGAGCACCTCGTCTCCCCGGCCGACGTCGAGCGGGTCGACGCCCGGGCGGCCGAGTCGTTCCGCCGGGCGCTGGCCGAGGAGGAGGCCGGCAAGAACCGCAAGACCTGGCGCGAGCCGATCGAGAAGGCGCTGCACGCGATCACCAGGCGTCAGGAGCTGCTCGGGCTGGTCGGCGGCTACCGCCGGCTCAAGGCCGACCTCGGGCTGATGGACTTCTCCGACCAGATCGAGCTCGGGGCGCGGCTGGCCTCCGAGCAGCCGTCGGTGGGAGCGGTCGAGCGCGGCAAGTTCAAGGTCGTGCTCCTCGACGAGTACCAGGACACCTCGGTCGCGCAGGCCGTGATGCTCGGCCGTCTCTTCTCCGGCCCGACGCCCGAGACCGGGCTCGGGCACGCCGTCACCGCGGTCGGCGACCCGAACCAGGCCATCTACGGCTGGCGCGGCGCCTCGGTCTCCAACATCCTCGGCTTCGAGCACACCTTCCCCGCCGCCGCGGGGGAGACGGTGCCGACCTACCCGCTGACGGTCAACCGGCGCAGCGACCGCCGCATCCTCGACGCCGCCAACCGGCTGGCCGGCCCGCTGCTGGACGCCTACCCGCAGGTCGAGCCGCTGGAGGCCAAGCCCGAGGCCGACGACGGCACGGTCGAGGTCGCGGTCCACGAGACCCACGCCGACGAGCTGACCTGGCTGACCGAGCAGGTGCGCGCGGTCCACGAGGGCGGCCAGTCGTGGTCCGACATCGGCGTGCTGGTCCGTGACAACCAGCACGCCGCCGACGTCTTCGACGCGCTGACCGCCGCCGGCGTTCCCGTCGAGATCGTGGGGCTCTCGGGGCTGCTCCGGCTCCCGGAGGTGGCCGAGGTCGTCGCCGTGCTGACGCTGCTGCACGACGTCACCGCCAACGACGCGCTGTTGACCCTGCTCACCGGTCCCCGCTGGGCGATCGGGCCGCGCGACCTGCGGCTGCTGGCCGAGCGGGCCAAGGAGATCGCCGGGATGCAGACGCGCGTCGAGCACGCGACGGTCCTCGACCACCTCGTCTCCATCGCCGACGGTGTCGACCCGGCCGAGGTGCCCTCCCTCGACGACGCCCTGTCCGACCCCGGCGACCTGCCCTACTCCGAGGAGGCGCGCGAGCGCTTCGGCCTGTTGGCCGGCGAGCTGCGCTCGCTGCGCTCCTCGGTCGGGGAGCCGCTGCTCGACGTGGTGCGCCGCGTCATCGACACCACCGGTGCCGACGTGGAGCTGGCCTCGGCCGTCAGTCCCGCGGCCGAGGCGCGGCGCGACAACCTCGACCTGTTCGTGAAGGCCGTGGCGGACTTCCAGGCCGTCGACGGCGCGGTGACCCTGCCCGCGCTGCTGGCCTACCTCACCGCCGAGGATGACCAGGGCAACGGCCTGGACCTGGCGACCCCGACGCTCGCCGACTCCGTCAAGCTGCTCACCGTCCACCGCTCCAAGGGCCTGGAGTGGGGCACGGTCTTCCTCGTCGGCACCTGCGAGACCCGCTTCCCCAGCAACCGCTCGCGCACCCTGTGGACCTCTTCTCCCGCGGTGCTGCCCGCCCCGCTGCGCGGCGACGCCGCCGACCTCCCGCAGCTGCAGGGCCACGACAAGCCCGCGCTCGACGCCTACCGCCAGGCCACCCGCGCCCACGACGCCGAGGAGGAGCTGCGGCTGGGCTACGTCGCGGTCACCCGTGCGGCCCACCGGCTCGCGGTCACCTCCTACTGCTGGTCCGAGCGCGCCACCCCCTTCGGACCCTCGGACTACCAACGCACCCTCAAGGAGCAGCTGGAGGAGTGGGGGCTGGAGGTGCCCGGCTGGCGCGACAAGCCGGCCAAGGGTGACCCCAACCCGTACGACGCCGTCGACCCGTCCCGCCCCTGGCCCTCCACCGAGACCGGCCGCGAGGCCGCGCTGCGCCTGGAGGCCGCGGCCCGGGTGCGCGCCGCCGACCCGGCGGCCCCCGACGAGGGCCTGGACATGCTCGAGGCGGCGGTGGTCGCCGACTGGGACACCGAGCTCGACCGGCTGCTCGCCGAGGCCCGCCGCGACCGCGCCACCCACCTCGAGGTGCGCCTGCCCAGCAGCCTCTCGGCCACCGCGGTCGCCCGGCTGCGTGAGGACCCGGAGGCCTTCGCCCGCGAGCTGGCCCGCCCGATGCCGCGACCGCCGTCCTCGGCGGCCCGCTTCGGCACCCGCTTCCACGCGTGGGTGGAGGCCCGCTTCGGTCAGCAGGACCTCTTCGACGCCGACGACCTCCCCGGTCGGGGCGACGCCGGCATCGAGGACGAGGCCGACCTCAAGGACCTCGTGGCCGCCTTCGAGGAGGGCCCGTTCGGCTCCCGGGTGCCGCACCAGGTGGAGGCGCCGTTCTCGCTGGTGCTCGGCGGCCAGGTCGTGCGCGGACGCATCGACGCGGTCTACCGCGAGGCCGACGGCACCTTCCTGCTCGTGGACTGGAAGACCAACCGCAGCGCCGACGCCGACGCGTTGCAGCTCGCCCTCTACCGGCTGGCCTGGGCCGAGCTGCACGACCTGGCGCCCGAGGAGGTGCGCACGGCGTTCTACTACGTGCGCACCGGTCGGGTCGTCGAGCCCACGGACCTGCCCGGTCGCGACGAGCTCGAGGCGATCCTGCGGGGGGATGCGACCGCTCCGTAGGCTCGACCCCATGAGCGCTGTGATCGTGGTCGGCGCGGGCCGGGGGGTCAGCGGCTCCCTCGCCCGGCTCTACGCCGCGGAGGGTTGGTCGGTCGGTCTGGTGGGCAACGACGAGGCGGCGCTGGCCGATCTCGCCGCCAGCCTGCACGGGGTGCGGGTCGAGCGCCGGGTGGCCGACGTTGCCGACCCGGTGACGGGCGGCCAGGCCGTCGAGGACCTCGCCGAGCGGCTCGGACGTGTCGACGTGCTGCACGTCAACCCCAGCGTCTTCCGCGAGGCCGACCCGCTGCGGCTCGGGCTGCAGAACCTGCTCGACGACGTCGCCGTCGGCGTCGGTGCGCTCCTGATCGCGGTGCAGGCCGCGCACCCGTGGATGTCCGCCGGGGCCCGGGTCAGCGCGACCGGGTCGATGGCCGCCGACGAGCCGTGGCACCGCGCCGCCTCGCTGGGCGTGCAGAAGGCGGGGCTGCGCAACCTGGTGATCTCGCTCGACCGGACGCTGGAGCCCGACGGCATCCGCGCGGTCTCGGTCACCGTGCGGGGCACGCTGTCCTCGGAGGGCACCTTCACCCCCGACAAGGTGGCCGCCGCGATCCTGGCCGCCACCCGGCAGGACCCCCACGAGTGGCGCGCGGAGGTGAGCTACCCGTGAGCCCGTCGCCTGACTTCGCCCACCTGCAGATGGCCGCCGACCCGCACGACCGGGCCGCCCTGCGTCGTACCGATGACGCGTGGTTGGCGCAGCGCTGGGCCGACCCCGAGAGCCGGGTGCTGGTCGTCTCCGGCACCCGCATCCGACCCGCCGACGGGAAGGTCGAGTGGGTCTCGCCGGCCGACGCCCCCGACGGGCTCCGGGTGCTGCTGGGGGAGTGGCAGGGCCGCGCGTGGTTCGCGGTCGTCACCGACGCGGGTCTCTCGCGCAGCGGCGACGGGTGGCTGCCGCTCCGCGGCCTGCTGCCGGCGCTGGCCGACGACGCGCTGGCCTACGCCCCGCTGGTCTTCCACGCCCTCGGGCTGGCGGAGTGGCTGTTCGTCACCCGCTTCTGCCCGCGCTGCGCCGGCGAGCTGGAGCCGCGCCGCAGTGGTCACGAGCTGGTCTGCACGCAGTGCGGCAAGCCGCAGTTCCCGCGCACCGACCCGGCGGTGATCATGGTCGTCACCTCCGGCGAGCCCGGCAGCGACGACGAGCGCTGCCTGCTGGGCCGCCAGGCGATCTGGCCCGAGGGCCGGTTCTCCACGCTCGCCGGCTTCTGCGAGCCCGGCGAGACGCTGGAGGACGCAGTGCGCCGCGAGGTGCTCGAGGAGACCGGCGTCCACGTCGGCGCGGTCGACTACTTCGGCAACCAGCCGTGGCCGCTGCCGGCGAGTTTGATGCTCGGCTTCGTCGCGCGCGCTGAGAGCACCGCGATCGAGGTGGATCGCGAGGAGCTCGAGGACGCCCGGTGGTTCACCCGCGCCGAGATGCGCGAGCAGGCCGAGGCCGGCTCGCTGGTGCTTCCCGGCGGCGTCTCGATCAGTCGCTCACTCATCGAGCACTGGTACGGCGGACCGCTCCCCGGTCAGTGGTGACCCGACGCCGAACCGGCGCTACCTTCCGGAAGGACGCGCCGGCTCGGCGGGCACCTCATCCCAGGGAGGCGAGCTTGTCCTTGACCTGGGCCAGCGACGGGTTGGTCTGGGCGGAGCCGTCGGAGTAGACGAGCGTCGGGACGGTCTGGTTGCCACCGTTGACCTGCTCGACGATGAACGCGGCGTCGGGGTCCTGCTCGATGTCGACGACGGCGTACGCGATGCCCTCACGGTCCATCTGGCTCTTGAGTCGGTGGCAGTAGCCGCACCACGGGGTGCTGTACATCGTGACGCTCGCGACGGTCTCGGTGGCACTCATCAGGGACTGTCCCCTCCTGGTCCTAGGCTGGTCCCTCAGCCAACCAGCGACCTCCCGGAGATGTTCCCGCGTTGACCCCACCGACGGCTCCCGCCGCCTCCCTGCTCGACGCCCTCGACCCCGAGCAGCGGGCCGTGGCCGAGGCCCTGCGCGGCCCGGTGCGCGTGCTCGCCGGTGCCGGCACGGGCAAGACCCGGGCGATCACCCACCGCATCGCCCACGGCGTCGCGACCGGGGTCTACGCACCCACCGAGGTGCTGGCGGTGACCTTCACGACCCGCGCGGCGGGCGAGATGCGGCAGCGGCTGCGCATCCTGGGCGCCGGGGGTGTCCAGGCCCGCACGTTCCACTCCGCGGCGCTGCGCCAGCTGCGCTACTTCTGGCCCCACGTCCACGGCAGCGACCTGCCGACACTCACGGAGTCCAAGCTCGGCATGCTCGCCGGCGCCTGCCGGCGTCAGCGGCTGCGCGCCGACCAGGCGCAGCTGCGCGACCTGGCCTCGGAGGTCGAGTGGGCCAAGGTCTCCAACGTCGGGCCCGACGACTACGCCCGCATCGCCACCGCCCGCCGGCGCGAGGTGGCCGGTCTGGACGCCGAGACCGTCGGGCGGGTCTTCGGCGCCTACGAGGACGTCAAGCGTGCCGAGGGCCGCATGGACATGGAGGACGTCCTCCTGCTGACCGCCGGGCTGCTGGCCGAGGACGAGCGGGTCGCGGCGCAGGTACGCCGCCAGTACAAGTGGTTCGTCGTCGACGAGTTCCAGGACGTCTCGCCGCTGCAGTCGGCGCTGCTCGATCTCTGGCTCGGCGGCCGCGACGAGATCTGCGTCGTGGGCGACCCGGCGCAGACGATCTACTCCTTCGCCGGTGCCAACGCCGACTACCTGCGCGACTTCCCCCGCAAGTTCGCCGGCACGACCTCGGTCGAGCTGGTGCGCAACTACCGCTCCACCCCGGAGATCGTGCAGACCGCCTCCACGCTGCTGGCGGGCACACCCAGCCAGGGCGTGGCGCTGCGCTCCCAGCAGCCGGCGGGCTCCCCGGTGGACTTCGCGCCGCAGCCCGACGAGGTCGCCGAGGCCGAGGCCACCGCCGCGCGCATCCTGGAGCTGGAGAAGGCCGGTCACCCGCTCGGGGAGATCGCCGTGCTGTTCCGCATCAACGCCCAGTCCGAGGCATTCGAGGAGGCCCTGACCGCTCGCAAGATCCCCTACGTCGTCCGCGGCGCCGGGCGCTTCTTCGAGCGTCCCGAGGTCCGCGAGGCCGTGACCCGGATCCGCGGCGCCGCCCGCAGCGTGCCGGGGGAGGACCTCGTCGAGACCGTCCGCTCCACGCTCGCCGGCATGGGCTGGACCTCGGTGCCGCCCACCGCGCGCGGGCAGACGCGGGACCGCTGGGAGTCCTGGCAGGCGCTGGTCGACCAGGCCGAGGAGTTCGCCGCCGGTGACGGCACCGGCCACGACGACCCGCTCAACGCCTTCGTCGACGACCTCGACCGCCGCGCGGCCGAGCAGCACGCACCGGTCGCCGACGGAGTCACGCTGGCGACGTTCCACGCGGCCAAGGGGCTGGAGTGGGACACGGTGTTCTGCGTCGGCCTGCAGGACGGCACGCTGCCCATCACCTACGCCGAGACCCCCGCGCAGGTCGAGGAGGAGCGACGCCTGCTCTACGTCGGCGTCACCCGAGCGCGCCGCGAGCTGCGGTTGAGCTGGTCGGCCGCCCGCAACCCCGGGGGCCGGGGCAGCCGCAAGCCGTCCCGCTTCCTCGAGCCCGTCCTGCCCGACTCCGCCCGCCCCACCGAGCCGTCGACCCGCCGTCGCGGCGCCATGACCTGCCGCGAGTGCGGTCGCCCGCTCACGACGCCCGTCGAGAAGAAGCGCGCCCGCTGCGAGGACTGTCCGGCCTCCTACGACGAGGCGCTCTTTGAGCGGCTGCGCGAGTGGCGCAAGGCGCGCGCGGAGGATGAGAAGGTGCCGGCGTTCGTGGTCTTCAGCGACGCGACGCTGCAGATGATCGCCGAGGTCCGTCCCACCGACGAGACCTCGCTGCTGCGCATCAGCGGCATCGGCCGCTCCAAGCTCGACAAGTACGGCGACGAGGTCCTCTCCCTGCTCGCCGAGTGAGTCCCGGACGCCCTCGTGGGCCGGTGGCCGGAGGCTGCCAGAAGAAAATCAAGAAATAGTCAATAAATGGTTTGCCCCTTACACGCGGCAGGCAGTAACTTCCTGCTCACGCCCTGTTGACCCGCGCACCACGGTCCTGACAAGACCGGCGCCAGACACCTGAAGGAGGTGGCCCCCATGGAGAACATCACGCGCCAGACGACGGTCCTGAACCCGTCGCGCCTCGCCATGCCCGCGTACGGCCACCTCTGGACCTCCGTCCAGGGCTCGATCTCCGGTGTCGTCGTCGGCACCGGCGTCGTGCGCGATCGCGGCGCCAAGACCGCCATCGCGGCCTTTGCACCCGCGCCGGGTGACTCCGCCTGGAGACCGCCGATCTGTTGAGACCAACAGTCATCGGCACCTCTCCAGGCCGCGGAACCCGAACCGGGATCCGCGGCCTTCGTGTTTCCCGGACCGCCATCCGTGACCGATCCATCGAGAGGAGGTGAATGAGACCGATGACTGTCAGCGTCCTCGAGCTCCACGACGAGCTGGACAAGACCGACGACGAGTCGATGCCCTGCCGGGTCAACAACCCCGAGCTGTGGTTCGCCGAGTCGCCCGCCGACGTCGAGAGGGCCAAGGCCCTGTGCGTGGACTGCCCCGTGCGCAGCCTGTGCCTCTCGGGTGCCCTGGAGCGTCGTGAGCCCTGGGGTGTCTGGGGCGGCGAGCTGTTCCTCCAAGGCGTCGTCATCCCGCGCAAGCGCCCCCGTGGCCGTCCGCGCAAGAACCCCGTGGCCGCCTGAGCCACGGCACCACCCAGCAGCACCGGCACCACCAGCACCGCCCCCAGCAGCACCTCCACCCACCACCGGAAGAAGACCCACCATGTCCCACCAGACCGAGTCCCTGGCTCGCGCGCAGATCAGCGCCCGCCTGGGAGAGGCACAGCGTCGGCGCCAGGGCCACGAGCTCGCTCGCGCCCACCGCTTCAGCCGGCGCGCCGAGCACGCCGCCGTGCAGGCCCGCCTCGCCCTCGCCCGCGCGCTCTGAGCGCCCGACACGAAGAAGAACTGATCACCACCATGAACCACGACCCGAACCGGAGCACCACCATGAATCTTATGCACGAGAACCTGGCCCGCGCGCAAATGTCCGCGCGCCTGGGAGAGGCGCACGAGCTGCGACGGGGCCACCAGCTGGCCCGTGCCAAGCGTTTCGGCCGCAAGGCCGAGGCGGCTGCTCAGCAGGCGAGGCTGGCCCTCGCCCGGGCTCTGTGAGCCTCGCTGCGCCAGGCACCACACCACCCGACGCCTGATCGCGGGCGTCACCCGGGAGCCGGGGTCACGACGGAGAGTCCGTCGGACCCCGGCTCCTCGGCATTTCTGCCCAGGTTCCTGCGTAGGGTCGGGACATGCGCACCTGCGACTTCTGCGGCCGCACCGAGGAGGACGACGCCGCGACGCTCACGTGGAGCACGTCGGTCGAGCGCGGACGCCGCCAGACCTACTGCGACACCTGCTCGCGGGAGAACCTCCGCTCGATGGAGGGCAAGCTCGACTCCGACTTCTGGTGACCCGGGGCAGGCTCGTCGTGCCGGCCGCCCAGCTCGGCCCATCCGCAGCCGCAGCGCGGGTGGCGGCGGTGGACCCGCACCTCCGGGGTGAGGCCGGGTCCCAGGGTGATCGTCGTGGACCAGGTGCTCGGCTGCTCGCCGTCCAGCCAGCGCACCAGGTCGTGGACCGCCCACCCCGTCGCGACCTGCCACAGCGTCGGGTCGCAGGGTGAGACCACGGTGGAGCGGGCCAGCTGCTCGACCAGCAGCGGCCACCGCGGGTCCAGCTCGGTGGCGTGCGCATCGAGGCAGCGCAGGCAGGCGGTGCGCCCCGGCGCCACGAACGGGCCCAGCACCACCCGGTCGAGGGCCGGCCGCACCAGCAGGTGGGGCACGTCGTCGCGCTGGAGGACGTCGAGCTCCTCGCGCAGGGGCTCCCGGTCGCGCACGACGAGCACCGGGGTGTCGGGGGAGCGGTCCCGCACCCCTTCGACGAGGGGTACGCCGCTGGCGCCGATCAGTCGCGTCAACCCCGGCCGGTCGCCGGTCGGCACGTCGAGGTGCACGCCGACGTCACGCCGGGCCGCCCACCGGCGGGGTGCGGAACGCGGGTCGGCGCACCACGCCGCGGCGACCGCGCGTTCTGCCACCGGGTCCACCTCAGCCCGCGGGGAGGCCGTGTGCAGGGCGGCGCCGTCGACCAGCAGCTCGGCACCGGCCAGCCGCGCCAGCGCTCGGCCCGCGGGCGAGTCGGGGGCGGGTCGGTCAGTGGCCGCGTCGGGGCCGCCGGCGGCGAGCCGGGTCAGCAACCGGCGTACGTCGGGGTGGTCGGGCAGCACCACCGCGCGTGACCCCACCCCCACCTGCAGGTGGGCGGCGTCGCGGCGCAGGACGCTGAGCCCGGGGAGCAGCCGTGGGTGCTGGGGCAGGGCGGGGACGAGGGGCATGGGTCAGGTCTACCCGCTGCCGGCCGGTGCCCCGGGGAGTTCTCCACAGGCGCGGTCGACCCCGGAAGAGCCCGGAAAGCACCGGACCGGCACCCGCCCGAGGGGCAGGTGCCGGTCCGGTGAGGAATCCGCGGTGGGGCCGCTCAGGCCTTGCCGAGGATCCGGTTGAGGTTGGTCGAGCAGACCGGGCACACGGCCTTCGCCATGCGGGTGCCCTTGTCGTTGACCTTGATCTCGCCCTCGGCCTCGCGCTTCTCCTTGCACTTCACGCAGTAGAACTCGCCGCTCCAGGTCTCCGCCATGACGGCCTCCTTGCCTCTAGGTCTTCGCATCGGTGGCCCGCCGTCTGCCGGTGGGCCGACTCGACCCTACGGCACGCTCACGCCCAGGCGTGACAGGCACCCCATCCCGCGGGTCGCGGGTCGGGTGGGGAGGCCGTCGGGGCCCGCTGGTTGACTGACGACCATGACCTCCTCCGCGACCCACTCGACCGACGACCTCGAGCTCACCCACCTGCGTCTGGAGCGTCCCGCCGAGGGCGTGGTCCGGCTGGTCCTGGACAACCCCGACATGCGCAACGCGATGTCGGACGAGATGACGGCCTCGTGGGTCGCGGCCATCGACGCGCTGGCGGTCGATCCGACTGTCCGCGTGGTCGTCGTGACCGGCGAGGGCACGGCCTTCTGCTCTGGTGGCAACACCTCCTGGATCGCCAGCGAGCCCGACGCCGGCGTCGACCGGCTGCGGACGCGGATGATGGCCTTCTACCGCGCGTGGCTCTCGATCCGGCGGCTCGAGGTGCCGACCATCGCCGCCATCAACGGCCCGGCCATCGGGGCGGGGCTGTGCCTGGCGCTGGCCTGCGACATCCGCTACGCCCAGCAGGGGGCGCGGATGGGGGCGCCGTTCGTGAAGCTCGGCATGCACCCCGGCATGGCCGGCACCCACCTGCTGCCGCAGGCCGTGGGCCTGGCGGCGGCGCGGGACCTGCTGCTGACCGGCCGGGTGGTCCAGGACGAGGAGGCGGTGCACCTGGGCCTGGTCTCGCGGGTCCTGCCCGAGGCGACCTTCGTCGACGTCGTCCAAGAGACCGCGGAGGGCATCGCGGGCACCGCGCCCATCCCCAGCCGGCTCACCAAGGTGGCCCTGCAGGACGGCGGTCACGCCGACTTCGAGGCGGCGCTGCAGTGGGAGGGGCTGGCCCAGCCGGTCACCCTGGCCACCGCCGACCTGCAGGAGGGCATCCGCGCCGCGACCGAGCGCCGACCGGCGCGCTTCGAGGGTCGCTGACCCGTCTCCCCACCCTGTGGAGAGATCTGTGGACAGGGTGGGGACAGCGGTGTGGAGAGTCGCCGGGAGCGGTGGAGAACGCCGTGGCACGCTGGGGACGAGCGGTGGACAGGAGCGAGAGATGACCTCACCGGCGTACGACGACGGGCCGATCGCGGCGCTGCGCCGCATCGCCTTCCTGCTCGAGCGCGGTCGCGAGGACACCTACAAGGTCAAGGCGTTCCGTGGGGCCGCCGCGGCGCTGCTGCCGCTGGACCCCGACGACGTGGCTGCCCACGTCGAGCAGGGGACGCTCTCCTCGATCCCGGGCGTGGGTGCGAGCTCGGCCGCCGTGGTGTCCGACGCGGTCCGCGGCCGGATGCCCGAGAGGCTGTCCCGGCTCGAGGCCGAGCACGGGGGAGACCTGACCGCCGGCGGCCACGACCTGCTCGGCCAGCTGCGCGGCGACCTGCACTCCCACTCCGACTGGTCCGACGGTGGTTCGCCGATCGAGGAGATGGCGTTCACCGCGCTGGAGCTGAGCCGGGAGTACCAAGTGCTCACCGACCACTCGCCACGGCTGAAGGTGGCCCGCGGGCTCTCCGCCGAGCGGCTGGCCCGCCAGCTCGACGTGGTCGACGCGGTCAACGGTCAGCTCGACGGCTCCGGCTTCACCCTCCTCAAGGGCATCGAGGTCGACATCCTGGACGACGGCTCGCTGGACCAGACCGAGGAGATGCTGCAGCGGCTCGACGTGCGGGTGGCCAGCGTGCACTCCAAGCTGCGGATGGACGCCCCGGCGATGACGCGGCGGATGGTCGCCGCGGTGCAGAACCCGCTGGTGGACGTGCTGGGGCACTGCACCGGCCGGCTGGTCACGGGCGGGCGCGGGAAGCGACCGGAGTCGGAGTTCGACGCGCGGGCGGTCTTCGAGGCCTGCGCGGAGACGGGCACCGCGGTGGAGATCAACTCCCGGCCCGAGCGCCGCGACCCGCCGACGCGGCTGCTGGAGCTGGCGCGCGACATCGGCTGCCTGTTCGCCATCGACACCGACGCCCACGCGCCCGGTCAGCTGGACTTCCTGGCGTACGGCGCGGAGCGGGCCGAGGCCGCGGGCATCGACCCCGACCGGATCGTGACGACCTGGCCGAAGGACCGGCTGCTCGAATGGGCCGGTCGTCCCGTCGAGGCAGGCTAGGGTCCGAGCATGGCGGCGGTCGAGGTGCGCAGGTCCAAGCGCCGCCGTCGTACCGTCTCCGCCTACCGCGACGGCGACCGCATCGTCGTGCTCGTCCCGGCGACCCTGACCCGGGCCGAGGAGGCCGAGTGGGTCGAGACGATGGTCGCCCGCGTCGAACGCGCCGAGGCCAGGCGCAACCCCAGCGACGAGGAGCTGCTCGAGCGCGCGGTGTCGCTCTCGGACCGCTACTTCGGTGGCATCGCCGTCCCCGAGTCGGTGCGCTGGGTCGACAACCAGTCGGCCCGGTGGGGCTCGTGCACGCCGGGTGACCGGACGATCCGGCTCTCGGCGCGGCTGCAGGGGATGCCGACGTGGGTCACTGACTACGTCCTGGTCCACGAGCTGGCGCACCTGATCGAGCCGCACCACAATGACGGGTTCTGGGCGTGGGTGGACCGCTACCCGCAGGCCGAGAAGGCCAAGGGCTACCTGCTGGGCTGGTCCGCGGCCGCGGAGCTGGACGACCCGCCGGGGGAGTCGATCGACTGAGCGGCGGACTCAGCGCAGCGGTCGACCGAGGGTGCGGGCCCGCGCGATCGCGATCAGGTCGTGCATCTCGGCCTCCAGGCCGTCCGGCAGCCCGTCGACCGGCCACCAGCGCACGTCCAGCGACTCCTCGCTGGTGCTGGGCTCGGCGGCGTCCGGCGCCCGGGCGACGAAGCGGACGTCGAGGTGGTGCACCTCCCCGCGCGGGTCGCAGAAGGCCACCGCGTGCTCGTCGAGGTGCGCCGGCACCGGGTCGAAGTCGAGGGAGGCGAGGCCGGACTCCTCCAGGGCCTCGCGGTGGGCGACGCCGGCCAGGGAGGTGTCACCGGGCTCGCAGTGACCACCGAAGGCGAACCACCGACGCGCCTTGCGGTGCAGGTTGAGCAGCACGTGGTCGGCGGTCGCGTCGACCACGAGGGTCCCGGCGGTGAGGTGGTCGGGGAAGCAGTGGCGCCACGTGCCCTCGGGCTGGGCCCGCAGGTGCTCGACGTAGCGGACCCGCAGCGCCTCCTGGGCAGGGGTGGGGGCGTGCCAGTCGGTGAGGACCGCCAGCGCGTCGGCGTGCAGGCTCACTCCCCGCTGCTGTCCCCGCTGCTGTCCCCGCCGTCCTCGTGGTCGCCGGTGGTGTCCTCGCCGCCGAGCAGCCTGCGCAGCCCGGCGTCGAAGTCCTCCTCCGTCATCGCGTCGGGCGCGGAGGCGTCGGCGCGGAAGCCCAGCGGGTCGTCGAGGTCGGCGGCGGTGGGCAGCAGGTCGGGGTGCATCCACACCCCGTCGCGGCCCTCGATGCCCTGACGGCTGCGCAGCGAGCCCCACAGGGTGGAGGCGTCGCGCAGGCGGCGCGGGCGCAGCTCGAGCTTGACGAGCGCGGCGAAGGTCTCCTCGGCGGGACCGCCGGCGGCGCGGCGGCGGCGTACGGCCTCCTGCAGCTTGCCGGCCGCGGGCATCCGGGTGGCGGTGGCCTGGCCGACGACCTCGTCGACCCAGCCCTCGACCAGGGCGAGGACGATCTCGAGGCGCTGCAGGGCGGCCTGCTGGAGCGGGGACTTGGGCAGCTCGAACATGCCGCCCTCGATCAGCCCCTGCATGGAGGCGGGGTCGGAGGGGTCGATGCCGCGCATCTGCTCCTCGATGCGCGACTGGATCGCGTCGGTGTCGACCTGGATGCCGCGGGCGTAGTCGGTCACCGCGCCCACGACGTGCTCGCGCAGCCACGGGACGCCCGCGAAGAGCCGCTGGTGGGCGGCCTCGCGCAGCGCGAGGTAGAGCAGCACGTCGTCCTCGGTGACGTCGAGGCCCTCGGCGAAGGCGGTCACGTTGGCCGGCACGAGCGCGGCCTTCCCGGCGGGGGCCAGCGGGACACCGACGTCGGAGACGCTGAGCACCTCCTTGGCCAGGGTGCCGATGCCGGAGCCGGTCTGGCCGGCGAGCATCCCGCCGATGACCTTGCCGAGCATGCCGACCAGCGGGCCGGACATGGCGCGGGCCTCCTCGGGCAGCGCCGAGGAGAGGGCCTCCACCGACTGCTTGGCGATGGGCTCGACGAGGTGGCGCCAGGTGTCGGAGGTGGCGACGACCCACTCGGCGCGGGACCAGGCGGTGGTGCTGGTGATGCCCGAGGGCAGCTCGGTGGCGTCGTCGAGCCAGTGGTCGGCCAGTCGTACGGCGTCGGCGACCGCGTCCTTCTGCTTCTGCGTCGGGCTCGGGTCGGGGTCCTGCGCGACGGTCTTGCGGGCGGTGTCGAGCGCGAGGTCCCAGTTGAGCGGGCCGTCGTGGGGCGCCATCATCGCCTGGATCTGGCCGAAGAGCTGGGTGAGGTCGGGCATCTGCCCGCCGAGCTGCTGGCTGAAGCGGTTCAGCTGCTCGCCGAGGTCGCCCATGCCGCCCATCCCACCGGCCCCGCCCATCTGGCCGAAGAGCTGCTCGAAGGGCGTGCCCTTGAACGGGTTGGGCTGCTCGCCTCGGGACTCGTCGTCGGACCCGTCTCCGGAACCGTCGTGAGGGCGGTCGTCGCCGGTGCTCATGCGGCCAACGGTACGCCGCCCGGCCAACTGGATACGCTGCCCGGGTGACGCCGGACGAGACCGCTCCCGAGACCGCTCCCGACATCGCTCCGCAGACCTCGGGGACGGCTGCGCGGGTGCGCCTGGTCGACATCCGTGACACGCCCCTCGACGTGGCCGAGGTGCTCGACGCCGTCGGCGACGAGGCCGCCGGGGGAGAGACGGTGTTCGTCGGGCGGGTGCGCGACCACGACGGCGGTCGTGACGTCGCCGCGCTCGACTACTCCGCCCACCCCACGGCGATGAGCCGCCTGCGCGAGGTCTGCGAGGAGGTCGCGGCACGCCACGACGTACGCGCGGTGGCGGCCGTGCACCGCACCGGGGCCCTGGCCATCGGCGACATCGCCGTGGTCGTCGCGACCAGCGCGGCTCACCGCGGGCAGGCGTTCGACGCCTCCCGTGACCTCATCGACACCCTCAAGGCGCAGGTGCCGATCTGGAAGCACCAGCGCTTCACCGACGGCGTGGAGGAGTGGGTCGGGACCCCCTGAGGGTTACCGTGAGCAGGTGGAGATCCTGCTCTGGCTGGCGCCGGCCGCCGTGGTGACGGTGCTGGCGATGTGCTGGGCCGGCTGGGCCGGTCGCGAGCGCCGCGAGCCCGACCGCGAGGTGCTGCTGCAGCGCCTGGAGAAGGGCCTGAGCCGGGAGACCCCGCTGCGCTACGCCGCCGCGCGGCCCGAGCGCGACCGCAGCACCGGCATCGCCGTACGCCGCTCCCGCCGGACCTGAGCCGGACCTGGACCGTCCCGGGTTGCCCGGGATGAGAGGGTGAGCGCATGTCGCAGCGCACCCTCGCCGGGCTCCTGGCGGTCCCGCTGGTGCTCGCGCTGCTCGTGGCCGCGCTCTTCACCGACCTGCCCTACGCGACCTACGCCCCCGGCCCGACCGTCGACGTGCTCGACCAGCCCGGCGGCTCGGAGACCGTCGCGGTGCGCGGCGTGAAGTCCTACCGCGACGACGGCGAGCTGCGCCTGACCACGGTCAGCGTCAGCCGTGTCGACGACAAGCTGTCCCTGCCCGAGCTGATCGCGGCCTGGTGGGACGACGACGAGGCGGTCTACCCCTACGACTACGTCCACCCCGAGGACGTCACGGCCGAGGAGGACCAGCGCGAGGGCGCGGTGTCCATGGTCACCAGCCAGGACGTCGCGATCGCCAACGCGCTGCGCGCCCTCGACTACGACGTCGAGCCGACGCTGCAGGTCGCCTACGTCGTCCCGGACTCCCCGGCCGACGGCGAGCTGGAGGTGCGCGACGTGCTGCTGCGCGTCAACGGGCAGCGGGTCACCGACGCCGAGATGCTGGTGAAGGCGATCCGCCGCACGAAGGACGGCGAGTCGGTCGCGCTGGTGGTCGAGCGCGACCGGAAGCGCCGCATCGTCACCATCGAGCCGCGGGTGGAGGACGACGGGGTCAAGCGCGTGGGGTTCACCCCGGGCCAGGGCTTCCGCTTCCCCTTCGACGTGGCCGTCAACATCGACCCCGACATCGGCGGACCGTCCGCGGGGATGATCTTCTCGCTGGCCATCTACGACACCCTCACCCGCGGCTCGCTGACCGGCGGGGGAGCGGTGGCCGGCACCGGCACCATCGACCTCGACGGCAACGTCGGGCCGATCGGCGGCATCCAGCAGAAGATCGCGGGCGCCGAGCGCGACGGGGCCGAGCTCTTCCTCGTGCCCGCCGCCAACTGCGCCGACGCCCTGGGCGTCGACGACGGCGACCCGCGCCTGGTGCGGGTCGAGACCTTCGACGACGCGCTCGAGTCCGTCCAGGCCTGGGGCGAGGACCGCGACGCCGACCTGCCCAGCTGTGAGGAGACGCAGGACCAGTGAACGACCAGCCGCACGTCGAGCAGGACGGCCCCGAGACCCCGCGGGTGGGCGACCTCGACGTCGACCCCGCCCTCGCGGCCGCCGTGCTCGAGATCGAGCAGCACGTCGCCGCCGAGGGGTGGGACCGCCCGGCGCGGCTCTTCGCGCTCGTCGACACCAAGCAGCTGGTCGAGCGCGAGCCGGCGCTGGCCGCGGCGATGGGCCTCGACGACGCCACCTCGCAGGGGTCGCTGACCCCGGTCGAGCAGGACGGCCTGAGCGCGTCGGTGCCGCTGGAGCGCGCGCTGGAGACGATCAGCTGGCCGGCGGACGTCACCGGCTGCGCCGCGGTGGTCGAGCGCTTCGTGCTCCCGCCCGAGGCGGACGGCGACATCCCCGAGGACCCGGCCGAGGCTGCGGCGTACGCCGCCGCGCACCCGGCCCGCCAGGAGCTGCGCATGGTCGCCGGTGCGACGCGCGCGGGCGCGACGTACTGCGCGATGCGCTTCCGCAGCCACGACGACGACACGAAGGTGGTGGGGGGCGCTGACCTGGTGCCCGCCCTGCTGGAGCTGCTGACCGCCACGCTCACCGACGAGCACGGTGACGGACACGAGGAGAACGACCGCACGTGAGCAACACCGCCGAGACCCCCGACGTGCCGCCCCCCGCGGCGCGCAACCCGCGATCGCGGGCCCTGGTCATCACCGCCGTCGTGCTGGTGGCGGCCTTCCTGGGCCTGACGACGTTCTCGGGCTTCTACACCGACCGCCTGTGGTACGTCTCCGGCGGGTACGCCGGGGTGTTCACGACCCTGATCTGGACCCGGATCGGGCTCTTCGTCGTCACCGGCCTGTTGATGGCGCTGGTGGTGTGCCTCAACGTGGTGCTGGCCTACCGGCTGCGGCCGATCTTCGTCGGCATGGGCGACCCCAACGGGATGGGCCGTTACCGCGAGGCCGTCACCCCGATCCGCCGCCTGGTGGTGCTGGGCATCGGCCTGGTGCTGCTGGTCTTCACCGGCACCTCGGGGGCGGGGCAGTGGCGCACCTACCTGATGTGGCGCAACGGCGGTGACTTCGGCAGCGAGGACGTCTACTTCGGCCGCGACATCGGCTTCTTCGTCTTCGACCTGCCCTGGTACCACTTCCTGACCGACCTGGCGATGGCCGTGCTGGTGCTCTCGGTGATCGCCGCGGCGCTGACCCACTACCTCTACGGCGGCATCCAGCTGCAGTCCTCGGCCGGGGAGCGGATGAGCGGGGCCGCGCAGGCGCAGCTCTCGCTGCTGGTCGGGCTGTTCGTGCTCGCCAAGGGCGTGGACTACTGGCTGGACCGCTTCGACCTGCCGACCGAGACCGGCAGCCTGATCACCGGCGTCACCTACACCGACGACAACGCGGTGCTGCCGGCCAAGAACATCCTCATCGGCATCGCGGTGATCTGCGCGATCCTGTTCTTCCTCAACGTCTGGCGCCGCACCTGGATGCTGCCCTCGGTCGGTGTCGCGCTGCTGGCGCTGTCCGCGGTGCTGCTGGGCATGATCTGGCCCGGCCTCGTCCAGCAGTTCCAGGTCCGGCCCTCCGAGCTGGACCGGGAGCGCGACTACATCGGGCGCAACATCGAGGCCACGCGGGCGGCGTACGACCTGACCGACGTGGAGATCGAGCCGTACACGCCCGACGCCTCGATCGGCGCGACGCTGGCGTCACTGGACGGGCAGACCAAGTCGATCCCGCTGGTCGACCCGCAGGTCGTGCGGGCCGCCTTCGAGCAGACCCAGCAGGTGCGTGCCTACTACTCCGTCGCGCCCGTGCTCGACGTGGACCGCTACCCGATCGACGGCACCGACCGCGCGCTGGTGCTCGGCGTGCGCGAGCTGAACGTCGACGGCATCCCGGACCAGAACTGGACCAACACCGCGACGGTCTACACCCACGGCAACGGCATCATCGCGGCGTACGCCAACCAGCGCGGCCGCGACGACCGCAGCCAGCTCGACACCGAGTCCGTCGGCGACGAGAACGCCGGACTGGAGTGGGCGCAGGGCACGCAGGCCTCCGAGGACGACCTGCAGGAGGCCACGGGCGGCTACGAGGACCGCGTCTACTACGGCGAGCAGAGCCCGGACTACTCCATCGTCGGCAAGCCCAGCGAGGACGCCGAGGACTACGAGCTGAACCTGCCGCTGCAGGGCTCGGAGAACGGCTCGACCACGACGTTCGAGGGCGAGGGCGACGCCAGCGTCGGCTCGACCTTCAACAAGCTGATGTTCGCGATCAAGTTCGGCGAGCCGAACTTCCTGCTCTCGGGCCGCGTCAACGACAACTCCCAGGTGCTCTTCGACCGCGACCCGACCGTGCGGCTGCAGAAGGTCGCGCCGTGGCTGACCGTCGACTCCGACCCGTACCCCGCGATCGTGGACGGGCGGATCCTGTGGGTGCTCGACGGCTACACCACGACCGACCGGTTCCCCGGGGCGGAGAAGGACTCCTACTCCGACATGATCGACGACGCGCTGGCCGACACCACGACCGGTCTGCAGACGATCCCGACCGACCAGATCAACTACATGCGCAACGCGGTGAAGGCGACCGTGGACGCCTACGACGGCACGGTCACGCTCTACGAGTGGGACACCGAGGACCCGCTGCTGCAGGCGTGGAAGAAGGCGTTCCCCGGCACGGTCCAGGACAAGGAGTCGATCCCCGAGGAGCTGACCGAGCACCTGCGCTACCCCGAGGACCTGTTCAAGGTGCAGCGCTTCCAGCTGGCGCGCTACCACGTGACCGACCCCAGCGACTGGTACCAGTCGAACAACCGCTGGGAGGTCCCCGAGGACCCGTACGCGCAGCGCACGTTCCAGCCGCCGTACCGCCTCTTCGTCGACGAGCCGACCGTCGAGGGCGAGGACGAGACGTTCTCGCTGACCAGCGTCTACGTGCCGTACCAGAAGAACAACCTGGCCTCGTTCGTCTCCGTCGACTCCGACGCGACGTCCGACACCTACGGCACGATGCGGGTGCTGGAGCTGCCCAACGAGCAGACGCCGGGCCCGAACCTGGTGGCCAACCAGTTCGCCTCCGACGAGGAGGTGGCCTTCGAGCTCGCGCAGTTCGACCGCTCGGGGGCCCGGCCGGTCTACGGCAACCTGCTGACGCTGCCGGTCAACGACGGACTGATGTACGTCCAGCCGGTCTACGCCGCCCGCCAGCTCTCCGACGCCGCGTTCCCGATCCTGCGCTTCGTGCTCACCAAGTACGGCGACGACATCGGCATCGGCTCCACGCTGCGCGAGTCGCTGCAGGACCTGCTGGAGAAGTCCGGAGGCGAGGTCCCGTCCACCCCGGACCCGGAGCCCGACCCGGAGCCCGGCACCGAGGACCCGGAGGAGCGCGAGGAGCCGCTGGAGGGCTCGGTCGCCCAGCAGATCGACCAGCTGCTCACGCGGGCCGAGGCCGCCTTCGAGGCCGCGGACCAGGCGCTGGCCGACGGCGACCTGGCGGAGTACCAGACCCAGGTCGAGCGGGCCCAGGAGCTCATCGGCCGGGCGTTGGAGCTGCGCAACTGACGGCGTACGCCACTACAGAGAAAAGTGGAGCCTCGGATCAACCGGGTTGATCCGAGGCTCCACACTTTCTACTCGCTGGCCACTCCCGCTGGTCGTGGTGCGAGCGAAGCGAGCCACGAGACCCCCGATTTGGCCCGTCCGGAGCCGGTGTGTAACGTTGGGTTCACCGACGCGGGGTGGAGCAGCTCGGTAGCTCGCTGGGCTCATAACCCAGAGGTCGCAGGTTCAAATCCTGCCCCCGCTACAAGAAAGTGGCCCCTGACCTGCGGAAACGCAGATTAGGGGCCACTTGGTTTCTTGAGTCACATAGCCTTGTGTCGCGTTTATGTCCCGAAAACCTTCGCGCTGGCGGCTCATTGTGGCCCGGGGTTGGGGCCAGGGCTGGCGCTCGAGGCGGTCGCCTGGAGACGTCAGGCGTCCGATTTGGTCGTGCGAGGCGACGCGACTGCGGCGGCTCGCCAGTGAGCCGCAGGCAGGCGACGATGGCGACCAGGACAGCGACCGTGACGGCGCGCAGGGCGGCGACGATGCGGCGCTGGCGACCGCTGGGAGTGGGGGAGCGGGTGCCGGTTCGTCGGCTGGATGACGCCGGCCTCGCGGCGGTCGCGGCAGCGATCACCGATCCGGCCGTGCTCGCGCGGTACCGGACGAAGGTCGCCACGGTGCCGGGGAGCGAGTGTCTGTGGTGGACCGGCGCGGTTGCCGGTCGGTCCGATCGTGAGCGCACGGACGGCGGCGGACATGGCCGGTTCTGGTACGCGCCAGGGCGGGTGATCATCGCGCACCGGTTCGCGTTCGCGGTGATGAACGGGGTGGACGCGCTCGCGGAGGCGCGGCTGCTCGGGCATCGGTGTCACAACCCGCTGTGCCAGCGGATCGCACCGGATCACGTCGTGGTATCGAGCGCGGCGCAGAACCGCCGGGAGTGGTCGGTGCAGCGGCGGCTGCCGTACTGCCCGCTGGCCGATCCGCGCGGGCCGCGACGGCGGGCGCGGGAACTGCGCGACCTGGCGCGCGAGGACCCGCAGCTGGTGGCCGACGACCTCGCGCGGCTCCAGGAGCTGCTGGGCGAGCAACTGACGCTCTGGTGAGGTTGGGCGGACGCAGAAGGCCGCCCGCAGCGGACAGCGCTACGGGCGGCCTGCGGCCTGAGGGTCAGGCGGGCTCGCCGTCGAGGAGGCCCCCGAGCGTCTCCCACAGGTCGAGGTAGCCGTCAGCGTCCTCGGGCGACTGCTCGCCCCACGTGGCGTGAAGATCGCGGATGCGGTCGAGTCGGTCGAGACGGTCGGGGAGCGCGTCACGGGCGGCGGCGATGAACTCGACATCGGCGGCATGGCCGGTGGTCTTGAGGCCAAGCCGGTGGTCGTGCCCGGTGTAGTAGGCCACGAGGATGTTGTCGGGCAGCAGGGCGTCGGCGGCGGTGGCGCGGATCTTGTCACCATCCGGAGTCCAGGCGCCGGGCGTGGCGCGTGCCTCCAGAGCGCGCAGGGTGGCGTCGTCGCTCATGCGGGCTGGTCCTCCCGGGCGGCGAGGTCGAGCCGCCCGGATGCGGCGGTCGCCACGGCGGTGATCCGGGCGGCCAGCGCCCGCAACTCGGCGGGCGTGCCCTGGATCGCCACCACGTCGTCACCGGCGAGGGTGAGGACCGGCTGACGATGCTCACCGGCACCCACCCAGTCCTCGCCGGGGGTGAACACCTGGACGCTGGTCTCGCGAGCGGCCAGCCACTCGATGTGCGCGCTCATGGGGTCACCTCGGCGGGCGCGGTGCCGATGAGGCGGCGGAACGCCCCCACGTCGGCCTCCAGGGTGAGCAGACGCCGGTGCTGATCGTCGGCTCGTGCGGCGACCTCGGTCAGCACCTCCCGCAGGCCGTCGAGGAAGGCGACAACGTCGCGGGCGCTGAGGTCTCCGCGTGGCGGGATCGGCACGCGAAGGTCAGCCGCGTAGGGAACTGCGTTCATGGCTACGCGGATGGCGCGCTGGTCGTCCGCGCTGATCACAGTGCCGGTCGGGTCGGGCTGGGTCTGCTCGGTCATAACTGCTCCTGTTCGGTGGTGCGGTGGGTGTGCTCGGCGTGCAGGGCGTCCAGTGCCGTGGCAACACTGGACAGGGCCGCGTCCAGGTGGGCGCGGGCGGCCTCGGGGGTCCAGCGGCGTACGTCGCGCAGCCGGTGCTCGATGACGATCAGGTCGCAGGCCGTCTCGCTGAGGGTGTGCCGGTCCTTGGCGGCGCTGGCGTCGACGTCGGCGGGCGTGGCGGTCGGCTGGCTCATCGCAGGACGTCCTCGATCGCGCGGCGCTTGGCCTCGTCGAGCGTGCGGGTGTTGATCGCCCAGCGCTGCCCGTAGCCGCCGCCGATGTCGGCGTAGAACCCCGGGGCGAGGTAGGTCGCGTGGTCACCGGGCGTGATCCGGATCAGGTAGATGCGCCCATGGGCGTGGACGCTGGCGGTGTGCGCGGTCCAGCGACCCGGCCAGCGGTCGTCGGCGTCCACGGTGTGCCACTCCACCGGCGTGGTGTCGGGCGTCGCCGGGGCGGCGCTGGCGTGGGTGGTCGTGTCGGTCATGGCTCCTCCTTCGGTTGAGCCGGTGGCGGGCCGGACTCGGGGTCTCAGCCCGCCACCGCAGGAACTGGCGGACGGTCAGGCCGGGGCGAGCGCGGTCCAGGCGCGGCGCTTGATCCGGTCGGGGTCGTCGCTGGTGAGCACCCGCGTGGCGCGGGCGGCGTGCTCGTCGCCCTTGGTGCGGACCGGGGCGTAGTGGTCGACGTACTCAGCCACGGCCTGGTAGCCGGCCCACGCGGTGTCGCGGATGCCGGCCTGGGTGTCGGCGTCGGCGAACAGCCAGTGCAGCCGGGAGCGGCGGCGGCGCTCGGTCTCGCGGACTCGCTTGGTGGCGTTGGCCTCGGCCTTGCCGAACGTGGCGTCGATCAGGGCATCGAACGCGGCGTCGGTCATGGTCTGCTGGATCAGCCGCTCGGCCTCGACCTGGAACGCGTCGACGTAGGTGAACGTCAGCCCGAGCGCGTCGCGGGCGGCCTGCACGGCGGCCTTGGCGTTGCGGGTGTGCCGGATCGAGAACGACGACTCGTGGTTGCGCAGGGCCGCGCTCTGGGTGTTCGCGCACACGACGCGGACCGGGGTGACGAGGATGCGGAACGCGCTTGAGCCGTCGTGGCTGTTGAGCGCGGCGATGTTGAGGTCGACGCGGTCGCTGCCGCCGACCGTGAGCGAGTCCGGCAGCTGCATCGTGATGAACACCTGCCGCCCGCCGCGCAGCGACCCGGCGGTGTCGAAGATCGCGCCCGACTCGTCGGCCAGCAGGTTCAGGAACTCGGCGTGGTCCTCGTTCTGCAGCGGGGTGTAGCCGCCGCCGACGACGCCGAGCGCCTCGGGCGCTCCGGTGAACGGGTTGGTGCGCACCGTGGCGAAGCCGGGGACCTCGATGGCGGTGACGCCGCCCTCGCTGACCTCGGCGGTGGTGAGCGGCAACTTGCGGACGTCCCAGCCGCCCAGGTGGCCGAGCCTCATGGCCTCCTCGGCGGTGAACGCGCGGTCACGGACGGTGGTGCCCAGCCGGTGCCAGGCGTCCTTGCGGGCGAAGACGGCTGCTGCCTGCGTGCCGTGGGTCTCGATCTCGTGTGACATGTCGGGGTCCTCCCTGTGTCGGAATCAAACGATCTGACTTCATTCTATGGTTTCTATTCCACTTAGGCGGTTCTCCACAGGAAGAACCGCCCTCAGGTGGGGGAGGGGGAGCCGATCAGGTGGCGCTGTCGCTGGCCTCGTCGGCGTCGTCGTCGCTGTCGTCCTCGGTGCTCGGCTGCGGCTCTTCGCCGAGCAGGATCCGCTCGACCTCGCTGGGCTGGTAGCCCCACTCCACGAGCGCGCCGAGCACGCGGGAATCCCACGCGGTCGGGTTGCGCCACGAGTGCTTGCCGGTCGTGGCCTCCCACGCGGCGACGATCGCGGCGAGGGTGGTCATGGTCGCGGCCTTCGGCGTGCTCGCCTTGGTGGCGATCTTGTGGCACTCGTCGTGGCCCGCGCCGTAGTAGCCGGTCGGGACGTCGATCCCGAGCAGCGTGAAGATCATCGGGTGCCGGTGGTCCATGGCCTTGCTCAGCGAGTGGTGGCCGGTGACGACGGCCTCGCAGATCAGGGCCTCGGCTCCCTTCGGGGCGGTCTTGCGGGCCACGAACCCGGCCAGCCACTCGCGGCGCACCGTCTCCGCGCTCGCCCAGGCCTTGTTGTTGGCGATCACGCGGCGGCGCTCCTCACGGCGGGCCTCGACATCCTCCTCGCTCTCGCTCTCGTCCCCGCTGTCGGCGGTGGTGCTGCCGGACCCGCCGCCGCGACGACGCAGGCCGGAGGCGGCGAGGTCGGTGACGACCCACACCGGCACGTACTGCTGGTAGGGCTCGGCGGGCTCGTAATCGTCGTCCTCCTCGTCGCTGCCGTCCTCGCTCTCCTCGTCGTACTCGTCCTCGGGGTAGACCCACTCCTTGACGACCTGGACGCGAGCGCCGGGAACGTTGGGCCACTCCTCCTCGGGCAGCGGCTCGCCGTCCTCGGTGACCAGCCGCTCGATGCGCAGCACCTCGTCGGCCTCCGCGACCTCCTCGGCGCTCAGCACCGGCAGGCCCTCGGCGCGCAGCCGCTCGACCTCGGCGGCGTCGGCCTCGCGCTCGGCGGCCTCGTCGCGCAGCCGCTGGGCCTCGTGGGCGAGCGAGCGACGCCACCGCTTGGCGTTCTCCAGGCGCTGCACGGCCTCGGGGTCGTGCTCGAACTCGGCGAAGATCGCGGCCTCCTCCAACGTCAGGTCACCGGAGTCGAGCCGGTTGCGGCTCTGGTCGGCCTTGGTGACCGCCAGGGCGGCGTTCACGGTCGGGCGGTCGATGCTGGTGCGCTTGGCGATCTGCGCGGCGCTCACGCCGAGCAGGGCCAGCTGCTCCACGCCAGCGACGATCTCGGCCTCGCGCATCCCGGCGCGGTGAATGTTCTCCACCATCTGGTCACCGATCCGGTCGGCGTCGGCGGGCTGGGGCACGACGCGGGCCGGGATCAGGCCGGTGGGGGTGCCGACCTCGGCGGCGGTCACGGTGCGGCGCTGGCCGCGCAGCAGGACGTACTGGCCGGCCTCGTTGCAGTAGACCGTGACGGCCTCCAGCACGCCGCGCTCCTTGATCGACTTGCGGAACTCCTTGTGGTCGGGGCGCAGGTCGGTCCGGACGTTGCTGCCGATGATGATCTCGGCGGGGTCGAGGTACAGGAACTCCTCAGCCTGGACGGGCTCGGCGGCCTCGGTGGCCTCGTCGGCGGCGGTGTCGGCGGGGGTCTGGATGGTGTGGGTCATGCGGCTGTCCTCCGTGAGTAGAATAGAAAGAACTGACAGGACTAAGTCTCCCAGCGGGGGCCGACGCCTACCGGGCCACAGGGCGAACCTGTGGAAAGGTGGGCGCCCGGCGAGGGTGGGGAAAGCCCGGCCTCACGGGCGCGGACTCTGCTGCGGCGGCGCGGCGCGGCTGCACCTCGTAGCTGGCTGGAACGGAAGGAATCGAGCGAGGGTGGGAACGGCTGAGCAGGGCCTCGACCGGGAATGCAGCGGCGTTGGTGTTAGCCGCAGCAGCTCGACGCCGGCGGACGACACCAGGGGAGTGATCAGGTGACGAGCCAGACCACGATCCCGGTCGGGATCTACTGGAAACCCGGCGTGTGGGACCTCGCACGATCGGCCTACCTCGCAGACCTGGACACCGACGCCGAGTCACCCGGCTCGTTCGTCGGCTGGCTCGCCCAGGCGCTCGAACTCCACGCCCGGCGCTCACCTCAGCAGCGGTCCGAACTCGCGGCCGCGGGTGAGAAGCATCCCGCCCTGGTCAGCGTGACCCGCAAGAGCTTCAACAAGAAGCACGACCTGCCCGCCTCGACCATCGAGGCGGTCGAAGACGCGCTCGTGGCCGACCGTCAGGAGCTCGGCCGGATGCTCGCCCGCTCGGCGTTCGCCCAGGAGGCAGTGATCGCCGCGGCCGAGGAGGCCCGCCGGCGGCTGGGCCGCGACCTGCCGCCGCCACCGCAGAAGCTCAGCAACCGACCGCCGCGGCGCCGGCCTGCCCGGTAGCCGGCGAGGACGACGCCGGCAGTTGGGTCGGCACCTCGTCCTAGCGTGCTTCCCAGCGCCCCGATCCGGTACCCGAGAGCCGGTCGGGGCGCTTCTGCGTCCCCTGGGTGATCTCCCGCTGGCCGCCCGCCGAGCTCGAGCGGTGGAAACGACTTCGGCCGGTGTGATCGCTGCCGGGCCTGGATGACACCTAGGTGACTGCGGGACCGATCAACGTCTCGCAGTCACCTAGGAGGAAGCCATGTCCACCACCGTCACCTTCGCCGGCAACCTGGCCGAGGCACCGGAGCTGCACCACACCCGGGAGAACAACAAGCCGTTCGTCACCTGCCGCGTCCTGGTCAACCGCCGGATCCAGAACGACCAGGGGGAGTGGGTCAGCGACGAGCCCACCGCCCACAACGTCAAGATCTTCGGCTCGGCAGCCACCCACGTACACGACAGCTGCGGATCCGGTGACCCGATCTTCGTCCACGGCCTCGAGCGCACCGAGAGCTGGCCGGACAAGGAGACCGGCGAGAAGCGCACCAAGGACGTCGTGGTCGTCGACAACCGCTTCGGCGAGGTCGGCATCTCGCTCAAGTACGTGTCCGCGCGCATCGACCGCGCCCCGCACGCGGCCCAGGCCAGCTGAGGAGGTTCGCTCCAATGGATCTCGTCGTTCAGTCCCCGGACGAGCTGCTCGCCGCGGTGCCGCACGTCCTCGGCTTCAAGCCCGAGGAGTCGATCGTCCTGGTGCCCTTCCGGCCCGGACTGCCGATCACCCGCGTCGACCTGCCCCGGACCGCCGCCGATCGCGAGGAGGTCTGGGACGCACTCAGCGGCCCGTACGGCCGCCACGCCCGGCCCGGTGCCCGCCTCGCCATCATCTGCATCACCGAGGACCGCCGCAGCGCCGAGCTGGCCAGCCAGCACCTGTCCAACCGTCTCCAGGACGTCGGCATCACCACCCACATCAGGCTGTGGTCCGACGGCGAGCGCTGGCGCGAGTTCAACACCGGCCAGACCGGGCTGCAGACCCCCTCGACCGCTGAGCGGATCGCGGCCGCGACCGTGCTCACCGGCGCCGCCCAGCCGGCCGCCAGCCGCGAGTCCCTGGCCGCCTCGATGGTCGGCGACCGCGAGCCCATCGCCCAGCTCCTCCCCGCGGCCCGGGCCGCGGCCGCGGACAGCCCTCCCGCCCTCGAGCGGGACTGGGCACTGGACCGCCTCGAGCAGTTCCACGCCGACGGCAACCGGCTCTCCGACGTCGACGGCGCGCGGATGCTGGTGGCGCTGGAGACGATCAGCACCCGGGACGCGCTCTGGGAGGACATGAGTCGGGAGAACTCCACCTTCCACATGGCCATCTGGACCGACCTCACCCGCCGCGGCCCGGACGAGGTCCGCGCGGCGCCGGCCTCCATGCTCGGCTTCGCCAGCTGGCTGCACGGCGACGGCGCCAAGGCCTGGTGCGCGCTCGACCAGGTGCCCGCCGACCGGCCCTGCTCCATGGCCGCCATCGTCGCCTCGGCCTTGCAGAACGGCATCCACCCCCGCGAGTGGGAGCGATACCAGACCCAGATGCGCGACATCGCCGCCGACCTAGACGAGTCCTTCGTCCCCAAGCCACCCGGCCAGCAGCGCGACATCCCGGGCACGCAGCCCGTCACCGACCGCCCGACCCCGGGCCGCTGAGGAGGACCCCGATGAACCACGACGACGACACCCCGGTGCAACACAGCGCCACCGAGCGACAGCTGCGACGCCTGGTCGTGCCCGAGCCCGCGGCCTACGCCGCCGACAAGCGCCTTGACGTCATCCACGAACCCGACCTCGACCTACTGTGGGGAGGCCAGGAATGAGCACCCCTCGCACCGACGTCGACGAACGGCGGAGGCCGCCCGGAATGTTGCACGCCACGGCGTACCGATCACGTGCTCGGAGGCAGCGGAACGGCTGCGACGCACCGTCGAACTGGTGTCCGGGCTGGTTTTCGTCCTCGACGACGACGGCATGTTCACTCCGTTGCCCAGCAGGAGATTCCCCGGTGGCAGAAGAGACCGGGTTCGCAGACTCTGTCGCCTGCGCTGCCGTTCACTACGCAGGCCAGCCCTACTACCCCGAGAACCCCCAGACCTAGCGAGTCGAGCTCGCGGTTCCCTGGGACACCGCAACTGCGCGGGTGCATCTGCTCAGCGCACCATTGGTTGCGCGGCTCACCGGCCCCACTCCCAGCTGCAACCAGAAACAAGTTGAAGCGGCGCGGCTACTGAACAGGCTCAGCGCCGACGTGGCCTTCGAGTTCTCGCGTGATCTCACTTGGCGCCTCGCGCTTCCGTGGACCGCCCCGCCGGGCTGCCATGCGGCCTTTGTTGTTGAGCCGTCTTCGAGGAGCCTTCACCGTTTGGCCTGGGACGCGGCTGCTCCGCAGGTCAGCGGGGTTCATTGGGAGCCCTGTCCCTCGCCAAGCCGGGCCTCGTACGACTGAGCGGCATCCTTCCTGGATCCGCGGCTCGCGGACGGAGTCACGCCTCATCAGGATGCTCCTGCGCAGTCGGCGGGTCCGAACCGTCGACAGAGACGATGCCCGGCCGAGGCGGTGGCACCGACCGCCGGAATGATTACGGTGCGTTTCCGCGCCGGACCGCCTCCTGACTGCCGCGAAGACCGGGAGTCGGTAACGGGTCGGGCGGGTCTGGTGCACGGATCGCCTGAGCTTTCACGGCTTATAGGCGGTGAAGCAGGCGGCCCCCGACCGCCTAGCCGGCGCAGGCTCAGTTGAGTCGCCGATAGTGGTGTAACGCGGTCGCCGAGATCGTCGCCGGCGTGTACGGCAGACGTGGGCGCGGCCACCGCGTGATCCTTTCGAGTTCACCTCCTACAGCTCACTCGAACGGAGTCATCACGATGACCGCTGCCCACATTGTCGACCCTGCGCGCCTGCTCGGCGAAGCCCTCGCCGAAGCGTCCCCGGATCTGATGCGATCGCTGCTGCAGACGATGATCAACGCCCTGCTGTCCGCTGATGCCGACGCGGTCCTCGGCGCCGAGTACGGCCGCCCCTCCCCGGGCCGGATGGCGCAGCGCAACGGCTACCGCCATCGCGACCTCGACACCCGGGTCGGCACCATCGATGTGGCGATCCCCAAGCTCCGCAAGGGCACCTACTTCCCCGAGTGGCTGCTCGAGCGCCGCAAGAGGGCAGAGACCGCGTTGATCACCGCGGTCGCGGACTGCTATCTCGCCGGCGTTTCCACCCGGCGGATGGACAAGCTGGTCAAGACCCTCGGCATCGACTCGCTGTCGAAGTCGCAGGTCTCGCGGATGGCCGCTGAGCTCGACGAGCACGTCGAGCAGTTCCGTCACCGCCCCCTGGATGCCGCTGGCCCGTTCACCTTCGTCGCAGCCGACGCTCTGACGATGAAGGTCCGCGAGGGCGGACGGCTCATCAACGCCGTGGTGCTGCTGGCGACCGGTGTCAACGGCGACGGCCACCGCGAGGTCGTCGGCATGCGCGTAGCCACATCCGAAACGGGTGCGGCGTGGAACGAATTCTTCGCCGACCTCACAGTACGCGGCCTGACCGGGGTCCGGCTCGTGACCAGTGACGCCCACCCCGGCCTGGTCGACGCGGTCGGAGCCAACCTGCCCGGCGCGGCCTGGCAACGGTGCCGCACCCACTACGCAGCGACCTGCTGTCGGTGACGCCGAAGTCGATGTGGCCAGCGGTCAAGGCGATGCTGCACAGCGTCTACGACCAGCCTGACGCCACTGCCGTGCACGCCCAGTTCGACCGGTTGCTGGACTACGTCGCCGAAAAGCTCCCAGCGGTCCACGACCACCTCGACGGCGCCCGGGCTGACATCCTGGCCTTCACCGACTTCCCTAAGGACGTGTGGACCCAGATCTGGTCCAACAACCCCGCCGAGCGACTCAACCGCGAGATCGTCGCCGCACCGACGCCGTCGGGATCTTCCCCACCCGCGAGGCCATCGTCCGCCTCGTCGGCGCTGTCCTGGCCGAGCATGTCTTCGCGTCAGATGTCACCTGATCGTGCAGAAGTCCCAACCGTGTCGCGTTGAGGCCCCGAAAACCACGACGAGGGCCGCCTCGCCAGGTCGCATCGGAGCAAGAAGTGGGAGCCAGGCGATTGACGCCTTTCCCGCGCTGCGGGCAAGGGCTTCACCACAGCCCCGCCGTTCCGCGAAGAGACGTCTGGCGCGGCACCACGGTAAAGATCGCTGCGCGCATCGCCGCCCCGGCGGCTGAAGGACGATTGCTGGCCAGCCTGGCCATCGCCGACGGAGCGGCCGTCTTGGGGGTGCCTAGGCGCCCGCTGGGCGTGGCGACCCGGCGTGGGCTGCCCGGCGCGACGACCCGGGCGACTTCGCGGGACCCGGTGTCGGGTCGAGTTGTGAGCCGACCGGGCGCGGTCCGTCATTGAGTCACGAACTCCGTGATGTAGACGTCAAGCACCTCGTCCTCGTACAGCTCGACGACCCGATCGACCAGGACCTCGCGGAGTTCTTCACGTCGCGAAGGCTCGGCTAGCCCCTCGACCTTCTCGCCGGTGTAGACGTTGATCAGGGCATCGAGTGCCTTGCTCCCGTCTAGTTCCTCGACCACTTCCGCTGACATCTGCAGGGCGATGCCGACGCGGAGGTAGTGACCGGCCCCCAGGTTGACCTGGATGGCCTCGAGGGCAAGTACCTCGCCCGGCTCCGGCTCCGCAGGCTCAGGTGCGGGACGAACCAGGAACCAGTAGCCACCACCTGCTGACGCTAGCAGCAGGACGACGAGGGCAGTGATCTTCTGTCGACCGGGAGTCTTCGCCACACCATCGTCTGGCGGGCTCGAGGCCGAGTCTTTCGTGGCCATGACTGGGGTCCCTTCGTCCGCGATCGGGGCCGGTGACGACCCGTGGGACCAGTCCGGCCCACGCACTCCATATTCGGTCGATCGTCTGGCCGCCTGAGGCGATCTACTACACGTACTAGTAGATGGGTGCCGCGTGCCCTGCCGGTCAGTGGACGCGCGTCACCACGTCGCCCGGTGGCACTCGGTGTCGGGGTCGACCTCCACCTGGAGCGTGGCGTGGCTGATGCCGTGGTCCTCCTGGAGCACTCGTTGGGCGGTCGCGAGGATGTCATCGGCCGTGGGCCCTGCCTCGACCACGAGGTGGGCGGTGGCGACCTCCATGCCGGACGTGAGTGTCCACACGTGCAGGTCGTGCAGGTCGCGGACGCCCGGAAGCGACTCGAGGTCGCGGATCAGGGAGTCGATGTCGAGCTGCGCGGGGGCGTGCTGTCCTAGCACGGCCAGGACCTCGCGCCCGAGCAGGAGCGCGCGCACAGCGACGAAGGCGGCAATGGCGACGGCCAGGAGTGCGTCCCAGCCGGAGCTCCCGGTCGTCAGCACCAGCACGCCGGCGACCAGCACCCCGACGCTGCCTAGCGCGTCGGCCATCACCTCCAGGTAGGCGCCCTTGACGTTGAGCGACTCCTGAGCGCCGGCCCGGAGAAGCGCGAGGGAGACAACGTTGACCAGCAGTCCGAGGCCACCGACGACCAGCATGGGTCCGGCCTGCACCTCGACCGGCTCCCCGCGGCGGGACCACGCCTCCACCAGGATGTAGGCGGCGACCCCGAGCATGACCAGGACGGTGAAGCCGGAGGCGAGGACCTCGGCGCGGTACGAGCCGTAGGTGCGCCGCCCCGAAAGGTCTGGACGGGTGGCGATGGCGGTGGCCAGCAGGGCCGCGCCTAGGGCGACCACGTCGGCCGCCATGTGACCGGCGTCGGACAGCAGGGCCAAGGAGCCGGTGAGGATTCCGACGGTCAGCTCGACCACGAAGAAGGCGGCGACCATGGCGAAGGTGACCGCGAGCCTCCAGCGGTGCCGCGCACCTGCGTGTCCGTGTGCGTGCCCGGCTCCCATGACGCGTCCCCTCGTCCGTGTTCGATCACTGGCTACTATCGTCCATAGTAGACATGAAGGGAACTCCCATGACCAACCAGAACAAGGCCGCGGTCGCGCTCGGCGTCCTCGTGACGATCGCGGTGGTAGCGATGCTGCTGGTCGTTCAGTCCCGCGGAGGTGACCAACCCGCACCGGTCGCGACCGGCTCGCCGGAAGAGTCGATGCTGGTCCGCGAGGACAGCCGGATCCTCGGGGAGGAGGGCAGCAGCGGAGTCGCCGTCGTGGAGTTCTTGGACTTCGAGTGCGAGGCGTGCGCCGCCGCCTACCCGGCCGTGGAGCAACTGCGGCAGGAGTACGCCGGCGAGGTCACCTTCGTCGCGCGATATTTCCCGCTGCCGGGTCATTTCAACGCCGAGCGAGCCGCGCGCGCCGTGGAGTCGGCTGCGCGACAGGGCGAGCTCGAGGCGATGTACCAGTGGATGTACGAGACCCAGGCCGAGTGGGGCGAGGCGCAGGTGCCGCACGACGACCTCTTCCGAGGCTTCGCCGAGGAGATCGGCCTCGACATGCAGCAGTACGACGCCGACTACGCCTCGGATGAGGTGGCCGCCCGGGTGCAGCGCGACGTCGACGACGGCCTGGAGCTCGGGGTGCAGGGGACACCGACGTTCTACGTCGACGGCGAGCCGCTGCAGCCGCGGACCTACGAGGACTTCACCTCCGCGATCGACGCGGCGCTGGCGTCGTCGTGACGGGGGACCAGCGCCTGGGCCTCGGCCTGGCCGCGGGTGGCGGGGTGGGCCTGGTGGCGGCTGCGGTGCTGCTCGTCGAGCGATTCCGGTTGGCCGACGACCCGGCGTACATCCCCTCGTGCAGCGTGAACCCGGTGCTGAGCTGCGGGTCGATCATGGAGTCGTGGCAGGCCGCACTCCTGGGCTTCCCCAACCCGGTGATCGGCGTGGCAGCCTTCCCTGTGGTGATCACGACAGGGATGGCGCTGCTCAGCGGTGCCGTGCTCGCGCGCTGGTTCTGGCAGGGCCTGCAGGTCGGGGTGCTCACAGGGCTGGCGCTGGTTGGGTGGCTGGTGTTCCAGAGCCTCTACCGCATCGGCGCGCTCTGCCCGTACTGCATGGTCGTCTGGGCCGTGGTGTGGCCGATTGCGTGGTACGTCACGTTGCGCAATCTGCGCTCCGGGGCGCTGGGGCGCTGGGGCGCGGAGTCGCCCGTGGTGGCCCGCGCCCAGGAGTGGCACGGCCTAGTGACCCTCCTGCCGTACGCCGCGGTCATGGTTGCCGTCCTGGTCCGCTTCTGGTCCTTCTGGACCGGGTGATCGACATGCAGGGAGAAGCCCAATGAACGGGGGGGCACAGGGAGCGATCCTCGACGGATCCATGGTGCTCGCGCTGCCGGTGGCCGCGCTGGCCGGTCTGCTCTCCTTCTTCACGCCGTGCTCGCTCCCCCTGGTGCCGGGCTACCTCTCCTACGTCGCCGGGATGGCCGGCTTCGGTCCGGAGAGCGGCGAGGCCGGGACCCTGCGTCCGCCGAGGGCGCGTCTGGTGCTGGGCACGGCATTCTTCGTGGCGGGCTTCGCGCTGGTGTTCACAAGCTACGGCGTGGCGCTGGGCTCCCTCGGGTCCCTGCTCCTGGAGCACCAGGAGACGGTGTGGCGGGTCTCGGGCGTGGTGACCATCGTGCTCGGCCTGCTCTTTGCTGGCGCTGCTGCGAGGGTGCCGGGGGTGCGCCGCACCCTCCGCCCGCGCTTCGCGCCCCGCGCGGGCCTGGCAGGCGCTCCCGTGCTGGGGGCCGTCTTCGCGGTGGGCTGGACCCCGTGCATGGGACCCGCCCTGGCCGCAGTCCTCACGCTCTCGACCTCGGCTGCTTCAGCCGAGCGAGGCGCGGTGCTGTCGCTCGCCTACGCGCTGGGCCTCGGCCTGCCGTTCCTGGTCGCCGCCTTCACGGTCGGCTCGGCTATGAAGGTCTTCACCGGCGTACGACGGCACGCACGCAGCATCGCCGCGGCAGGCGGCTCCATGATGGTGGTCCTGGGGGTGCTCCAGGTCGCAGGGGTGTGGGCGGTGCTGGTCGCCTCCCTGCAGGGCCTCATCGTCGACTGGCAGGCGCCGCTGTGAACCGCTGGGGTCGAGCCGTGGTGCTCCTCGCCGTCCTTGGCGTGCTCGTCAGCGCCGTGGCGCTGGCCCTGGCGTTGCGGCAAGCAGAGGACGGTGGGGGGCGCGGTCAGTCCACTGACCTGGTGCAGCAGTTCCTACCGGAGGAACGTCGCGTTCTCGGGGACTTTTCTGTGGAGCTGCTCGACGGTCGCCGGTTCGACCAGTCCGACCTGATCGGGACGGTGAGCGTCGTCAACGTGTGGGGATCGTGGTGCGGACCCTGTCGTACCGAGGCCCCTGACCTCGTCCGGGTGGCGCGCCGGCTAGGAGATCGGGTGAACTTCCTGGGGATCAACGTCCGTGACAACCCGGCGTCGGCGCAAGCATTCGAGCGAGCCTTCGAGATCCCCTATCCCAGCGTGCATCCGGACGACGCCGGTACTGCGATCTTGGCTTTCGACGGGGCGTTGACCGCGGCGGCGGTCCCCAGCACCGTGGTGCTCGATGAGCAGGGCCGGGTCGCCGCGCGGGTCGTCGGCCCGGTGGACGCCGCGACGTTGCGCGGCCTGGTCCTCGACGCCCTCGGTGCCTCGAGGTAGGTCGTGAGGTCGAGATCGTTGAGGGCCCACCCCGACGGACCGCGGCACAGAGCGGGACGGGCGGCGCGTTCGTACCGGAGTGCCCGCGCCGGCCTGTTGCTCATGGTCCTCGCGACGGGGGGTGTCCTGGCTGGTGCTCCGCTGTTCTCCGGCGTGAGCGATCGCGGTGCGCTACCCGTGGACGTCGACCAGCCTCGTCGACCCGACGCGCAGGTCGGTCCTGGGCTGGTGGGGGCCCAGCCCGTGCACCCCGGCGCCGTGGTGAAGCGGAAGGAGCCGCGAGCGGTGCCTGAAGCCGGCTCCGGTGAGTTCGAGGTCGCCGCAGCCCCGGACCTCCTGCCGGGCTCTGCCGACGTGGCCTACACGGTCGAGGTCGAGCGGCCACTGCCCTTCACCCCGGCCGAGGTCGCGCGCGAGGTCGAGGCCACGTTGAGGGATCCCCGGAGCTGGGGAGGCAGGTTGGGAGTCACCCTGCGCCGGGTCGAAGCAAGGCCCGGTCTACGCATCCTGCTGGCCACACCTGCCACGACCGATGCCCTGTGCGCTCCGCTCGACACAGCGGGGCGCGTGTCCTGTCGCAACGGCCCGCTGGTCGTGCTGAATGCGGTGCGCTGGGCCTCGGCGGTTCCCTGGTACGCCGACGCAGTGTCGAGCTATCGCACCTACGTGGTCAATCACGAGGTGGGGCACGCGCTGGGGCGGCCACACCAGCGGTGTCCGGGGCCGGGATCGCCGGCACCGGTGATGCAGCAACAGACCTACGGGCTGCAGGGGTGCCGACGGTCGGTCTGGCCGTCCCCGGCCGAGGTGGGAGGAAGCTGAGGTCCGGGCAGGTCAGGGACGGGCGACCGCTGCGGCGTCCAGCCGGCAGCAGTCGCGGGTCGCGGCCTCGATGCCGGGGGCAGCCGCGAGCGCGATGGGCATGGCGAGCACCACGCCGATGGCCGGAGCGACGAGGACGCCGGTCCACGACCTGCGTGCCGGGGTGGCTGCGAGCCGCCTGACCCGCTGCACCGATGCGGTGTCGCTCGCACCGAGGGCTACCTCCGGACGCGCGCCAGCGCCCATGGTGACCAGGGCGCGGGCCAGGTCCCGCCGCTCGGCAGCCGTGCTGGCGCTGTCGTCCGCCGACATCTCCACGAGGACCCGCACGCGCACGGCCGCGAGCCGGAACAGGGGCACCGCCGGGAAGGTGCGCAGCAGCGCCTCGGCCAGGACGATCGGCAGGTGGTGGCGTGCCGAGAGGTGTCGATGCTCGTGTCCGACCACCAGTCTGCGCTCGGCATCGGTCAGGAGGTCGACAGCGGCGCTCGAGAGCACCACGGCACCAGCCCGGCCGGGAAGGCAGTAGGCAAGGGGTACGTCGGTGTCGATGATCGTGAACCCGTCCGGGTGGGTATGGCCGACGAGCTGGAGGTGCGCTCGCTGGCGGCGGCGACGGGCGCTGTCACGCAGGCTCAGGCGTACCACTGAGAAGCCGAGCGCCCCCAGGAACATCCCGACCGCGGTCAGTCCCACGATCCCGGGCCATGCCCCGAGCGGGGTCTCGTAGTGCGCGATGACCACGGGTGAGTGGGAACCGAGCTTGTCCGCGAGATAGGCCTCGAGCGGTAGCCAGGGCAGAGCGAGGACGACTCCCGCCAGGGCGGCGGCGAGCACGACCGAGAAGGAGACGGCCTGCCAGGCAAGGACGCCGTTGCGCGGGGAGAGGTACTGCCAGGACCCGCGATCGATCAGACGACCGCCCCAGGTGGCGGCGATGACCGCCCAGGTGAGCAGCAGCACGGCCGCGGTCACCGGTCGGTACCGTCGTCCAGCAGGGCGGCACGAAGCTCGTCCACCTCCGAGCGGTCCATCCGGTCCAGCAGCTGGAGCAGGGCCGCGGACCGGTCCTCACTCGCAGCGAGGACCTCGTCGAGCAGCATCGCCGTGTGCTCCTCGCGACTGGAGATGGCGGCGTACAAGTAGGCCTTGCCGTGCTTCTCGCGTCGGACGAGTTTCTTTGAGTGCAGCTTGTCCATCACCGTCATGACGGTCGTGTAGGCGAGTGGCCGCTCCCTCACGAGGTCCTCGAGCACCTCCCGCACCGAGACTGGCCGGCCCCACGTCCACAACCGGTCCATGACCGCGGCCTCGAGCTGACCCAGCTGTCTCATGATCGATCGGCCTCCTCGGCAGTTCCAAGGACCGCCGTGCTCTGGGATGGCTGCATCGTATCCGTCCTGGCGGACAGACCTGCCAGGTAGGCGTTGTAAGCGTGTAGCTGACGGTCGCCCTCACGCGCCTCGCTGCGGTCGAAGCGTCGTCTCTCGCGCCGGTCCGCGGAGACCCAGGAGACCAGAAGGGCGACGGCGATGACGGCGAGGGGATATTCCCCGAGCAGCCATCCCAGCGATGCTCCGAGGTACTGGTCATCGGCCAGGGAGTCGCCCCAGGTGCGCCCTAGGGCGGCGTACCACTCCTCGGCCAGAACCCGGGTGCTGGCCATGAGGCTGACCGAGAAGAGTGCGTGGAAGCCGAAGGTGACCATCACCAACAGGGTCCTGATGGGGTAGGTCGGGCGGCGGAGCCCGGGATCGATCCCGACCAGGCACTCGGCGAAGAGGTACCCCGAGAGCAGGAAGTGGAGCGTCATCAACACGTGGCCGGTGTGGGTCTCCAAGGAGAGCTCGAAGAGGGAGGAGTAGTAGAACGCGACCATGCTGACCACGAAGAGTGCCGAGGCCACGATCGGGTGCCCCAGCAGCTGCGCCGGGAGCGAGTGCACCGTCTGCAACAGCCACTCCCGAAGTCCGCGCGAGCCGTCGTCGCGCCGGCGCAGGGTCCTCAGCGCGAGGGTGACCGGTGCCCCGAGCACTAGGAAGACAGGCACAGCGGTCGCGATCGTCATGTGCTGGATCATGTGCATGCTGAACAAGACCCGTCCGTAGGTCCCGGGAGGCCCGTTGGTCGCCCACAGGAAGAGCACGCAGCCAGTCAGCCACAGCGCCGTGCGCCACCAGGGCCAACGCACTCCGCGGGTCGCGAGCCTCCGGACAGCCAGGACGTACCAGACGGCGGCCGCGAGTCCGAACGGCAGGAAGAGGCTGTCGATGCTCCAGCCGGACCACCACGCCCCGGCGTCGAGGGGCGGTGGCAGCGACGAGCCGAGCATCGCCTCGGCGGCGGTCAACGGACGGGGCGACCCGGAGGGGGCCGGAGGAGCGGTCCGCGTCAGCGCCACGCCCGTGCCGGCAGCACCCACGAGGATCGCGGCCTCCAGCGCGAGGACCCTCCAGAACCGGGTGCGCCCGCCCAGATCGGCCTCGCTGGCCAGCCGGTGTCGTTGGCGGTGCCCGAGACCGGCGAGCACGACCACAGCCGCGAGCTTGAGCCCGAGCAGCGCGCCGTACGTCGACACGATCGCGCCGGGCGAGGGCAGCCGTAGCGCTGCGCCGAGGACACCGGAGACCGTGACGAGAAGCAGCCCCCACGTGGCGAGGGTGGAGAAGTGACGGATCGGCGCCCCGGCGCCGGTGCCCAGGTAGGGGCGAAGCAGGACCAGCGCCAGCAGTCCGCCGGCCCAGACGCCGATGCCGACGAGGTGGAACATCTGCAGGTTGACTGCGTCGATGTGCTGCAGCGTTCCCGCCGCATGCCCGGTGAGCGCCATCGGCCAGAGCCCGGCGAGCGACAGCAGTGCGGCCACGCCGAGGAAGGCGACACTCGAGGCCAGCGCACAGGTGGCGGCCACGGCGGCGGCAAGCACGGCCCCCCACAAGAGGTATTGACCGAGCTCGTAGCTGGTGGCGAAGAACGCCGCTTGCTCCCAGAACCCGGGTGCGTCGAGCCGGCTCCCTGAGGCGTCGGAGTAGACAAGGCCGATCAGCACGAGGTTGCCCGACAGCCAGGCGGCGGCCGATCCTTGAGCCAGCTGCACCGCCCGGCGACGCACGCCGGTCACGCTGCGCTCCGACGAGCCTGGCTCGGGTGCCAGGCACGTGGCCGCGACGACCAGGAGGCCGACGGTGAGCAGCGCAGCCATGTCACGAAGGGCCTGCACGACAGGTAGTCCGATCCTCGTGACCGGCCCTGGCTCGGGCAGCCCTGCGATGCCGAGTGGGGCGAGCGCGCCGGTCGCCCACGCCACCAGCAGGGTGACCGCGACCCACCATCCCGCGAACGCGAGCAACCGCGTCCCGGCCCGGGTCACTGCTCGGCCTTCCCGTCGGTGGCTCGGCTCTCGGATCGCCCGGTGCGCGAGGAGACGACGGCGGAGAGCAGGACCAGTGCGACCAGGCCGGCGGCGACCCAGGCGCCGGTGCCCAGGCCGGTTGCGGACGCCCCATCGGAGGCGGGGGCTGTCCGGGAGGGGGGCGTCGGAGTCACCGGAGCGGCTTCGGGGGTGGTTGTCTCAGCGGCACCCGGTGTCGGAGGCGAGCCTGCGTCGGGCGCGATGGTGAAGGTCGAGGTCCCGGCGACGGGGTGTCCGTCAGCCGACGTCACGCGGTAGCTGATCCGGACTCGGTGGTCCGTCGTGGGATCGACAGGCTTGAGGGCACGCAGGTCCCCTACGACCTCGGTGCTGCGGAGGCCAAGCCCGAGAGGGACCCGGGTGCCGTCCTGGCCGTCGACCGAGACCGAGACGGCGCTGAGCGTCGGGTCGATGGCCTCGGTGAAGGCCAGCACGACCTCCGGTGGCCAGCCGCCTAGGACCCGGCTGCCCTCAGCAGGGGTGATCGACACCAGGTCGGTGTGCGCCGATGCGGGCGGAGTCGGCCAGGACAGGAGGATCAGGGTGGCTATGAGGAGGAGTCGCCGCGTCATAACCGGCCCCGTGCGATGAGGTAGAGGATGGCGAGCGTCGACCCCAGCGTGAAGGCACCGATGACGAGGGTCGAGACGAGGTCTTGGCCCATGCGACGTCACACCCCCGCGTAGGAGTGCAGGCCTGGGATCCAGATGTTCACTCCGAAGAAGTTGAAGAGGAAGGCCGCGAACCCGGCCACGGCGAGCCACCCGGCCCGACGTCGCCACCCGCCGGTGGCCAGGGCGTGCAGATGAGCGGCGTACAGCACCCACGTGATGAAAGCCCAGGTCTCCTTCGGGTCCCACCCCCAGTAGCGACCCCAGGCGTTCTCGGCCCACACGGCCCCGGCGATCACGGCAAAGGTCCAGATGGGGAAGGCGACCAGGTGGACGGTGTGCGCGAGGTCGCCGAGCTCGGAGCTCCCGCGCCCCTCGCGACCACCGCGTGAGAGCACCATCTGGGCCAGCGTCGCCAACGCCCCCACGGTGAAGAGCGCACCCGCCACGATTGCTGCGGCGACGTGGACCACGAGCCAGGTGGAGTCGAGCACAGGCACCAGGTCGTCGACCGGGGTGTAGAGGGAGGTGACCGAGACGCCGAGCAGGACGAGCACCAATGCCGCGACCCAGGGGGCCACGACATCGACCCGGCGACCGCGACGGACCACGAGGAAGGTGACGGCGACCGCCGCGGAGGCGGTGAGGCCGAACTCGTACATGTTGCCCCAGGGGACCCTGCTGGCCGCGAGACCCCGTGCGACCACGGCTGCCACGAGGAGCACAGCACCCGAAGCCATGAGCCACGTGCCCGCGGGGCGCAGGGCATTTGCCCTGTCGCCCGACGTGACGGGCGCGGGGCTCGCGGTGAGGGCCTCGGGACCGCCCACGAGTATGGGCGCCGGTGCACGGCCAGCGGACCGTGCGGCGAGGGCCGCGGCCACGGCATAGGTCACCAGACAGGCGGACAGGGCAGCCAGCGAGGCGAGGACCAGTCGGTCCGACCAGAGTGCCATCTCGTCTGCTTGCATCACGTCGCGCTCTCCGGGTGGTTGTCGGGATCGTGCTCGAGCGCGGCGGTCAGGGCCGCCGAGTCGCTGTCGGCGCAGCGACGACGCCCGAGGTGGCGCCACCCGACCTCGACCGTGGCGTCGTCGACGCGGCGGACCCAGACGCGCCGCCGCGGCACGCCGAGCGAGACGCTCAGGCCCATGAGCAGGAGCAGCGCCGCCACGAGCGAGATCTCCTTGCCCGGGTCTCGGGCCACCTGGAAGTTGGCGAAGCGGGTCACGCCGTCGAAGGTGACCGTCCCCAGGCCGTCGGGCAGTCGGACGGTCTCGCCAGGGGCGATCGTGGCCCGCCATCGGTCCCCGTCGTCCCCCGTGACCTCGACCAGCCCGTCCAGGTCGAGCGTGTAGACCGACTGAGCCCCGCCGTCATCCAGTCCGAGGTCACCGGAGTAGGCGGTGAGCAGGAGCGCCGGATTCACCAGGCCGGGGTATGCCGACACGTCGATCCCGTCCGCCCCTCGGGCCGCGGTCGGCAGGAAGAGACCCTCCAGTGCCACGGGGGTCGGTCGAGCGTCGGGTACCTTCACGACCCCGTCGGAGGTGAACGCCTGATCCTGCGGAAGGAAGATGACAGGACCGGATGCGGCCACGTCACCGCGGCCGTCGCGGACCGTGATCTGCGGGGCGTACCCGTGACCGGTGAGGAAGAACTTGGTCCCGTTGGCGTCGAAGGGCTGGTTCGGTCGCACCTCGGTGGTTCCCGCGCCGTCGGACGTCACCCAGTCCAGGATCGCCGTGAACGAACGGGGCTCTCCCAGCCGTGGTCCGCTGGTCTCGAACTGTGCATCGAAGCTGCGCAGGGTGAACTCGAGAGGTTCCAGGTCCGCGGGATCGGCCAGGGGGGCGCGGGTCAGGGCGTCGTAGGAGGACGCGATGTTGGTGAACGTCGAGCCCTCGACGACAGCCACGCGCCCTTCGTAGCCGAACAATCGACCGCCGGCCACCCCGACGAGGAGGACCAGGAGCGACAGGTGGAAGGCGAGGTTCCCGAGCTCCCGGACGTGGCCCTTCTCGGCGCGGACCTCGCCGTCGGTCTCCACCACCCGGAAGCGCCGAGACCGCAGGTGCGCGGCGGCAGCCGTCAGGGAGGCCGAGGCCTCCTCGACCGTGAGGCGAGCGTGAGCGTCCTCGCGCTCCAGCCTGCGGGGGGCCGCGGGCGGCTGCGCCGTGACCTCGCGCCACAGGCAGGCACATCGAGGAAGGACGCACCCGGTCATGGAGACCAGCAGCAGCAGGTACACGGCGGCGAACCACGGGGCCGCGTACACGTCGAAGAGGTACAGCCGGTCCAACCACGGAGCGAGGTTGGGGTTGTCGCGGTAGAACAGCGCGACAGCCGCGGGGTCGCTCGCCACGCCACGCTGCGGGAGCAGCGAACCCGGCACCGCCGCGACCGCCAGGAGGATCAGCAGGACGACGGCGGTGCGCATGGAAGTCAGTCGCCGCCAGGCCCAGCGGCCCCAGCCCATCGAGACCCGAGCGGGCTCCGGGGTCCCGCGATCCGGTGGCGTCGCCGCACGGGGGCCCTGGTCCGACTCGGCGGTGACGGGGGACGACCTCACGTGGTTCATACTATCGGCGATAGTAGGCCATGACGAAAGTGGTGCCCGAGTGGCTGGTGAACGCCCCATCATCCTGACCGCCGCTGCCGGCGGAGCCACGACGGCGCTCGGCTTTCCGCCCTTCGATCTGCCGTGGCTGGCACCGGTGGGCCTGGCGATGCTGGTCCTGGCGCTGCGTGAGGCCTCAGCCGCCAGAGCGGCACTCCTCGGTGCCGCCCACGCCGCGGTCTTCCTCGGGATGACGCTGTGGTGGTTGGCCGAGGCCATCTCCCCCTTTGCCTGGGCCGCGATGGTCGCTGCGCAGAGCGTGTGGGGCGCCTTGGCCGGTGTGGCGATGGTGCGCGTGCGTCGACTCCACGGGTGGCAGCTGTGGGCCGCCGGCGTCTTCACGGCGGCCGAGTCGGCACGGGCGGCAGTTCCCTGGGGCGGGGTCCCGTGGGGAAGGCTCGGGTACTCCGCCGTCGATGCGCCCTGGTCCGCCTGGGTGGCGGTCATCGGGGTCGCCGCCACAGGAACTGTGGTCGCGCTGCTCGGGTGCCTCATCGCTTCGGTGGTGGAGCACGCGACGCGGCGCAGCCTGCGCGGGCTGGTCCCCGCAGCAGCAGTGGTGGCGCTGGTGGCGGTCCCGGCCATGGCAGGTGGGGTCCTGGTGACGCCGAACCAGGCGACCGGGCCGGTGGCCAGGATCGCCATCGTGCAGGGGGAGCTGCCGGGTTCCGGCCGGGAAGTCGTGGCGAATCACCGGGCCCTCACCGAGGTGCTGGTCGGGCAGACGAGGCAGCTCGCGGCCTCGGACACCGGGCGTCCTGCGCCCGACCTGGTGGTGTGGCCCGAGAATGCCATGGCTGTCGACCCGACGACCGACGTGGTCGCCGGCCAGGCGGCGCGAGCGGCTGTGGAGGCAGCCGGGGTGCCGCTGCTCCTGGGAGCCGTCGTAGATGCACCCGACGCGCGCTACGCCCTCAACCAGTCGCTGCTCTGGGACGACGGGGGAGTGCGGGCGCGCTACACGAAGCAGCGGCTGGTGCCCTTCGGGGAGTACGTCCCCCTGAGGCCGCTGGCCGAGCGGTTGTCCTCGAGGGTGGCCGCCATCCCCCGGGACATGCTGCCCGGCGGGGATCCCGAGCAGATCGGGGTCGGCTCCTTCAGTGTCGCGACCGCCCTGTGCTTCGACGTCGCCTACGACGACGTGCTGCGTCGACAGGTGGCCCGGGGCGGGGACCTGGTCAGCGTCCAGACCAGCAACGCGATGTTCCTCGGCACCGCCCAGCTCGAGCAGCAGTGGCAGGTGTCCAGGGCGCGGGCCCTCGAGCTCGGCCGCAGTGTCGTGGTGTCCTCGGTCAACGGCATCTCAGGGGCGATCGCACCTGACGGGTCGGTCCTCGAGCGGCTTCCGGTGCGTGTAGCGGGATCGGTCGTCCTCGACGTGCCTCTCAACACGTCGCAGACGTGGGCAGTCCGACTCGGCGCCGCACCGTTGCGGTTGACGTGGATCATTATCTCGATGGCACTGCTGGTCACCTTCGCCCAGGACCGGCGAGCATGCCGCCGCCGCCGCCGCCGCCGCCGCCTCCCACCCACACATGCCGGTTCCCCTCCTGCTATGCCCCTCGACCGATCGGACGCCACGTGATCCCCCTTCCCCTGCCGATGCACGGCATCGGCGGCGCCAAGGACCTTCCCATCTCGCCCCAGCTCGCCATCACCGGTGCCGTCGCGGCGCTGATCATCTCGTTCTCGGTGCTCGCGCTGGCGTGGCGGACACCGCGGTACGACGGGAATCCGGACGGACCGGTGGCCGGCCGTCGGGTGCCTCACTGGATGGATGGTGTCCTGACCTCACGCGGCTTCGCCGTCGCGGCGCGTGTCCTAGGGATGGTGGTCTTTCTGTACTCCGCGGCTGCCGCGGTGCTCGGTGAGGACCTGCTGACCAACCCGTTCTTCGGCATCTTCTACGTCTGGTGGTGGATCGGCCTGGTCTTCGCCTCCGCCCTGCTCGGCCCGGTGTGGAAGGCGATCAGCCCGGTTCGCACAATCAACCTCGCCTTCTCGAAGATCTCTGGGTCCGACCCCGACGTGGGACTGCTGGCCTACCCGGCGCGACTCGGCCACTGGCCAGCTTCCCTGGGGCTGTTCGCCTTCGTGTGGCTCGAGCTGGTCTATCCCTACTCCACCGAGCTCGGCCCCGTGCGGCTGTGGTGCGCGGTGTACGTCGCTGTGATGCTGCTCGGCGGCGCGATCTTTGGCAACGGGTTCTACGAGAAGGCCGACCCGTTCGAGGTCTACTCCACCCTGATCGGCAAGCTCTCAGTCTGGGGGACCCACGAGGGCAGGATCGTGGTGCGGTCCCCGCTGGCGAACCTCAGCACCGTGGTCCCGACGGCCGGTCTGCTTGCGGTCGTCTCGGTGCTGTTCGGCAGCACCGCGTTCGACTCCTTCAAGGACTCCCCGTTCTGGGTGCGCTTTTCTCAGACCAACGAGCTCGTCGCGGGCCTCGAGAACGGCTCGACCATCGCTGACTCCCTCGCTCTGCTCGTCTTCAGCGCCGCACCAGCCCTCGTGTTCGCCGGTGCCGCCGCGGCGACCATGACCGGTCCCGACCTGCGTCGTCGGGACCTGCCGGCCATGCTCGCTCACTCGATCGTGCCGATCATCCTCGGGTACATCGTGGCCCACTACGCGTCCTACTGGTTCGAGGTCGGCCAGGACACCCTGATCAAGGCGAGCGACCCGCTCACCACCGGTGCCGACTACCTCGGCACCGGCGATTGGCAAGTGAACTACTGGCTGAGCTACCACCCGACCCTGCTCGCCAACATCAAGGTGGGAGCGGTCGTGGTCGGCCACGTGGTAGCAGCCATCGCGTCTCACGACCGATCCGTCGCACTGCTGCCCCCTCGTCACCAGATCCTCGGGCAACTGCCTCTACTCATGGCCATGGTCGCCTTCACCTCAGGTGGCCTTTACCTGCTCTTTGCCGCCTGAGGTAGGCGGCGAATCCGCAGTCCCGCATCGCCGATACGGACCATCCGTGAACGGACCCACGCTCGCTCAGTTCCGGGCCGCTGCCGTCGCAACGGGCTCCGGAATCTCCATTACCGGATGCAGCACGATTCCGGGCGACACCGGCGACACCGGCGCTACGAGCCTCATCGAAGGTAACTCCTCGCACCCGTTAGTGAAACTTTTCACAAGCCCGTGGGTGGCTCGTACCTATTGCGTAGCGTTAGTGCCGTGCTGACTCCCGATCTCGTCGTCGACGCAATGCAGCTCGCCGGGACCGCGGAGCCCGCGGGGCTTCTCCCGGCCCGTCAGCAGATGGCTCTGTCCTTGGGATGGCACATCGTGCTGGCGTGCTTCGGGGTTGCCTTCCCGGCGATGATTTTCGTGATGCACCTGCGCGGGATCCGCCGTGAGGACCCGGTCGCCCTGGGGTTGGCCCGCAGGTGGGCGAAGGTCTCGGCAGTGCTTTTCGCGATCGGCGCGGTCTCCGGCACGGTGCTCAGCTTCGAGATGGGTCTGTTGTGGCCCGGCCTGATGGGGACTTACGGGGACGTGCTCGGACTGCCGTTCGCGTTCGAGGGTCTGGCGTTCTTCCTTGAGGCCATCTTCCTTGGCATCTACCTGTACGGCTGGGGACGGATGCCGGCGAAGCGGCACGTCCTGATGGTCCTGCCGATGGCGATCACCGGCATCGTCGGCGCCTACTGCGTGGTCGCGGTGAACGCCTGGATGAACGTGCCGACCGGTTTCCGCCTCGTCGGCGGGGAGGTCACGGACGTCCAGCCTTGGGCGGTGCTGTTCAATCAGCACGCCTTCCTTCAGTTCGCCCACATGTGGGTCGGCGCCTATATGGTGGCGGGCTTCAGCGTTGCGGGGGTCTATGCGGCCGGGATGCTGCGCGGGCGCCGCGACGCACATCACCGGTTGGGCTTCATGGTGCCCTTCGTCTTCGCGTCCATCGCCGCGGTCACCCAGCCGTTCGTGGGGCATGTGCTCGGGTTCGGGTTGGACGAGCGACAGCCGGCGAAGCTGGCCGCGTTCGAGCTGGCGGAGACAACCGAGAGCCCGTCGCCGCTTCGGCTCGGCGGCGTTGTGGTCGACGGGGAGGTCGTGGGTGCGATCGACATTCCTGTTCTCGGCTCGCTGATCGCGATGAACTCGCTCGACGACCCTGTGCCTGGCCTGGACACCATCCCCGAGGAGGACCGACCGCCGGTCAACATCACGCATCTGGCCTTCCAGACGATGGTCGGCGTCGGCACGTTGCTCGCCGCAGGTGTCACCTGGTTCTGGGTCCAGCGCTGGAGAGGGCGTGACCTGCTCACGAAGAGGTGGTTTCTCAGGGCTGCGGCGGCCGCTGGTCCGCTGGCCGTGATTGCGCTTGAGGCCGGATGGGTGGCGACCGAGGTCGGACGGCAGCCCTGGGTCGTGTACGGAGTGATGCGCACCCCGGACGCGGTCGGCGACTACACCTCGGCATTGTGGTGGTTGCTGGGGATAAGTGCGTTGATCTATGCCGGGATGACCGCAGCCGCGGTCATCGTGCTCAGGTCCATGGCCCGGCGCTGGCGCAGCGGTGAGACCGATCTCCCGAGCCCGTACGCGCCCGAGACCGTGGATTCGTCGTCATGAGTCTCGAGGTGGCTGTCGCAGCGGCGATGTTCGCGGGCGTCATCGCGTACGCCGTGCTGGGCGGCGCGGACTTCGGCTCGGGATTCTTCGACCTCACGGCGGGTAGCAGCCGGCGTGGCGCCGAGCTGCGAACCCTGGTCGACCACAGCATCGGACCCGTGTGGGAGGCCAACCACGTGTGGCTGATCTACGTGCTGGTGATCTGGTGGACAGGATTCCCGGAGTCGTTCGCCGCGACAATGTCGACGCTGGTCGTGCCGTTGCTTCTGGCGCTGCTGGGCATCGTGCTGCGCGGCGCCAGTTTCGCGTTCCGCAAGTACTCCGCCACCCTGCGCCAGGCGCGGCTGTTCGGCGTGATCTTCGCCGTGTCCTCGGTCATCACACCGTTCTTCCTCGGCACGGTCGCCGGGGCAATCGCGTCAGGTCGGGTGCCGATGGAGGAGGATGGCGACCGTTGGTCGTCCTGGCTCAACCCGACGTCTCTGTTCGGTGGGGCCATCGCGGTCGGCACCTGCGCGTTCCTGGCCGGCGTGTTCCTCGCCGCCGATGCACATCGCAGTCGCCGATCACGGCTGGCGGAGGACCTTCGGGCGCGCTCGCTCGGAGTGGGGCTCGTGACCGGTGCGCTCGTGTTCGCCGCACTGGTGCCGATCTCGATGGACGCGCCGGTGCTGGCCGACGGCCTCGCCGGGCGCGCGGCTCCACTCGTCGTGATGGCCGGGCTGGCAGGCGTGGCGACGCTCGTGCTGGTGTGGCGCCGTCGCTACTCGATGGCGCGATGGCCCGCGGTCGTCGCCGTCGCGTCTGTGGTGTCAGGATGGGGTGTGGCCCAATACCCCTGGCTGCTCGTCGATCATGTGACGATCCGTGCCGCCGCCGGCGCGTCAGCCACCTTGCAGGGCCTCCTGGTTGCCGTGGGGTTCGCCGTGGTCTTGGTGTTACCGCCGTTGATCTACCTGCTGCGACTCACCCAGACCGAGGAGTGGACGCGACACTGATGGGGCGATGACTTGACGTGTCAGGGATTTGCGTCGAGTCCTGAGTTCGTGTCGTCGCGATCGACGAGGCCGAGCCGCGCGTGGTCGGCGCGGCTGAGGGCCTGTTCGATCAGCTCGCCGATGTGGTCGTCGTCAAGGTGGTTCTCGACGTGGCGACCTTGACGCGAAGCTGTGACGAAGCCCTGGTCACGCAAGTGAATCGCCCGCAAGTCTTCGTCGCGGCTGGCCTGGGGCCGGCTTGCAGGGTTAGCGCCGGTCACCCGGTGGCAGTCCCTACGTCGGTAGGGACTCACTCACCGGGGCTGCTCGTACACCACTCTGCTGGACTCCACCCGGTGGCGTGTCCCGGGTTCGGTGGAGTCGGCTGACTGGATTCTGATGCCTGTCATCAGGAGGCAGCAGTGGGCAGACGGGCTTATCCGCCGGAGTTTCGGCGCAAGGTGATCGGCTTGCTTAAGGAAGGGTGCTTGGTCGGCCAGGTCGCGTACGACTTGGGTATCAGCGAGGCCTCGATCTACGTCTGGCGTCGACAGGACAGGATCGACAAGGGCGCCGATGCGGTGCGATGCCGAGCGCGGAAGACGATGGCTATGTCTGCGGGGGGCGGTCAGCGACGGCCGGGTTGCCGATGTGGTCCTCCACCGCCTCGGGGGTACTGGTCGTGCGTTCGGGGCGGGCGTGCAGGAGAGCGATCACGATGAATCCGGTGACCAGGAAGGTCGGGGAAGCTTCCAGCGAGGAGCTCGCCAGGCTCCTGGACTCTCTCACCGGGCCGGAGTGAGCGGTGACACCTGCGCCCACGCCTCCCACGCCTCCCACGCCCACGCCTCCTACGCCTCGCACGCCCACGCCTCCTACGCCTCGCACGCCCACGCCCATGGCGGCCCGCGCAGCCCAGACGGGTGAGAAGGCCCCGGCATCCGTCGACCGGCCTCGACGCCGCCGTCGGCTCGCACGACTCGCGGCGGCATCGCTGGCCGGGGTTGCCGCCGCGGGAGCCAGCGCTCCGTGGGAGCAGCGCTGGCTCCTACCGTTGGCGGTCGCCGCGCTGGTGCTCCTGCTGCAGCGGGAGCCGCTGCGCCACGCGTTTGCGATGGGGCTGCTGTTCGGGTTCGGATACACGCTCGTCCTGACGGGATGGATGCGGGCCGTCGGCACCGACGCCTGGCTGCTGATGAGCCCCGTTGTCGCCGGCTACTACGCCCTCGCCGGCCTCGGGATCGCGCTGGCGGGTCGGCTGCGCGGCTGGCCGATGTGGACCGCGAGCGTGTGAGTGGCGCTCGAGACCGCGATGTCGACCTGGCCGCTCGGTGGCTTCCCGTGGACCCGGCTGGCTTGGGCCACCGTGGACACCCCGTTCGCGCTGTGGCTGCCGTGGGTCGGCGCCAGCGGCGTCAGCTTCCTGGTAGCCCTGGCCAGCGCCATGCTTGCCTGGGTGGTCCGGGAGGGCAAGGCACGCCCGATAGGGGCGGTCGTGGTCATTGGCGCCGCACTGCTGGTCGGCTCCGCGCCGGTCCTGGTCCGGCCCGAGTCGTTGACGTCGTCATGGGAGGCCGGGCTGCCGACCGTGACGGTCGCCGCGGTGCAGGGCGACGTTCCCGGCGCCGGGAACGACCTGGTCGCCGTCCATGAGCAGGTGACCGAGAACCACGTCCAGGCCACCGTTGACCTCGCCGAGCGGGTCGAATCCGGCGCCGTCCCCCGGCCCGACTTCGTGCTGTGGCCGGAGAACTCCACCGCCGTCGACCCCTTCGCGGATGAGCAGACCAACGCAGGGATCTCCCGCGCCGTGGCAGCGGTCGGGGTGCCGGTGTTGGTGGGTGCCATCGTCGACGGTCCTCGCCCGGACGCCGTGCTCAACCAGGGACTGGCGTGGCTGCCGGACGGCTCGACCAAGGAGCGCTACACCAAACGCCACCCGGTGCCGTTCGGCGAGTACGTGCCCTTCCGCAGCCTGCTCTCCGGACTCCAGATCGGGCGCCTGGACATGATCCCGCGCGACATGATCGCCGGCACTCGCACACGGCCACTCGACATCGCCGGCACACGCGTCGCGGACCTGATCTGCTTCGACGTCGCGTTCGACGACTCCGTCGCCGCGCAGATCGAGAACGGCGGCCAGATGGTGACGGTGCAGACCAGCAACGCCACCTTCACCGGAACCTCGCAGCAAATGCAGCAGTTCACCATCAGCCGGGCTCGTGCCATGGAGACCGGCCGCACCGTGGTGGTCGCCTCCACCAACGGAATCAGCGGCGTCATCGGCCCGGACGGCACGGTCCGGGCCCAGCTGGAACCGAGGACGACCGATATCGCGGTCGCTCAGGTCGCGCTGGTCAACGAACACACGCCTGCAGTGCGCTACGGCTCGCTCATCCGACAACTCTTGGTCCTGGCAGGTCTCACGGCTGTCATCGCGGCGGTGATCGGTCGCGGACTCCCGAGGCTGCGTGGCCTTCGCAGCTGGCGGCGCCGATAGCCGCGATGCGCCGGTGAGAGGACGGTGACATGCCGCGAAGCTGTCGGACCGGAGTGTGGGCGACCGAGTGAGTCGGCGTTGGCTGTTCGGCGGCTCTGCGCCTAGACAGGCATGACGTTCTGCATGACCCTGTCCAAACTCCTCGCGAGCGGGTTGGCCACGCGGTCACAAGCCGAACGCACCGCCCTCGATCAAGATGACGAGGCCGAGCACGATGAGCACGAGAGGGAACAAGATGTGCTCCCACCGCTCGAGCACCTCCGCGATCGGCTTGCGGGTGGCCACGAACTTCGCGGCCAGGACGAGGACGAGGACGAGAGCCAGGAACACCACGCAGTAGGCCACGAGCGCCCCGGTGCCGACCGCGAGGAACACCGGCACGTAGACCCCGATGTTGTCTCCGCCGTTGGCGAAGGTGACCGCAGCCACCGCCAGGGCGCTGATCGGCCTGTCGGCGAGGCTGTCGTCGTCATCATCGTCCCCGTTTCGCCAGACCCGCCAGCCCGCGTAGACACCCAGAAGGAGTGGGATGAGGCCGAAGTACGGGATGGCTTCGTCGGGAAGGAACAGTCCCGCGCCGAAGGTCACCGCGACGGAGGCCAGCAGAATGCCACCGAATCCGAGGTACTGCCCGGCGATGATTCTGGTGGTGGTACCTCGTTGCCCGGCTCCGCGTGCGAAGAACAGGGACAAGACGATGATGTCGTCGATGTTGGTGACTAGAAACAGGCCAATCGCCTGCAACGCGGGGCCGATCATGTCTATGTCTCCTTGGGTTCTGCAGTGTCGACGCACTGGTCGTCTTGTGTCGCGAGAGCACGGCCCCTGAGTTCGCCATCAGCAACCGTCGTGGCTAGCAGGCTGAGCTGGCTGAGCCTCGGGTGCTGCGGGCACTCAGCGCAGCCGGCCGGTCCCCCTCGAGCGCCGGTCAAGGCTCGGAGATGGAAGGTGCGCCGGAATCGTCCTTCACCGACGCTGGCGTGCTCGATGCGCGTTCTGGGCGGGCGTACAGCAGAGCGATTGCGATGCATCCGGTGACGATGAAGGTGTCGGCGAGGTTGAAGGTGGGCCACCAGCCGGTGTGCAGGTAGTCGGTGACCACGCCGTCGCGGGCGCGGTCGACCACGTTGGCGACCGCGCCGCCGATCACGGCGCCGCCGGCGATCCGCTCGACCCACCCCGCTTGGGGGGCCCGGTGCCATGCGTAGACGGCGAATAAGATCGAGATCGCTGCGGTGATGGCCACGATCACCCCGGCGGGCAGCTTGTCGCCCATGCTGAACGCCACGCCGGGGTTGTAGGCCAGCCGCAGCTGGATCAGGCCGAGGTCAACCGAGGAGTCGGCCAGCCGGGCCTCGGAGACGGCCTTCGCGCTGAGGTCGATCGCGGCCACCGTGGCGGCCGCCAGCAGGACCGCCACGCGACCGGCTCCCGCTCGCGTCGGGGCCTGGCTCGAACCGGCGGTCACCTCGCGGCGGCTTCCGCCGGCATGTGCGCCGGCGTCGGCTGTGTGCCCGCTGGTGCGGGCGGTAGCGGTCGGGCGCGGCCGGCGCGGACGCCGTTGCCGATCACCAGGATCTCGGCGATCTCGTGGACCAGCACCACCGCGGCGAGCCCGAGCACGCCGAGGGCAGCGAGCGGGATCAGGATGGCGATCAGGCCGAGGGAGAGGCCGACGTTCTGCAGCATGATCGACCGGGCGCGGCGGGCGTGGGTCAGGTTGTGCGGTAGGTGGCGCAGGTCCTCGCCCATCAGAGCGACGTCGGCGGTCTCGATGGCCACGTCGCTGCCCATCGCCCCCATCGCGATCCCGACGTCGGCGGTGGCCAGGGCCGGGGCGTCGTTGACCCCGTCCCCGACCATCGCGGTCGGCCGGCTCTCGCGGAGGCGGGCGATGATGGTGGACTTGTCCTCGGGACGGAGCTCGGCGTGCACGTCGGCGATGCCAGCCTGGGCGGCCAGGGCGGCGGCGGTGCGGTCGTTGTCGCCGGTGAGCATGGCGACCTCGTAGCCGCCGTCGCGGAGCCGGGCAACCACCTCGGCGGCCTCGGCACGGAGATCGTCGCGGACGGCGACGGCGCCGATCACGGCCCCGTCGTACTCGACCAGCACCGCCGTCGCGCCGGCCTCCTGCATGGCGGCGACCGGCTCGGCGAGCTCGCCGGCGGGGATCCAGCCGGGCCGTCCGAGCCGGGCGGGCCGCCCGGCGACCGTTCCGGTCAGGCCGGCGCCGGTGACGGCCTCGACCCCCTCGGCGTCGCGGTGCTCGGGGACCGCGGCGAGGATGGCCCGGGCCAGCGGATGCTCGCTGCGGGACTCCAGGGCTGCCGCGACGTCCAGAACGTGGTCACGGGTGTGGCCCGCAGCGGTGGCGACGTCGACCACGGCCGGCTGGTTGCGGGTGAGCGTGCCGGTCTTGTCCAGGGCGACGGTTCGGATCCGGCCGAGGGCCTCCAGGGCGGCACCGCCCTTGACCAGGGCGCCGATGCGGCTCGCGGCGCCGATGGCGGCGACCACGGTGACCGGCACGGAGATCGCCAGCGCACACGGGGAGGCGGCGACCAGGACGACCAGGGCGCGCTCGATCCACGTCGCCGGGTCACCCAGCAGGCTACCGATGATCGCGATGATCGCGGCGAGGATCATGATCCCGGGCACCAGCGGCTTGGCGATCCGGTCGGCGAGGCGCTGAGCGTTGCCCTTGCGGGACTGCTCGGCCTCGACGATGGTGACGATCCGGGCCAGGGAGTTGTCCTCGGCGGTGGTGGTGACCTCGACTTCGAGGACTCCGGTGCCGTTGATGGAGCCGGCGTAGACGGTGTCGCCGGCGCCGGCCTCGACGGGGACGGATTCGCCGGTGAGCGCGGAGACGTCCAGGGCGGTGCGGCCGGTGCGGATGACGCCGTCGGTGGCGACGCGCTCACCTGGGCGGACTAGGAGCAGGTCGCCGATCACCAGGTCGGCGGGGGAGACGGTGACCTGGGCGCCGGCGCGGAGGATGGTGGCCTCGGCCGGGACCAGGGACAGCAGGGCGCGCAGCCCGCGGCGGGTGCGGGCGACGGCGTACTCCTCCAGGCCCTCGCTGATGGAGTAGAGGAAGGCCAGCATCGCTGCTTCGGCGACCTCGCCGAGGATGACCGCGCCGATCGCGGCGATCGTCATCAGGGTGCCGACGCCGATCTTGCCCTTGGCTAGTCGCTTGAGGGTGCTGGGGACGAACGTCCAGGCGCCGAGCGCCAGCGCGACGGCGTTCAGTCCGGTGACCACGCCCTGGCTGGCGTCGTTGAGGTCGGCGATGTACCCGGTGATCAGGAAGAGACCGGCGAGAGCGGCGAAGCGGAGTTCAGTGACCTCCCAGAGCCGTTCGGGCTCGTGTTCCTCCAGCTCGCCGTCGTCGTTGCGGGGCTCGTCGTGGCCGCAGCCGCAGGCGTCCGTCACGGTGCTACTTCCTCCGTCGTGGTGGGAATGGTCTCGGTCTGAGGATGCGGGTGGGTGTCCACTGGGCCGTAGCGGGGGCAGATCTCCACGGCCTCGCCGGTCAAGCCCAAGAGCTGCTCGGCCGCCGCGAGGAGGTCCATCAACTCGGGGTGGGCGATGGAGTAGAACATCTGCCGACCCTCGGGTCGGCCGACGACTAAGCCGCAGTCGCGCAGGCAGGCCAGATGCCCGGAGACGGTGCCCTGGGCCAGGCCGAGCGTGTTGGTCAGGTCCACCACCCGGCGTTCGCCCGCGGACAGCTGTCGGACGATCGCCAGCCTGTTGCGGTCCGCGAGCCCGTGGAACAGTGCCGCGCCGCGCTGCAGCGCCGGGTCAGCCTTGGGCGTTGTCATTGGCATGCGCCAATGATAGCGTCCGCCACATTGATCGTCTAATCCCGCTGACAGCGAAGCAGGTTGAGGAGCGTTCTACGATGGCGACGACAGCGGTGCGCCGCGAGCGGAGCGGGATGAGCGAGTCGGGTCCGGAGCCCGGGTGGTTCGTCGGTCTGCTGCTCCGTCGCCGCGGCGTGGTGCTGCTGGTGGCGTTACTGCTGATGGCTCTGGCTGGCGTGGCCGGGCGGGATGCTGGCGACAAGCTCGTTTCTGGTGCCTACCTGGACCCCTCGGCAGAGTCACAACAGGCAGCCGAACTCCTGACCCACCAGTTCCCCGGCGACCCCCCGAACCTGGTCCTGATCGTCGAGACAACCACTGGCACCCTGAACTCTTCCGAAGTCGCACAGTCAGGCCGCGCGCTCACCGAGCAGCTGGCCGAGACGCCCGGAGTCGCCGGTGTGCAGTCCTACTGGACGACACCGGACCCGGCGCTGCGCGGCGCCGACGACCGGTCAGCCGACGTCACCGTGCTGCCGATCGTGATGAACACCCGCGAGCAGATCACCGCCGACATGACCGCCAACGGAGTCACCACACCGTTCCTGCTCGACGACGGCACGGTCTCCGAGGCCTACGGAACCCTCGGCAAAGGCATGCATGCCGGACTGCCCGGGCACAGCTTCGTGCTCATCGACAGGCAGGGTCGACAGCGCTGGTACGGCGAATACCCCTCCATGTGGCTGGCACCCCAGGACCTGCTCGACGAGATCCGCAGCAACCTCAGCGCCTGACCACCGAGGCAGAGTACCGACCTCGATGAAGGTTCGATGAAGGTCTCTCCAGCCACCTTGTGGGAGTACCCCATGGGGGTATAGTCAAGTGCGAAGGCAGACACCCCGTCCGGGTACAGGCAGAGGAGGGTCGCGATGGCAGCCGAACCGGGATACATCACCGAGAAGCAGGCAGTGCTGACCCGGCTGCGCCGCATCGAGGGCCAGATTCGCGGCCTGCAGCGCCTGGTGGACGAGGAGCAGTACTGCATCGACATCCTCACCCAGGTCTCGGCGGCGACGAAGGCCCTCGAAGGCGTGGCGCTCGTTCTCCTCGACCAGCACCTCGAGCACTGCCTGACCCACGCCACCGACCCCGCCGAGGCCCAACAGAAGCTCAACGAGGCCTCCGCAGCGATCCGACGACTCGTCCGCTCATGACCGACCCGACCAACGAAGGAGCACCCATGCCCGCCCCACACACCAGCCACGAACTCCAGTTGGCCGACAGCCCCCCGAACGGCGGTGGCTGCGGCTGCGGAGGATGCGGCTGCGGCTCCAACACCGAGACCGGTAGTTCCACCGGCACCACCATCGAATCGACCGCCACCGCCGCAACGAAGGGAAACGAAATGACCACGACCAGCTACGACGTGACGGGGATGACCTGCGGCCACTGCGCCAGCGCCGTCACCAGCGAGCTCAAGAGCCTGGACGGCGTCAGCGACGTCTCCGTCGACCTCGTCGCCGGCGGGACCTCCTCGGTCACCGTGACCAGCGCCCAGCCCCTCGATCGGGCACAGGTCGCCGCAGCCCTCGACGAGGCCGGCGACTACCACCTCGCCTGACGGGCCAGGTCCCTCACGTCCGAAGCGCGATCCATCCCCCAGGAGGCACAGTCATGACCCAGCAGACCACCGCGTCCGACACCGTCAACGACATCGAGCTCGCCATCGGTGGGATGACGTGCGCCTCCTGCGCCGCGCGGATCGAGAAGAAGCTGAACAAGCTCGACGGCGTCACCGCCACGGTCAATTACGCCACCGAGAAGGCCAAGGTCAGCTACCCGACAAACCTCAGCCCCGACGACCTCGTTACGGTGGTGGAGGCCACCGGCTACACCGCGACTGTGCCGGCCCGGGCGCCCAGCGGTGACGAGGGCGTGGCCACCACCGAGCCGGACGATCGGGACCGCGAGGCCGCGGGGTGGTGGCAGCGCCTGGTGGTATCGGCCGTGCTGACGGTGCCGGTGCTGGCCATGTCGATGATCCCGGCGCTGCAGTTCGACAACTGGCAGTGGATCTCGCTGACCCTGGCCTCACCCGTCGTGGTCTGGGGTGCCTGGCCGTTCCACCGAGCCGCGGTGACCAACGCCCGTCACGGCGCCGCCACCATGGACACCCTGATCTCGGTCGGCGTCACCGCCGCCTGGCTGTGGTCGCTGTGGGCACTGCTGTTCACCCACGCCGGGATGACCGGGATGCGGATGCCGTTCGACCTCTTCCCCGACGGCGAGGCGGACGTCCACATCTACCTCGAAGTGGCGGCCGCGGTCACCACCTTCATCATCGCGGGCCGCTACTTCGAGGCCCGCGCCAAGCGCCAGTCCGGTGCGGCGTTGCGCGCCCTGCTCGACATGGGCGCCAAGGACGTCGCCGTCCTCCGTGACGGCGCAGAGGTGCGCGTGCCCGTGAGCCAGCTGGCGGTCGGGGACCGGTTCATCGTGCGTCCGGGGGAGAAGGTCGCCACCGACGGTGTCGTCGAGGACGGCACGTCGGCCGTCGACGCCTCCATGCTCACCGGAGAGCCAGTGCCCGTCGAGGTCGGGCCCGGCGACTCCGTCGTCGGTGCCACCGTCAACGCCGGCGGTCGCCTCGTCGTCCGGGCCACCCGCGTCGGAGCCGACACCCAGCTGGCCCAGATGGCCCGCCTGGTCGAGGACGCCCAGAACGGCAAGGCCGAAGTCCAACGCCTCGCCGACCGAGTCTCGGCAGTCTTCGTCCCCATCGTCATCGCCCTCTCCCTGGCCACGCTCGCCGGGTGGCTGCTGAGCGGCCACAGTGTCACCGCCGCGTTCACCGCCGCAGTGGCGGTCCTGATCATCGCCTGCCCCTGCGCCCTCGGGCTGGCCACGCCCACCGCCCTGCTCGTCGGCACCGGCCGCGGCGCCCAGCTCGGCGTACTCATCAAGGGCCCCGAGGTGCTCGAATCCACCCGGGTGGTCGACACCATCGTCCTGGACAAGACCGGCACCGTGACCACCGGACGGATGGAGCTGGTCGAGGTCGTCCCCGCCGACGGCGTCGACCCTGCTGACCTGCTCCGACTGGTCGGGGCCCTCGAGAACGCCTCGGAACATCCGATCGGTCAGGCCATCGCCACCGGTGCCACCCAACGACTCGACAGGCAGCTGCCCGACGTCGAGGGGTTCACCTCGACGCAAGGCCTCGGGGTCGCCGGTGTGGTCGACGGCCACGCGGTCGTGGCGGGTCGACCCTCCTGGCTCGCCGGAGAGTGGAGCCAGCCACTGGACGCGCACCTGACGCAGGTGATCGACACCGCCGAGCAGCAAGGCCGGACCGTGATCGCCGCCGGCTGGGACGGATCGGCGCGCGGTGTGGTCGTGGTCTCGGATGCGATCAAGCCCACCAGCGCCCAGGCCGTGGCCGAGCTGAAGGAGCTGGGGCTGGAGCCGGTGCTGCTCACCGGCGACAACGAACGCGCCGCCCGGGCCGTCGCCGCAGAGGTCGGCATCGCGGAAGTCATCGCCGAGGTCCTCCCAGCCGACAAGGTGGCCGTCGTCGAACGCCTGCAACGCGAGGGCCGCACCGTCGCCATGGTGGGAGACGGCGTGAACGACGCCGCCGCCCTGGCCACCTCGCATCTGGGGATCGCTATGGGCACCGGCACCGACGTCGCCATCGAGGCCTCCGACCTCACCCTGGTCCGCGGCGATCTCCGCGCCGCCGTCGACGCGATCCGGCTGTCCCGGCGCACCTTGCGCACGATCAAGGGCAACCTGTTCTGGGCCTTCGCCTACAACGTCGCGGCACTGCCCCTGGCCGCGCTCGGCTTGCTCAACCCGCTGATCGCCGGCGCCGCGATGGCGTTCTCCTCGGTGTTCGTGGTGTCCAACAGCCTGCGGCTTCGCCGGTTCCAAGCGGTCTCCACGCAATCAACCGAGACACCGCACCTGGATCACGACTCGACCAGGACCAACCCTTCCAAGGTGGAGGCAGGACGATGACCACGCACCAGCACCCCAGCGGCCGCCACGACCACGACGCGGACGCGCACCGTGACGGCGCCGCCACCGCTGTCCTCGAGGTCTCCGGCGTTCAATGGGCGACCAGCAAGAACGTCGCCGAGGCCGTGCTGTCCCGTCAGCCGGGCGTGATCTCCGTGGACGCCAACCCGGTCGCGCAGACCGCCACCGTCACCTACGACCCGAAGCGCACCAGCATCAGTGAGCTGCGGGACTGGGTCCGCGAGTGCGGCTTCCACTGCGCGGGACAGTCCGTTCCCAGCCACGTGTGCGACCCCATGCTCGAACCAGGTCATGACCACCCCGTCGACCACGCTCGGCGGGGCACGGACGGCGCACACGACGCGCACGCCGGGCATCACGGTCACGCCGGAGCTACCGGTCCGGAGTCGCCCGTCTCGTCACCGCACGACGCGATGGGTCACGGCGGTCACGGGGAGATGTCGATGGCCGACATGGTCCGCGACATGCGCAACCGGTTCCTGGTCGCCGTGCTGCTTGCCGTACCCGTCTCGCTGTACTCGCCGATGGGGCGCGACATGCTCGGCTTCGACGCCGCCGCCCCGTTCGGCATGCGCGACGACATCTTCACCCTGATCCTGTCGCTGCCTGTCATCTTCTACTCCGCGTGGATCTTCTTCGACGGCGCCTGGCGGGCCCTGCGGGCCCGGACCCTGGACATGATGGTGCTGGTGGCCGTGGCCGTCGGCGCCGGTTGGCTCTATTCCCTCGGGGTCACTATCACCGGCGGCGGCGAGGTCTTCTACGAGGCCGCGGTGATGCTCACCGCATTCGTGCTGCTCGGCCACTGGTTCGAGATGCGGGCCCGAGGCGGTGCCAACGACGCCATCCGCACCTTGTTGGACCTGGCCCCGCCGATGGCGGTCGTGCTCCGCGCGGGTGAACCCGTCGAGGTCCCGACCTCCGAGGTCCAGGTCGACGACCTGCTCCTGGTTCGCCCCGGCGCGAAGATCGCCACCGACGGCACCGTGGAAGAAGGCGAGTCCGAAGTCGACGAGTCCATGGTCACCGGCGAGAGCCTCCCGGTGCACAAGGCGCCGGGCGACCAGGTCATCGGCGCCACCGTCAACGCCAGCGGCACGCTTCGAGTGCGCGCCACCAAGGTGGGCTCCGACACCGCCCTGGCCCAGATCGTCGCCCTGGTGCAGCAGGCACAGAACTCCAAGGCCCCCGGACAGCGGCTCGCCGACAAGGCCGCGTTCTGGCTGGTCCTCGTCGCCCTCGTCGGAGGAGTCGGCACCTTCCTGGTCTGGCTCGCGGCAGGCGCCAGCGTGCAGACCGCCCTGCTGTTCGCCATCACCGTCGTCGTCATCACCTGCCCCGACGCCCTCGGGTTGGCCACGCCGACAGCGATCATGGTCGGCTCCGGTCTCGGGGCGAAGCGCGGAATCCTGTTCAAGAACGCCACTGCGATCGAGTCCTCCGCCCGCATCGACACCGTCGTGTTCGACAAGACCGGCACCCTCACCAAGGGAGAGCCCGAGGTCACCGAGGTGGTGGTCGACGACTTCGATCACGACCGGGTGCTGGCCCTCGCCGGCGCACTCGAACGCGAGTCCGAGCACCCGCTCGCAGACGCCGTCGTCCGGCACGTCGACGCCACCGACGTCCCGCGGCTGCGGGCCACCGGGTTCCGCAACGTCACCGGCATCGGCGCCCTCGCCGAGGTCGACGGCCACCAGGTGGCCATCGGCAACCGACGCCTGATGGAGTCCGAAGGCGTCACGATCGGCGACGTGGGCGCGCGGCGCGACGAGATCGCCTCCGGAGGCCGCACAGCGGTGTTCGTCGCCGTCGACGGCCGAGCCGTCGCCGTGATCGGCATTGCCGACGCGGTCCGTGAGACCTCCGCCGCCGCTGTCGCGGCACTCCACGAGGCGGGCATCAGAGTCGCGATGCTGACCGGTGACAACCGCGCGACTGCCGAGCGGATCGCCGAGGAGCTGGGGATCGACGACGTCATCGCCGAGGTGCTGCCCGAGGACAAGGCGCACCAGGTCCAGCAGCTGCAGGCTCAGGGACGCACCGTCGCGATGGTGGGCGACGGCGTCAATGACTCTCCCTCGCTGGTACAGGCCGATGTCGGCATCGCCGTGGGCGCGGGCACTGACGTCGCGATCGAGGCCGCCGACGTCGTGCTCATGCGGTCCGACCCGCTGGACGTCCCAGTGGCGCTGACGATCGGCCGGGGCACGCTGCGCAAGATGCGCCAGAACCTCGGCTGGGCGGTGGGCTACAACGCGATCGCCCTACCGATCGCGGCGGGCGTGTTCGAGCCCGCCTTCGGGCTGGTGCTCCGACCGGAGGTTGCCGCCTTGTCGATGTCCGGGTCCAGCTTCCTGGTCGCGGTCAACGCGCTCCTGCTCAAGCGCCTGCGGTTGCCTGCACAGCCCGCGGATGCTGAGCCGGTAAGAGACGAACGCCTTCAGCCCGTGGGCTGACACTCATCCCCTGCGAGGGCTTGTCGAACTGTGTGCCGGCAAGCCCTCGCATGTAGTCACTGCTGACCCAGCTCCTTTGGCAGTGGCAGGGCCAAGAGCGCCCGCAGGAACTCTCGGGCACTCCATTGAGCATCCTGGAGGCTCGAGGCCGAGCCTTGGAAATCGGGGACGGGTCGTGCGTCGGCTTCTTCCTTCGTCGTAGCCGGTCCGTTCTCCTCGATGTCCTGGACCAGCCAGTCCATCTCCTTGATCTCCTTGCGCTGCGTCGCCGCGATGCCGTCCGCTAGCTCGCGGACCCGGACGTCCTCGATTCCGGCTCTCTCGCTGGTCAAGATGGCGATCGAGTGGTGGGGGATCATCGCCTTCATGTAGCTCTCGTCATCGACGAGGACCTGCGAGCGCGACAGGTACAAAGCTGTACCGCCAAGCACGATCGCGCCCAGGACGATGCCGACGTTCACCACACGGTTCCGGTACATCATCCCCCACATGAACGCCAGCATGATGAGGGCCATCGCCGCGCCCATGAGGAGTGCCATGTACACGCGCTCCTCGCTGAAGCGGACATGATCGGCGCTGAACGCGTTGGTGTAGGTGAGCCCGAACATGACGACAGTCGACGTCGCGATCATCAGTCCGAAACGCAGATACATCTTCGCCTCGTGGTGTCCGCTGGAGTTGCCGTCGTGAGCTCCGTTGTCGCTGTTGTGCTCGGAATGTTCGTCCGGCTCGGGGTGGGTGGCATGCTGCTGTTTGTTCTGCTGACGCTGGTTCATCTCGTTGTCCTTCAAGGTCGAAGTCGGTGCGTGCAGGCGGCATGGGATGACCGAACCTCTCGGATCCGGTCATCCCAAGCGGCCGCGTTAACCGATGGCGCTCAGGACGCGGTTGCAGGCGTCCTCGCACCGGCGGCACGCCTCGGCACAGATGCGGCAGTGCTCATGCATCTCGGCGTGCTTCTCGCACTCCTCCGCGCAGGACCTGCAGGCTTGAGCGCACGCCTGCAGCACTGCGCGGGTGATGTTGGCGTCGTAGCCCGTGTGGCGTGACAGCACCCGGCCAGTGGCCTCGCAGATGTCGGCGCAGTCTGAGTTCGTGCGGATGCACTTGGTCAGTTCGGCGACCATTTCCTCGCTCAGGCACGCGTCGGCGCACGCCGTGCACGCCTGAGCGCACTCCACGCATGCTTCTACGCATTGCGCCAAGAGCTCGCGGTCGGTGTTGATCTCCGCCGGGTAGGTCTTCATCATGTCGCTGATCGTGCTGGTCATGAGCTTCTCCGTATCGTCGTGATGTGGTCCTGTGGGCTATCGAGTGCGCAGCAGCGGGCACCGTGGTGGTGTCACAGGCTGCACAGAGCCCTCAGGTCCGGATCACCGGAGACGCGCGTGGCGGCGAGAGGGGCGGGGGACTTCCGCGGGCGGTTGCCCTCCAGTGGGCGACGAGGAGCCGCCGCGAGGGCAATGCCCTGAGCAGGCGGGTCGGTTCACGCCACATTCCGCCCCGGCGTAACAGCAGAATGCCGACGGCAAGGATGGAGAGACAGGCGCCCAGCAGGTGCAGGAGCTGTGCACTTCCGTTCTCGCTACCAGGCCCGTGGTCAGAGCCGGCGCCGCGCAGACCCTCGCCGTCCCTGCCAGACCCGACGGAAGCCGCCTGCATGGCTTCTCCTGTCGCGGCGGAGGCTCCCGCCGGCGCGACCATGGTCATGCCCACGTGTCGGGCGAACAGGTTGTCGCCTGAGGCACCGGCGAGCACGAAGAGAGCGGCCAGGACACACCCACCGAGCGTTCGAGCTCGGCTGAAGGGCGGTCGCTGGCGGCGGTCCATCACTCCACCTGTACCCCTATGGCGCTGAGGTCATACGCAAGCTGCTGTCGGCCGTCCGAACCATGGTGCCGTCAGTGGACGAGATCTACTCGCGACGGCCACGGGTTCGGCCGACAACCGGCCAAGCCCTTGGTCTGCTGCAACATCACTGGCGCGAGCCTTCCCGGACCGGGACACCCGACGTGGGGATAGCCCAGGGCGTGGCCAGTCTCGTGGTTGACGACGTAGCGCCGGTATGCCCGCAGGTCACCGGCGTATCCGTATGCGCCGAACTGCCAGCGCCAGGCATTGAGAACGACGTCGTCGCCGTTGCGGCACGACAGCCGACCGCCCGTGTCGAGCGGTGCGCAGAGTTCATCGGCCGTCTCTGGGGTGGCCAGGACGATCCGGAGGTCGGCATGGCCATCGACGCGGACGAGCGTGTGTCGCGTCGCCCAGCCCCGCTGATCAGACAGGGTCTCTTCGACCAGCCGCGCCACATCCGCCGTGTTGAAGGGCAGGCCCTGCTCGACCTCGACCCGGTACGTCACCCCGTTCTGCGAGCCGCGCGGCGCGGCGGCGGCGACTTCAAAGGTGCCTGCGCCGCGCTCCGGAATGCGAGTGGCGGGGGAGGGGGGCCCACTCGGATCTGGGTCACGATCTCGACGGACCTCCACCTCGCCGTCGGTCCGCTCGCGCCTGACAGCCTGTTCAGCGGAAGGAGATGCGGCAATTGCAGTGCGGCCGCCCGCGTCTTCGGTGTCCGTCGGGCGGGGGATGAGAAACGCGACGGGTCCAGCCACGGCGGCAGTCGTCGCCAGCGCCGCCAGGCCGGTGAGCCCTGCCGTGGCACGCCGACGTGGCGCGCGATGGGAACCCGCTCGTCGATGCGTGGCTTTGCGCCTACTCATCGTCCCGGCACCGTCACAGCACGCGGGACCAGGTGTCGCCGCCATCGGTGGACTGGTAGACGGTGGTCTCGGTCGCGGCGAACCAGCGCTGGGCGCTGATGGTGAATGCGGCCGGTTGGCCATCGATCGAGCCGACCTCGCGCCAGGTTCGACCGGTGTCGGTGCTGACCCGAACGACGCCGTCGGGGTCGACACCGGCCAGGGTCCCGTCGGGAGTGGTGTCGAGGTACATCATGTTCGGGCCGCCGAGCTCACGGGTCTCGCCGGACCTGGTGTTGATGCTGACGAGCTGGCCGTTGGCGTCGGTAGCGATCAGCGAGTCGTTGTCATCGACCGCCGCAACGCTGATCAGCGGACCTCGGTATGTCTCGTCGAAGCTCTTCCGGTCCTCGGTGCGCAGCAGGCTTCCGGACGTGGCGTCGTATGCGTAGAGGGCGTCGCCGGCGGGCTCGAGGATGTGGAAGTCCGCCTCACCCTGGAGGGCGAGGGGGGTCCAGGTCTCTCCGGCGTCGGTGGATTCGATCAGGCCCAGGTGGGCGGGCAGGTCCTCGCGGAGGTCCGGGTGCCCGCTTCCCAGGAAGTGGCCAGGGCCGACAACGGTGAACGCCATCGTGTCCTGATACCGGTCTGCGACGCGGCTCGGCCGGCCGCTCTCGTCGACGTGGAAGAGGCCGAAGTGGGTGGCGACGTAGAGGCTGTCGTCGGCCGGATCGACGCCGAGACCGTGGATGTGGCCGACGCTCGTGTCCTCATCGGCGGGCGGCGCTGTCGCTGGGGTGTCCTTGGCGCAACCGCCCGAGACGAGGACGGCACCGAGGAGGATGCCTGTGAGGGCGACATGGGGTCGGTACATAACAGTGGCTCCGAGGTGAGGATGGCGCCGGGCTGGCGGAGTAGCTCCGTCCTGCCCGGCACCAGGGACGAGATCAGGACTTCAGCAGGTCCTGCATCGTCTGGATCTCCTCCGCCTGTGTCGTCTCGATCTCCTTGGCCATGTCGACAGCCTCGGGGAACTCGCCCTCGGACTGCTCGGTCTTCGCCATCTCGATCGCACCCTCGTGGTGCTCGATCATCATGGTGAGAAACATCTGGTCGAACTCCGCGCCGGACGCCGACTCGAGGTCGGCCATCTCGTTCTCGGTCATCATTCCGCCCATGTCGTCGGAGGACATGTCGCCGTGATCCATGCCCGACATGCCCTCATCCGGGACGTCCTCGCCCCATGACTCCAACCAGCCGGTCAGTGTCTCGATCTCGGGGCCTTGGGCTGCCTCGATGTCGGTGGCGAGGTCCTTGGCCTCCTGGCTTTCAGCTCGTGACTCGGCGAGGTCGGCCATCTCGATGGCCTGCTGGTGGTGGGGGATCATCTCCTGGGCGAAGGTGACGTCGGCCTCGTTATGGCTGGCCGCGGTGTCAGTGTCGTCGTCGTTGCTGCAGGCGGCAAGGGTGAACAGCGAGGCCGCCACAACGGCGGTGATCAGCGACTTGCGCATGAGTGTTTCTCCATCTGTGTGATCAGGTGTCTGGGCAGGCGAAACCACGAGCCGCCCAAACGTGGGCGCCTCGTGACGAATGCCTGTCAGCAGCGGATCACACAGAGCATGCCGAGGCTGGGCGGGTCCCGGTCACGCCCGATGAACAGTCGGGGCTGCCATGCCGGCAGCAGGGTCCGGGGGATGCGGACACCCCGACGCACCAGCAGGAGTGCGATCCCGAGCACCAGGCCGGCCAGCACGGCTAGGCAGAGGCCAAGAAGCCCCGCACCGTTCTCGCCGATGGGCTCCTCAGAGCTCATTCCCACTGGATGACCCGCGACGATCGGTTCGGAGGTATCCGGCTCACTGGCCGCTGGCCCGGAGTGGTCATGACTGAGGGGGCCGCTTGTGTCCCGGCCGGTGCTCGGAGGTCCCGCATGCCGCCGATCCTAGTTGGGCACGAACAGGCACGAATCGTGGCTCATCCTCCGAGCCGACTGCGATTCGAGTCACGCCGCGCTTATGTCCCGAAAACGCCAGCACAAGCCGGCTGATCCGAGCAGAAAACGTCAAGATGATCTGGAGCCGACACGGCGGGTTGTGCGCATCTGTGCAGGTCAGAGCACACATCGGCAAGTGGGGTCAAAAGCGCCAGCGGCGGAACGCACACGCGCTGGAGGTCCAGAGGTCGCAGGTTCAAATCCTGCCCCCGCTACTGAAAAGTGGCCCGTGGCCTGCGGAAATGCAGGACACGGGCCATTTGTCATTTGAGCCATTCTGGCTTGTGTCGCGCTTTGTGACCCGAAAACCCCCTCTGCAGCGGGTCCGGTGCCGGGTTCGCCACCTGGATTCAGCCTGGGTGGTCGGCGACCTTGGTGATCATCGCGGTGCGGCCGACGTCGCCGATCGGCTGCGGTGGCCTTCGGCTGTGTCTGGTTTCGGGCGCCGAGGAGGACGGCGGCGAGGATGGGGTTGATGAGCTCGGGCCAGAGCGAATCGGGCATATGAGCTCGATGTCGTCGACCTGTGAAAAGGGCCGTCCTGGACTATGACGCGCGACGTTGTCGCGCTGCGGACACGGCTCGTTGGAACTCGGGATCGTTGTGAAGCGTTCGCAGCCGACGTCAAAGGCGGTCTTCCTTCTTGACGAGTGCCGATGGCACGTGATCGCTCCTCGGGTCCGGCGGCGCTGCCTGCCCTCACAGCGGCAGGATCAAGGTGCCTGGCTGGCGGCCGGGTGTGGCTGTGCCTAAACTCAGGATGCGATGACTCTTGCCGACCGCACCTTCCCGGGAGCCGTGAGGACGCGGCTTCCGCTGGTCGTCCTCCTGTGCGCAGTCGCGCTCGGAATCGTTGGCATGCACGGGCTGGCGTCCGGGCCGGACTCCGGCGAGCACATCGGGCACCACGCCGCCCCGACGATCATCATGACCACCGACACCACGGTGGGCGTGGTCGCATCCCTCGGCGTCGTTGCCGGGGACGAGGCCCCGCCGGCGGATGACGGGGGGTTGCTCGCGCTGTGCCTGATGATGCTCACGCCCGGTTTGGCGCTGGGCTTGTGGCTGCTCGCTATTGCGGCACGTGGCGGGGGATGGCGTCTGCCGCGTCTGGTGCCGTGGGTCGTCGCCGCGCTCGACGTGGCGGGGCTGCCACCGCCGTTCGAACGACAGCTGACCGTACTCCGGATCTGATCAGGCACACCGGCGCACCACCCGCATGGGTCCGGTGCGTCCGTCCTGCCCGTCATTCGATCTCATTTGGAGTATGCGCATGTGCGCGACGCGCAAATCGCTGAGTCTGTCTTCTGGTCTCCCTCTGGTCGTCGGCCTCTCCATGGCCGTGGCCCTGCTCGCCAGCTGTAGCTCTACGTGGAACCAAACCGCCTCGGACGCCGCTGCGGCCGGGGAGGAGTTCGGCCATATCCACTCTCTCGACGTGAACCCCGCGGACGACACGCTCTACGTCGCGAGTCATCACGGGGTGTTCGCCCTCGGTGCCGACGGCTTCGAGCGTGTGGGGGAGGAGCGTTTCGATGCGATGTCGTTCACCATCGCCGACGCGGACCGCTTCCTGATGAGTGGTCACCCAGAGCCGGGCGCCGGGGGACCCGCGCACTTGGGACTCTCCGAGTCGACAGACTCCGGTCGGACGTGGAGGTCGCTCTCGTTGGAAGGGGAGGCGGACTTCCATGCGCTCGAGGCGTCGGGTGAGCGCGTGTACGGGGTCGACTCCCAGAGCGGGCGCCTCATGTTGACCGAGGACGGCAGGCGGTGGCGCGACCTGGGCCAGTTGCCCGCCGCCGACGTGGCCGCCCATCCAGGCAACCCCGATCTTGTGCTGCTGACCGATGGCAGCGGTTCGCTCGTCCGGCTCCAGGTCTCCGGGTCTCCCGAGCTCGTGGAGTCCGCGCCGCGGTTGTTGCTCCTGGACTGGGACAGCGAGGACCTGCTGGTCGGGGCCGGCCCCGAGGGGTCGGTCTACCGCAGCGACGACGGTGGGGACTCCTGGCGGGAGGTGGGATCACTCCCGGACGTGCCTCGCGCGCTGACCGCCACCGAGTCGCGGTGGTATGCCGCCACGGAGGGCGGCGTCCTCGTGTCCACCGATGCTGGTGCGACGTGGTCCGAGATCGATCAGCCATGATCGCGTTGTTCTACGGAGTGCTGCTGGTCCTCGGCGTCGTGATGCTGGTGGTGACGGCGGTGCGGGTGCTGGCCGGAGGCCTCGAAGCCGGTTCGGGCCGGCCCGGTCGGCCGAGCGGGACGGGTGGTGCCCGACAGATCCTCGAGGAGCGGTACGCGGCGGGCGAGCTGAGCACGGAGGAGTACCAGCACCGGTCGCGCGTCCTGAGGGAGGGGAAGTCGTGAATCCGATCAGCCGACGCACGGCTCTGACGATGGGCGGTGCCGGCCTGGTGGGCACCGTCGTCGGTGGCACGGGCCTGTGGCGCGAGCTGTCCACCTCGGTCCTGGACCCCGTCGCCGGGGAACTGTTCACCGAGCCCGAGGTTCTCCGGAGCACCGGGGGTCTACTGGAGGTGCGACTGGAGGCTGCGCTGGGCAAGCACGAGGTCGCCGGACGCGAAGCGACGACCCTGGGCTACAACGGCGGCGTGCCGGGTCCCACGTTGCGGCTGCGACCGGGCGACACGTTGCGGGTGGAGCTGGTGAACCGGCTCGATCGGGTCACTAACCTGCACGTGCACGGGCTGCACGTGTCCCCCGAGGGCAACGGCGACAACGTGTTCGTCGCTGTCGATCCGGGCCGGGCGCATCGCTACGAGTATCGGTTGCCCGACAACCATCCACCAGGCGTGTACTGGTACCACCCGCACCACCACGGCACGGTCGCGGACCAGGTGTTCGGCGGACTCTACGGCGCCATCATCGTGGAGGACGACGAGGAGATCCCCGTCGACCGGGAACGGGTCATGGTCGTCTCCGACATCACCCTGGACTCCGGCGGGTCGCTGGTCAGCCCGTCCACCATGGAGCGGATGATGGGCCGCGAGGGTGAGCTGGTCCTGGTCAACGGTGCCGCCAAGCCGGACCTCAAGGGCCGCTCGGGAGAGCGTGAACGGTGGCGGATCATCAACGCCTGCACCGCCCGCTACCTCGCGCTGAGACTGCCAGAACAGCGCGCCCGGGTTGTTGGCCGCGACGTGGGTCGGCTGCCCCGGGACATGGCGTTGGAGGACGTCGTGCTCGCCCCCGGGAACCGGCTCGACCTGGTGGTCGATCTTTCCGAGGGAGGCAGCGAGCTCATCGCGATGCCGGTCGACCGCGGCGGCATGATGGGCCAGATGATGGGCGGGGGTCCGAGGCCAGGGGGTGGCGGTCCGGTGACCCTCGCCCGCTTGAGCGTTTCCGCGAGCGGCAACCGAGCCGTGGGTGAGATCCCCGCGGGCACGGCTGTCCGTGACCTGCGTGACGCTGACGTCGATGGTCGTCGGTCGATCACCTTCCAGATGGGCATGGGCGGGATGATGGGCGGCGGCGACGGTCCGATGAGCTTCACCTTCGACGGTGAGGAGTTCGACGCCGACCGGATCGACCAGCAGGTGGGGATGGACACGGTGGAGGAGTGGACCATCGGCAATGACAGCCCGATGGATCATCCCTTCCATCTGCACGTGTGGCCGATGCAGCTGCTGGAGGTCGATGGGCAACAGCTGTCTGAGCCGGTCTGGCTCGACGTCGTGAACGTTCCCGCCCGCAGCCAGGTCAAGGTCCGGGTCGCGTTCGAGGACTTCGGCGGTCGGACCGTCTACCACTGCCACATCCTCGACCATGAGGACCGGGGAATGATGGGCACCGTTCTGGCCAGTTGACCTCGAGGCGGTCACTGCCCCGAGCCGGCCGACTGACAAACACAGCGGAGCCCTCGGGGCTCCAGGAATGGAAGAGAGGTGAGACCCATGTATGGCAACGGAGGGGGCATGGGCTGGATGTGGTTCACCTGGCCGATCATGATCCTGGTCATCGTCCTCGTCCTCGTGATGCTGATTCGCGGCAGCGGCGGAGGCACGAACCGCGGCAGTGGCAGCGCGCCACCGCCTGGACCGGGGACCGGGAGAACTCGAGCGCAAGAGATCCTCGACGAGCGCTACGCCCGGGGCGAGCTCACCGACGAGGAGTACCAGGACCGTCTCAGTCAGCTCCGAGGCGACACCGACCAGTAGGCACAGACGGAACCACTCCGCCGGATCACCGACGACAAGCACTGGTGCCACAACCGGCGATGTGGATGCGTACCCCGGATGAGAGGAGTCCCAGCATGACCACGAAGTCCGAGAAGAACCAGTCCTCCGAGCACGAGCAGCACACGAAGCACGAGCGCAAGATGTACCTCATCTTCGCGGCCATGATCACCACGTCGACGGTGACGATGTTCCTACTCACCTACACCAACGCGTTCACCTGGTCGCACATGACGTTCAGCGAGGAGCGGGTCTACATGGCCATCCTCATGGGGTCGGCGATGGCGATCATCATGCTCGGCTTCATGTGGGGGATGATGTACAAGAACGTCAAGGTCAACGTCGCCATCATCGTGGCCGCGCTCGTCGTCGGGGGCTCCGCGTTGTGGCTGTCCCGGTCGCAGACCTTCGTGCAGGACGAGGCCTACATGAAGGGCATGATCCCGCACCACTCGATCGCGATCCTCACCAGCGAGCGGTCCGAGATCGACGACGTGCGTGTGCGCAAGCTGGCCGACGAGATCATCAAGGCTCAGCGCATCGAGATCGCCGAGATGAAGTGGCTGATCGGGGACATCGAGAAGAACGGTGCCGCCACCACCGAGGAAGAGGCCAAGCAGCGCCCCGTCCCGGACTTCGAGGCGAGCCCCTGAGCACGGATCCCCGTCCATAGCCAGCCAGTGGCGAGGATCTGAACGCGAGAGGAGAGTCATGTACGCAGGGGTTGTCGTGATGGCGAGCGCGGTCGGGGTGCTCGTGCTCGGGCTGTACGCGCTGCACAGGCTCACCGCCGTAGCGCCGGACTCGCTAATCGTGCTTCCGTTCGAGTCGGGGTGGGCCCCCGAGCAGCACGCACTGTCGCGATACCACGTGCGCTGGTACCTCGCGACGCTGCTCTTCCTCGCCTTCGACGTCGAGATGCTGTTCATGTATCCCTGGGCGGTCGTCGTCGCACAGGTCGGCGCGACCGCGGTCGTCGAGATGTTCCTCTTCTTGGCTGCTTTGTTCGTCGCCGTGCTCTGGGCATGGCGGGAGGGGGCACTGCGTTGGGTCTGAGTGACGCGATCGCACGGAGCGCTTTCCGGCACGCTCACGCTCTGGTCGTCGAGGTGCCGGGCTCGTGGCGCACGCGAGTGGCGGCGGAGCGCAACGTGGCCGCCCGTGGATGGCACCTCGCCATCTCACCCGCGGACGCCGACGTACTCGTCGTGTGCGGCGAACCCGGGCCGGGGCTCGCGGAGGCGATCGAAGGCATTTGGCACCAGATGCCGGGACCTCGGGTGCGCGTTCACGTGCACGCGGGCGACGAGGTGGGTGCTCGACTGGACGAAGCACACACCGGCCTGCTCGACACCGACCGCCACCGCCGTGACGCGCAGCAGCGACCCACCGCCTCCGAACTCCTCGCCGAGCAGGCCGGATCTCGAGCCGAGAGTCATGGTGGCCATGGAGACACGGACCACGGTTCAGCCGGCGGCCACGAAGGCATGGACCACGAGGGCCACGAGGGCATGGACCACGGCGGCCACGAGGGCATGGACCACGAGGGTTACGAGGGTTACGAGGGTTACGAGGGCCACGAGGGCCACGAGGGCCACGAGGGTCACGAGGGTCACGAGGGCCACGAGGGCCACGAGGGCCACGAGGGCCACGAGGGCATGGACCACGGCAGCCATGAGGGCATGGAGCACGGCAGCCATGAGGGCATGGACCACGGCGGCCACGAGGGCATGGACCACGGCGACATGGAGATGTCACCGGGAGGCATCCCTCTCGCGGAGGGCGGCGAGGACCGAGATGGGCTCGAGATGGACGTCTTACAGGTGCGTCTCGGGCCTGTGCTGCGGGACTGGCCGGCCGGTTTGGTGTTGCACTGCTCGCTTCAGGGCGATGTCATTGTCGAGGCACAGGCCGAGCTCGTCGACGGGCGTGCCCGCCAGGATGACGACGTTGTCGGGCCGGCCCGCGGCATCGACAACATCGCCTCGCTGCTGGCGTTGGCGGGGTGGGACGACGCCGCGGCAGAGGCCCGAAGGATCCGCGACACCGCCCTGGAGTCCGGAGAGGGGGCGGCGGGGTCGGAGCTCGAGCGTCTGCGCCGGAGGGTCCGTCGTTCGTGGACGTTGCGCTGGTCGCTGCGAGGCGTCAGGCGGCTGAGCGACAAGGAGGCCCACGCCCGGAGGTTGCCGGCCGACGCGGTCGGTGACACCTACGACCGGCTGATGGGCATGTTGGACCGGGCGGTCGCCGGTGTTGCCGCGACCGCCGCCGGTGACACCGGCACTCGGACGAACGACGCCGGCCGCACACTCTCGACCGACCACCTGGCACATCTGGTCATGGGTCTTGATCTCGCCACGGCGCGACTGGTCCTCGCCAGCCTCGACATCCACGAGCTGCTCGCCGGACAGGCGGAGCACGAGGTGTCCCATGGATGACCCGACCTCGATGACCGACTCGCCGATCACCACCGTTGCACCCGGCTGGGCGATCGTCGCGTTGGGGATCCTGGGCGCGCTGGCCGTGACCGCTGCCGTGCTGGACGGTGCCCTCGCCGCGCGTGCGCGGGGCGGCCCGGGCGGGAAGATGGGCGGGCCGGTCCGGCCGTTCGGTGAGGCGGCCCGGCTGATGCGGCAGCGACGTCGTACCACCGTCGAAGCCGACCGCCTGCTGTGGCGCATCGGGGGGGCCGGGCTGCTGGTGACGGCGGCGCTGATGGTGACGGTCGTGCCGTTGGGGGAGTGGACCATCTTCGACCTCGACGTGGGCGTCATGTGGTTCAACGCCATGGACGTGATGGTCTGGGCGCTGGTGTGGTTGACCGGGTGGGGTGCGAACTCGGCACACTCGCTGGTCGGCGGCTACCGGTTCCTGGCGCACGGACTGGGCTACGAGCTTCCGTTGATGTTCGCCCTGGTCGCTCCGGCGATCGCCGCGGAGACCCTGAACGTGGGCGCGGTTGCGGCGGCCCAGGAGGGCCTCTGGTTCGCTGTCTGGATGCCGGTGGCGTTCCTGGTCTACCTGCTCGGGGTCGCGGCCTTCTCCGTGTGGGGGCCTTTCGCCCCGGCGATCGGCACGGACGTCTCCGGTGGCGCACGGGCGGAACTGTCGGGCGTGGACCGGTTGGTGTTCGAGGCGGGGCGATACGCGCTGCTGGCCGCCGGCGCCGCGTTCGCGGTTCCGATGTTCCTCGGCGGCGGCGCCGGTCCGCTGCTGCCGGGCTGGGCCTGGGTGTTGGTGAAGACCGTTGCCCTGCTCGCGGTCCTGGTCTGGCTGCGGCGGCGGCTGCCGGCCTTCCGCCCCGACAAGTTCATGGAGGTGGGCTGGATGCTGCTGCTCCCGGCCGTGCTGCTGCAGGACCTGGTCGTCGCCGTCATCGCCGTCTGGAGGTCGTGAACGTGCTCACCGACATCGCCTTCTGGGGGATCGGGCTCGTCGCGGTGCTCGGCGGCGCCGCGGTCTTCTACGTCGATTCGATGGCTCGAGCGACATACGCCCTCGCCCTGTCCTTCGTCGCGGTCGGCATGCAGGTGCTCTTCCTGCAGCAGAACTACGTCGGCGTGGTGACGATCCTGATGATGGTCATGGAGATGGCGATCATGGCCGTCTACATGGTCATGTTCATGGGGATGAACCCCGCTCTGATGCCGATGAGCATGGTGCACAGCAACAAGACCGCCATCGCCGTCGCCCTGACCACGTTCCTGGCGCTCGCGACGGGCGTCCTGATGGTCGACTGGCCCACCCGCCGGGGCAGTCCACCGCCGGACGTCACCATGGCGCTGGGGGAGTCGTTGATGGGCCCGAAGATGCTGGTGATGGCCGTGATCAGTCCGGTCATGGTGGCCACCATCGTGGCCGGGGTGGTGCTCGCGGCGCACCGCACCCGCTACGACCGGTTCGGCGATGACCTGAAGCAGCGCCCCGCAGACGACCCCCAGCCCGGAGGTGTCGGCAGATGACCTTGGAGGCGACCCTGCTCCTCGCCGCGGCGATCTTCAGCGTCGGGCTGTACGGCGCGATCTCCCAGCAGGTCGTGGTGATGGTGATGATGGGTCTGGAGCTCATGATCAACGCTGTCATCCTCGCCGCTGCCGGCGTCTGGTGGTTCCTCGCTCCCGACCCGACCGGGCAGGTCCTCCTCATGGTGATCATCGCCGCGATGACGGTTGAGATGGCGATGGGCTTCGCGGTCGCCACGCTGCTGCATCGTGAGCGTGGTGCCGACATGACCGACATGGCCACGGACCTGTCGGGGTGACCATGTCCATGTCCGAGACTGCTCTCTGGCTGCTCGTGCTGCTGCCCGCCGTGGTGGGAGGCGGCCTCGCCCTCTCCCGCCTCGAGCGGGCGGCGGCCGCCGTGTCGCTGGCCACGGCCTTCACCACAGCCGCACTGTCGGTGGTGGTTGCCCTCGAACGGCCGAGGGTGTCGGTCCCGTTCATGGCCGGCAGCGATCTCGCCCTCGGGGTCGATGCGCTGTCGGCCTTGGTCGCACCGACCGTGGCGGTCGTGAGCCTGCTCGTGCTCGTGTTCTCGGCCGGCGAGATCCGGGAGTCACAGGCCCGGTTTCACGGGCTCATGCTGCTCTTCGCCTCCGCCGCGCTCCTGACGGCGACTGCTGAGACGCTGCCCGCGCTGCTGTTCGCCTGGGAGGTGATGGGCGCGACGTCCTTCGCGCTGATCGGGTTCTGGTGGCGCGACGACCACCGGGTCTCCGCCGGCATCACGGCGTTCGTGACCACGCGCACGGCGGACGTCGGGCTGTACGTCGCGGCCGGGGCAGCGCTCGCCGGTGGAGCCGGCCTGTCACTGGCCGACCTGCCCGCAGCCAGCGAGGGGTGGCGCCACGTGGTCGCGGCGGGTGTCCTGGTCGCAGCCCTCGGCAAGGCGGCCCAGCTCCCGTTCTCGTTCTGGCTGTCGGGCGCGATGGAGGGACCGAGCCCGGTCAGTGCACTGTTGCACTCCGCCGCCATGGTCGCCATGGGTGGCTACCTGCTGCTGCGCACCGAGCCACTGTTGGCCTCGACGAGCTGGGCCGCGCCGGCTGCTGCCTGGGTGGGCGCACTCACCGCGCTGCTGCTCGGCGCCGTCGCCGTGGCACAGCAGGACCTCAAACAGCTCCTCGCCGCCTCCACCTCCGCCCAGCTCGGGTTCGTGGTCATGGGCGCCGGGCTGGCCTCGGTGAGCGGGGGAGCGGCACACCTCGTCGCACACGCCTCGACCAAGGCGCTGCTCTTCCTCGCCGCCGGGGCCTGGCTCACCGCGCTCGGCACCAAGCAGCTCGCCGGCCTGCGCGGCGTGGCTCGGAGGTGGCGGCTGGTCGGCTGGGCCGCCACCGCGGGTGCGCTGTCCCTCGCGGGCGTCGCCCCGCTGGCGCTGTGGGCGACCAAGGACGCGGTCCTCGCCGCGGCCCTGGCAGAGTCACCGTGGCTCTACGCCGTCGGCCTCGCCGCGGCCGCGCTCTCGGCGGCCTACGCCGGCAAGATCCTGGTGATCCTGTGGCGACAGCTGCCCGAGCGGGAACACGCCCAGGTCGAGGCACACCTCGACGAGGAGCAGCGGGGCACCCGCCACGTCGGCATGCTGGAGCAGACGCCGCTGGTCGCCCTCGCTCTCGGCGCAGTGGTCCTCGGCGTGCTCGCGCTGCCGCCGTTCGGCGACACGGTCGCCCGCGCTCTCGGCGAGGAGCCGCTCCACCCGACGCCGCTGGAGATGGCCGCGTCGGTCGTGGTCGCACTGGGGGTGCTGGCGCTGGTGTGGTGGCGTCCGGTGCCGGAGCCGGGCTGGGCCCTGGCCTGGCTGGGCCTCGAGCGCGCAACACAGGCCCTCGTCGTACGCCCGACCCTCGCGCTGGCAGAGGCGCTGGCGCGCTTCGACGACCGCGTCCTGGACCGGGGCGTGGCCGGGTCCGCCGCGGCCGCGCTCGGTCTGGCGCGTCGGGCAGCGACCTTCGACGACCGGGTGCTCGACGGGGCGGTCGAGACAACGTCCCGGGCGTCGCTGTGGACCGCGGCTCGCGCGGCACGGGACGACGACCGGTGGTTCGATGGGGCGGTCGAGGGGCTCGCTGCGCAGCTGCGCCGCCTCGGCCGGCTCGCACGTCGTCCGCAGACCGGCCAGCTGCACCAGTACTACATCCAGGCCGTCGCGGTGCTCGCGATCGGCGTCCTGCTCCTTGTCACGGTGAGGTGAACGTGCTCAGTCTGATCGTCTTCCTGCCCCTGGCTGCCGCTCTGGCCCTGCTCGCGCTTCCGCGGCTCGGCGACACGGCCGCACGGTGGGCATGGGTCGCGGTCGCAGCCGCCGACCTCGCCCTCGTGATCGCGGCGTGGCTGCGCTACGAGACGCCCACGGCCGGACGACTCGCCTTCGAGGAGCAGGCCGAGTGGATCCCCGGCGTGAACAGCAGCTACCACCTCGGCGTCGACGGGCTCTCCCTGCCGCTGATCGCAATGACCGCGGTCATCTTCCTCGCGTGCGCGATCTTCGCGCTGCGCGAGACCGACCGCGCGCGTCTCCAAGCGGCGCTGTTCCTCTTCCTGCAGAGCATGAGCATGGGCCTGTTCGTCGCCGCCGACCTGATCCTCTTCTTCGTCTTCTTCGACCTCTCGATCGTCGGCATGTACTTCGTGATCGCCGGCTGGGGGCACGGCAACGCCGCCCGGTCGGCGATGAAGTTCTTCCTCTACACGTTCCTGGGCTCCCTGGCCCTGCTCGTCGGGTTCATCGGCCTCTACATCGCCGCCGACCCGCACACCTTCGACATGGTCGAGCTGGCCGAGCAGACCCCGCTCGCCGGGTCGTCGCTGGCCGGTGGGCTGGTGCTGGCCGCGATCCTGATCGGACTGGCGGTGAAGACCCCGACCGTGCCGTTCCACACCTGGCTGCCGCCGGCCCACACGGACGCGCCGGCGATCGGCTCGGCGGTCCTGGCGGGCGTGCTGCTGAAGATGGGCACCTACGGGTTCGTGCGGATCGCGATGCCGATGCTGCCCGAGGCGTGGCGGGACTGGGCGTGGGTGATCATCGTCGTCGGCATCGTCTCCGTCGTGTACGGCGCCCTGGTGGCCCTGGCCCAGACGAACTTCAAGCGGATGGTCGCCTACACGTCGGTGAACCACATGGGCTACATCGTCCTCGCCGTCGGCGCCGCGGGGCTCGTCGCCGACGACACGACGCAGGCCCGATCCGTCGCGGTCACCGGTGCCGTCACGCAGATGGTCAGCCACGGCCTGATCACCGGTGCGCTGTTCCTCCTCGCCAGCGTCCTCCAGGACCGGGCAGCGACCTACGACATGGACTCCTACGGCGGCCTGGCCGGACCCGCGCCCCGGTTCGCCGCGTTCTTCGCCGTAGGCGCATTCGCCTCCCTGGGCCTTCCCGGGCTGTCCGGCTTCATCGCGGAGTTCCAGATCTTCACCGGCAGCATCGCCGCCGCCCCCGTCACGGCGATCGCGCTCGTGGGCATCCTCCTCACCGCGGCGCTGTTCCTCCGCGCGCTGCAGCGGATCTTCACCGGCGAGACCCGCGGCCGCTCGGTCGGCTTCACCGACCTGCGCGCCGCCGAGGTCTGGTCGGTCGGCCCGCTGCTGGTGCTCTCCCTGCTCATCGGAGTGTTCCCCCGACCACTGCTCGCCGTGATCGAGCCCGCGGCCGAGGTCGCCGTCGAGCTCGTCGGAAGGTAGGCCCGTGGGCTCCGACATGGCCATGCGGCCGCTCCTGCTGCTGCCGGAGATCGTGCTGTTCCTCGGCGGGCTCGCGGTCCTGGTCAGCGGGTCCTTCCTCCCGCGGACCCGCCAGGGGGTCACCCGCGTCATCGCCGCGGCCGCGCTGGTCGCCGCCGCCATCCTGGCCGCGGTCGACCTCGCCGGCCCGGCCCAGCCGGCGATGGAGGGCACCTTCACCGTCGACACCGCCACCGGAGTGGCGCGGATCGTCGCCGCCCTCGGGACGCTGATCGTCCTCGCGCTGGCCTCCGACGAGATCGCCGGCTCGCCACGGGAGAGCGAGACCTACGCACTCTTCCTGTTCTCGACCACCGGCACGCTCGTCCTCGCCGGCGCCGACGACCTGCTCGTCGTAGTGGTCGGGTTCCTGCTCGCGAGCATCCCGCTCTACGGCCTGATCGGCATCGCGCGCACGCCCCGCGGAGCCGAGGCGGCCATGAAGACCTACCTGTTAGGTGCCCTGTTCGGCATCCTCCTGCTGCTCGGGGTCACGCTGCTCTACGGAGTCTCCGCGACCACGTCGTACGCAGACCTCACCGACCGACTTGCCGAGGCGCCACAGGGCGTGGTCGCGGCGAGCGTCGTGGCGGTGCTGGGTGGCTTGATGTTCAAGGCCGGCGGCGTCCCGGGGCACTTCTGGGTCCCCGATGCCGCCGAGGGTGCGGGCGGGGCGGTCGCGGCCTTCCTCACCACCGTGCCCAAGATCGGCGCGATGGTCGCCGCTTACCGACTCATCGCCATGCTCCCCGACACCCTCGCCTGGCCGCTGCTGGTCGCCGTCCTCGCGGTCGCCAGCATGACGCTCGGCAACTTCGCCGCCTACTGGCAGAGCGACCCCCGGCGCCTGCTCGGCTGGTCCACGGTCAGCCAGGTCGGCTACCTGCTCGTGCCGGTCGCGGTCGCCGGGCGCAGCGACCTGGCCCTGCCCGCCCTGCTGCTCTACCTCGCCGGCTACACCGTCACCAACCTCGCGGCATTCGCAGTGACGACCGCCTTCCCCGACCGGCGCGACCTCGACTCCTACCGCGGCATGGGCCGAGCCCGGCCGTGGCTCGGCGCATCCCTCGTGGTGGCGCTGCTCGGCCTCGTCGGCACCCCGCCGACGGTCGTCTTCGCCGGCAAGCTCACCACCACTGCGGCCGCCTGGGACGGCGGGCTTGCGTGGCTGGCCGTGCTGGTGTTCGTCAACACCGTGGTCAGTCTCTTCTACTACCTTCGGTGGATCGCGCCCATCTACGGCCGAGGGGAACCCCACGCGGGGACCGTGCCAGGAGCGTTAGTTCCTCGTGTTTGGTCGGCGACGACGGCGATGGTGACCTCGGCTCTCAGTCTCGCGCTCGGCATCGGAGCCGGCGCCCTCTGGAGTGTCCTCTCGGTCTGAGTTTCATCTGGCACGTGGGCGCGACGGCGGCCGACGCGCAGTGGTGGGAGGGTCGATCCCAGCCGCCGGCTGTCGAGTCCCCGCCGGAGCCCGCGCGGGAACGCCAGGTGGGGGATGATCCGTTCCCACGCAGCTTGCCAGGTCGCGACCGCGTGGGGATGCTTCATGCCCCAGACCGAGTCACGAAAGGTGTCGAACTCGGCATGCGCGGCGGCCGCGTCCGCGGCGGTGTAGAAGGTCGGTCTGAGCGCTTTCGCGAAGCCCTTGCGGTCCGTGTAGTAGACACCCGATGCGAACCTCGAGCAGGCATCATCGCCCAGCCACGCGGGTTCCCCGACGTGGTCGATGAGCTGGCAGGGGTGAAGACAATCCTCGGCCGCTCCGACAGTGCGGCCAACACGTCGGACTCGGTACGCGTCGACGCCATGGGTTCAACGGCGAGCCAGACAATGACGGGCGTGAACCTTGGGGAATGCGTACGAAGCGAGTCCTGCGGGGCTTCTTCAACGAACCTTCACCCAACCGCGACAGACCAGAGGCACGCTCGAGTCATGGTGGAGGCTCGAGACAAGCAGAGGAGTCGTTCACGATGATGGGCTGGTATGACAACGACATGGGCGCGGCAGGCTGGGTCTTCATGATCGCGGCGATGATGATCTTCTGGGGCCTGGTCGCCACCCACACCAGTTCGGGCATCACCCGCGTGGGTGTTCCTCGCGGGCAGATGATCTTCCGCGGCACAGCGGGAGGTCGCGGGGGCCTTGGTAGACAAGACCTTGGCGGGACTACGGCGGGCGTAAGTCCGCTCTCAGTGCGGGCGCGCGTTGACCCTTGATCGTCAAGACCGAGGTCCCCTGACCTGATCATGGTCAGGGGGAAAGTCACACCAGCAGTGAGGAGAACCGAGTCAATATGTTGGAACAGAGCAGTCAACTAGTGCGACTTGGCGTCGGAGGTCTTGGCGGCAGCCTCGGGATCGCCGGTTACAAGTCCTGGATCATCGCGATCGTGATCTTGCTGGTCCTTGTCGCCTTGGCCCGGTGGACGATGCGCCCGGCACGGCGGGCGACGCGAGCCCAGCGCACCAACGGTACGTCCGGACCCGAGATCACGCAGCCCACACGTGAGCACGACGGTGCCGACAGCACCCGAGCAAAGCAGACGAGGAAGGCCCCATGAGCAACTACACGATCACCACCACGATCAACCAGCCCTACGACGACGCTGTCGCGGCGGTCCGCGAAGCCTTGGGCGACCAGGGTTTCGGAGTGCTGACCGAGATTGACCTCAAGGCCTCCCTAAAGGAGAAGCTCGACGTCGACGTCGCCCCGCAAGTCATCCTCGGTGCCTGCCGGCCGCCGCTGGCCTACGAAGCCATTCAGGCCGAGCCCTCCATCGCAGCGGTGCTTCCCTGCAACGTGGTGGTGCGCGCGCTGGACCACGACACGACGCTGGTCGAGGCTTTCGACCCCGACGCAATGATGGGTCTCGCCGACAACCCAGCGCTCAGGAGGATCGCAAGCGACGCAAAGCAGCGCTTAGGCGCGGCATTCGCGGCACTCAACGAACCACAGTGAATTCTCTGCTGGTTGCCAAGGACTGCGTCGACTCGAATGAGCGAGTTCGAACAAGACTCCTATCGTCCTGAATCAGCTCGTTCTCGCTCACTGCTGTCTGGGTGGCCCACGCAGGAAGGACGAGGCAGTGAGTGGAACCACTGCCATGGCGCGGGGGCGCCGACAGCGAAGCAACACCGCGTCTGGGACAAGGCCGCGCGCGGCTACGACAAGCAGATCGCGTTCTTCGAGAGGACCTGGTTCGGCGGCGGCCGCGAGTGGATCGGCGCGCGAGCCCCCAGGCGAGTGCCCGAGGTCGCCATCGGTACCGGACGGAACCTCGCGCACGACGACAATGGGGTAACTGTCACGGGCGTCGACTTGAGCCCCGATATGCTCGCCCTCGCCAAGAAGCACGCTTCCGAGCTGGGGGTTGAGGCCGATCTGCGTACGGGCGATGCTGCTCGCCTGCCGTTCCCCGATGCGTCCCTCGACCCCGAGATCAACACACTCCAGGGCTGGCTCGAGGTATGGGGTGAGGAAGGGACCTCCCACGAGACCGACGGGATGGACCATGGGGACATGGGCCACGGTTCCAGCAGCGAGATGCCGGGCATGATGGACGAGGACGATATGAACGACCTGATGGCGGCCTCGGGTGCCAGCTGGGACCGGATGTTCATCGAGATGATCATCGAGCACCATCAGGGCGCCGTCGAGATGGCCCAGGTGGAGGTCGAAGACGGCGAGGACCCGGACGCCGTGGCCCTGGCGGAGAAGATCATCAGCGATCAGCAGGCCGAGATCACCCAGATGCGCCAGCATTTTGAGTCCTAGGGTCCACAGTCGGGGGTAGGAGCACCGAGCTCGAATGTGGTGGTCCATTACTAGTCGTAAACCCCGGCAGAACCTGGCCGAAAGGCGCTACACCGCGCAAGGTCACGCACGTTCCCCTGGCGGTGTTTCTGCAGGTCAGCGTGAACTTCCGCGACGAAACGCAAGACTGGGCTGAGTGCCTGCTCAACGTCAAAGGGGTCGCAGATTCAACCCGTCCATCTGCCTCGCCTCCGCCACCATGCGTGAGAGCACGGGAGTCCAACGCAAGCCGGTGGGCGCTCTGGACCACACGTCGGGGTGCACGACCGATCCACGGTGGCGTCAGTGGGTGAGGAGATCTACCCGCGACGGCCACGGGTTCGGCTTGCAGCCCTCCAGGCCCTTGGTCTGTTGCAGCATCACCGGCGCGATCTCGCCCGGGCCGGGACAGCCGACGTGGGGATAGCCCAAGGCGTGGCCCGTCTCGTGGTTGATGACGTAGCGGCGATATGCCGCAAGCTCCCCGGCGTAGCCGTCTGTGCCGAACTGCCACCGCCAGGCATTGAGAACGACGTTGCCCCCGTTGCGGCACGACAGCCGGCCGTCCGTGTCGAGCGGCGCACACAGGTCGTCGGCGGTCTCGGGGGTGGCCAGGATGATGCGGAGGTCTGCGTGACCCTCGACGCGGACGAGCGTGTGTCGCGTCGCCCAGCCGCGCTGGTCGGCCAGGGTTACTTCGACCAAGCGCGCCACATCCATGGTGCTGAAGGGCAGGCCCTGCGCGACCTCGACCCGGTAAGTCACCCCGGCCTGCGACCCGAGCGATGATGCGGCGGCGACTTCGAACGTGCCTGGGCCGCGCTCCGGGATGCGAGTGGCGGGGGAGGGCGGCCGCTTGGGATCTGGGTCACGATCTCGACCGACCGCGACCTCACCGTCTGGTCGCTCGCCTTTGAGAGTCGGGTCAGGGAAGGGCGCGGAAGGGGAGGCAGCAACTGCAGTGCGGCGGCCCGCCTCCCCGGTGTCCGTTGCTCCGGGGATGAGGAACGCGACGGGTCCAGCCACGGCGGCGGTGGTTGCCAGCACCGCCAAGCCGGTGAGCCCTCTCGTGGCACGCCGACGCGGCCCGCGATGTGAGCGCGATGTGAGCCCAAGTGTCGATGCGTGGCTCTGCGCTTACTCATCGTCCCTGCATCGTCACAGTACGCGGGACCATGTGTCGCCGTCATCGGTGGACCGGTAGACGGCCGTCTCGGTCGCGACGTACCAACCCTGGGCGCTGATGGTGAATGCGGCCGGTTGGCCATCGATCGAGCCGACCTCGCGCCAGGCTCGACCGGTGTCGGTGCTGACCCGAACGACGCCGTCGGGGTCGACACCGGCCAGGGTCCCGTCCGGAGTGGTGTCGAGGTACATCATGGTCGGACCGCCGAGCTCACGGGTCTCCCCGGATATGGCGTCGATACTGACGAGCTGGCCGTTGCCGTCGGTCGCGATCAGCGGGACGCTGTCGTCGGCCGCCGCGACGCTGGTCAGCGGACCGCGGAACACCTCGTCGAAGCTCTTCCGGTCCTCGCTCCGCAGCAGACGGCCAGAGGTCGCGTCGTATGCGTAGAGGGCGTCGCCGGCGGGTTCGAGGATGTGGAAGTCCGCCTCGCCCTGGAGGGCGAGGGCCGTCCAGGTCTCTCCGGCATCGGTGGACTCGATCAGGCCGAGGTGAGCGGGCAGGTCCTCGCGGAGGTCCGGGTGGCCGCTTCCCAGGAAGTGGCCAGGGCCGACGACGGTGAACGCCATCGTGTCCTGATACCGGTCTGCTACGCGGCTCGGCTGGCCGCTCTGGTCGACGTGGAACAGGCCGAAGTGGGTGGCGACGTAGAGGCTGTCGGTGGCCGGATCGACACCGAGACCGTGGATGTGGCCGACACTCGCGTCCTCATCAGCGGGCGGTGGTGTCGCTGGGGTGTCCTTGGCGCAGCCGCCCGAGAGGAGAGCGGCGCCGAGGAGGATGCCTGTGAGGGCGATGTGGGGTCGGTACATGAGGGCGGGCTCCGAGGTGAGGATGGGTGCCGAGCAGGCGCACTAGCTCCGTTCTGCCCGGCACCAGGGACGAGATCAGGACTTCAGCAGGTTCTGCATCGTCTGGATCTCCTCCGCCTGGGTCGTCTCGATCTCCTTAGCCATGTCGAGGGCCTCGGGGAACTCGCCCTCGGACTGCTCGGTCTTGGCCATCTCGATCGCACCCTCGTGGTGCTCGATCATCATTGTGAGGAAAATCTGGTCGAACTCCGCGCCGGAGGCCGCGTCGAGGTCGGCCATCTCGTCCGCGGTCATCATTCCGCCCATGTCGTCGGAGGACATGTCGCCGTGATCCATGCCCGACATGCCCTCATCCGGGACGTCCTCGCCCCATGACTCCAGCCAGCCGGTCAGAGTTTCGATCTCGGGGCCTTGGGCTGCCTCGATGTCGGTGGCGAGGTCCTTGACCTCCTGGCTTTCAGCGCGTGATTCGGCGAGGTCGGCCATCTCGATGGCCTGCTGGTGGTGGGGGATCATCTCCTGGGCGAAGGTGACGTCGGCCTCGTTGTGCCCGCCAGCGGTGCCAGTGTCGTCCTCGTTGCCGCAGGCGGCGAGGGTGAACAGCGAGGCTGTCACGACGGCAGTGATCAGCGATTTGCGCATGAGTGTTTCTCCATCTGTGTGATCAGTGTCTGGGGAGAGGCGAAAGCCCCGAGTCGCCCGGGTCGGACGCTCGTGGCGGACGCCTGTCAGCAGCGGATCACACAGAGCATGCGGAGGCTCGGCGGGTCACGGTCTCGCGCGATGAACTGCGGAAGCTGCCACGCTGGCAGCAGAGTGCGGGGGATGCGGACGCCCCGACGTGCGAGCAGCAGAGCGATCCCCAGCAGCAGGAGGCCGGCCAGCACGGCTAGGCAGAGGCCAAGAAGCCCTGCACCGTTCTCGCCGACGGGCTCCTCGGAACTCATTCTCGCTGGATGACCCGCGACGATCGGTTCGGAGGTGACCGGATCACTGGCCGCTGGCCCTGAGTGGTCATGACTGATGGGGCCGCTCGCGGCGATCGCGATATTCGCGCTCGGGGGGGTTGCTCCCATGGTGTGGGCGCCGGTGTGAGATCCCCAACCATGCATCGACAGAAGACCGAACAGCGCGACGGCCACGGCGGCCAGCGCGTAGCGCGCGCCGCGT
>LUPK01000013.1 GCA_001627335.1 Nocardioides sp. REDSEA-S33_B3 | reverse complement strand
GGATAGGACCACGCCCCCGGCCGACCGCGCCTGACGCCCAGCTTTTCGGCCGCTCCCACCCACGGGCGCGCAAGGAGCTGAGCCATGACCGAAACCAAAGCCCCGCCCGGCGGGGATGAGGAGGCGCGCGCCAAGCAATTGCAATGGCGTATGCTGTTCGGTTTCGTCGGTGGCCTGATCGCCGGACTTGCCGCGCATTATGGCGCGGCGGGCGCCGGCTGGGTCGACAGTGCGACGACTTACGTCACCGGTCCGATCGGCCAGATTTTCCTGCGCCTGCTGTTCATGCTCGTGATCCCGCTGCTGGTATCGGCGCTGATCGTCGGTGTCGCCGAAATGGGCGAGATGCGGGCGTTGAAATCGGTGGGCATCCGGACGCTGCTCTACACGGTCGTCGTCTCGTCGATCGCCGTCGCGATCAGCCTGTTGCTCGTGAATCTCATCCAGCCCGGGGCGGGGGTCGATCCGGGGGTCGCTGCGTGCTCCATCAGTCCTCCTGGGGCTTGTGGACGGCGTCGTACACGACACGCTTGGGTACGCCGGCGAGCCGGGCGACCTCGAGGATCGCCTCCTTGCGCGTCGACCCGGCCGCCTCGTGGTCGGCGACGGCGGCACGCAGCTCGGCGGGCGTGTCCCCCACGGCCGCGGTCGGCACCGCGCCGGAGACGACCAGGGTCACCTCGCCGCGGACCCCGTCGGCCGCCCAGGTGACCAGCTCGGCGAGCGGGCCGCGGCGCACCTCCTCGTGGGTCTTGGTGAGCTCGCGACACACGGCGGCGGGCCGGTCGTCGCCGAACGCCTCGGCGAGCGCGGCCAGCGCCGCCTCGGTGCGGTGCGGGGCCTCGAAGAAGACCATCGTGCGCTCCTCGGCGGCCAGCCCGGCCAGCCGTCGGGCGCGCTCGCCGGCCTTGCGTGGCAGGAAGCCCTCGAAGCAGAACCGGTCGACCGGGAGGCCGCTGACCGCGAGCGCGGTGAGGACGGCGCTGGGGCCGGGCACGGCGGTGACGTGGACGTCGGCCTCGACGGCGGCGGCGACCAGGCGGTAGCCGGGGTCGCTCACGCTGGGCATCCCGGCGTCGGTGACGAGCAGGACCCGCTCGCCGGCGAGGAGCGACTCGAGGAGGACCGGGGTGCGGGCGGACTCGTTGCCCTCGAAGTAGGACACGACCCGGCCAGCGATCTGCACGTCCAGGTCGGTCGTGAGCCGCTTGAGGCGACGGGTGTCCTCGGCGGCGACGACGTCGGCACGGGCGAGCTCGGTGGCCAACCGGGGCGGCGCGTCCTCGGGGCGGCCGATCGGGGTGGCGGCCAGCACCAGCACGCCCTCCCCCTCGCCGGCGCCGGCTCGTGGCTCGCCTGCAGGTCGGTTCACGCCCGGCATCCTCCCATCCTCCGTCGTACTCCCCGGGTGCCCCCGTAGGGTGGCGGCCGTGACGAGAGCGGCGCCCCAGCGCGAGAGCGAGCGCGAGGTCACCGTCGGGCTCTCCTCCACCGCCGAGGGGCGACCGGTGCCCAGCGCGTGGGCGCGGGCGAAGGGCCGGCTGCCCAAGGAGGACCCCTTCATCGGCTGGAGCGCCGCCCTGGCGCTCGGGCTGCTGGCGCTGTTCCTGCGGCTGTGGCGGCTGGGGTCCCCGCGGGAGTTCCAGTTCGACGAGACCTACTACGCCAAGGACGCCTGGGCGCTGCTGAAGAACGGCTTCGTGCGGGGCTACGTCGAGGACGCCAATGACCAGATCCTCTCGGGCACCACCACGGACCTGTGGACCGAGGGTCCGTCGATGATCGTCCACCCCGAGGTCGGGAAGTACCTCATCGGCCTCGGCGAGGTCGTCTTCGGTCTCGACCCGTTCGGCTGGCGGGTCGCCTCGGCGGTCGTCGGGTCGCTGATGGTCGTGGTGATGGTGCGCCTGGCGCGCCGCCTCACCGGCTCCACGATGCTCGGCCTGGTCGCCGGCCTGCTGCTGATGCTCGACGGGCTGCACTTCGTCCTGTCACGCCTGGCGCTGCTCGACATCTTCGTGGCGTTCTTCCTGCTGTGCGGCGTGGCCTGCTGCGTCAACGACCGTGACTGGTACCGCGCTCGCCTGGCCCGGCTGCTGCCCTCGCCGCCGTCGGCGTCCTCGTGGGGGCCGGTGCGCGGGCTGCTGTTCCGCCCCTGGTTGCTGCTCGGCGGCATCAGCTTCGGCCTGGCCATCGGCACCAAGTGGACCGCGATCTACCCGCTGGCCGCGTTCGGGCTGCTGGTGTGGGCCTGGAGCGCCGGCGGGCGCCGCTCCTTCGGCGTGCGCTGGGCGTGGCTGCGCTCGGTGGTGGCCGACGCCCCGACGGCGTTCGTGCACCTCGTCGTGGTGGCCGCCGCGACCTACCTGCTGACCTGGACCGGCTGGCTGGTGCACGCCGACGAGTACGAGCAGCACCTCTCCAGCACGCAGTACACCCAGTACAGCGGGTCCGGCAGCTGCGACGGCGAGTCCTTCGTCGACGACGCCCCCGACCGCGACGCCCGCTGGCCGACCGCCACCGAGCCGGACGCCAGCGGGCTGGGCGAGGTGACCCAGTCGCTGCGGTCGCTGTGGTACTACCACCGCGACGTCTACACCTTCCACACCCACTTCCTGAACTGCTCCACGCACACCTACCAGTCCCAGCCCTCGGGGTGGCTGCTGCTCAACCGGCCGGTCGGCGTCGCCGCCGACACCGGTATCGAGCCAGGCACCCGCGGCTGCACCGCTCCTGCCGGCAGCGACTGCCTGCGTCAGGTGCTGCTCATCGGGACCCCGATGATCTGGTGGACCGGCATCGTGGCGCTCGCCTTCGCGGTGCTGATGTGGGTCGGTGCCCGGGACTGGCGCTACGGCGTGGCGGTCACCGGGGCGGCCTCGACGTGGCTGCCGTGGCTGATCTTCGACGACCGGCCGATCTTCCTGTTCTACGCCGTGCTGATCCTGCCGTTCGTGGTGCTGGCACTGACGCTGGGCATCGGGCGGTTGATCGGCCCCGACCGCGAGCCCACCACCCGGCGTACGGTCGGGGTGGTGCTGGCCGGCTCGTTCCTCGTGCTGGTGCTGCTGAACTTCGCGTGGTTCTGGCCGATCTTCACCCACGAGCTGCTCACCCACTCCGCCTGGCTGGACCGCATCTGGTTCAGCCGCTGGATCTGAGGCGACGTACGCCGCGACGGAGGAGCTCGCTGGGGTCGGGGCCGCGGGCGTGAGGTTCATCGGCGCCCCGCTGAAGCTCACGGCGCCCCGATGCAGGTGCGTCCGGGGTGCGTGAGGTTCATCGACGCCCCGCTGGAGCTAACCCGGCCGCCCGTGCGCCAGCGACCTCTCGGCCGTGCGCCAGCGACCTCTCGGCCGTGCGCCAGCGACCTCTCGGCCGTGCGCGAGCGACCTCTCGGCCGTGCGTCAGTGACCTCTCGGCCGTGCGCGAGCGACCTCTCGGCGGTCAGTCAGCGGTGCCGGCGCACTCGTTGGCGAAGGCCACCAGGTCGTGGGCGCTGTAGTGCGAGGGGTCGTCGTGGGGGCCCTGGACGGTGCGCAGCGAGACGTCGGCACCGAACTGGTTGAGCCGGGAGACGATCTCGCCGCTGTTGGACTCATAGGGCACGAACGGATCGCGCGGGGAGGCGACGAAGCGGAAGGTCGCCCCGGTCTTGGCGAGCTTGAAGGCGGTGTCGACCGGGTTGCGGTCGCGCGGGTAGGGCTGGCCGCCGTAGGCCTGGGAGATGAAGCGGCGGGCGCCGGGGACGTTGCCCATGGTGGACATGTCCACGGCCGGCTTCACGCCGTACCAGCAGGCGGGCTTGCGCTCGCCGTGGACCAGCGCGTTGAGCGAGGTGGTGCCGCCCATGGAGGCGCCGATGTAGAGCTTGACCTCGCCGCCGCCCTGCTGCTCGGCCCAGTCCCACAGCTTCATGGTGTCCTCGGTGGAGATCGGGTTGCCCCAGTTCTCCCGGTGGAACATCGAGGAGGCCACCACCCAGCCGTCACGACGCAGGGCGTCGAGCCAGGTGCCGTCCATCTTGTGGTTGTAGTTGGACCCCTGGCCGTGGAAGAAGATCGCCACGCCCTTCGGCTCGGTCGTCGGCGGGAGGTTGACCCGCACGCGCTGGCCGTCGAGGTTGCCACGGACCTGCTCGGCGGGGTGCTCGCCGCTCGCGCCGGTGGTCAGCAGCACGAGGAGGAACGCCAGCACCGTGGCTGTCACGCCCTGTGCGATCCGCTTCGTCCTCATCCCACAGCCCCCTGGTCGACCGGTCGATCGGGCCCCATTGTGCGCAGGCCCCACCGACAGTCGCGACCCCGGTGGGTGTGAGATACCGCCCGTCGAGCGGCCTCAGAGGGGGAACGAGGTGCCCGTGCGCTGCTCGGAGACCTCCCACAGCCGCCGCGCCGCGTCGGCGTCGCGCGCCTGGGCCGAGCGGGGGTTGGATCCCGGGGCGCCCCGCAGGCCCTGGAAGCCGGAGGGGCCGATGTAGGAGTTCGGCGGCAGGTCGGCGGTGACCGCGTGGACGGTGGGCCGGGCGCCGAACTCCGCGCTCGTGGCGACGACCTTGTTGCCCAGCCACATCAGCTTGTTCATGAGCGGGTTCGCGTGGTGGCTCTGCAGGTTCGTGGCGCTGTAGCCGGGGTGGCAGGCGTGCGCGACCACGGAGCTGCCCGCGTCGGTGAGCCGGCGCTGCAGCTCGGCGGTGAAGAGCAGGTTGGCCAGCTTGGACTGTTGGTAGGCCCGGGTCGGCCTGTAGGACCGCTCGAGGTCGAGGTCGTCGAAGTCGACCTGCGGGCCGTTGTGCAGACCCGAGGAGACCGTCACGACCCGGTCGGTGACCTGCGGCAGGAGCAGGTTGGTGAGCGCGAAGTGGCCCAGGTGGTTGGTGCCGAGCTGCCGCTCGAAGCCGTCGACGGTGCGGCCCTGCGCCACCATCATGATGCCGGCGTTGTTGACCAGCGAGGTGATCTCCCGCTCTCCCCAGGCCTCGGCGAAGGCCCGCACCGAGGACAGGTCGGCCAGGTCGAGCTCGGCGACCTCGGTGGAGCCGTCGAGCTGCGCCGCGGCGGCATCCCCCTTGGCGGTGTCACGGACGGCGAGCACGACGTGGCCGCCGGCGGCCGCGAGCTTCCGCGCCGCCTCCAGGCCGATGCCGGAGTTGGCGCCGGTGACGACGTAGGTGCGGCCGGTCAGGTCCGGGAGGGAGGGGGCGCCCATGGCCCCGAACCTACCCAGCGACCGGCTGCACCCGACCGGTTATCCGGCGTACGCCGCCTCCGACCGCAGCGCGCGGGCCCGCTTGACCCGCTGCTTCTCCTCCTCCTCCAGCGCCGCGGTGAGCAGCGAGACCAGGGCCTCGAGCTGGATGTCGGAGCTGGCGCCGATCTCCTCGTCGGACCCGTCGAGCGCCCGGGCGGCCAGCCCGGCCTTGGAGTCGATGAGCTCGGCGATGCGGGTGTCGATCGTGTGCGCGGCGATGACGCGCCACGCGGTGACCGGCTCCTCCTGGCCGATGCGGTGGATGCGGTCGATCGCCTGGGTCTGCTCGGCGTCGGTCCACGACAGCTCGGCGAGCACGAGGTTGGAGGCGACCTGGAGGTTCAGGCCGACGCCGGCCGCCATCAGCGAGCAGACGACGATCTGGACGTCGGGGTCCTCGGTGAAGGCGTCGATCGCGGCCTGGCGGGCCTTCGGGGTCTGGTCGCCGCGGATCGAGGCATAGCGGATGCCGCGCTCCTCGAAGAGCTTCTCGGCGGCGTCCATGACGTCGACGTGCTTGGCGAAGAAGACGACCTTGCCGACGTTGCGCGCCAGCTGGGCGGCGTAGTCGGCGGCGAGACCGGCCTTGGCCTGGCCGATGCGGCGCACCATCGAGAAGACGTTCTCGCCGTCCTTCTTGTTCGAGGAGTCCTCGAGCTCCCAGCCGGCGACGCGCCGGACGAGCTCGTGGTCGATGCCCTCGACGGTCTTCCCGGAGACCCGGGTCTCCAGCGCGGAATGGTAGCGGGCCACCATCCGGCGGGCCAGCTCCTTCTCCGCCGCCTTGATGGAGCGCCCGACGGCGTCGTCGAGCTCCACGGGCAGGTCGGCGACCCGGCGCGCCGGGATGTCGGCGGCGACGTCGACCTTGCGACGGCGCACGATGCCCTGGTTGACCACGCAGGTGCGGGCAGCGCCGTAGAACGCCGGGCCGTCGGCCGGGGTGAGGCCGGTCTCCTCCAGCGCCTCCATGAGCGGGCCGAGCGGCTTCGTGTCGTCGATCCAGCCGAGGTACTGCCAGATGGCACGGAAGTCCTCGATGTCGTTGATCAGCGGCGTGCCGGTCAGCGCCATGAGCAGCGGGCGGGGGCAGCGGGCGCGGAGCCGGTCGGCGAGGTGCAGGACGTGCTGGGAGCGCTGCGAGGTCTTGTTCTTGATGAAGTGCGCCTCGTCGACGACCATCCCCTTGAACCCGAAGTCGCCGAGCCAGCCGACGTGGCGGTCGAGGATCTCGTAGTTGACCACGACGATGTCGGCCCAGCCGTCGACGTCGTAGCCGTCGCCGTGGATCACCGTCGGGGTGCGGCCGGGGGTCCAGATGCCGGCCTCACGCGCCCAGCTGGTCTTCACCACGTTGGGCACCACGACCAGCAGCGGGTAGGCGTCGGCGGCCTGGGCGGCCAGCAGTGCCTGGGCGGTCTTGCCCAGACCCGGCTCGTCGGCGAGCAGGAAGGTCCGGTGGCCCTGGGCGGCGGCCTCGACCACCTGCGACTGGTGCTTCATCAGCTCGCGGCCGGACGCGGCGACCAGCGACCCGGGCTCGGGCAGCGGCATGCACGCCGACGCACCGCCGTACTCGAAGGAGCGGAAGAGGGGACCCAGCAGCTCCCAGCCGGCGAGCCGGCGGGGCCGGGCGTTCTGGGCCGCGGCGCCGGTGAAGTCGGGGACGAGGAAGGGGTTGGCGAGGCGACGGGCGATCACGCTCTGCGGGACGACCCGCTTCTCGATGACGGGGGCGTCCGGGTCGTCCTCGTCGACCTCGGGCTCGTCGGGCACCTCGAGGCCGGCGCGCTTCTTCATCTCACGACGCAGGTCCTCCGCGGCGTCGCCGACCTCGGCGTCCTCGGCCAGCAGGTGCAGGAGCGTGGTGTCGCGGGTGGCGGTCTTGGCCAGGATCGTCGCGATGCCGTCGAGGCGCTTGAGCTGCTCGGCGCGCTGGGACTCCGAGGCCTCCGTGTCGGCCTTGACCCGGGCCCTCTCCTCGCGGACCAGCAGGGCCACGACCTGGAACTTCGTGCGCGCGCTCGGCGGCACGGCACCGCGCTGGGCGGCACCCTCCACCTCGCGCACCGCGCGCGCCAGGACGGGGATGATCCCCTCGTTGTCGAGGTCGCGCACCCGTCGCTGGGCGCGCTGACCGTTGCCACGACGCTGGGGCCGTCGAGCCACTCGCTCCTCCTCCGGGCCGGCGCACCCTCGGTGGGCCGCACGGCGATCGGTCCGGGCCAGCCGTCCCGGCGGGTTCCGGGGACGGCGGCGCAGGCCGGCGCTCGCACCGATGAGGGGGACTCGCTGCCGGTGGTCGGGCCGGACGGGCCAGCCCTGGGGGCCGGTCGAACGGGCCGAGCGGTGGGGGTCCCGGGAGCTGCTGCTCCTGGTCCACGGGGTGCGAACGGGTCCACTGTCTCACATCGACCCTCACCCGGTGGCATCCCGTGGGGAAGCCCGTGGGGAAAGCGCGGCGCGACACGGGCCGGCGGGCGGGCCGGCCCGGTGCCCGCGCGGCGGTCGCGGACGGCCCCGGAGGGTGAGGCGTCCGGAGGGCTCCGTACCCGCCCGGGTGGTTTGGCGCGGGGTGTCCACGGAGCACCATCGAGACGTTCTCGCTCTCGAATCACCACATCCGGGTGGTGCTTCCACCCGCAGGGGTGATCGTCGGGAACGGCCGCGGCCGGGGACCGGAATCCTTCCCGGTCGCGGCACCCCCGGGCCCGCACCGACCTGGCACCGAAGGAGCGAGGACGCCGACGTGGACGCCGAGCGACTCACGCGCAACTGGGACGAGCTGCTCCAGGAGCTGCGTGTCGTCCAGACCGGCACCCAGATCCTCACCGGGTTCCTGCTGACCGTCCCCTTCTCCTCGCAGTTCGAGGACCTGACCGACCAGCAGCGACTCATCTACCTGGCGGTCCTGATGGGGTCGGTCGTCACCACGACGCTGGTGCTGGCCCCGGTGGCCTTCCACCGGATGCTGTTCCGGCGGCGCCAGCGGCCGTGGCTCGTCGAGGCCGGCAACGTCTTCGCGCGCGCCGGGCTGGGCATGCTCGCGCACACCAGCGCGGGGGCGGTCCTGCTCGTCTTCGACGTCGTGGTCGGCCGACCGTGGTCGTACGCCGCGGGCCTCTCGACCCTCGGCCTGTTCCTCGCCGTGTGGCTGGCCCTGCCCCTCCTGCGCGGCGGGCCACCACCCGACCGGGACTGACCGCGCGCCGACCTCCCTCCGACCCCGCCGACCGCTCAGGCCGCTCAGGCCGCTCAGGCCGCGATGGACACCAGCAGCCCGCCGGCCAGGAAGGCGGCGAGTGCACCGGCCAGCCCCGGGGCCGGGATGTCGGGCACCCAGGCACGCTCGACACCGTCGCCCATCGCGCCGTGGGAGCGGGCGTGCCCCTGCCCCCGCCGCAGCATCAGCCGGTTGACCGGGTAGGCCGCGGCGTAGGCAGCCACGAAGGCCACGCCCATCCCCCACCAGAAGGTGGGGTTGACCAGCCCCGCGTGCAGGGCGCAAGGATCAGCAGCACGACCGCGTTGTCGACGACCTCCATGGTCAGGATCGAGATCGTGTCGGCCAGCACCACGGTCTTCAGGGCGACCCCCACGGCCAGGCCGCTGCGCAGCAGCGGGAGGCTGGACAGCGCGAAGCCGAAGACGAAGGCCAGGGCGAGCGCGAGCGGGATGCTCGCCAGCGCGCCGAGGCCGACCGCCGTGGCCACGACCAGGGCCACGATCTCGCCCGTGGCGCACCCGGTGAGGCAGTGCAGGGTGGCGCTGGCGGCCATGCCCTCCATGCCCTCCGAGCTCTCAGCGCCCTCCGAAATGTCGGGACCCTGCTCCGGGACCCTGCTCCGGGGACCGCTCCGGGGCCTGCTTCGGGGCCTGCTCCGGGGCCTGCTCCTCAGCGCTGGCGCGTGCCGTCGGGGTCGGGTGCTCCACACGTCCTCCTCAGGGTCGGGTCGCGGCGTCCCGGGGCCGGGTGGGGGCTGGGGTGGTGCGGTCCAGGGTCAGCAGCGCCCCCAGGACGGTGAGGATGCCGCTGATCGTCTCCGAGGCCGCGGCCCTCGCGGTCTCGGCCAGCAGCAGGCCGCTCGGCACGAGCAGGAGGCCGACCACGACCGCGGCCGCGACGGCAGGCAGGGACCGCCCGGGCGCGAGCAGGCGCAGGGCGGCCAGCAGCACCACGATGGCCGCGCCCATGGCGCGCCAGGTGCCCTCTCGGCCCTCCGGCGTCTCGGCGTACAGGGTCCACTGCGACAGGGCCAGCCAGGTGCCGGTGGCGAGGACCAGGGCGGCCCCCGCGCGGGCCAGCCCCGGCCGCCTCGGCGGGCCCTGGTGCTCGAGGTGCTTGGCCCGGCGGCTCACCTCGGCGGCGTGACGCTGCGCGGCGGCGTCCTCGAGGTGGGCGTGGGTCCCGGCGACCTCGACGGTGCCGTCCTCACGGGTCGTGCGACTGGCGCCGGTCGCGCCGTGCACGTTCCACAGCAGGCCGCTCCACGCCGCCAGCGCCGCGCCGGCGACGCCGACGGCGGCACCGGCGGCGGCGACCGGCCAGGACATCACGAGCACCCCGACGCCCACGACGACCACGCCGAGGACCAAGACGCCGAGGGCGGCCCAGGAGGCGGTCGGACGCACCCGGTGGGCATCGCCCCGGTAGCGCCCGACCTTCTCCTCGCGCCCGGTCATCAGGACCCGGTGCTGCCTGCCCCGTGCGCGACAGCCTCCAGCAGCGCGTTGTTGAACGACGGGATGTCACCGGGGTTGCGGCTGGTGATGAGGTTGGCGTCGGTGACGACCGCCTCGTCGACCCAGGTGCCCCCGGCGTTGCGGATGTCGGTCTGCAGGCTCGGCCAGGAGGTGAGGGTGCGCCCCTCGAGGACTCCCGCTTCGATCAGCGTCCACGGCGCGTGGCAGATCGCCGCCACGGGCTTGCCCGAGGCCACGAAGTCGCGGATGAAGGCGACGGCGCCCTCGTCCATGCGCAGTGCGTCGGGGTTGGCGACGCCGCCGGGCAGGACCAGCGCGTCGTAGTCGTCGACCGAGGCGTTCGACACCACGGTGTCGACGGAACGGGTGTCGGCCTTGTCGAGGTGCTCGAAGAGCTGCACCGCCCCCTCCTCGGGGGCCAGCAGCACGGCGTCGTGGCCGGCGTCGATGACGGCCTGCCAGGGCTCCACCAGCTCGGCCCGCTCGATGCCCTCGGTCGCTGTCAGGAATGCAATCGTCGTCATGTGCTCGACGCTAGGTCGCGCTACCGGTGCTTTCACCGCCCGCAGGGGTGGCCTCCGCTCGACGGAACCGATGGGACGGCGACGGGCCGCCACCCCGCTCAGGGGTGGCGGCCCGTGCGTGGGTGCGGCTCGTGCGCGCCCGTACGCCGGTCGGGGCTCAGCCCGGCTCGGAGATCGCCCCCACGAGCTCACCCACCTGCTGCGGCGGCAGGGCGCGGGCGATGTCGGCCTGCGCGAGCATCCCCACCAGGTCGTGCCCGTCGATCACCGGGAGCCGGCGGACGTCGTGATCGACCATGGTCCGCAGCGCCTCGGCGACGTCGTCGTCGGCACCGATGGTGACCGGCTTGCCGGTGACGTAGCCCGCCACGGTGGTCTCGGTGACGTCGTGCCCCTCGGCCACGCAGTTCACGACGATGTCGCGGTCGGTGATCACCCCGGCCAGCCGGCCGTCGTCGTCGCAGATGGGCAGTGCCCCCACCCCGAGGTCCCGCATCCGGCGGGCTGCCTCGGAGACGGTCTGGTCGGTGGTGGCGCACGCGGCGCCCTCGGTCATCAGGTCTCGTGCTGTCGGCATGTCCGTGTCCTCTCTCGTCGTCGGACGGTCCGCCGACCCGGTGCCCGGTCCGGCCGGGGCCACCCCCGCTCGCGTGGGTGAGGCCGTCCGGCCGGCAGGGGTTCCGTCCGCAGGGGGGCAGGAGGGCTGTCAGGAGGGGTGCCGGACGTCGGGTCCGCTGGGCTCGTCCTCGCCGAGCGCCGACCCCAGGGCGGCCAGCGCGGCGATGGCCGCCGCCAGGCCGCGGCGGGTGTCCTGCCGGCGCATCCGCCACCCCAGGCGCAGCAGGCCCGGCGGCCTCCCGCGCGCGGCGCGCGGCGCGGCCTGCCGTGCCCGCCGGATGCCCCGGGCGACCCGCTCGGTGCCCGCCGGGTCGAGGTCGGTGGCGGCCGCCGACAGCGCCACCAGCGAGCGCAGGGTCTGAGCGTCCACCGACCTCAGCAGGAGCCGCAGGATGTCGGGGTAGGAGCGGGCGCCGCCGGCGAGCGCCCGCAGGAGCCCGGCGTCGTGCAGGGCCTCGACGAGGTCGTCGAGCTCGGCCCGGGCCTGGGAGTCCGGAGGGGTGGGGGGCGTGTAGCCCAGCTGGCGCGCCATCAGGAGCTCGCCCCCTCGATGTCCTCCTCCGGTGGGCGGCGGTAGTCCTCGCGCGCCCACTTCTCCTCGACCCGCACCCCGACCTGAGGAGTGGGGTGGCCGTAGCGGTGGTGCCGCCGCGGGAGCGGCGGACCGTCGGGGTCGCCCTGCTCGTCACGGGCACCCCGTCGGGCGCGGTCCGCCCCCTTGCGGGCTCCCCCGCGTCTCTCGATGAGACCGTCTGCGAGCTCCATGCGCGCCGCGATCTCCTTGTACGCCGGGGTGTGGGAGTCGGGGTCGATCTCGTTGCCGGTGAGCATGTTGATCTCGGCGGCCTGCATCGGCAGCCACAGCTCGCCGTCGGCCACCTGGTCCGAGAGCAGGACACGGGCGGTCACCTCCCCGTAGCGCGACACCAGGCGCACCCAGTCGCCGGTCACCACACCTCCGTGCCGGTGAGCCGTCTCCCGCGAGACCTCGACGTAGGTGTCGGGGACGAGCGAGGACAGGCCCTTGCTGCGCAGCGTCAGGTTGCCCTCGTGGAAGTGCTCGAGCACGCGGCCGTTGTTGACGTGCAGGGGGTACTCCTCGGTGACCGGCTCGGCGCGCTCGCGCGGCTCCAGCGGGTGGAGTCGCGCCCGGCCGTCGCCGAAGTGGAAGTCCTCGGTGTAGAGCAGCGGGGCGTCGGTGCCGTCCTCGGCCACCGGCCACTGCAGGGACGCGTAGCCCTCCAGCCGGTCGTAGGAGACCCCGGCGAACATCGGGGTCAGCGAGGCCACCTCGTCCATGATCTCGGCCGGGTGGGTGTAGCCCCACTGGACCCCGAGGTGGGTCGCGAGCCCCTGGAGCACCTGCCAGTCCGGCCGGGCCTCGCCGGGCGGGTCCATGGCGGCGTACAGGCGCTGGATGCGGCGCTCGGTGTTGACGAAGGTGCCGTCCTTCTCCAGCGACGCCGCCGCCGGGAGGACGACGTCGGCGAACTCGCAGGTGCGGGAGAAGAACAGCTCGGAGACCACCAGCAGCTCGAGCTTCTCCAGGGCCTCCTGGACGTAGTGGACGTTGGCGTCGACCAGCGACAGCTCCTCCCCGACCACGAGCAGGGCGCGCAGGTCGCCGTCGTGGATCGCGTCGACCATCGTGTGGTTGTCGAGCCCGGGCTCGAGGGAGAGGTCGCACTGCCAGGCGTCGGCGAACTTGTCGCGGACCTGCTCGTCCTGCACCGGCTGGTAGCCGGGGTAGAAGGTGTTGATGGTGCCGAAGTCCGAGCAGCCCTGGACGTTGTTGTGCCCCCGCAGGGGGTAGGCGCCGGTGCCGGGACGCCCGTAGTTGCCGGTGACCAGCAGCAGGTTGGACATCGCCGTGGAGGTGTCCGAGCCCATGGCGTGCTGCGTGACGCCCATCGCCCACAGCCCGCACACCCGCTCGGCGTGGGCGACGCGGTGGGCCACGTCGCGCAGGGTGTCGGCGGGGATGCCGCACTGCTCCTCGGCGGCCTCCAGCGTGAACGGCGCCAGCGACTCGACGTACTCCTCCAGCCCGTTGACGCGCTCCTCGAGGAACTTCTCGTCGGCCCAGCCCTGCTCCAGGACGTGACGGGTGACCGCGGAGAGCCACACCAGGTCGGTGCCGGGCTCGGGGTGGAGGTAGACGTCGGCGCGCTGCGCCATCTCGTGCCGCCGCAGGTCGGCCACGACGTGGACCTGGCCGTTGAGCTTCTGCGCCCGTCGCAGCCGCGAGGCGATGACGGGGTGGGACGCCGCGGTGTTGGTGCCGACCAGCAGCACGAGGTCGGCACGCTCCATGTCACTGATCGAGCCGGCGTCGCCGCCGTACCCGACGGTGCGCCACAGCCCCTGCGTCGCCGGCGCCTGGCAGTAGCGCGAGCAGTTGTCGGTGTTGTGCGTGCCGATCACCTGTCGGGCGAGCTTCTGGGTCAGGTACGACTCCTCGTTGGTGGCCTTGGAGGAGCCGATGACCCCGACGGTGTCCGGTCCCCGGTCCCGGACCAGGTCGCGCAGCCGCTCGGCGATGACGGCGAACGCCTCCTCCCAGCTGGTCTCCCGGAAGCGGTGCCCCTCCCGCACCAGGGGCCTGGTGAGCCGGTCCTCGGCGGTGACGTAGTCCCAGCCGAACTTGCCCTTGACGCAGGTGGAGATGTTGTTGGCGGGCGCCTCGGCGCTCGGCAGGATCCGCAGCACCTCGCGCCCTCGGGTCTCCACCTCGAAGGAGCAGCCCACCCCGCAGTAGGTGCACACGGTCTTGGTCCGCTTCGTCACGCCCTGCCGGGCCGTGGCCTCGAGGTCGGAGAGCTGGTAGAGCGGCCCGTAGCCGGTGGTGGGCTCGACGTCCTTGACCACGTCGATCGCGAGCTCCCGCACGTCGTCGGGCCACTCGGTGAACAGCCCGTGCCGACCCAGCATCGTCTTCTCCATCAGCGCGTTGCACGGGCAGACCGACACGCAGTGGCCGCAGGACACGCACGAGGAGTCGCCGGCGGGAGCGCCCCCGTCCCAGAGCACCCGGGGGTCATCGGCACCCCAGTCGATCGACAGCGTCTCGGTGACCTGCACGTCCTGGCAGGCCTCGACGCAGCGGCCGCACAGGATGCACTGACCGGGGTCGTAGCGGTAGAAGGGATGGCTGTCGTCGACCTCGTGGGGCTTCGGCGAGTAGCCGTAGCGCTCGAACTGCAGCCCGGTCGCCTCGATGCCCTTCTTCAGGGTGCAGTCGCCGTCGTTGTGGTCGCAGATCGTGCAGTAGAGGACGTGCTTGCGCACCAGTCGCTGCGCCGCCTCCTCCCGGGCACGCTCGCCCTCCCCTCCTGTGTCCACCTCGAGTCCCGCGCGGGCGCGGGTCGCGCAGGCGCGGACCAGCTCCCCGTCGGCCTCGACCAAGCAGGTGTCACACGTCTCGAGGGCGCCGAGGCTGGGGTGGAAGCAGAGCGAGGGGACGCCCGCGTCCGCCAGCGGCACCGCGAGCGACTCCCCCTCGGCGACCTCGACGGACCGGCCGTCGACGCAGACCTCCACCGACCGTGGTGGCGGTGCGGAGCGGTCCTGGGACAGCGGGCGGAACTCGGGCGTCGTACCGGCGGGGCCCGGGTCGGGACGGTCGGCGTGGGCTCGGCTCATGTCTGGGTGGCTGCTCCTCGCTCGGCGGACGGGTCCTCGACGCTACGAAGCCACGGCATCGCCGGATTCACTCCTGTGAGTGGTCGGGTGGCAGGCATCGCCGGCCGCGGCGCGGGGAACCGTGCTCGCATGCGAGCCACCCACGACGCGCTGCTGCTCATCGACCTGCAGGAGGACTACTTCGTCGACGACGAGCTGGAGCGCTGCCGCGACGACGTGCTGGACACCTGCTCCGAGCTGGCCCGGGCCGCGCACCGGGCCGGGGTCCCCGTGCTGGAGGTGCGCACCGAGCACGAGCCCGACCGCAGCACCTGGACCCTGACGATGCTGGAGGACGACCAGGGCGTCGTCGTGCGGGGCACCCCCGGCGCCGCTCGCGCGGAGGGCCTGGACCCGGGGCCGGCCGACCTGCTGCTGAAGACGCGTGACAGCGCGTTCTTCGGCACCGACCTGGTGGAGCGGTTGCGCCGGCGGGGAGTGCACCGGCTGGTCCTGACCGGGGTCAGCACCGAGTCCTGCATCGCCGCCACGGCGCGCGACGCGTTCGCCCACGACCTCGCCGTCGTCCTGGTCTCCGACGGGACCGCGTCGGTCTCCTGGGAGGAGCACGACCACACCCTGGAGATGCTGAGGACCCAGCACCGGCAGGACGTCCTGACCGCGCGCGAGGTGGCCGCGCAGTGGACCTCGGGTCACGACTGACCCGGTCCCGGGGGTCCCCGCCGGGGGGGGGTGCGGCCAGTGGCGACGCCGGGCTCAGTCGGGTGCCGGTCCCCGAGGATCCGGCCCCGCGTAGCCGCGCTCGGACTCCTCGACCACTTGGGCGGCGACGTCGCTGAGGGGCTCGTTGGAGGTTCTGGAGTAGCGCTGGAGGACGGTGAACGCCTGGTGCAGCGAGAGCCGGTGCCGCTCCATGAGGATCCCCTGGGCTGCACCGATGCGGTGCCTCGTGCCGAGCGCGGTCTCGAGACCGGTGATGATCTTCGCCGCGTCGAGGGCCGCGGCCGCGTGCGTCGCGTAGAGCAGCACCGCGTCGTGGGTCGCCCCTCTCCACGAGCCGCGGTGGTGGGACCACAGCGTCATGACCGCCTGGGTCCGGCCGCGCGTCAACAGCGGCACCGCGGCGACGGAGCGGACGCCGTGCGCCCGCACCGGTGCCGCGAGGTCCAGCCACCCCGGCCACCTGTCCTCGGCCGCCAGGTCGTGGGAGACCACGGACTCGGCCGACTCGAAGGCCGCCACGGTCGGACCGGCCCACGTCGACAGCTGCGACTCCTGCAGGGCCTCGGCGACCTCCGAGGTCGCCTCCGCGGGCGCCAGCCGGTGCCGGCGCGCCCGGACGCTCAGGGTCGCGTGGTCGCACCCGTCGACGACCTCCAGGGCCAGGCGACAGATCCGCGCGGCGGTCAACGCCTCGTCACGCTCGTCGGAGAGCTCCTGGGACACCTGGGCCAGCACGGTCGCGAGATCCTCGCGCGACATCCACACCACCTGAAGACGAGATCGATCGCCCGTCTTCTCCAGGCGAGGCCCCATCCTGCCCTGAGACGTCCCTGTCACGCACTTTCCGACACGCGCTCACCCCTGTGCGTCCTGCGTCACACACGCGCGGAGACGCGGTCTGGTGCGGGGGCCTGGAGAGGAGGCATGGACCTGGGACGCGCGGGTACCCACCGGCATCCCACGAAGGCCCACGACCGGACCACGACCGGCCCACGACAGGCCCACGACAGGCCCACGAAAGGTGAGTGTCATGACTGCCACCGTCCCGTCCCCCGCCTCCCCGCCCTCCCGACACGAGGACGGCCAGGCGCCGGGACGCGTCCCGGTGGTCCTGGCCACCTCCTCCCCCCTCGTGCGCGGAGGGCTGCAGATCATGCTGGGGAACCGACCCGAGCTGAGGATCGTCACCGGCCCGCCCGCCCCACCCGCGCGGGTCGCGCCGACCGGACGGGAGCGCCACGCCCCGGGCGCGGTGCTCTTCGACGCCGGGGAGCCGGAGGCGGCGTACGCCGAGGTGGTCGCGGACGCCCGCGCGGCCAGGTGGACGGTGCTCGCGCTGGCCTGGCCCGGTGAGGCCAGGCGCCTGCTGCGCGGCCCCGTGCCGTCGCAGCCCGACGGCTGGCTGCCCAAGACCGTCGGCGTCGACGAGGTGGCGGGCGCGTTGGTGCGCGCTGCCCGGCGCGGCCCTGCGCTCAGCGGCCCGTGCAACACCTCGCCCCGCACCGACGACGCGGGGCTCAGCGAGCGCGAGTGCCAGATGCTGGTGCTGATCGCGGCAGGGCTGAGCAACAAGGAGATCGCCGAGCGCTGCTACCTGAGCATCAACTCGGTCAAGACCTTCATCCGTGCCGCCTACCGCAAGACCGGTGTGCGGCGTCGCGTCGAGGCGGTCACCTGGGTCCACGAGCAGGGGTTGAAGGGCACGTCGGACAGCCCGCACCGAGCCCCGCCGGCCGCCTGAGCGACCCCGGGGTCAGTGGGCCGGCGGCGTACCGCCGGGCAGACCGCGGGCCTCCACCACCCGTGCGGCGACGTCGCGCAGCTTGAGGTTGGCGTCGTTGGAGATGCGGCGCAGCACCTCGAAGGCCTGCTCGGCGTCGATGTCGTAGCGGGCCAGCAGGACCCCCTGCGCCATCCCGATCTCGTGCCGGGAGGCCAGGGCCGTGCGCAGGCCGGAGACCAGGCGTGCCTGCCGGAGCGCGTTCGCGGCGTGCGTGGCGAAGACCTCCGCCACCTCCACCGCGTGGTCGTCGAAGGCGGAGAGCCGGCGGGAGTAGAGGTTCAGCGCGCCGATGTCGTCCTCGTCGGAGCGGAGCTTGACCGACAGGGTCGACCTCCAGCCCTCCTCGTGCGCGCCCTTCGCCCAGCGTGGCCACCGCTCCTCGGCCCCGAGGTCGTCGACGCGCAGCGTGGCGTCCCCGGAGGCCGTGTCGAGGCAGGGACCCTCCCCGAGGTCGTACTGCAGCTGGTCGGCGCGGCGCACCGCCTCGTCACTGGCCTCGGCGGTCGCCAGGCCCTGCCGCCTGCGGTGCACGGTGAGGCCGCACCCCTCGGCGCCGCGCACGACCTCGACGGCCCGGTGGACGACCCGCCCCACCGTCACCGGCTCCTCGGTGCCGCTCAGGAGCTCCTCACTGACCCGGGCGAGGTAGGCGGCCCAGTCCCCCTGGGGCTCGCCGGCGTCGTCGCTCATCTCTCCTCCAAGATCGGGGCACCCACCGTAGCGACGTCGCCACCACCCCCGCACGGGGGTGACACGTGACCGCACGGTGCGTAGTGTCGAAGGGGTTCCGGGAGCTGCAGACCGTCGGCTCCTGGTCGGGCCCCACACCGACCTGTCGCAGCACACCCCTGAAGGGGGGCTGCAGATGACCTCGCCCTCTTCCTCCACCATCCGCCGCCGGCGGACCGCCGCCCTGCTCGAGTACGCGCAGGGGCTGCCCCGCGGCCCACGGCGCGCCACGCTGCGCACCGTGGTCGACCTCAACTGTCCCGTCGCCGAGCGCATCGCCCAGCGCTACCGACGCCGCGGCCTCGCCGACGACGACCTGCGCCAGGCCGCCTACGAGGGCCTGATCAAGGCCGTCGGCCGCTTCGACCCCTCGCGCGCCGACGACCTGCTCACCTTCGCCGTCCCCACCATCCGCGGTGAGGTGCAGCGGCTATTCCGCGACGAGTCGTGGGGCGTGCGGCCGCCACGTCGCCTGCAGGAGCTCTCGGCCGACGCCCACACGGTGACCGACGACCTGCGCTCGGAGCTCGGTCGCGAGCCCACCACGCTCGAGGTCGCCTCCCGCCTCGGCTGCAGCGACGCCGCGCTGCGGGAGGCCCGGCTCGCGTCGCGCAGCATGGTCACCCGCTCCCTCGACGTCCCCGGCGGCGAGGAGGGGGACGGCGCCCCCGGCACCGAACGCCTCGGCCGGGAGGACCGGCTGGACCACGTCGAGAACCGCATGGTCCTCGAGCCCGCGCTGCGGACGCTGTCCGGGCGGGACCGGGAGATCATCCGGCTCCGGTTCACCGAGGAGCTGAGCCAAGGTGAGATCGGCGAGCTGATCGGGGTGACGCAGACCCAGGTCTCCCGGCTCCTCACGCGCATCCTGGGCCACCTGCGCGGCGCCCTGGGGGACGTGGACCTCCGACCGCTCACCTCCGGGCCGACGCCACTGGTGGGCCACGTGTGACCGCTACCCGAGGGGGTGGCTAGCGCCCGCGGGCACGTGGGTACCGGAGGGCGTGACCGTCTCGGACCCCTTCCTCTGCTCGCTCGCCGCCGACCTGCTCGACGTGCCCGAGCCCACGACCGACCAGCTCAGCGCCGTACGCCGGTTGCTCGAGGGGCACGACGTGCTGCTCGTCGCACCGACGGGCACCGGCAAGTCGCTGGTCTTCCAGCTCGCCGCGGCGGCCGCCGAGCGGCTGTGCGTCGTGGTGACGCCGCTGCTGAGCCTGGCCGGCGACCAGGTGCGTGGGCTGGACTCCACCGCAGGCGAGGGGTTCGCCGCACGATGGACCTCGGCGGAGTCCGCGGCCGACCTCGACGCCGCGGAGTCGGCCGTGCGGGACGGCACCCTGCGGCTGCTCTACACCTCCCCCGAGCAGCTCGAGGGTGGCCCGCTGCACGACCTGCTGGCCGAGCACCCGCCCGCGCTGCTCGCGGTGGACGAGGCGCACTGCGTCTCGACGTGGGGCACCGACTTCCGGCCGGCGTACGCCGCGCTCGGGCAGGTCCGTGAGGCGTGGGGCTCCCCGCCGACCGTGGCCGTGACCGCGACCGCGTCCTCCGCGGTGCGCAAGGACGTGCACCGGGTGCTGGGGCTCGGCGGGACCGAGCAGGTCCTGGGCTTCGAGCGCCCCGAGGTCACCCTGCGCGTGCTGCGGCTGCACGAGGACTCCGAGCGCCCCGCGCTGGTCGAGGAGCGCGTCCGTGCGCTGCGCGAGGAGACCGAGGGCGGGCTGGGGCTGGTCTACGTGCGCACCCGTCGCGACGCCGAGTCCCTCGCCGCGCGCCTGGCCGAGGCCGGTCTGCGCGCCCCCGCCTACCACGCCGGGCTCCCCCGGGCGCGTCGCGAGGAGGTGCACGACGCCTTCCACGCCGGCGACGTCGACGTGGTGGTGGCGACCTCCGCGTTCGGCATGGGCGTCCACCAGCCGGAGGTGCGCTTCGTCCTGCACGCGCAGGCCCCCGAGTCGCTCGACGTCTACTACCAGGAGTCCGGCCGGGCCGGCCGCGACGGGCGAGCCGCCGTGGCCGAGCTGCTGTTCCGCGACGAGGACCTCTCCCTCGGGCACTTCTTCGCGGGCGGCCGGCCCCGCTCCGCGTCGGTCCGTCGCGTCGCGGAGGCGTGGCGGGACGCACCGGACGCCGACGTGCGGACCCTCGCGTCCAGCACCGGCCTCGGTCGGCGGACCGTGGGCCGGGTGCTCGCGCTGCTGACCGCCGGCGACGCGGACCCGTCGCAGGACGTGGACCGGCTGGCCGACGCCGTACGTCGACGGGCCGATGCCGAGCGCACGCTGCGCCGCACCCAGGTCGAGCGGGTGCGGGAGTACGCCGACTCGCCGCACTGCCGCGACCTGGTGCTGCGCCACCACTTCGGCGACCTCTCCGAGGAGCCCTGCGGGCGGTGCGACACCTGCAGCGCCGAGGGCGGTGCTCAGCCGCTGGAGACGCTGCGCGACCTCGACGGGCTGCGCCCGGAGGCGGGCGTGCGCCACCGCAGGTTCGGTCGGGGCACGATCACCGACCTCACCCGCGACACCGTGACGGTGCTCTTCGACCGGGTCGGCTACCGCACGCTGGCCACCGAGCTGGTCCGCGAGCGGCAGCTGCTGAAGCCCGCCTGACCGGCGACGACACGACGACGGGCCGGCACCCCAGGCTGGGGAGCCGGCCCGTGCGTCACCGACCTCTGGGCCGTGCGCGAGCGACCTCTCGGCCGTGCGCGAGCGACCTCTCGGCGGGTCAGGGCGTGAAGACCACCTTGACCACGCCGTCCTCCTTGTCGCGGAAGCGCTGGTAGGCCTCGGGGGCCTCGGTGAGGGGGAGGTGGTGGGTCACGAAGTCCTCGGTGCCCAGCGGGTCCGCGTCGTCGACCAGCAGCGGCATGATGTCGTCGGTCCAGCGACGGACGTTGGCCTGGCCCATCCGCATCTGGATCTGCTTGTCGAACATCTGCATCATCGGCATCGGGTCCACGGCACCGCCGTAGACGCCGAGCAGCGACACCGTCCCGCCGCGGCGTACGGCGTCGATCGAGCCGTGCAGCGCCGCGAGCCGGTCGATCCCGGCCGCCTGCATGAACGGTCCGGCCAGCGCGTCGGGCAGCAGGCCGACGACCTTGTGGGTGGCCTCGACGACCTTGTTGCCGAAGGCCTCCATGCCGACGGCGTCGATGACGGAGTCGGCACCACGGCCACCGGTACGCGAGCGCACCTCCTCCGCCACGTCGTCGACCTCGTTGAGATCGATGGTCTCCGCCCCGCGAGCGGCGACGCGGGCGAGTCGGTCCCGCTCCCGGTCGGCCACCAGGACGCGGTGGCCGCGGTGCATGGCGATCCGCGCGGCCATGTCGCCGATCGGGCCGGCACCCATGACCAGCAGCACCCCGTCGTCGGGGAGCTCGGCGTACTCGACCCCCTGCCAGGCGGTGGGCAGCACGTCGGACAGCAGCACGAAGCGGTCGTCGACGGGGCCGTGCGGGACCTTCATCGGCAGGAAGTCCGCGAAGGGGACGCGCAGCAGCTCGGCCTGGCCGCCCGGCACCGCGCCGTACAGCGAGGAGTAGCCGAACAGGCTGGCGCCGGTGCCGGTGTCGCGGTTCTGCGTGGTCTCGCACTGGCTGTGCAGCCCGCGCGAGCAGGTCCAGCAGCTGCCGCAGCTGATGTTGAACGGGACCACCACGCGGTCGCCGACGGCGAGGTCGCGCACGCCGGGCCCGACCTCCTCGACGATGCCCATCGGCTCGTGGCCGATGACGTCGCCGGCGGACATGAACGGGGCCAGCGGCTCGTACAGGTGCAGGTCGGACCCGCACAGACCGGTCGTGGTGATCCGCACGACGGCGTCGGTGGGCTCCTGGATGGTCGGGTCGGGCACCTCCTCGACGCTGATCTTGCGAGGTGCCTGCCAGGTGACTGCCTTCATGATCTCTCTCCTTCCCTCGAGTGGGTCCGGGTCAGGCCAGGGCCGCCGGGAAGCGGTCCCAGGCACGGTGGGCGGGCAGCAGCCCGGAGAGCTGCTCCCAGGCGCTCGTGGGGTCGTCGCCGACGACGACCCCGACGGACTGCGGGTCGACGCCGGCGGCCTCGAGCACCGCCTGCCCGGCCGAGGTGGCGCCCACGGCCTTGCTGTGGCGGAAGCACTCCTCCACCAGCAGCCGGACGCGCGGGTCGACCGCGCCCTCGCCGGCGGCCTTCTCGTCACGGGCGCCGAGGGCGTCCGGGGCGGGGACCGGGGCGGCCAGGAGCAGCACGGCGTCGAGCTCGACGGAGCGACCCGTGGCGAAGGTCCGCTGGACCGGCACCCCGTCGATCTCGCCTCCGCGGGGACCGACGACGAACGGCACCAGGCCGGCCCCGAAGATCGCGTCGCGCACCGGCTGCACCTGGTCGGCGGGGGTCGTGGCGTCCACGACCAGTCCCACGATCCGCCCGTCGGTGGGCCAGGTCCCGCCGAGCTGGGACAGGGCCGGGCTCGGCTCGACGTCCGCGATCGCCGTGGTCGGCTCGGGGGCCGGGAGACCCAGCCCCGCGGCCACCTGCGCGCACAGGTCCTCGTCGACGTTGGCGAGCGCCTGCAGCTGACGCTCCTTGATGGCCTGCTCGTAGCACTTGCCCAGCTCGAAGGTGTAGGCGCGGACCACGTGCTCCTTCTCCACCGGGCTCAACGAGAGCCAGAACAGCCGCGCCTGGCTGAAGTGGTCGTCGTACGACGCCGGGTTGGCCCGGACCTTGCGGCTGGCCTCGATGCTCGCGGCGGCGTCGACGAAGGCCCGCTTCTGCTCGTCGGTGAGGTCCTCGCCCTGGTTCTCCAGGCTGAAGGGGCACCCGCCGTCGAGGGAGTTGGGCCGGTAGGGCGCGACCCCCGGGTGCACGGCGTGCTGGTGCATGCCGTCGCGCAGCATGTCGTTGACCGGCGCGTGCGGCCGGTTGATCGGCAGCTGGTTGAAGTTCGGCCCGCCCAGCCGCGAGAGCTGGGTGTCGAGGTAGGAGAAGTTGCGGGCCTGCAGCAGCGGGTCGTCCGTGACGTCGATGCCGGGCACGAGGTGACCGGTGTGGAAGGCGACCTGCTCGGTCTCGGCGAAGTAGTTGGTCGGGTTGCGGTCCAGCACCATCTTGCCGATCGGCTGCACCGGTGCGATCTCCTCGGGCACCAGCTTGGTCGGGTCGAGCAGGTCGATGCCGTGGAAGGTCTGGTCCTCGGTGTCGGGGAAGACCTGGACGCCCAGCTCCCACTCCGGGAACGCACCGGCCTCGATGGCGTCAGCGAGGTCCCGGCGGTGGAAGTCGGGGTCGAGCCCGCCGAGCATCTGCGCCTCCTCCCAGGTGAGGGAGTGCACGCCGAGCTTGGGCTTCCAGTGGAACTTCACCAGCGACGTGGCGCCCTCGGCGTTGGTGACCCGGAAGGTGTGTACGCCGAAGCCCTCCATCATCCGGTAGGAGCGCGGGATGCCGCGGTCGGACATGTTCCAGATGGTGTGGTGCTGGGCCTCGGTGTGCAACGACACGAAGTCCCAGAACGTGTCGTGCGCGGACTGGGCCTGCGGGATCTCGCGGTCCGGGTGCGGCTTGCCGGCGTGGATGATGTCGGGGAACTTGATGCCGTCCTGGATGAAGAAGACCGGCATGTTGTTGCCGACGAGGTCCCAGTTGCCCTCGTCGGTGTAGAACTTCGTAGCGAACCCGCGGGTGTCGCGCACGGTGTCGGCTGACCCGCGGCTGCCCAGCACCGTGGAGAAGCGCACGAACGTCGGCGTACGACGGCCCTCCTCGAAGACGCTGGCCAGGCAGATCTCACCGACGGTGCCGTAGCCCTCGAAGTAGCCGTGGGCGGCGGCTCCACGGGCGTGCACGACCCGCTCGGGGATGCGCTCGTGGTCGAAGTGGGTGATCTTCTCGCGCAGGTGGTGGTCCTGCAGCAGGGTCGGGCCGCGCGATCCGGCCTTGAGCGAGTGGTCGGTGTCGCGCAGCTTCACGCCGGTGGCGGTCGTCAGCCAGCGGCCCTGCTGGCCGCGAGCGGTGCCCTCCTCGCCCTCCAGCGCCTCGCCGGTGGCGGTGCGCAGCTCGGGCGCGCCCTGGTCGGGCTTGGGGGGCAGGGGGTCGTGGGGCTCCTGGGGCTCCTGCACCGAGGGCGGCTCGGGGGCGGGGGCTCCGGGGATGGTCGGGTCGCTCATGGGGTGCTCCTTCTGCAGGGAGGCGGACGGCACGGGGCCGCCCTCTGTCGTCCCGGACCGGCGCCCGTCGCGCGGGGTCCGGACCGGGAGGTCGTGGGGGGACCGGGGCCGGCGGTCCGTCAGTCCCGTGCGGGCAGGCGGCGCAGCGGCCGGGTGGCGGGGCCCTCGAGGACCTGGCCGTCCCGGTCGAAGCGGGAGCCGTGCAGGGGGCAGTCGTAGCTGCCCTCGTGGGGGTTCCAGCGCAGCGGGCCACCGAGGTGGGTGCACACCGGCAGCAGCCGGCAGTCCTCACCCACGGCGCGACGACCCGAGGTCTCGACGGGTGCGGCCAGGCCGGCCGCGGCGGCGGCGCCGCCGAGGGCGACACCGACCTGAATGCCGGCCAGCGCGGGGACGTCGCGCAGCCGGGCCCGACGGCCGTAGAGGTCGTCGGCCCAGGGCTCCGGCACCCCCAGCACGTCGCCGGTGAAGGACAGGGCGGCGGCCACACCGCTGGTGAGGCCCCACTTGTTGAACCCGGTGGCCAGGTGCACGCCGGGGCTCGCTCCCCCGAGGCTGCCGACCAGCGGGAGGTGGTCGGTCGTCGTGTAGTCCTGCGCCGACCATGCGCCGAGCTCGACCGCGTCGGGCCAGTGCTCGGAGGTCCAGGCGCGCAGCTCGTCGACCCGGCGGTTCTCGGCGCGGCCGCGGCCGGTCTCGTGCCCGGCACCGCCCACCAGGAGGATGCGTCGGCCGTCGACCTCGGCGCTGCGGAACGACCGGGACGGGCCACCGCCGGACAGCGCCATGGTCTCGGGGGCCGCGGCGGTGTCGAAGGCCACGATGTAGCTGCGCTGGGCGGTGACCCGCGCGAAGTGCATGCGCCGGTCGACCACGGGCGCTCCGGTGGCCAGCAGCACGCGGCCCGCGCTGACCCGGCCCTCGTCGCCACCGTGCGAGACCTGAAGGTGCACCCCGTCGCCCCGCTGGCGCACGCGCTGGACGCGCGTGTCGCCGACGACCACGGCACCCGCCTGGAGGGCCGCGGCGAGCAGCCGCTCGACGAGCTGTCCGGGGTCGAGCTGCAGCTGGTCGTCGAGCAGCGTCGCGGCGGCCGCCGGGACCGGCAGGTCGGGACCGTCCGACCAGCGCACGGGCAGGCCGAGGTCGCGGGCCGCGTCGTGCTCGCTGCGGACCGTGCCCGTCGCCCGCGCGGTCGGGGCGTAGGTCGCCGCCGGCCTGCGCTCGAGCCCGAGCCCCAGACCGTCGGCCTCCGCGGCGAGCCACTCCTGGGCGCGCAGCGTGCTGGCGACGTACGCCGCCGCCGACTCGCGTCGGCCGGCGCGGAGCATCCGCGAGAGCATCGTCCCCTGGAGCGCGGAAACCTTGCCGGTGGTGCGGCCGGTCGTGACGGCCCCGGGGTGCCGGGCCTCGAGCACGACGACGCCCAGCCCGGCGCGCGCCAGCAGCAGCGCGGCGGTCAGACCGGTCACGCCCGCCCCGACCACGGCCACGTCGACCTGCTCGGTCGGCAGCGCGCCGTCGGCCGCGGGCGTGCCACGCTGCTTCCACCAGATGCTCTCGGCCATGCCGGGGTCCCTCCCGAGTCGTGGACGCGGCACCGTGCGTGCCGCAGCCCCGACGCTGCCCCGTCGATCGACGAGTCCTCCCACCCTTCCGGGCGTCATCTGCGCGCCACGCCTGGCATCCGGGGGTGACCTCATACCTCTGGGCGAGGAGCGGGCGACCGCTGAGGGGAAGGGTGGAGCCATGAGCACCAACACCCGCGTCGTGCACGCCACCCCCGACCAGGTCTGGGACGTCCTCGCCGACGGCTGGCTCTACCCGCTGTGGGTGGTCGGTGCATCCCGGATGCGCGAGGTCGACGACCACTGGCCGGCCGAGGGCGCCCGGCTCCACCACTCGGTCGGCTCCTGGCCCCTCCTCCTCGACGACGAGACCGTGGCCGAGGCGTGCGACCCCGGCCGGATGCTCCGGCTCACCGCCAAGGCCTGGCCCGGCGGACAGGCCGCGGTGACGGTCACGCTCGAGCCCCAGGGCGCCGACACGCTGGTCACGATCGAGGAGGACGCCAGCCACGGGCCGGGGCGCCTGGTGCCGCCCCCGCTACGTCACGCGATGCTGGGCTGGCGCAACGTCGAGTCGCTGCGGCGCCTGGCCTACCTGGCCGAGCGACGGAGCGCCGGCTGAGGTCCGCTGAGGTCGGCTGGAGCCCTTGACCGCGCCCGTGACGATGGGACGCATGACCTCCGAGCTGCCCGCCACCGTCGACGCCGTGGTGGTCGGCGCCGGGCCCAACGGCCTGGTCGCCGCGAACCTCCTCGCGGACGCCGGGTGGGCGGTCCTGGTCCTCGAGGCCGCGGAGGCGGTCGGCGGCGCGGTGCGTCACGACGACGAGCTGCACCCCGGCTTCGTCCAGGACACCTTCAGCGCCTTCTACCCCTTCGCCGCGGCCTCCCCCGTGGTCGACCGGCTGGACCTGGGATCCCACGGGCTGCGGTGGACCACACCCCCGGCCCCGCTGGGCCACCCGCTGCCCGGCCGGTGGGCCCTGGTGCACCGCGACCGCGACGACACGGCCGCCGGCATGGAGGCCGCGCACCCCGGGGACGGCGAGGCCTGGCTGGACCTGTGCCGGCAGTGGGACGCCATCGGCCCCGGGCTGCTCGACCTGCTGCTGAGCCCCTTCCCGCCGGTGCGCGGCGGTGCCCGGGCCGGTCTGGCGCTGGCGCGCCACGGCGCCCTGGGCACGGTCCGCCAGCTCCTGACGCCCGCCCTCGGGGCGGGCTGGGGCCGCTTCACCGGGGACGACGCGCGGCTGCTGGTCAGCGGGAGCGCGGGGCACGCCGACATCCCGCTGGACGCGCCCGGTTCGGGGGCGTTCGGCCTCATCATGACCATGCTCGCGCAGGCCGACGGGTTCCCCGTGCCGGTGGGGGGAGCCGGCGAGCTGACCGCGGCCATGGCGCGCCGGTTCGTGTCGCTGGGCGGCGAGCTGCGCACCAGCACCCCGGTGGAGCGCGTGGTCGTGCGGGACGGCCGGGCCGTCGGCGTACGCGCGGCGGGGCGGGAGGTCCGGGCCCGGCACGCCGTGCTCGGCGCCGTCAGCGTCCCGGTGCTGTGGGGCTCGCTCGTGGACGAGGAGGACCACCCGGCGCGGGTACGCCGCGGGCTGCGCCACTTCGAGCTCGACCCGGCGACGGTCAAGGTCGACTGGGCGCTGTCGGGTCCGGTCCCGTGGGAGACACCGCCGCCCGTCGCACCCGGCAGCTTCCACGTCGGGGACTCCCCCGAGCAGATGCACGAGGCCACGAGCCAGGTGGCCACCGGGCGGGTGCCGGCCGCGCCGTACCTCCTCGCCGGCCAGATGACCACCACCGACCCCACCCGCTCCCCCACGGGCACCGAGTCGCTGTGGGCCTACACCCACGTGCCGCACCGGGTCCGCGGGGACGCGGGTGCCGACGGCCTCACGGGACGCTGGGACGCGGCGGAGACCGAGCGCTTCGGGGACCGGATCCAGGCGCGGATCGAGGCGCTGGCGCCGGGGTTCGGCGACCGGGTGCTGGCACGGCGCGTGCTCGGGCCGCACGAGCTGCAGGCGCGCAACGCCTCCCTGGTCGGCGGGGCCGTCAACGGCGGGACCTCGCAGTTGCACCAGATGCTGGTGCTGCGGCCCTGGCCCGGGAAAGGGCGGCCCGGCACCGGGCTCCGCGGCCTCTACCTCGCCTCGAGCTCGGCCCACCCCGGTGGTGGCGTGCACGGCGCTCCCGGTGCCAACGCGGCCCGGGCGGCCCTGCTGGACCGGCGGCTGCCGGGTCGCTGAGCGCGCGGCGCCGCCGGGAGCGGTGAGTGCTCAACCGAGTTCCCACCGGATTCGGTTCAGAGCTCACCGCTCACGGGCACGCCCGCCCACGGCGGTGAGTGCTCAACCGAGTTCCGACTGGAGTCGGTTCAGAGCTCACCGCTCACGGGCACGCCCGCCCACGGCGGTGAGTACACAACCGGTTCCCCAACCGAGCTGGTTCAGGGACCACCGCCCACGGGACGCCTCAGCCCAGGACCTCGTCAAGGTGCTCGAGCAGGTCGGCGGGGTCGTCGAAGACGTGCTCGGCGCCCGCCTCGCGCAGCACCTCGTCGCTGAACCCACCGGTGCGGACCGCGACGAACCGGACCCCGACCTCGCGCGCCGCCTCGCCGTCCCAGGGGGCGTCGCCGAGCATGAACGCGGCGCCGGAGCCGGCCTTCTCCAGCACCTGCTCGACCGGCTCGGGGTGCGGCTTGGAGTGGCCGACGTCGTCACCGGTGGTGACCTCCTCCACCAGGGTCGCGGCCCCGGCGGCCTGGAGGAGCGCGTCGGTCGTCTCGGCGTTCGCCGAGCTGGCGACGACCAGCCGGAGACCCCGGTCGCGCAGGGCCTGCAGCAGCTCGTCGGTGCCGCGGGTGGGACGCACGTCCCCGAGGACCGACTCGAACAGCTCGTCGTGGCGCGCGCGGACGTCGTCGCCGATACTCCCCTCGGCCGCTTCGCCGGCCAGGTGGGTCACGATGCGGTCGCCGCCCATGCCGATCGCGCCGTGGATGCGGTGGGAGGCCACGGTGAGGCCGACCTGGTGGAAGGCCCGCACCCACGCGTGGACGTGCAGGTAGACGGAGTCGACGAGGGTCCCGTCGATGTCGAGGACGACGGTCGTGGCGCGCTGGTCGGCGTCGGGGCTCATGCCGACCGACGGTAACGAGCCCGGTGCACGCGACGGGCCACCTGACCGAGTGAAGCCGCAGGGGTGGGACGGTCCCGCCGCTCGGCTGGCAGGCTCGAACCACGCATCCGCTCCTGGAAGGGGAACACCGTGGACCGCCCCAAGGTCGTCGCCGCGATCGTCATCGCCATCATCGTGCTGGTGCTCGGCACCATGGTGGTGATCGGGCTCGTCCAGGGTGACGACGTGGACCGCGAGGAGAACCCGGTCATCGGCCTGGCACCGGCCGCCTCGGCCGTGGCATCGGCCCCGCTCACCCGCTGACGACTCCCCCACCGTCGTCGCGCCGGCGCAGCAGCGCCAGCACCCCGCGCTCGTAGACACGACGCTCCACCTCGACCAGACCGTGCTCGGCGCCGGCCGCGGCCACCGGCCCGTCCAGCTGGGTCTCGCTCCCCACCTGCAGCACCATCGCCCCGCCCGGCGCCAGCACCCGGCCCGCGGTGCGCACGCAGTCGATCGCCAGTGCGCTGCCGTCGGCACCGCCGTCGATGGCGCGCACCGGGTCCTCGGGGAACCGCGTCACCTCGTGCGAGGAGACCCACGGCGGGTCCGCCAGCACCAGGGAGTACGCCGTCGGGTGCTCGGCCGCGTCCGCGATCGTCTCCGTGCGGACGCTCACCTGGTCGGCGAGACCGTTGCGACGGGCGTTGTCGGCGGCGTACCGCGAGGCCACGGGGTCGACGTCGACGCAGACGAGCTCGCGGCGGGTGCCGGCCACCGCGAGCAGGCCGATGTGACCCGCCCCCGAGCACAGCTCCAGCACCGGCCCGGGCGGCAGGTCCGTGAGCAGCAGCGCCGCCCAGCGGGACTGCTCGGCCACCCAGGGCCGCGGCTCGAGGATGCGGGGGTCCCACTGGATCTCCAGCCGCCCCACGAAGGCGGTCCGGGGCCGGACCGGGGCGTCCTCGCCCAGTCCCTCGGCCCGCTCCACGGGCCCGGGGGTCGCGGGCGCTGCCAGTCCGGTCGTGGTCGGCTCGGTCATCGCCATGCTCGCGCTCCTCGTGCCTCGTGGTCTGTCCCGTCCTCGACGAGTACCCACTCCGCGCCGTCGCGACGCACCAGGCCGCGGCGCTCGAACTGCTCCAGCCACCCTCGCATCGGCCACTCACCCCACCGGTCGCGGAACAGCCGCCCGTTGCGTAGCACGTCGTGCAGGTGCTCCACCGGCGGGGAGGACACGGGGTGGTGCTGGTGGTAGGCGCGGGCGTCACCCGTCCAGCCCAGTCCGATGCCCTGGGCGAGCAGCGACCGGCCGAGGTCAGTGTCCTCGCCGCCGTAGCCGACGTACTCCTCGCAGTAGCCGCCGCACCGCTCCCAGGTGGCCGAGCCGACGGCGTAGGACAGCGACCAGAACAGCTCGGCGGGCGCACCGCGTCGTCGCTCGCCGGGGGCGGGCGCGGGCCGGGCGGGGTGCGGGTCGTCGAGGGCCGCGAGCGTGCCGAGGTCGTAGCCGCGCGGCGGTGGCGGCGGGAGGTAGGTCACCGGCCCCGACCACACGGTCGCGGGGTCGTCGCGGACGGTGGCGGCGTACCCGGCGACCATGGTGGGGCCGGCCAGGCAGTCCACGTCGAGGCCGATGAGGACGTCGCAGCCGGCGCGCGCGGCATGGGCCATGCCGAGGTTGCGGGCCGCGGCGAGCGGCAGCCCGAGCGGGTCCCGGCCGACCGCGAGGACCTCGACGGGCGGCCCGTCGCCCACCGCGACGCCGGCCACGGCCGGGTCGTCCATCGCCACGACGACGTGCACGTCCGGCACGACCGTGCCGGCCGCCAGCGAGACCCGTTGGCGGCGCAGGTGGTCGTGCCGGCCGTGGGCGGTGGTCACCACCGCGACGCCGCTCACGAGGCGCTCCGCTCGAGGACGGAGCCGACCCCGGCCGCGCCGGCCACCCCGGCCACCCCGGCCACCACGTCGGCGAACCGGTCGGCGGCACCGCCGTCGCACCACCGTGCCCACGTCGTGGCGTCGAGGGCCGCGCAGCGCTCGAGCCGCTCCGCCCACCCGTCGGCCGGCAGGACGGGCTCGACGACGGCGGGCCACCCGGCGGTCGCGAGGACGCGGGCGGTGGCTGCCTGCTCGTCGTGGGGGCGCCGCTGCGGCACCAGCACCGCAGGACGACGGGCGGCGGCGACCTCGGCGACGGCGTTCTGCCCGGTGTGGGTGACGACGACGTCGGCCCCGTGCAGCAGCGTCCGGGTGTCGGGGCGCCAGCGACGCGCGTCGGCCACCTCCCAGGTCCACGTGGGCGTCTGCTCCTGCGCGGCCGCGAGCCGTGCGTCGAGCTCGGCGTCTCCCAGGTCGTGGCCCCCGGCACCGCCGAGGTAGAGGACCGTGCGTCGACCGGGAGGGGGCACGTCGCCGACCGGGTGCCGCGAGAGCCCACCGACCCCGTGGACCCGCGCGCGGACGTCGGCGGGGAGCCCGGGCAGCATGGCGGCGCTCGCTTCGTCGGGCCAGCAGCCGACCAGGGCGTCGGCGGTGTCCAGCGCCAGCCGGTGCGGGGAGTCGGTGCGCTCGCCCGGCAGCACGACCCCGACGACGGGGACCCCGTGCAGCCGCACCAGCAACGAGACCTCGACGGAGACGTCGACGACGACCGCGGCCGGCCGGGCCTCCGCGAGCCACGCCGAGAGCTGGGTCGTACGCCGGAGCAGGCCGGCGTGGTCGCGGGGCACCCAGTGCAGGCGACCGCCGGCGGTGACGTCGTGGTGCGCGGTGGGCAGGGGCGGGAGCGGGTCGTCGTCGCGGGCCAGCTCGAGCCAGCCGCCGGCCCAGTCCCCCGACCACTCCGCGGGGTGGGGGAAGGAGGAGAGGCCGGTGACGGTGCAGCCGTGGCGGCGGGACAGCGCCCGGGCCACCGCACCGGCACGGTGCAGGTGACCTCGCCCGTGGTGGTGGACGTAGTAGCCGATGGTCGGTCGGCCGGCCCGCGAGGCGCTCACGCGGCCACCTCCCCGTGGGCGAGCGAGGCGTAGACCTGCTCGTACTCCGCGACCATCCGCTCGGCGGAGAGCCGGCGCACGGCGTGCCGGCGCACGGCCCGCCGGTCGCACCCGGCGGCCTCCTCGATCGCCGCGGCGAGGCCGGTGACGTCGTCGGGGGCGCAGAGGACCCCCGTTCCCTCTGCCACGATCTCGGGCAGCGCACCGCGGGCGAACGCGGCCACCGGGGTGCCGCTCGACATCGCCTCGGCGGCCACCAGTCCGTAGGGCTCCTCCCAGGCAGGGGTCACCACCGCGACCGACGCCCGGCCGAGCAGCCGGGCGAGGCGGCGGTGGTCGAGGTGGCCGACCAGCCGGGCGTCCGGGCCCAGCCGCGGGAGCAGCTCCTCGAGCCGACCGGTCCACACGACCGGCCCGCCGCCGGGGCCCGGGCGCCAGGCCCGGGTGTCGACCCCGTTGAGGACCGGGCGGGCCTCGATCGTGCCGGCCCAGGCACGGGCCGTGCACTCACTGACGGCGGTGAAGGAGGACGCGCCGCCCGACACCGCGACCGCGGACTCCAGCCACGGCAGCGGCGGGGTGTGCAGGGTCGTCACCAACGGCACCGGCAGCAGGTCGGCCATGGCGACCGGCAGGTGGTGCAGGGAGTGGTTGTGCACCACGTCGAAGCGGTCGCCGGCGGTGCGGGTCAGGTCGAGCATCAGGTCCAGGTAGGCGTGGTGGTCGGCCATCCACTCCTCGGCGGGGGCGTTGACGTCGCGCATGGACACCGCCGAGGGCCGGAAGCGGGGCGGGGTGAGGGCCCGGACCGGCAGCGCGGGGTCGCTGCCGGCGGCGGCGTACACCGTCACGTCGTGGCCGCGCCCGACGAGCAGGCGGGCGAGGTGGTGGGTCAGCGCCTCGAGACCGCCGGCGAACGGCTCCGCGACCGGGTAGCGGTTGGAGGCGACCAGGCAGACCCTCACGAACCGGCCCGTCCTGACAGGAGCCGGGAGTAGAGCTGCTCGTGCGCCGACGCGACGGCCGCCCGCTGGGCACGTCGCCAGGCGACCGAGACCCCTGCGGCCGGACGCTCCGCGTGGGCGCGGCGCAGCGCCGACGCCAGCGACGCCTCGTCGAGGCCCGCCTCGTCGTGGGCGTAGGACAGCACCGGCCCCTGGTCGGCGTAGTGGCCGCAGGTCGGGGCCACCACGGCGGTGCCGAGGTCGCGGCAGGCCTCGAGCCACCCGGAGTGCGTGCCGAAGCGGTAGGGCAGCACCGAGACGTCCAGCGACGCCAGGTAGTCCCACAGCGCGTCGTCGTCGAGGAAGTCGTGGACGTGCAGCTCCAGGCGTCCGGCGTCGGCCTGGTCGTGGAGGTACGCCGCCAGCGACTCGTCGCGGCGGGCGCCGTCGGGGTCGAGGACGTCACGGTGCCCGTTGACCTGCAGCACCCCGCCCGGGATCGCGGCGACGGTCTCCACCAGGGTCGGCAGCAGGGCCATCGGGTCCATCGAGGCGCGCAGGCTCTTGACGTGCAGACCCACGCGGAACGTGTCGCCCGTGCGCCAGCCCCGGCGCTCCTGGGCCGCCTCCATGGTCGAGAACGGGACGACGTGCGGGTGGGGCAGCACGAGTGCCTCACGGCCCCAGCGGCGCGCGATCTCCGCCGCCGCGCCGGAGGTCAGCGTGACCACGGCGTCCGCGGCCGGCACCAGCACGTCGAGCTGGGCGTCGTGGGCGGCACGGTCCTCGTGGTGGGGGTTGCGCAGGTCGTGCACGGTCAGCACGAACGGCTTGCCGCGGCCCCGCAGGACCTCGGTGAGCTCGGTCAGCTCGGCGGGGTCGACGGCGTCGAAGCCGAAGTGGACGTGGAAGACGTCGAAGTCGGCCGTGCGGGCCCACTCCGGGCGCAGCATCACCGGCGGCCACCAGCGGGCGCCCGCAGGGCGGTCGGGGGTGTCCGGGTCGGGGTCCGGCAGGCGCACCACCGCGCCGTGGGCCTCGGGGGCGAGGTGGCGGACGTAGACGTGACCGGAGGGGACGGAGGCGACCGTGATGGTCGGCCCAGCGGTCGGCCCGGCGGTCGGCCCGGCGGTCGGCCCGGCGGTCGGCGACGGGTCCGACGACGAGCCCCGGGGCGGGGGGACCGGGAGGTGCTGGGTCGCCTGGGGGGCCTGGGTGGCGTGGGGGGCCTGGGTGGCGTGGGAGGGGGACTCGGGTCCCGAGAGGAGTGGCACAGCCCGTGGATATCCTTCGAGGACCGCTCTCATGTCACTCGAAGGGGTGGAGTGGCCGGGCCGGTGTCCCTGCGGACGGGCGCCGCGGCGAAGTCGGTCCTTCAGGGTGGTCCACCAACGGGCGAGGCGGGCGGCGACCGCGCCCCCTCCGGACACCCGGCGGGGTGGTGGACCCGTGCCAGCATCGGTCCATGACCGTCTTCGTCGCGTGGTCCCCCGCCGGGTTCGACGACGAGCTCGTGGGCGAGGCGACCGGCCCCTGGCACGAGGTGCGCCGGGTCGCCGACCAGGTGCTGCTCGTCGATGCCGACGAGACGCTGTCGAAGGTCTACCACCACCTGAAGTGGAGCCTGCCCGAGGACGCACCGCTCCTGGTGGTCCCCTCCGAAGGACCGGGCAAGAACCGCGGCCTGCCGGCCGGCACCACCTCCTGGCTGCGCGCCCGCGCCGAGTAGTGCCGGCTGCTCCTCGAGCACCGGCCACACCCCTCCGGCGACGGCGGTCGTGATCCATCCCTCGCTCCTGCCGGGGATGAAACGGACCGCGGTCCGCTGTTGACCCGACCATGACCACCTCACCTGCCTTCGAGTCCGTCCGGGTCGGCTCCTGGGAGCTCCCGCAGCGCTTCGTCATGGCTCCGCTGACCCGCAACCGGTCCCCCGAGACCGTGCCGACCGAGCTCAACGCCACCTACTACGGCCAGCGCGCCGGTGCGGGCCTGATCATCAGCGAGGGCACCCAGCCCAGCGCGGTCGGACAGGGCTACCTCGCGACCCCGGGCATCCACTCCCCCGAGCAGGTCGCCGGCTGGCGGCGCACCGCCGAGGCCGTGCACGCCGAGGGCGGGCGCATCGTCGTGCAGCTGATGCACGTCGGGCGCGTCGCGCACCCCGACAACAAGGCGGGTCTCGAGACCGTCGCCCCGAGCGCGATCGCCGCGCCGGGCGAGATGATCACGGCCGCCGGTCCGGTCCCGCACCCGGAGCCGCGCGCGCTGGGCACCCACGAGGTCCGTGGCATCGTCGAGGACTTCGTGCAGGCCGCGCGCAACGCGGTCGAGGCAGGCGTCGACGGTGTCGAGATCCACTCGGCCAACGGCTACCTCCTGCACCAGTTCCTGTCCCCGGTCAGCAACACCCGCACCGACAGGTACGGCGGCTCCCCCGAGGCCCGCGCCCGGCTGAGTGTCGAGGTCACCCGCGCGGTCGCGGAGGCCATCGGCGCCGACCGCGTCGGCATCCGGATCAGCCCCGCCCACAACATCCAGGGCGTCCTGGAGGAGGACCCGGCCGACACCCGGGCCACCTACGAGGCGCTCGTCGACGGCATCGCCGACCTCGGCCTGGCCTACCTCTCGATGCTGGCCGACCCGCGCGGGGAGCTGACGCAGGACCTGCGCCGCCGCTTCGGCGGCCCGGTGATCCTCAACTCCGGCTTCTCCGAGCAGACCACCTTCGAGGAGGTCGAGAAGCTGCTCATCGACGACCTCGCCGACCTGGTCGCCGTGGGTCGCCCGTTCCTGGCCAACCCCGACCTCGCCGAGCGGTGGCGCACCGGCGCGGCCCTCAACGAGCCGGACCCGGCCACGTTCTACGGCGGCGGCGCCGAGGGCTACACCGACTACCCCACCCTGACCAGCGCCTGAGGGCGCACCCCGCGTCGGGCCCCCCCCGGGGGGGTGGGGGCCCGACGCATCCTCCTGGGGAGGAAGCTCAGTAGTCCTCGAGCTCGCGCCCGTGGCGCGGGCTCGGCACCGCGGTGGCGGGACGGCGCCGCACCTGCTTGTGGGACCCGTCGCACCACGGCGGCACCGACGAGGCGCCGCAGCGGCACACCGCCACCACCGGTCGCTCGGAGTGGTGCTTGACGCCCTGCTCGTCCTCGACGGTCACCGGTCCCGGGATCAGCACCGGGCCGTCAGGGCACAGCAGCACCTCACGCGTGGTGGTCTCCCCCGTGCTCATGCCACGGCTCCGTGCTCGAGCTGGGCACCGTCGCGGACCGAGGACAGGACCGCGGTCGCGGTCTCCTGCTCGGCCGCCAGGCAGACCGCCGCACCCCAGAGCGCGTCGTCGGCCACGAGCGGCTCCCGGGCCACCCAGCCGCCGAGCATCCGGCGTACGGCGACCTGCTCGTGGACGGCGTCGGCGACCATGTGCTCGCGGTAGTAGGCGATCATCGGCTCGGGCATCCCCAGCCGCTCCAGGCCACGCACCATCCGCTTCGACGGCACCGAGCTGCAGACCTCGAAGGCGGCCAGGTGACCCAGCGCTGCGGGCACCAATCGCCGGTGCAGCCCGAGCATCGACATCAGGTTGTTCTGCTCCAGGACCTCCGGCAGCGCCTCGTCGACGTACGCCGCGTAGCCGGTGTCCAGCCCGCAGGCCGCCATCCCGCGGCGCCAGAGCTCGGCGTGCAGGTGGTCGGGGTGGCCGTTGCCGTACTCGTCGGCCGCGATCGCGACGAGATGCGCCTTGGTCTCGTCGTCGAGCCGGGGCAGCGCCCACATCGCCGAGTCCTGCTCGCGCACGTGGTAGATCGAGCGCTGCCGCAGCAGCGCGAGCACCTGCTCCTCCTCGGCCTCGCGCTGGACGAAACGGACCAGCGACTCCCCGCCGGTGTCGGCGGCGCACAGGTCGAAGAAGAGCTCGGCGAAGTCCTCCCCGTCGGCCACCCGGTCCTGGGCGGGCTGGGCCAGGTGCCGGGCGCGGTCGCGCCAGCGCTCCTCCAGGTCGTGCTCGAGGTCGGCACGCACCGCCAGCAGCGCGGGATCCCACTCCAGCGCGTCGTCGACCTCGTCGAAGCCGCGGTGGTGCAGCTCGTAGAGCATCCACAGCGCCAGCGCGGCGTCGTCGTGGGAGTCGGCCTCCACGCTGCGGGTCACCCCTCGCCCGCGGAAGCAGTCGCTGAGGGCCTCGGTGAGCGCGCCCCGAGGGGTCGGCAGCGGGGCCGGCATCAGCGGTCCTCCTGCCAGGCGTGCCACACACCGCGGCAGTCCCGGAAGCCGTCGGTGGCGGGGCGCACGGCGTCGCGGCGCCCGGGGGTCGGGCCGGAGGGGGCTCGGCGCTCCTCACGGAGCTGCTCGAGATGCTCGAGGAGGCGGGTCATGCCACGACGGTGCCCAACCCGCCGGACCGTCAGGCCACCCGAAGGGAGATGACCGAGCAGCCTCCGCGCGAGCGCCCCGCGACGTCACCCGAACGGGCGAATCCTCACCGGTCCCGCGCTCGGTCGCGCGAGGTTCACCCTTTCGGGGTGGTTGCCGGTGAAGCGCCGGGGGAACCCACCGGACGCGGCAGCGACCGCCCCGGTCTGGACTCACGCAGGCTCGGCCGGGGCGGTAGCCGCACAAGCCTCCTGCTGGCGCCCGTGCCCCACGTGACCGGCATGATGACCGCGATGAGCACGCCAGCCCCCTCCTCGCCACCTGCCTCGCCATCCGGCCCGACACCCGCCCTGGCCGACCCGCTGCCCCAGCCGCACGGACGGCCGTGGCGCAACCGGTTCGCGCTGGCGCCGTTGACCAACACCCAGAGCCATGCCGACGGCACGTTGTCCGACGACGAGCGGCGCTGGTTGGTCGCCCGCGGGACCGGCGGCTTCGGCCTGGTGATGACCGCAGCGGCGTACGTCGCTCCCGCCGGCCAGGCCTGGGGCGGTCAGCTCGGCATCGCCTCCGACGCGCACCTGTCCGGGCTCACCGCGCTTGCCGACGAGCTGCGCGCGACGGGCGCCACCTCGTCGGTGCAACTGCACCACGGCGGACGGCGCGCCGACCCGCGGCTGACGGGACGGCCCAACCAGTGCCCGTGGGACGATCCCGAGAAGGACGCGGTCGCGATGAGCACCGGCGAGGTCGAGGCGATGGTCGAGGACTTCGTGGCGGCCGCGGTGCGCGCGGAGCGCGCCGGCTTCGACGGGGTGCAGCTGCACGGGGCGCACGGCTACCTCCTGGGCCAGTTCCTCGACGCGCGGCACAACCACCGCACCGACGGGTACGGCGGTGACCTGGACGGCCGGGTGCGGCCCCTGCTGGACGTGGTCGAGGGCGTGCGCGCCGCGACCGGGCCCGACTTCCAGCTGGGCGTGCGGCTGACTCCCGAGGGCACCGGCATCAGCCTCGAGGAGGGTGTCGAGACCGCCCGGCGGCTGCTGGACTCCGACCTGCTCGACCACCTCGACATGTCGCTGTGGGACGTCTTCATGCGCCCCCGCACCGGTGCCGACGGGCTGCTCATCGAGCACTTCGCCCGGCTCCCCCGCCGGCGCACGGCGCTGGGTGTGGCCGGCGGTGTCGTGTCGGCCGCCGACGCCCGGTGGTGCCTGGAGCAGGGCGCGGACTTCGTGACGGTCGGGATCGGCGCGATCCTCCACCACGACTTCGCGGCGCGGGCGCTGGGCGACCCCGACTTCCGGGTGCGCGAGCGCCCGGTCAGCCGTGAGGACCTGCGTGCGGAGTCGGTCGGCGAGGCGTTCCTGGACTACCTCGCCGCCGGCTGGGACGACCTCGTGGCGTGAGCCGACCCGGGGGTCAGCGGGCCACCGACGTACGCACGAGGTTGCCGCAGGTGTAGCCCTTGCCGGAGATCTGCTGCCACTCCCCCTGCTGCAGCTGGACGACGGTCTGGCACGGGAAGGACTTCTTGCCGCCGACGTTCATCTCCGCGTGCATCCCGCCGGCCGTCCACGAGCCCACCTTGCGGATCTCCGCCAGCAGCGTCTCGCGGCTCAGCTTCCCGCCGAGGGCCACGGCCCGCTCGGCGAAGAGCCGGGCGGCGGACCAGGCGAAGAGGCCGAAGGTGCTGGGCGACGCACCGGGCTTGACCCGCTGCAGCCACTGGACGTACTGGGTGATCTCGGGGTTGCCGGAGTTGAAGGCCGGGTGCGGGACCGGCGCCATCGCGCCGTCGACGTTCGCGCCGCCCTGCTCGTGGAACTCCGGGCCGTACTGCGTCTGGGTCACCACGAACTGGTCGGGCTCGAAGTTCTGCTGGGCCATCGCGTCGGCCAGGCGCACGGCCTGGATGGTGGCGCCGGTGAAGGAGACGAAGCGGATGTCCTTGTCCTTCATCTCCTGCACGAACGGCGCGTAGTTGAACTCCGCGGTGCCGATGCCCTTGAGGATCTTGACCTGGAAGCCCACCGACTCGGCGGTCTCGGAGAAGCTCTTGGCGAGGTCGGGCGACCCGCCGAGCTCGAGGTAGAGGAAGGCGGCGGACTGCGTGGCCGCCTTGTTCTGCTTGGTGTAGAACTGGTACGCCGCGTCGGTGATGACGCCGGGCTCCAGCGCCTGCGCGGAGAAGCAGGTCGTGCAGTCCGCGCGCCCCTCGGTCAGGATGTTGGCCCGCAGGTCCGGCAGGCCGCACTCCTGGGTCGTGCGCGCGCCACCGGCGTCGTAGATCGAGACCGAGCCGACCGCGGCGAAGGACTCCGCGCAGGCGCGGGTGTAGGCCGCCTGGTCGCCCGCGGAGTCGGTCTTGCTGTCCAGCTCCAGCAGCGTCAGCTTGCGACCGCACACGTCGGAGCGGGAGTTGAAGTAGGCCAGGTAGGCAGCGGTCGCCAGCCGGGCGGACTCGAAGAGACCCGGCACCGGGCCGGAGAGGTCGGAGGAGTTCGCGACGACGATCTCCTTGTCGGTGATGCCCGTGGAGTTCTCGAACCCGTCGCAGGACCCGGCCCTCGTGCCGCCGGTCGGGTCGCCCGCCTCGTCGTCGCCGCCGGACGGCCCGCCGCCCGAGCTGCTGGTGCCGCCACCGGTGGAGGAGGTCGTGCCGCCGTCCGAGCCGCCGGCCGTGGAGACGTCCCCACCGCCACCGCTGCTGCCGTCGACCGAGGTCGTGGTGCCGCCCCCGACGTCGGCGCCCGCACCGGAGACCGCGGTGCCGGTGCCGGTCTGGCCGACCGCCCGGACGTCGTCGGGGTGCAGCTGGGAGCCGCAGGCGGAGAAGAGCGCTGCAAGGACGAGTCCCAGCACCAGGACGATCACGCGCACGCAGGGACCTCCGGAGGGAGCGACGCCGCCGAGGTGACGGCTGTCACAGTCAACGACGGGGGTGCGCTCGGGTCACGGCCCTCCCGCCCCGCCTCGTGTGGCTCAGCGCGGTCCCTGGCCCGGGCTGGGCCACACGAGACGGGCCGGGTCGGGGTGAGCAGGGGCCAGGAACGACTCAGGCCCGACCGAGGTCGTCGGTCGGGCCTGGATCTTCGGTGGAGCTGAGGGGATTCGAACCCCTGACCTTCTCATTGCGAATGGCCCTGCCCCAACCTTCTGCGTCTGCCGCACGCCTAAAGTGGCAGCCGTGCAATGGCAGGAACGGGACGTGTTGCGCGGCGGGGGTACGTCGGGGGCACCTGACCACGGCGCGCGGCCCCATACGCAGCCCGCTGCCACGGAGTTCCACAAACGGCGCTGCAGCAAGAGCGCTAGACCATCTGATCCGTAGTCAGACGAGGCTCGTGCGTTGAGCCGGTCGCCAGCCTCTCGACAGACCCCTTCCCATCCTTGTCGGGGATGGTGGTGCGAACCTTCTTGACCCGCCGCACGCCCTCCAGGCCCAGGGTGCGCATCGCCCGGTCCACCGCCCCGGCAGAGGCGCCGGGGGACCGCGGTGCGACGCACGTAGGCGGTCATCTTGCGGCGCCCGTAGAGCCCTTCTGGGGCCAGCACCCGCTCACCCCTGGCGTTGAGGGTCCAGGCGATGTCCCGGACCGCGTCGACGACCACGGCATCGGACACGGTCCGCTCGGCGACCCGCTGGTTGGCCCGGCGCCACAAGCGGTAGGTGCGCGCGGCGATCTGCAGACCCTGCTCACGCAGGACCCGGCAGATCGACTCGACCTCGTGCCCCCGAGCACGTTGACCGTCGATGAACGCGACGATCAGCGGTTGCGGGGGTCGAGCTCCCCGGCGAAGAAAATCGAGGCCGCCTTCAAGATCTCGTTGTCCTCACGCAGCGGACGATTCTCGGCCTTGAGCTTGCGGCCGACTCGCTCGTCGAGACACCGGGGCGGTCCCCGACATCGATGTCAGCCTGCGCGACCCAACGCCGCAGGCTTTCCTTGCCGACCCCCACCTGCTTGCTCACCGCGGCAACCGCGGCGGTCGTCGTGGGGTACTCGCCCCGGTGCTCCAGCACCAGACGCACAGCCCGCTCCTTCAGAGCAGGATCGATCTTCTTCGGCATGCTGTTCATCCTTCCGGACTCGAACAGCAGCGGCATCAAACCTGGGGCGCTTCAGGCTTCGCCTCGCCTCACGTCACCTCGGCGCCACGGTTCAGTGGGGCAGCGACCTGCGCGATCGAATCGTCGGCGGTTAACGATCGAGGGAGACGTCCCCGGCGACGATCTCGAGGATCGTCCTAACTTGGATGGCGTCATACTCCGGCGCGACCGAGCCGAGCAAGGACGTTGCGGAGCGAGCAAGGTGCCGCGCGAGAGTCGCGATCGCGTCACGACGTCGCCCCTCACGACATGCCTGAGCGATCTTTTCGTGGTCGATGTCCCACGCGGTCCAGCTTCTGTCCGACGTGTTCTCCGCCATCGGCCGAAAGCGGGCTCCTTGCTGCGTGAGGAGCGAGATTCGACTCCTCAAGTGATCGCTCGCCCGCAGGGCTAGCTGCCGGTGGAAGGCGCGGTGAGCCTCATCCCATTCATCAAACCTGCCGGCCGTCTTCGACTCACGCATCTCGTCCGAGAGCCGATCGATCTCATCCAGATCTGATGGCCGCATGTGCTGCAGACTCACGCCCAAGGCAAGAGTCTCGTGCATGATCCGTTCTGTGAATATCTGCTCGAGCGTGCTGGGATCCACCTGAGCCACGCGCGCGCGACGGTTGAAGTCCGCCTCGACCAGGCCCTCCTGCTGCAGTCTGCGGATGGCCTCTCGCAGTGGGGTGCGACTCACCCCCATCTGCTTGGCAAGTTGGACCTGGGAGATGACCGTGCCAGGCGCAAGGCGACCATCAAGAATGTCGTTGCGCAACTGATCGTAAAGGTCGAACCCCGGTGAAGCCGTCGCCGACGAGGGCTCAGACTGCGCCTGGTCTACCGATTCATCGTCGGCGCGCGCATCGATCATCTCCACAGGATTCTTGTTTCCGATCGTCTCGTAGCCTGTCGCGACACTGTGGACAGTCTATCCGTCCTCTCGCGGATCACCGCATATAGCCACGACCACTCACACAGAATGCCGTCGACTTGGGATAGCTCCACGGCTACCTGCGGTGACAACGTTCGGCAGTCCGTGCGACGAGTTGCTCGATGGTTGCCCGCGCCTCACTCAATGCACGATCAGCGTGCATCTGAGCATCGTCGACGGTCATCGGGTTCTGGCTGTGCGCGTACACGAAGTCGACGTCGTCGATTCCAATAAACGCAAGGACCGAGCGCAGATACGGTTCCAGAAAGTTCGTCGCTGCACCACGTGTCGTTGGCCGCGGATCTCCGCTACAGGCCACGAGGACCGAGACCGATGTACCGGTCGCCAGACCGGCGAAGCCGCCCCCGACGATCCTCACCGTACGGTTCACTCGAACGACTTGATCAACCCAAGCCTTGAGAACAGCCGGGCAGCCGAAGTTGTACATCGGCGTACCGATGACAATGTGGTCTGCGCACAGAACCTCGTTCACATAGCCATCTGAGATCGCGAGCGCGTCGAGAGCGGCAGGGCTCCGCACATCAGCCGACGCGAAGGCCCCCTCCATCCATGCCTCACTGACGAACGGTGGCGGATCTCGCGCTATGTCACGCATCACCACGCGCCCGTCTGGATGACGCGTTCGCCACTGATTCTCGAACTGCGCGGTCAGCGCGCGACTACGGGAGCGCGCGTCCCGTGGACTCGCATCGACGCGGAGGAGAGTCAGCACGCCCCTTCACACCCACTGCGGATGATCGAAGGCGCTTCTCCAGGTAGGAATGGCCCGCCGAAGGCACCCCGGAGTGGGACGCCAGTGCGCGGAGCCCGATCCTGTGCCGGCTCGATGTCATCAACCCCAGGGCTCACTGACCCCCCAATGTTCGACGATCTGACCATCACGAACCCTCATGATGTCCATCGCGCGTGCCTCGAAGCGCCGTCCTGTCGCTGCAGAGCCCAAGAACTCGTCAGTGTGCGTGCCGCGCATCGTGTACTGAGTGGCGACGATGTCACCTGCTTCGCAAGTCTGCTCGATGGAAGCGTGGAAGTCCGGGTACCCGCGTCGCACGGACTCCCAGAACGCCCGCCATCCTCGCCATCCCGAGTCAGTACCGATGGGTGCGGCGTGGTTTACCACTCTCGGCGAGAGCAGAGCTTGTGCTGCGTCCAGGTCACCTTCGTTGAAGAGCCGGACCATCGAGTGGACGGTCTCTGTCGGCGTTCTCGAGAGCTCGTCGCGCGCCGAATCTCCTCGAGCGTTCGGCGCACATTCCTCTCGGTCAGGCGCACGCTGGCTCTTCGAATCCATCAGTCGAGCCGTCCCGACCCTGTGCTCCCTGTGCTCCTCATGGTCAGCGCGCCCAAGTTTGCGAACTCGACGTGTACTAGATCGCCGGGGCCGAAAGGCACCGCGTCAGTGATTCCGCCTGTGAGGATGATCCACCCGGCCTCGAGCGCGAGCCCGCGCTTGCCCAGGGAGTTGACTGCGAGCGCCAATGCCTCGGCGGGGTGTCCCTGGACGTCAGCACCTGTTCCTGTTTCCGCGACCACTCCATTGAGGGAGATCCGACAGGCTTCCGCCGCAAGATCGACAGACCGCGGATCTACGCCTCGATCGCTGACCATGAAGCGCGCAGCGGAGGCGTTGTCCGCAACCACGTCCGGCAGAGTGAAATGGAAGTCCGCGAATCTGCTGTCGATAACCTCGAGGCCTGCGTGGACGGTACGCACAGCCGCTAACGCCTGGCCTGCGGTCACCCCCGGACCTTCTAGCCTTTCTCCCATCACGAAGACGATCTCTGGCTCGACGCGTGGATGGATCAGGCCGTCTAGGGACAGCGCTTCGCCGTCCTGGAGGGTCATCGCGTCGGTGAGCCAAGCAGTGAGGGGAGTCGAGATCCCCATCCGCTTCTGCTTCGCCGGCGATGTGAGCCCAAGCTTGACGCCAACAACCGCGTCCCCGTCCTGCTCCATGTGGCGCAGTAGGGCCGTCTGGGTTTCGTAGGCGACGTCTAGATCGAGTTCTTCCCAGACGTCCACGAGCCTTCCTCCTGCACGGGCGAGCGTCTGACGCTCGCGCAGCTCGATCGCAGCTCGCTGCACCGTCCAGTCGTTCATGTCGGGCTTCCCGTCTCAGGCCCTGGCCGAAGCGCTTCTGCGGCCGCGTGCAGGTGGCGCGATTCAGATACCCAACCGAGGGTCGACTCGATGATGGCCAGCGAGGCGTCGTGGTTAGCCTGACCCTGCGGCTCGGCAGTGCAGTCCGAAAGGACAATGGGCCGATAGTCGCGGTACATCGCATCCCTGACGAGCGCTTCAACGCAGATGCTCGTGGTGCAGCCCGTGACGACCAAGGTTTCGATACCGGATGACGACAGGGTCGACTCCAAGGGCGTGTCGTGAAACCCACTGAAGCGGTTCTTGCGAATGACGACGTCCCCGGGCTGCGGGGCGAGTTCGTCGATGATCTGAGTGTTCCAGGTGTCGTGAACGCCTATTCGACCCATCGAGCCGTCTGGTGCGGCGAATGGTGTTCCTACTCCCGCCGCCAAGTGGGCGATTGCGTTGCGCGACTCCGGCGGGCCGAGGTCGGACAGATCCGGCCTGTAACCATGCTGCAGATAGATCACCTGTAGCCCGATGGATCGTGCACAACTGAGCACGTCCGCGATAGCAGGGATGATGGACCGCACCAGCGAAAGATCAAACCCCGCCGTTTCCACGCTCCCTCCGGGTGTGCAGAAGTCGTTCTGCATGTCGACGACGACGACAGCTGTGCGCTGGACTTGCATTTCCAGCGCGGCCGGCTTCGCGTCAAGGTGGAGTCGTTCGGCCTCGCCACGCACTTCGGTCATGAGACTGCCTCGTCCTCTCGGAAGACAAACTGAAGGTCTGATTCCAGTCGCACCATGTCGGCCAGCCCGCCTTTGCCCCCTGGCAGGGCGACCTGCCAGTCCAGACCGAACCGGTGTCGGTCTACGTCAGCCCTGAGAGAGACCCCCACGACAACCGCACCGAACTGGTTTCGGACCGGGCCGTACAGGGTCCCGCTACCGACACACTGCTGCCACACTCCCCGGACACAGAGGCTTGCCGTCATATCCAGCTGTGAGCCCTGCGTCTCACAACGCTCCGACCGGAACAGGATGCGGGGATGATCGACTGCGTCGAAAAACTCCGGGCCCAAAAGATGCGCGCGAAACGGCGGCAACGTGACGTTGACAGACTCGGCGAGCGCGCTGCCCTCCAGACTGATGTCTCCCGTTCGTGCGTCCAAGGTCGCGTCGAACTCACTGAACTCGGCCCAGAACGGGCCTGCGACGAAGTCGACCGCGAACGCGACCCGAGAGTGGACTGTGTCCAGCTCCCAGACCCCATCGACCGCCGGCCAAGGCTCTGTGGTGGTTGAAGTCACGATCGAATCCTTACTAACGAAGTGTGCTGCCACGGACTACGAGATTGGTCGCCGCATCAGTTGCCTGCCCGGCGTAGAGATCGCACAATGCGTCTACGCGCTAGGAGCCACTGACGAATGACTCCGCCACCGGTGCGGCGACGAGGGTGGACGCACGCTAGGTGCTCTTCCGAATAGGTGGGACCCGCACGGCGCCGTCAAGACGGATGGTCTCGCCGTTTAGCATCTCGTTAGTCGCGATATGGCACACGAGCGCTGCGAACTCGTCCGGGCGCCCGAAGCGTTGTGGCCACATCTGTGCGGCACTGAGATGCTCGCGCAGAGCATCCGGGACATGACGGGTCATTGGGGTGTCGAATGTGCCTGGCGCGATGGCGCAGACCCGGATGCCAGTACTGGCGAGATCTCGTGCCGCCGGCAGTGTCATCCCCACGACGGCCGCCTTGGATGCCGTGTAGGCAATGGATCCCCGCGGCCCATCGAGGGCAGTGATGGAGGCAACATTGATGCAGACCCCCCGCTCGCCACTCACGCTCGGCTCGTTGGCGACCATGGCCGCGGACGCCTCGCGTAGCACGTTGAACGTGCCGAGCAGGTTGACGTTCATGACATCGACGAACGTCTGGAGAGAGTGCGGCCCACTCTCGTCGGCGATGGGTTGCTGCGCGGTGATTCCTGCGCAGCAAACGGAGATACGCAATCCCCCTGCCGCCTCGGCAGCGACGGACACCGCAGACGCGACCTGACCGGCATCCGCGACGTCCGCCTTGACGAAGAGCGCCCGGTCACCCAGTTCGGCCGCAAGGCGAGTGCCCTCCTCCTCGTTCACGTCGGCGATAACCACAAAGGCGCCAGCGGCAACAAGGGCACGTACCGTTGCTTCGCCGAGACCTTGTGAACCGCCAACGACTAGGGCGCTCTTCTGGGCGATGTCCATCGACGCAGCCCCTACGCCGTTCCGCCAGCGGGGATGGTTCCCCACATATCAATCTCGACTCGCACTCCGGGGAGAACGAACTTGGGGACTTCGATCACCGTGGGGTTAGGGACAGGTCGTCCAAACCACTTCTCGACAACCTCTGCAACGGCGTCCCATTCCCGTCGGTCAGTGAGGTGCCAAGTTGTTTCGAAGATGTCGTCCCAACTGGAGCCAGCTGTCTGGAGGATGTTCGCGTAGTTGTTCAGACAGACCTCGACCTGATCGCGGATGTCTGCCACAGGTCGATACTTGTAAAGATCCGAAGCCTCGCCGCCGATGTACATCGGAATCGCCGCGCTGCCGGAGATCGCAAGGATCGTCGGATCGCCGGCGTTGGCCGGCTGAGCAGGCCCTTCGGTCCAGGCACTGAGCTCAACGCGGGCACCCACCTGGCCGACCTTCGTAACCGCCAGTGGCACCAGCACCGTCTGAGCCGGGTCGAACTGCCTTTCCAGGATCTGCCGGCAGAGCGACCAGTCACTCATGTCGGCGAGGTGCACAGCGAGCCTTGCGACCTGCGCCCGGTCATCGCGCGAGGCGGCTAGTGCCTGATCGATCGCATTGACACAGCTCTCCAACTCAGCCTCGAGGCCAGCACCGGCTGCTTCACCGGCCTGCCCGTGGGCAACCCGCACGTCTCCGGCCCGAGTCACTGAGCCGCCGTCGGGCTCAACGACCGCCCAGACGTCTACTTCGAAACGTGCACCCGGCACCGAGCAGGCCGAGACCTCAAGGAGTGTCTTGGCGGGATTCGGGCGTTCGTCGCTGGCGTAGTGCTTGTCGAAGACGGCGTTGCTGTCCCAGACCTCTCTCACGTCGGTCATGCAGAGCGTCATCTTGACGGCACGAGCGCTGTTGCCAAGTCGGGCCAGCATGTCGTCAACGTTCGCGAGGCAGTCCGCGGTCTGTTGGGCAATCGATGGATTGACGGCACCGTCCCGTTCGGGGGTGACCACTCCCAACGGGATGATCCGCGCCCCAGGGTTGAGGGCGTAGCCGGGGGTGAACGCCAAGCCCCGCGGTGTCCTCGGCGGCCTAATCGCCTTCATCGTGCCTCCATTATCTGTATGCAGTTCTTCCACCATAGATCTGAGATCCAGGCATGTCAATCGCAGAGTTCGCGCTCAGTTGGGCGTTGACTTGCCTCGACTTCTGTGTACAGAATCTCGGGCTGCTGGTCTGCGCTCGCAGCGAAGCCGGCGACTGAACAACAGTCCGGCGCACGCCTGATCGGACAAGTTCGGATGTGGTTTCGGCGCGGAGGCCGAGCGCCGGGCGCGCGCTCGATGAAGTTCGAAGCTCGCCGCCACAACTTCGACAATGGAGGAACTCGCATGTCACAGGACACGAAGTACGACCGCGGTATCGAAATCATGAACGAGATCCACGGGTCCGGGTCTCTCGCGAGGATTGGGAATCCGATCAGCGAGATCAGCCCGGACTTCTTCAAGTTCGTTGTAGAGACCGGGTTCGCGGACGTCTACGGCCGCCCCGATCTGTCGCATCAGCAACGCCAGCTCATCAACGTGGCAGTCCTGACCGCGCTTGGCGATACCGAAAAGCTGCTCACCGCGCACATGCGCGGAGCCCTCCATGTCGGGGTCAGCCCGGCTGAGATCATCGAAGCGATCTTCCACGTGTCGATCTATGCAGGACACCCCCGCACAATCCGCGGCCTCGATGTCGCCAAGGCGGTCTTCGCCGCCAAGGGCATCGCGATTCCACTCGAAGGCAACGACAGTGAGTGATGAACTGTCCCGCATCCGTCAGACGAGCGTGGATGAGGAGCAGACGATTGCGGCCCTCCGCGCCACCTACGAAGAACTCGTCGGCTTCGTCCCCTCACGTGTCGCTGCACGCTTCGACGCAGAAGCACAGCGTGATCCCGCCCTGCTCCTCGCGCAGGAGAAACTGCGACATCTAGCGATGTACCCCGAGGCCTTGGACCAAAAGACGGTTCAACTCGTTCTCTTCGGAGTTCTCCACTCGAAGTTGAGCGATGCCGCGGCACTCCACGGCCTCGCCGCTCGGAGGGCCGGTGCAAGCTGGGACGAGCTGCAGGCGGTCGTCAACCTGGCCTTCCTCTTCACTGGATACTCAGCCGCCAACCGGGGACCCCAAGTGTTGGCTGACATCGCTCTGATGGAGACCCAAGGTCATGCCTGAGACGCAGGCGGCGGAGGAACCGATCTACGATCTGGCCCATTTAGGTCACGTTGAACTGCTGACACCTCGCTTCGACGAAAGTCTGGCGTTCTTCCTCGAGGTGTACGGGCTCACGATGGTGGCCGTAACAGGATCCAGCGTCTACTTGAGGGGCTGGGGCGACCATGACCTCAGCACACTGAAACTGACCGCCGCCCCTGTCGCTGGCCTCGGTCACGTGGGATGGCGTACAACCAGCGCCGCCGCGCTCGCACGCAGGGTGTCCGCTCTGCGGAACCAAGGTGTGGCTGGCGAATGGATCGACGGTGACATCGGCCATGGAGCGGCGTTCCAATTTCGCTCGCCCAGTGGCCAGCTCATGGAGATCTACTACGAATCCGAACGCTACGTTGCATCCGAAGATTCGACGTCCTACCTCTTGAATCAGCCCCAGAGTTCCGTGAGTCGGGGAGTTGGCGCCGCTCGGATCGACCACTTGAACGTCTTGGCCGGCGGTGTTCCTGAAGCGCGCGAGTTCATGTCGAGCACGCTGGGCTTCAAACTGCGCGAGCGACTTGTCCCTCCAGGCGCACCAGAAGTAGGCGCGTGGATGAGTTTGATGAACAAGGCGCACGATCTGGCAATCACTCGGGAACCGGTAGCGGGACAACATGGGCGCCTGCACCACATCGCGTACGCCGTCGAGGACAGCTCGGCAATCCTTCGAGCCGCCGACCTGTTCATGGAACTGGGCACGCCCATTGAGTTCGGGCCGGCGAAGCACCTTAGGACGCAGGGGTTCTTCCTCTACGTCCTCGAACCCGGAGGAAACCGCGTCGAACTCATTTTTGGCGGGTTGCACATCACTGCTCCGGATTGGGAACCCGTGACGTGGAACACCGAATCTGAAGCTCGCTCCACGGCGTGGGGACAGGATGTCCCGGAGACCTTTCATACACACGCCACGCCGGTTGTCTGAGACGCACGTCGCGAATCGTTTTGACGAACCGGGTCGCTGGACTTGCAGCCATGGCAAGCGGTGGTCGGTACCCCTGCGCGCGCAAGACGCGTTCTCTTGAGAGAGATCAAGGAGCACTCCAGTGACCAACGGATTCGTGAAGGTGCTGGTCGCTAATCGCGGCGAGATCGCGATCCGCGCGTTCCGCGCGGCGTACGAGCTCGGCGCGCGCACTGTCGCGGTGTTCCCCTACGAGGACCGCGGGTCCGAGCACCGGCTGAAGGCGGACGAGTCCTACGAGATCGGCGAGCGCGGCCACCCGGTCCGGGCGTACCTGGACCCGGACGCGGTCGTGCAGGTCGCCCTCAACGCCGGCGCGGACGCCGTCTACCCCGGCTACGGGTTCCTGTCCGAGAACCCGGCCCTGGCCGAGGCCTGCGCCGACGCCGGCATCACCTTCGTCGGGCCCTCGGCGGCCATCCTTGAGCTGACGGGCAACAAGGCCCGCGCCATCGCGGCGGCCAAGGCGGCCGGCGTCCCGACGCTCGCCAGTGTGGACCCGTCGACCGACGTGGACGCCCTGGTCGCGGCCGCGGAGACGCTGCGGCTCCCGCTTTTCGTCAAGGCGGTCGCCGGTGGCGGCGGCCGCGGCATGCGGCGGGTGAACCGGGTCGAGGACCTGCGTGAGGCCGTGGAGACCTGCATGCGCGAGGCCGAGGGCGCCTTCGGCGACCCGACGGTCTTCATCGAGCAGGCGGTCACCGACCCCCGTCACATCGAGGTACAGATCCTGGCCGACGCCGCGGGTGAGGTGATGCACCTTTTCGAGCGGGACTGCTCGGTGCAGCGGCGGCACCAGAAGGTCGTCGAGATCGCCCCGGCCCCGAACCTCGACCCCGAGCTGCGCGACCGCATGTGCGCCGACGCGGTGCGGTTCGCCCGCGAAATCGGCTACCGCAACGCCGGCACGGTCGAGTTCCTCCTTGACCCCGACGGTAACTACGTCTTCATCGAGATGAACCCCCGCATCCAGGTCGAACACACCGTGACCGAGGAGGTCACCGACGTCGACCTCGTCCAAGCCCAGTTGCGGATCGCTTCCGGCGCGACGTTCGCCGACCTCGGGCTGTCCCAGGACACCGTCCAGCTCCGCGGTTCCGCGCTGCAGTGCCGGATCACCACCGAGGACCCCGCCAACAGCTTCCGCCCCGACACCGGGATCATCACGACGTACCGCTCCCCCGGCGGCGGCGGAGTCCGCATCGACGGCGGCACCACCTACACCGGCGCCGAGGTGTCCGCGCACTTCGACTCGATGCTGTCCAAGCTCACCTGCCGGGGTCGGACCTTCGGGGACGCCGTCGCCAAGGCCCGGCGGGCAATCGCGGAGTTCCGGATCCGCGGCGTCACGACCAACATCGCGTTCCTCCAGGCCGTCCTCGACGACCCGAGCTTCGCGGCCGGACGGGTCACCACCAGCTTCATCGAGACGCACCCGCAGCTGCTCCAGGCCCGCGCCGCCGGTGACCGCGGCACCAAGCTGATGACCTTCCTCGCCGACGTCACGGTGAACCAACCGAACGGGCCGGCGCCGGTCAGCGTGGACCCCGCCTCGAAGCTGCCGCCGGTCGACCTGCGCGTCCCGCCGCCGGACGGCACCCGTCAGCGGCTGCTCGCCCTCGGACCCGAGGCATTCGCGCGGGCCCTGCGCGAGCAGGCACAGGTCGCGGTCACCGACACCACGTTCCGCGACGCACACCAGTCGCTGCTCGCGACCCGGGTCCGCACTCGCGACCTGCTCGGTGTGGCCGGGCACGTCGCCCGGACCACACCGGAGTTGTGGTCGCTAGAGTGCTGGGGCGGCGCGACCTACGACGTCGCACTGCGGTTCCTGTCCGAGGACCCCTGGGAGCGGCTGGCCGCGTTGCGCCAGGCCGTCCCGAACGTGATGCTCCAGATGCTGCTTCGCGGCCGCAGCACCGTCGGCTACACGCCGTACCCCACCGCCGTCACCCGCGCCTTCGTGCAGGAAGCCGCCGCCACCGGCCTGGACGTGTTCCGGATTTTTGACGCCCTCAACGACGTCGAGCAGATGCGCCCCGCGATCGAGGCCGTCCGCGAGACCGGCACCACACTGGCCGAGGTCGCGCTCTGCTACACCGGCGACCTCTCCAGCCCCGACGAGACGCTCTACACCCTCGACTACTACCTGCGGCTCGCCGAGCGGATCGTCGACGCCGGCGCCCACGTCCTCGCGATCAAGGACATGGCCGGCCTCCTCCGCGCCCCCGCTGCCCGCACCCTGGTCATCGCCCTGCGCGAACGCTTCGACCTCCCCGTCCACCTCCACACCCACGACACCCCCGGCGGCCAGCTCGGCACCCTCCTCGCCGCCATCGACGCCGGCGTCGACGCCGTCGACGCCGCCTGCGCATCCATGGCCGGCACCACCTCGCAGCCCGCTCTCTCCGCACTCGTGTCCGCGACCGACCACTCCGACCGCGAGACCGGGCTCTCCCTCGCCGCCGTCAACGCCCTCGAGCCCTACTGGGAGGCCACCCGGAGGGTCTACGAACCGTTCGAGTCCGGCCTCCCCGCCCCCACCGGCCGCGTCTACCGACACGAGATCCCTGGCGGCCAGCTCTCCAACCTCCGTCAGCAGGCCATCGCTCTCGGACTCGGCGAGAAGTTCGAGCAGGTCGAGGACATGTACGCCGCCGCCAACGACATCCTGGGCCACATCCCCAAGGTCACCCCGAGCAGTAAGGTCGTCGGCGATCTCGCGCTCGCGCTCGTCGGCGTCAGCGCCGATCCCGCCGAGTTCGCCGTGAACCCCTCGAAGTTCGACATCCCTGACTCCGTGATCGGCTTTCTTCACGGCGAGCTCGGCGACCCGCCCGGCGGCTGGCCCGACCCGTTCCGAACCAAGGCCCTGGCCGGCCGCACCTGGAAGCCGTCAATCGGCGAGGTGACCGCGGAGCAGTCCGAGGCGCTCACCGTCGGCAGCTCCCGGGTCCGTCGCGAGACCCTCAACCAGCTGCTCTTTCCCGGACCCACCAAGGACTTCACTGAGGCCCGCGAGACCCACGGCGACGTCTCTGTGCTTCCGACCATCGACTACCTCTACGGGCTGCGGCGCGGCGACGAGCACGAGGTCACGATCGAGGAGGGCAAGACGATCCTGCTCGGGCTGCAGGCGATCAGCGAGCCCGATGAGCGCGGCAACCGCACCGTGATGGCAACCATCAACGGCCAGCTCCGCCCCATCTCCGTGCGCGACAGGAGCGTCTCCGCCGAGGTCGCGGCCGCCGAGAAGGCCGACACCTCGAAGCCCGGCCACGTGGCCGCGCCGTTCCAGGGCGTGGTGACCGTGATCGTCGAGACCGGCGCGACGGTCGAGGTCGGCCAGACGGTCGCGACCATCGAGGCCATGAAGATGGAGGCCTCGATCACCGCGCCGGTCGCGGGCACGGTCGAACGAGTCGCGATCCCCGGCACCCAAGCCGTCGACGGCGGCGACCTGGTGCTCGTCGTCGGTTGATCTTAGTGGCCATAGTCGTGGGCACCGCACTGGCGCGCCTCAGGCGCTAGCTCCTCATCCTCATCTGGCTGCCGACAACGCGTCGAGGCCGATGTCGATTGCCGGCGCGGAATGGGTGATGGAGCCGATGGAGATCGAGTCCACGCCGGTCAGCGCGATCTCGCGGGCATCTCGGAGACTGAAGCCCCCGCTGGCCTCGAGGCGCACGTCGCGTGAGCAGGCTCGTACACGTTCCACGGCGACGCGCATATCGTTCACGGCGAAGTTGTCGAGCATGATCTGACTGGCACCGTGGGCGACACCCTCGACCAGTTCGACGAAGCCCTCGACCTCGCTCTGCACCGGTACCGCACCGAGTGCGTTTGCGATGCCTCCGGCGGCTGCGATGTGGTTATCCTTGATGACGATCTCGTCGAAGAGTCCGTAGCGGTAGTTGGTGCCTCCACCGCAGCGCACGGCGTGCTTCTCAAGCGCGCGGAGTAGCGGTGTGGTCTTGCGGGTGTCATGTACCGCGACGCCGGTTCCGTCGACCGCGTCGACCCAGGGTGGCGGTCGCGATCCCGCTCAGGTGGGTCAGCGCCGTTCGTTCCGCTACCACTACTGAGCGGGCCGGGAGAAACGCCAGCTGCTGACCAGGGGCGATCGGGTCTCCGTCTGCGACCAACGACGTGAGCGTGACAGACGGGCCGATGATGTCCTCGCAGAGGAGGGCTACCACGCGGAGTCCGCAAGCGACACCGTTCTGGCGGGAGGTGAAGGCGACCTCGAGGCGGACGTTGGAGGGAACCACGGCCAGCGACGTGAGGTAGCCGGCTTCGGAGAGATCCTCGGCCATCGCTGCCCGAAGGAGACTGAGCACGGCGTCCGGTTCGGCGCCTGCGAGCCGCAGCGCGTCTCGCGCAGAGCCGGCGCCTCCGGTCGCGCGGACACTCTCGAAGGTGGGGGCGTTCGGCTCTAGCGGGACTCCCGCGGAGTTCGCAGCGAAGGAGATCGCGTGGTACCAGCCGCAGAACAGCAGAATGTCGAGCAGTTCGGCCTCGTAGACCTCGGCAGAGAGCAGAGCAGCTCCCGAAGCGAGACTGAGATCGTCGAGTGGTTGTGGAGTGCATCCGCTGCACGGACCACGAGGCGGTCGCGCGGCGAGGCCCAGCACAGGTCGCTCGCGCTTCCGTGGGTCAGGGAGGTGATCTGCTCCTGTGTGAGGCCGACCCGACTCGCGAAGAAGTCGATGTGGACCCCCACTCGTATTCGCAACGGCACGCGGCGAGGTGCGGTCGATGAGGATCTCGCGGTCGCGCACGGTGAGACAGATCGCGGCTCAGCTCGTACGCCCAACCCTGCATGGCTTTGGTCATCATTAGGCTTTGGCGAACGTGCGGAACAGCGCGATCGGGGGACGCCGGGCGGCATCATCGGCCCGAGTGCCTCGGCCGCCTCCGGGTCGAACGGTGCCGCCGGCGGAGTGATGCGCACGATGGATCCCCCTGTTTCGGAAACCGAAATCCCGTCGTGCACGCCAACATTTCTAAACCCAAAGTTCCCTGGAGATCGTGTGACACCCCCCACCCCAACCCCTGGTCACCCGGTTCGTGGTTCGACGACGGGTCGCCCAGTCACGGCGGCGATGGACCTCCTGGCCGGAGATGGGCACTGCGGGTCATGTGGGAGCTCGGCGACGAACCAATGCGCGCGCTTGACCTCAAAGACCGCTGCGACGACATGTCATCGAACGTCCTTTACCAACGACTCCGAGCGCTTTCGGAGGCGGGACTGGTCGCCCGACACGACGAAGGCAGGCTTGCCATCACGCCACTGGCTGCGGAACTACGTAGCGCCCTCGCCCCCTTGACGCGTGGTCACGCCGCTGGGCCGACCGCGCACAATCATCGGTGCTATTTGGATCGCGCGTTCCATCACAGCCGTTACGAGTCGGGCGCTACCTCCTTTGCGTCGGCGCCCGCTGATGCATGGAAACCTGACTCGACCATGGCCAGGCCCTCGAGAGCAGCAGGGATACCCATCGACGGGATCGTCAGCAGCATCACGCCTCGTAGCTCGTCGAGCGTGGCCCCGTGTTCAATCGCCATGCGAGCGTGAGCGTGGAGGCTCGCCTCCGCACCACGAACAGCGCAGAGTACGACCGTGATGAGTTCCGCCGTCTTCCTGTCGAGCTTCGAGCGAGCCGGAAGCTCCTGTCCGAAGAGCGGAATGAACCAGTCCTCGAACAGCTCCCAGTAGTAGCCCAGGGCCTCGTCGACGCCGGTGCCTTGCATCGACTCCATCCCGGCCGGCCTGAGCTTAGTCGGCGCTCCGGCCGAGCGTCCAGGCACCGAACGCCAACTCTCGGCATCAGCCTGAGTGTCCATGTACTCGCGCACTGACGTGATCACGCCATCGCGAACGACGAAGATCCCGCTGCAGCAGTTCTCGTATTGAGTCCCTGTCGGCGTGCGAGCACGCGATACCCACTCGGCCGCAGCATGGTCTTCCGACACGAAGGTGCTCGTCAGTTCAACAGTGAGCGAGCCGGGCTCGAAGCGCGAGAGCGCTCCCTGGAAGAGCCCATCGACGATCGCGTCGCGACCCTCGTACGTACCGCTGATCGGGAGGTTGCCATGGATCCAGAACGTGGCGTCTTCAGCGAGACTCGCTCGGATGCGCTCCTGATCGCCCCGTTGCACGGCGTCGAAGTAGGTGCGAATCACGTCATCTACTGAGTGCTGGTTCGTCATTGCTGTTCCTTCTTCTAGCGTCTGCGGGCAGGCGAGTGTGCATCCCCAGCCGATCCGGCCCGTCGCCAAAGTCGGCGACGGGCCGGACATCTCGCGGGTTGTTATCATGTGTCGTGGTTCGCCGAGGCAGCTAGCTGCCTAGCCACCGGTGGCTGTCCCGGCGATGTCGAGCACGCGAACGGGCTCGTCCGACTCGGGCGCGTACACGCCGTCCTCCACAGGGCCGACATAGAGGGCCATGTCATCGGACAACTTCGGATACCGAGACGTTCCCTCGCCGCCCGGCGACCACGTGACGAGTCCTTCCACATCCAGATCCGTCGTCGTCTTCAGGGCGGCGAGCATCGACTCGCTGGTCACCGGTCCGGTGATTGTCGCCGCGACTTCGGCAAGGGCGTGGATTTGGAGCCAGGCATCGATCGAGTTCTCGTTACGGTTGTCCGCGTCCGCGTTATCGATGTTGTTGTCCGCGGCGTTGTCCATCTCGGCGTTGTACTTCGAGATTCCCGGGAACTGGTCGCCGGCCGATGCTGGCGGCAATGCCGACACCATCCAGAGCGCTCCGCTGCCAGCGTTCTGGGCGATGGTCTTGAAGTCTCGCTCGTTGTTCGGCGCAGCGAAGTATCCCCACTTCGGCGTGTAACCAAGCTGGGCTGCCGACTGCACAAGCGTCGTGCTCTGCGGGGGTCCGTTGCTGATCAGAACCATGTCAGGGTCAGAGTCTCGCAGCTGTTCGACGGTCGAGGAGAAGGTCGTTTGCGTCGGCGCCACTTCGATGACGTCAACGACGTCGACGCCCAGCGACCTAGCGACGTCCTGGGTGTTCTGCAGGTTCTCTTCGGCCCCCGGGAATTGGACGGCGACGATAGCCACGGTCTCCGCGCCGGCCGACTCGGCTACGAGCGCTTGGCCGTAGAGTTCGCCGAACAGCCCGCCGCTCACCGGGAACTGGGTCTCGGTCTGGAATTCAGAGCCGTTCACCGCAGACAACACCGAGGGAATGCCCTTGGACGCCAGCGTCGAGTAGGCGACCGAGGCGAGCGCGTCCCATCCGGCATAGGCCACCACGCCGGCATTGCCAGCGTCTCGGGCGCACGACTTGCTCTTGTTGGGCGAGAGTTCATTGTTGCAGGTGATGATCTCGATGGGTCGGCCGCCGATGCCTCCTGCATCGTTGACTGCGAGCGCGGCGGCCTGCGCGCCTGCGAAGACGCCGGGGAAGTCTGCGAGCGGGTTGCCCTGGGGGGCAGTCACCATCACCTTGATGGGTTCACCGGTGAGGCCCGCCTGGTTGGTGTTGGCGTCACCGCCTTCAGAGCCTCCGTCGCCGCAGGCAGTGACCGTGAGGGCTACGCCGACCATGGCGGCAATCGCGCCAGGCCAACGAGCTCGACGACTCAGTGGGTTCATTCTGTTCCTCTCCTTCTGATCGCGCGCTCAACTCGTTGCTGTGCGCTCATCGCCGTGCGCTCATTGCTGCGCGCCGTGGCTACTTGACATTCCTGTGGTACCGATGTGCCGAGCCACATCCGCTGGATCGCCGCTGAAGACGATTCGGCCGCGATCCATCACGTAGGCACGGTCCGCGATACGCAGGACCTGGCTGACGTGCTGCTCGACGAGTAGGGCACCGATGCCGTCTTCGTCGGCTGCTTGGCGGACTGTTTCCAACAAGCGGCGGACCACGAGCGGAGCCAGACCAAGGGACAGTTCGTCTGCGAGAAGGAGTCGTGGCTCGCGGGCAATGGCGCGTGCCAGGGTGACGATTTGCTGCTCGCCACCCGACAGCAGCCCGCAGCGACGGTTCATCAGCCGCTCCAGTTCGGGGAAGAGTGCAATCGCGCGCGCGACATCACAGCGCCCGAGCCGGAGGTTCTCCGCGACGGTGAGTCCCATCAGCACCGACCTTTCCTCCGTCACGAGCGCCATTCCGCGTCGCGCTCGGCGGTGTAGGGGGTCGGTCGAATCTGCCCCGAACATGCGCACGACCCCCGCGATGGGCGAGAGGTCTCCGGCGAGCGTGAGTAGCGTTGTGCTCTTGCCCGCCCCGTTAGGGCCTAGAAGGGCGACGACTTCGCCGGCGTGCACCTGCAGACAGAGGTCGCGCACGACCGGGTGATCGCCGTAGCCGGCCTGGAGGTTGTCGACCGAAAGCAGCTCGTTCATCCCTCCCTCCTCTCACGCACGACGACGTCACCGACGTCATCTGGTGAGCCGGCGGTGGCGCCTACGTGCTCTTCGACTTCGACGTCAGTGGTGCCGAGGTATGCCGCGATGACACGCGGGTCTCGGCGCACTTCGTCTGGCGTTCCGTGAGCGATCTGGCAGCCGAAGTCGAGGACAGTGATGTCGTCGCAAACCTTCATCACGAAGTCGACGTCGTGCTCGATGAGGAGGATCGAGATCCCCCATCTCGTCGCTAGACCCCGGACGAGTCGCGCGATCTCGGCCGCTTCCTGCTCGTCGAGTCCGGCGGCCGGCTCGTCGAGGAGAAGCGTCGACGGCTCACATGCCATCGCCCGGGCGATCGCAACCAGTCGGCGGGCACCGTAGGGAAGTTCGGAGGGATGCCTGTCGAGGTACTCCTCGAGCTGAAACTCTCGGATGGCGGAACAGGCGGCAGCAGAGAGTTCTCCTCGGCCGGACCATGCGAGGCTCGTGGCGTACGCGCTCGCATCACGTGGCTCGCAGGCGGCCAAGAGGTTCTCCCGAACCGTGATGCCCTCGAACAGCTCGAGCGACTGGAACGACCGGCTCACTCCGGCACGGGCACGACGATGGACCGACCACTTTTCGATCCGCTTGCCGTCGAGGGTCACGGTTCCCTTCGACGGGCGAACGAATCCCGTAATGGCGTCGATGACTGTGGTCTTGCCGGCCCCATTGGGGCCGATCAGGCCTGAGATTCGACCCGGCCTAAGTGTCAGCGATACGTTGTCGACCGCGGTGACGCCTCCGAAGCGCACGACCAAGTCACGCACTTCGAGCAGTGCTGGCCGCACCTTCTCGATGGTGGCGTCCGGCATGGACGCTGTGATCGTTGCACGTCCACGACCGCTACGGGCACGCGCACGGATTGCATCTGCTAGACGTGCACCGCCAAACGCGAGCCCATTGGGATTCTGCAGGAGCATGAGAAGGAGGCCCACGCCTCCGATCAGGGGAACGTATCGTTCGACGTCTGCGCCGAAGCCCTGGAGGATCCAGGCGCCGGCCCCACCCGGAGCGAACGCTGCACCGTGGACCGCGCCGCTCACGTATCCCACACCGCCGATCACGGCGTAGCCGGTCACAAGGATCGACTGGAAGGGATCGAAACTTGTGTAGACGATCGTCTCGAACTGGAAGCCGATCATGATCCCGCCCACGGCGGCGATCGCAGACGAGAGACCGAAGGCGTAGAGCTTCGCCGAGTACACGTTGATGCCGAGGGCGGCCGCGCCTCGCTCGTTCGCTCGCACTGCGAGCAGGCGCCGACCGACTCGACTTCGGCGCACGTTCGCCACCATGACCGCGCACGCGCCGAACAGCAGGAGAGCGACCACGCCGTACCGACCAGAGTGATTGACACTGTCGATTGGTATGCCGAAGACGGTCTGGGGACCCACCGCAGTGCCGTTGACGCCTCCGATGATGTCGGCATTGTTGAACACCACTTGGGTCACGGCGGAACCCATGGCAAGCGTGAGAATTGCAAGCGTCGTTCCCCGAGTGCGTAGCGCGGGAATCGCGAACGCCAGACCGATCGGCACGGTCACGACGACACCGATCAATGCCGCGAGCACAAACGGCACGCCCGAGAACGCCACAAGTCGCCCCGCCACGAGCGCGGCGAGTCCACTGAAGCAGAGCTGCGCGAGCGAGAGCTGCCCGCAGTAGCCGGTCATCACAACGACTGACAGCAGCACGATGGCGAAGGCGATCGAGGCCGTCAGTGCGTCGTTGAGCGACGGCGAGAACGTGGTGAGCATGAGGGCTGCCACGACTACAACGCAAGGAATGACGATGCGAGGCGAGATCCACCCCGTGCCTAGTTTTCCGGACTGTTCGGCCACTTGTCCGCGCATTGGGATCCCCTGGCCGCGCGCCATGAGGACAATGACGATTGCCAAGAGTGGGAGCGCATCGGAAGCACCTTGGATATGCACGTAGTTGCTGGCCTCTGCCTGGGCGATGCCGATGCCCATCGCGCCGGCGAGCGTCATTGGGAACGAGGAGAATCGGCCGAACAGTGCGGCGGCGAGCGCCGGGACGAGCAGCAGGGTCATCTGATTGACCTGAACGGCTGTGAGTGGCGCGATGAGCACGCCAGCTGCGGCGCCGAGGGCACCCGCCAGTGCCCACGAGCCGGCTGCGAGTAGTTCCGGGGACCATCCGAGAGCTGCGGTCGCTCGCCGACTCTCGGCCACTCCTCGGATCGCGATGCCCGGCAGCGTGAAGCGCATCCCGGCCCAGAGAACGACAGTCAGGACACAGGCGATGACGGCGAGGGTGATCTGACCGACGCTGATGACCACGCCACCGAGCTCGACGAGACGCGACGAGAGGTACGGCGTCACCAACACGCTGGTCGCGCCCCATTTGAGCGTCGCGAGCGCCTGCGCGATTAGGAGCACCGCCAGCGTTGCCGCGATCCGCGTGAGCTGCGAAACATCGCGAAACGGCCTGATGGCGACGACGTAGACCACTACCCCTGCGATAGAGCCCATCGCCGTCAGGAACCCGAATGCTGTCCACGCTCCCCATCCGGAGGACTGTGTGAGCGCCGCGAAGGTAAAGCCGGCAACAACGGCGAACGCCGCCTGCGAGAAGTTCACGACCCCGGATGCGCGGTGGATGAGCACGAGGCCCTGGGCCAGCAGCGCGTAGACGGCTCCGATGGCGACGCCGATAACTGCGAACTGAATGAACTCGTTCATGCTGCGCTGTCCTCCAACTACCTATGCGAGCGCCTCTTTAGCCGCTCACTCTGTATGCAGAATCACATTCCGTCAAGAGTGTTGAGCGCACGGGAGCGACGTTTTCCGGGCTCTGCGCCTCACTGTGCGCACACACCTGTGTACAGATGCGCGGTTGAGCCCTGTGCGCTGCGACGCCCGCGAGAGGGGAACGCGCCCCTCAGACGGCGGGATCATCACCGCCAAACAAATCCCGCGGGCCGGGAGGCCTTAGTCGTCGAGCCCTGGGAGAACGCGGACGCGGGCAGGTCGCAACCGACGGCACCTACGCCGATGGAACGGCTCCTGTTTGGGCGGCGCGTCAGCTCGCGACTGCGCCCTTCGAACTAGTCGTTCTGATCATCCAGTCGGGTGGATTCACCCGCCCGGCTTATGCCGGCAACGATCTCGAGAGCCACCCTGACCTGCGCCGCGTCGTACTCGGGGGCCAGCGATCCGAGGAGGGGGCCTGACCCCGGTTCTTGGACACGCTGAATCCAGCACCTGGTGCTGGGGAAGCGAGATGATCCGAGAACCATGGCCAGGAAGAACTACTCCGAAGAGTTTCGTCGTCAGGCCGTCGACTTGTACGAGTCCACCCCGGGCGCCACGGTCCGCGGCATCGCCGATGACCTCGGTATCGTGCGCGGCACGCTGCGGCACTGGCTCGAGGCCTACGGGACCGGCAAGAAGACCGCCGCAGACGGGACGCTGACCTCCAGCCCACTGCAGTCCAAGCCGGCGAGGACGGGTGCTTCAGCACCAGCCGATGAGACGCCGGAGCAGAAGATCGCCCGGCTCGAGGCCCGGGTCAACGAGCTCGAGGTCGAGACCACCAAGCTCACCGCTGAGCGCGAGATCCTCCAGCGGGCGGCCAAGTATTTCGCCGGGGAGACGCGCTGGTGAGTCGCTTCCAGTTCGTCGCCGACAACTCCGCCACCTTCGAGGTGAAGCGACTGTGCGAGCTCGTCGAGATCGAGCGCTCGTCCTACTACGCCTGGCTCAAGGCGGCCCCGGCGCGCGAGCAGCGCACCCAGGCCGATGCCGAGCTGGCCGAGCGGATCAGAGCCGTGCACGCCGAGGACAAGACCTGCGGCGCGCCGCGTATTACCGCCGAGCTCAACGACGGCGCCAAGCCCGGGGAGCGGGTCAACCACAAGCGCGTAGCCCGGGTGATGCGGCTTGAGGGCATCCGTGGCTATGTGAAGAAGCGCCGGGTGCGGACCACGATTCCCGAACCGTCGGGGCACCAGCACCCCGACCTGCTCAAGCGGGACTTCACCGCCGATGCGCCGAACCGGCGCTACGTCGGGGACATCACCTACCTGCCGTTGGCCGACGGGACGAACCTGTACCTGGCGACCGTGATCGACTGCTACTCACGTCGGCTCGCCGGGTGGGCGATCGCCGACCACATGCGCACCGAGCTCGTCGAGGACGCGCTGAAGGCCGCTGGCGCGACCCGTGGCAGCCTCAAGGGCGCGATCTTCCACAGCGACCACGGGTCGGTCTACTGCTCGAAGGACTACGCCAAGCTCTGCACGAGACTCGGCGTCACCCAGTCGATGGGCGCCGTCGGCTCGTCGGCAGACAACGCACTGGCGGAGTCGTTCAACGCCACGATGAAGCGCGAGGTCCTCCAAGACGCCGCCTGCTGGATCGACGAGCCGACGTGTCGCCGGCAGGTCTTCAAGTGGCTCGTCCGCTACAACACCCGCCGCCGTCACACCTGGTGCGGCTACCTGTCCCCGTCCACCTACGAGGCCCGCCGAGCCGCTACGCTGCCGACCGCCGCGTAATCACACCCCGTGTCCAAGATCCGGGGACAGGGCCCGAGGGCCATTGCGGATCGTGCAAGATGGCGGGCCAGGCAACCGACCGCTTCCTGCCGACGGCCCTCACGACATGCGGCGGCGATGAGTTCATGGTCAAGGTCCCAATCGTTCCAAACGTTAAGCGTCGGGCCCTCGACCATGCATCGGAACCTCTCACCCTGCTCGGCGAGGGTCTTGATCTGCCGCTTCAACCGGTCATTCGAACGACCGACGAGATGACGATGGAAGTCCAGGTGAGCCGCGTCCCACACATCGAGCGCCCCGTCCTCCTTGGCCCTCCGCAACGTGCGAACGTAGACGTCCATTTGATCGAGATCCTGCGGCTCCCATCTCTGGAGAGTGATCTCGAGCCCGAGAGACTCGTGCATGATGCGCTCGGAGTAGATCTGCTCGAGAGCCACAGCGTCGAACTCCACGATGCGAGCGCGTCGATTGACCTCGGCCGCGATCAGGCCCTCCTGCTGAAGCCGCCGCATGGCTTCACGTAAGGGCGTTCGGCTGACGCCGAACTCCTGCGCGAGCCGAACCTGAGAGATCACCTGACCTGGGGCTAGGTGCCCGCTCAAGATCTGCTGTCGAAGCCCTAGATACACCACTTCGGCCGAGCGAGCAGCGCCAGTCACCCCGCACACTCCACGCTCGTCATGCTTCGTTCCTCGTGCTGTCGGAATTGACGGTGATGTCAGAGGCCGAACAAGCGACGAGCCGTCTGCCCTTTCATCCCTGCACGTACCGAGGGACCGACGTCGAGCGCGCCGAGTGCCGCCAATCCGGGTTGCAGGGCCTGTCGTTGAGCGAATGGAAAGTCGCTCGCGTACATGAACCGCTCCGCCCCTAAGACGTCGCACGCGAGGCGCAGGGCGCGAGGGTCGGGGTTTGCCGTATCGAACCAGAGCCGACCTAGATAGTCGGACGGCTGCGTCGGGAGAAGTTTTCGCACGTCGGGCGTGAGCCGCCATACGAAGTCCAAGCGCTTTGCAAGGAACGGCAACACTCCACCGAGGTGCGGCACGACCCAGTTGATCCCTGGGAATCGGTCAAGGACACCGCCGTAGATCAGGCGCACTGCGGCGATCGTGTCGTCGAACGGGGCACCGAGCGCCCACTCCATCCCGTGATCCGCCAGCGCGTTCTTGATGGAAAACCCCTCTGGGTGCAGGAGAACGGTGCAACCCCTGTTTGAGAGGTACTCATACAATGGATCAAGCCTGCGGTCATCGATGGGGACATCCTCGATATGAGTGCACAGAGTCACGGCGACAGCGCCCAGTTGGTCAAGGGCGCGCTCGCACTCCGCGATCGCAGCGTCGACGAAGGGAACCGGCAGGCTGGCCGAGAAGGCGAAGCGCTGGCGATGGTCGCGGACGATGTCAGCAACCCCGTCGTTGAACGACTCTGTGGCCCGCCGTCGGACATCAACGTCGTCGGACCAGACGTTCGGCGCAGGGAACTCCAGGATCTGCATATCCACGCCCGCGAGGTCCATGAGGCGAAGCCTCTCGTCGAGATCGTGTGTGAAGACCGGATCCTTCATCGTCAATGGGCTCGCCAACGCGCGAGCAGCGATGCCTGCGGCCCTATCCGAACCGGAGGCGATGGTCCGAAGGGCGTCGATGTAGCTAGACGGCAGGATGTGCGCTTGAACATCGATGACGCGTGCTGTGTCAGCTGCCATGTGCCAGTTCCTCCGACGTCTCGTAGCCAAGGAATCCGCAATCTTGCGCCGAAGACGGCCAGGCCGAGCAGACAACGCCGGCTAGTTGTGTTTGGAGGCAGCGCGGTGGATGGCACGCGCACGCGACGATCTCGTCCAGGCGCCCATCTCTTACCTTGATCGGCCACTCAGGGTCGGCCAGGATCGGTCTACCCAGACCGACCATCGCCGCTTCACCTGCCATCACGATGTCGGCGGCAAGGTCAGGGTCTGCGAGCTGGCCGTTAGTGAATACCGGTGCCGAGCATGCGCGCGCAATCTGGCTCGACACATCCCGTTGGAACTGGGGCCGCCCGAAGAGTCCTACGTTCGCCTCCGCTCGGAGGGATTCGAACGTCGAGACCATCGGGATGACGAAGTCGACGCCGTGATCGGGCAGCAGGGTCGAGAAGGCTATCGCGTCGTCGGCATCCCATCCACCCGGCATTAGCTCGCCCGCGAAGAGGTGGTATCCGACAAGGAACTCAGGACTGACTGCGGCCCGGACAGCATCGATCACCCGCAACGGGAACTTGTTCGGTTCCCGGCCGTAGTCGTCGACGCGAAGGTTCATTCGGGGCGACTGAAAAGACGAGATCAGGAACCCCTGGGCGCCATGGATTTCTACCCCGTCGAACCCGGCTTCCTCCGCCAACGCGGCGCTGTAGGCGAAGCTCTGCACGGCCGCCTCGATCTCCTCCGTGGTGATTTCCTGAGGAGTGACTCTCAGTCCCGGTAGCAGTGGAAAGCCGATCGCAGATGGAGCCAGCCGGCGGCGGGACTCGTACTCGTCCCACGGGCCTGCGTAGCGCCCGGCATGCACGATCTGCACGATCGCTACGGCGCCGTGTCGCTTGATCTCGGCGGCCAGCTCGGTCAACTTCGGAAGCCGGTCCCGGCCGTCGATCAGCGCCTGCCGAGGCAGCTGCCGTCCCGACGTGTCAACCGCCATGTTCTCCACGATGATCATTGCCGCGCCCCCGGCGGCCCGGCGACCATAGTGTTGAATCATCTGGTTGCTCACGTACCCGTCGCCGGTGGCGTAGCAGACCGAGAGCGGGGTCATCAGGATGCGGTTCCGCAGCGACTTCGCACCAAGCTGGAACGGCTCGAACAGTGCCCGATGGCGGGCGTTTGTGTCTGCCATGATCAGGCCTCCGTCCCTACGATGACCAGTTGCGTCTTCGCAGTCGGCGTCGTCATCACGAACGCCTGGAAATCGGTGCAGCAGGAATCAAGTCCTCGACGACGACCGAACTAGTGAGCCGGCCGATCAGGTCTGCCTCGACGACAAGTTCGTCGCCACCGCGCAGCGCGAGGCCCTGGGCGACGCCGACGCCGGCCGGGGTACCCGTCGCGATGATGTCGCCCGGCTCAAGGGTCACCCTTTCGCTCGCCGCAGCGATCAATTCCCAGATGTTGAAGATCATCTGAGACGTGTGGCCGTCTTGCTTGAGTTTGCCGTTATGCCAAAGGCGAAGGGAGAGCGCGTGCGGGTCCGGAACCAGCCACGACGGGACGAGACCTGGGCCGGTCGGGCAGTGGGAGTCACCGCCCTTCGCGTTCAGCCAATCGAACTCGAACGGCGGCGCGACCGCCATATCGCGCGACAGAAGGCCTCGAGCCGTGACGTCGTTGAACAGGGTGTACCCGGCGACGTAGTCCTGAGCCAGTTCAGCAGGGATCCTCTTGCCTCTGCGGCCCATCACGACGGCGAGTTCCGCTTCGTAGTCGGGGCGAATCGAGTCCTCTTCGGTGATGCGGACCTGTTCGCCAGGGCCGATGATCGCCGTCGATGGAGGCACGAGGAAGAAGTAGGGTCGCAGTCCCTCGGACGGCTGATCCGCACCCATCTCGCGAAGGTGATCGGGGTAGTTGGCGCCGGCGCACATCACCTTCCGCGGGTACCGGATCGGAGCCAGCAGCTCGGCGTCAGCAACCAACTCACCCTGGGTCATATCGCTACTTCTCAGTGCGTCGGCCAAGCGATCCCATTCCTGAACCGCCTCGAACAGGCCGTCAAAGCCGTCGAGAACCGGGTGACGGCGCACACGACCTTCGGCGTCAAGCACACCCGCTCGGGGCCGAGACTCCAGGTCGGTGCGGTACGTGACGAGACTCCAGCTCATTCCAGTGATCCTTTCGCGGTTCCTAACCAACGGCTCCCCTACTGTATACAGAATTTGCGGGAAGGCAAGCGCGCGCAGACAGCTCTGAAGCGCTACCCACTGACGACGTAGCATGATCTGCATACAGCGAAGTAGCGACGGCTGCGCTTGGCTTGGCGCTTCCTCACGCAGGCGTTCATCGCGATCTGTCGGCTTCGGATCTCGCTGCGCCCTGGTCAAACTTCAAGAAGAAGGCGCCGCTCTACCTGCCTGCCGCGACTGCCGGCCGACGCCGTGGATGCGGCTGAACTTTCGGCTGGCTCGGTCCTTGGCGATCCGCCGTCAGGTGTTCAGTCCGCCGTCGATGTTGAGCGTCGCACCGGTGACCTGGCTCGCGGCCGGACTTGCCAGAAATGCCACGCCGGCAGCGACATCGTCTGGCGATCCGTATCGGCCGAGCGGGATCAGATCACGCTGGAAGTCGGCGAACTCGCTAGTACTTGGGTTCGAGTCGGTGTCGGTGGAGCCAGGTTGAACGAGGTTGACGGTGATGTTCTTAGGGCCGAGCTCACGGGCAAGTCCGTGTGTTAACGACTGCAGTGCGCGCTTCGTCATCGAATACACCACACCGCCTTCGCCGACGGTGCGATCCGCGCCAGCGCTCCCGACGATCACGATTCGGCCACCGGCGGAGAGGTGGGAGATGGCGGCGCTTGCGGCAAGTATCGGTGCTTGAAAGTTGACGCGGAAGAGGGCCTCGATGTCGTCGGCTTTGATGTCCTCGATAGAGCTGAAGCGAACGATGGCGGCGTTGCTGACCAGGATGTCCAGTCCACCGAGCACGCGTGCTGCCTCGTGAACCGAGTCGCGAACCGCAGTGGCCTCCGAGAAGTCGGCTTGGATCGCGAAGCCTGCTCGCCCAGCGCGCTGGATGCGGTCGAGTATCTCCTGCGCGGGGCCGGTGGAACGCTCGAACGTAAACGCAACGTCTGCGCCGTGATCGGCGAGAGTCAGCACGATGGCGGCGCCGATGCCCCGGGAACCTCCGGTGACTAAGGCCCGCTTGCCGGAAAGTGCGCTCATGAGTCGCCTCTCGTCAATGACCGAGCATTCGGAGACGGCCGTCTCGGGCGTGCATTTGCCCTCGAGAGCCGGCCGCATCCGAGACCGAAGGGCGTGGAGCCGAGCGGGTCAGGCCTCGGTGGCGTCGGGAATCAGATTCTTGACTAGGCCCGGCTGGAGATAGCCGGTTCGCCCGTACTGCTCCACCAGCGCTGCGTTCTCGGCCAGCAACTTGTCGATCGGCTCGTTCAGATCGACGGCGGCGAGGAAAGGCTGGCGGGCGGGGAGACCGGTCTGCCAGTAGACCTCGCACCGATTGCCTTCCGGATCAAAGAAGTAGATGCCGAAGGCGTTGCCGTGGGTCACCACCAGATCCAAGAGGACATCGTTGTCGACGAGTCGTCCGTACATCTCAATCAGCTCGGTGAGGTGATTGACGCGGAACGAGATCTGCTGGATCAGTTTGGTGTCTTCAGCGGTCACTCGCCCCTCGACGAGCTGGAACTCGTGGTGCTCGAACTGGGGGCGCGCGCTGAAGAACCGCATACCGAGGTTCGCGTCCTCATCGGTGACGGTGAGACCCAGCACGTCCCGATAGAAGATTGTCGAGCGCTCCAGGTCGTTGCAGAACACTCCGAAATGCCCCAATTCAGCGATCGCCATGACGCACCTTCCAGGTCGGTTTTGAGGTGCCGGCCGCCCGCAACCAACATAAGATTCCGTGGGGTTGATTGGCCTGCGCCTCGGACACGGAAACCATAATCTGTATGCAGATTGGCGTCAACTCCACCCCAAGCGCAAGATTCTGGGCGCTCCCTACTTCGTTGGGCCGCGACCGCGCGGACTCGTGTCGTGTCGTTCCTGCACACAGTTAGTGGGCTGCTCGAGGCGCGCTCAAGAGCCGCCGGCAGCGACCTGGCACCCAGGCAGGAGACACGAACCGCGCAACCATCGCTCGCCAATGGTCTGTCCCGAGCTAGTCGGCAAGCAGCCCGGAATAGGCCGGCAGTCCGCGCGCTCGATCGCCTTACGGTCGCGCAGCACAAACCTGTCGACGTTCGGCCACTCCACGATCCGGCGCCCGACCGTTGCTTTGAGGCGCAACGCGATGAACACGATGTCCGCGTCGCCGCGCCAGCGATCGACGTCCGCTCGCATGTCCGGGCGAACGACGCGGAGGAGTTGCTTCGGCGAGCCAACTTCAAGGTCATCAGTAAGGCGCTAAAGGCCGCGGGCTAGTCGGGCGTCCGCACCATCGGGGCACCCTCGGGCGGGACAGCGTCCCCGAGGGTGCCCCAACGGCCGCCGCTCGACGCGGTCTCGAGCGCGCTTAGTCTTGGTCAGCCCTGACAGGTCGCAGTAGATCTGCGCAGCAGGGCCCGCGCCAGCGAGCCTCACCGAGTTGATGAAACCTGCGGGCGCCTGAGCTCTCGCTTCTCGCCGGCGTGACCTGGATTCGTTGTCCGGGGCGGCGAACTCAGCGACTAGGTGGTCAGCATCATCCGGCGAGGTCGAGGGCGACGTCGATGATCATGTCCTCCTGACCACCGACCAGGCTTCGGCGACCGCATTCCACGAGAATGTCGCGGACATCGACCTGGTATCGATCCGCGGCGTTCTGAGCGTGCCGAAGAAATGACGAATAGACGCCGGCGTATCCGAGTGTCAGTGTGTCTCGATCGACGCGGACTGGCCTGTCTTGAAGGGGACGTACGAGGTCATCGGCCGCGTCTTGGAGCTTGAACAGGTCGCACGCGTGCTTGAGTCCCGACAACTCAGCGACGGCGATGAATGCCTCCAGTGGGCAGTTTCCTGCTCCCGCGCCGTGGCCGGCGAGCGAGGCGTCGACACGTCGTACACCGTTCTCGACGGCGACTATCGAGTTGGCCACGGACAGCGACAGGTTTTCGTGGGCATGGATCCCGATCTCGGTTTCCGGATCGAGAACGTCCCGATAGGCACGCACGCGGTCGCGGACATCGCGCATGGTAAGCCGACCAGCTGAGTCGGTGACGTAGACGCAGTGCGCTCCGTAGGACTCCATGAGCTTCGCCTGGCCGGCCAAGTCAGATGGGGAGGCCATGTGCGAGAGCATCAGAAACCCGGAAACGTCCATGCCGATCTCACGCGCCGCGCTGATGTGTTGGGCGGAGATGTCGGCCTCAGTGCAGTGCGTGGCCACACGTACTGACCGGACACCGAGATCCCAGGCGGTCTTGAGTTCGTGGATGGACCCCACGCCAGGCAGGAGGAGGGTGGTCAGTCGTGCCTGCTCGATGACGCTTGCGGCCGCCTCGATCCATTCCCAGTCGGAGTTCGACGCCGGGCCGTAGTTGATTGACGAGCCTGCCAACCCGTCCCCATGTGCGACTTCGATGGCATCAACGCCCGCGTTGTCCAAGGCGCTCGCGATGCGTCGGATATCGTCGGTCGTCATGCGGTGCCGGACGGCGTGCATTCCATCTCGCAGGGTGACGTCCTGAATGAAGAGCTTCGGGCTCACTCTGTTTAGTCCTTCCGTGCGGCGATGCGTTCTGCCACCTGCACCGCGGCGGACGTCATGATGTCGAGATTGCCGGCGTAGGCAGGCAAGTAGTGCGCGGCACCCTCGACCTCGAGAAGAACAGACACCTGGTGCGTGACGCGCTGTGCTTGGGGGGCGATCAGCGTGGCCAGCGGCTGGTCCGCTGGTAGTGGATTGATCTGCACCTTCTGCTTGAGGCGATAGCCAGGGACGTAGGCCGCGACGGCATCGACCATCGCCTCGACAGAGCGAACGATTCGGTCTTGTGTGGCTTCGTCGGGCACGGAGGCAAGACAGAACACTGTGTCTCTCATCAGCATTGGCGGCTCGGCAGGGTTGAGAATGATGATGGCCTTGCCACGTCTCGCGTTGCCGATGCTGACGATTGCCGCTGACGTGGTCTCCGTGAACTCGTCGATGTTTGCTCGGGTTCCAGGACCCGCAGATCGGGATGCGATGGAAGCCACGATCTCTGCGTATTCGACATCCACGACCTCGGCGATGGCTGCAACGATTGGGATCGTCGCCTGCCCTCCACAAGTGACCATGTTGACGTTGGCCGCAGTTGTTTCTTCGAGGTTGACTGCAGGCACGACGTAGGGCCCGATGGCAGCTGGGGTCAGGTCAATGAGCGTCTTGCCGTAAGGCTCAAGGGCCTTCGCGTTGGCTGTGTGCGCATTGGCCGATGTCGCGTCCATGACGATGTCAATGTCGCGGAAGTTGGGGAGGTTGATGAGGCCGGCGACGCCCTCAGCGGAGGTCGCGACGCCCATCCGCCGCGCACGCGCCAGACCATCCGACTCCGGGTCGATCCCGACCATGGCCGCCATCTCTAGCCGGCCGCTACCGCGAAGGACCTTGATCATCAGGTCGGTCCCGATGTTTCCGGAGCCGATAACCGCCACCTTCGTTGTCATGTCGTGTTCCCTTCGCCCAGCCTCATTGCGACGGTCCCCAGGTCCGGGAACGTTGCCGTCACTCGCGCTCCCGGGGTGAGCGGGAACATGGGGCCGAGTGCCCCTGACATCACAAGCTCGCCGGCACGGAGAGGCGCGCCGATCCCGCGTGAGATCTGTGCCAGCCACGCGACCGCCAGGACCGGGTCGCCGAGGCAGTCGCGGCCGGTGCCAGCAGAGACCTTCACACCGTCGACGCTCATGCTCATCGCAAGGTCGACCGTTGAGACCTGATCGATCCTGAACGCGTCTTCGCCGACGACGACGGCGCCCGATGAGGCGTTGTCGGCGACCGTGTCGGCGAAGGAGATGTTCCAGCCCGTGATGCGGCTGCCGCAGACTTCGAGGGCAGGAACCACGTAGGCCGTTGCTCGTCGTACTTGTTCAGCGTCGAGAGGTCCCTCGACCAGGTCGTGCTCGAGCATGAACGCGAGCTCCGCCTCGACGCGTGGTTGCAGAACCCGGTCCGCAGGGATCTCGCTCCCACCGACATGGATCATGTCCTCAAAGAGGACACCGAAGTCTGGTTGGTCGACGCCGAGTTGGGCCTGCACGGCCTTGGAGGTCAGGCCTACCTTGCGGCCGCACGGACGCGCGCCACCGCGTGTCCGTTGCGCAGCTACCAGTCTCTGAACGGCGTAGGCGGATTCTTGGTCTGCGGGACCTATGAGGTCTCGCACGGGCTCGCACGGGCGCCCTTCTTCGGCGGCCGTGACAAGACGCTCTGCAGCGCGGGAAACAAGCTCCTCATCCACGCTTTGAGGGTGCGTTCCTGACGCATCGAGGTCCAGCGTCGCGTTTCGTTGAGCGATACGCTCTGATGGTGGACCCCGGACTGAACACGGTGTTGTCGAAGTCCGTTGCCATCCTCAGGGCGTTCAACAGTGACGACACGAACGTGTCACTTGCGGAGCTGGTGCGACGGACGGGGCTGCACAAAGCAACCGTGTTCAGGCTCGCCGCCGAACTGGTGGAGCTCCGTCTGCTGGAGAAGTCGGAGTCCGGCTATCGGCTCTCAGGTGGAATGTTCGAACTCGGGATGCGGGCGGCTGTTGAGCGAACCTTGCTCGAGGTGGCGATGCCGTTCCTTCAGGACCTTTACGAACGGACGCACGAGATCGTCCATCTTGGCATTCGGGAAGGCCACCACGTCGTCTACGTCGCGAAGCTCGGCGGTCACCGACAGGTCCGCAGCCCATCGAGAGTCGGAGGACGCATGCCGATGCACTGCACAGCCATCGGCAAGGTCTTCTTGGCGCACGATCCGATCGTTCGAAGGGAGATCCTGAGCGCACCGTTGGAGCGGCGGACGCCTCACACCGTCGCAACGCCCGGTCGGTTGGCCCGTCAACTGTCCACGGTGACGTCGACGGGCGTGGCCTACGAGCGAGAGGAGTCGGCGTTGGGCCTCACCTGCATCGCTGTGCCCGTACTCGACGAGACTTCTGCGGTGTGCGCCGCTATTAGCGTGGCTGGTCCGACGACGCGATTCCGTCCAGAAGCTCACACCGCAGTGTTGCGGGCAACCGGGGCAGCTCTTGGCACGATTCTTGCGCGACGAAGTAGCAGCGATGGCCATTGACATCACTACTGCGGGCAGTGGCGCTCACATCAGTTCGACAGGTTCAACTGTTGGAATCGACCAGCGCGCGACACTCGAAGGTCTGGCTTCCTCTACCGGTCCGTTCAGATACTCAGGGTTCAGTCATGGAGTCGGCCCGGGGTGCTGTTGGCACTCAGATACTCGCGCGGGGCCTCTACGCCCTACAACTCGCGGCCGGTGCTTCCGATGGTGTGCGTCCAGGAGATAAAGGAGAGCCTGGGTGTGCACCGTTCGATTGCGTCTCGCGTTCTCTCGGCGCTCGCGACGTTCGGGGGAGCCTGACCCGGTTCTCCGGACACGGGTGGTGTGGTGATCATGCCGCTCCGTTGGCGGCGGTGTGAAGGTGTTGCTGCTGCCAGTGATGCTCGTAGTCGACGGGGCTGAGCATCCCGATCGAGGTATGCCGTCGGCGCGGGTTGTACCAGGCCTCGATCCACTCAAAGATCGCTGCGCCGAGTTGCTCCTGGCTGTCCCACACGGCGCGGGTGTCGAGCAGTTCGCGTTGCATGGTCGACCAGAACGACTCGATCATCGAGTTGTCCACGCTGGACGCGACGCGGCCCATGGATCCGAGCAGGCCGGCGTCGCGGAGCCGGTGCCCGAAGACCCACGACGTGTACTGGCTGCCCCTATCGGCATGCACCACGGTCCCGGGCGCGGGCCGGCGGCGCCAGATCGCCATCTGCAGGGCATCGACGACCAGCTCGGAGCGCATGTGATCGGCGATCGACCAGCCCACCACCTGCCGGGTGAACACGTCGAGCACCGCCGCGCAGTAGACCTTCCCGGCCCGGGTGGGGTGCTCGGTGATGTCGGTGCACCACAACAGATCCGGCCCAGCGGCCACGAACCGTCGTTGCACGAGGTCCTGGTGAACCGCCTCAGCAGGCCGGTGGCGACGCTTGTGGCGGTGGCTGATCCCGCGACGGCCGGTCATCCGCAGCAGTCGAGCCACGCGCTTGCGCCCGACCCGGACGCCCATCCCGAGCCGGAGCTCGGCGTGCACCCGTGGGGTGCCGTAGGAGCACCGTGACATCTGATGGATGTCGACGATGGTGTTCGCCAGATAGGCGTCCTCGAGGTCACGGTTCGAGGGCGGTCGGTCGCGCCACTCGTAGTAGCCCGACCGCGAGACCTTCAAGACCCGGCAGGCCACCGCGACATCGAAGCCGTCCGCGGCGAGCTCCTGGACCAGCCGGAACCCTATTTTGGGAGCACGTTCTCCTGTGCGAAGTAGGCCGAGGCGCGTTTGAGGATCTCGATCTCCATCTGCTGGCGCCGGTTCTCCCGACGTAGCCGGACCAGCTCTTCGCGCTCGCTGGTCGAGAGACCTTCCTTGCGGCCGGAGTCGATGTCGTCCTGGGCCATCCAGCGGCGCAGACCGGACTCGCTGATCCCCAGATCCTTCGCGACCTGGGCGACCGACGCATCCGGCTGCCGGGCCAGGTCGATCGCCCTGCGACGGAACTCGGGCGGGTGAGGTGCAGGCATCTTCGAACTCCCTTCCTGCAGCGATCATCGCTACAGATCAGGTGTCCGGGCTACCGGGTCAGGCTCCGGGCGTCGTCGGTCGGGAAGTGGCCGCGGGTCTTGGTGATCTTGCGTAGCTGGTAGTTGATCGACTCGATCATGTTGGTGGTGTAGATGACCTTGCGGACCTCGGGCGGGAACGCGAAGAACGGGATCACCTGCTCCCAGGCAACCTCCCACTGTCGTTTGATCGCGGGGTACTGGCGGCCGATCTCGGAGTCGGTCCAGGCATCCAGGGCGTCGCGGGCGCCCTGCTCGGTCGGGGCGCTGTAGATCAGCCGTAGCTGGGCGGCGACGCGTTTGCGGTCCTTGTAGTTGACCACCGCAGGCTCGCGCGGGTCAGGTGCACGATGCAGGTCTGCACGACCGCATTGGGCCAGACCGCCTCGATCGCGGCCGGGAGCCCGGTCAGGCCGTCGCACACCACGATCAAGACGTCCTCGATCCCGCGGGACTTCAAGTCGTTCATCACTCGCAGCCAGAACTTCGCGCCCTCGGTGTGCTCGACCCAGATCCCGAGGACCTCCTTCTCGCCGTCGACGCCGACCCCGACGGCCAGGTGGGCGGCCTTGTTCTTCACCATCCCGGAGTCGCGGACCTTGCACACGATGGCGTCGAGGAAGATCACCGGCCACACCGGCTCCAGCGGCCGGGCCTGCCACTCGCGGACCTCGTCGAGGACGGCGTCGGTGATCTTGGAGATCAGATCCGGGAGACGTCGATCTCGTAGATGTCGAGCAGGTGGTTCTGGATGTCGCGCACGGTCATGCCGTGGGCCTAGAGCCCGATCACGATCTTGTCGATCCCGTCCAGGCGGCTCTGTCCCTTGCGGACGATCTGGGGCTCGTGGGTGCCGGCCCGGTCCCGCGGGACGTCCAGATCCAGCGTCCCGGCCTCGGTGATCAGCTTCTTCGGGGTGTAGCCGTTGCGGCTGTTCCCAGACCCGTTCCCGGCCGAGTCGCCGACCTCGTAGCCCAAATGATCGGTCAGCTCCTCGGCCAACGCCCGCTCGAGCACGGCCTTGGTCATCTGCTTGAGCAGACCACCCTCGCCGAGCAGCTCCACCCCCTGCTCACGGGCCTGCGCGATCAGCGCCTCAATCGCCTCGGCGTCGAGGAACTGAGGCTCCTCAGGCTCGCGTCGAGGCCGTCCCACCTCGACAGTGTCCAGCACTTCCTCCATGACGTGACTCCTCTCGAGAACCGCCCATGCGATTCAGGTTGGAGGTCACGCCCTTACACAGAGGATCTGACACGCCCCCTTGCCGCGCGCTCGCCTCCAGCGACTCGCTCCACGGATTAGGCACCGGGGTCAAGTCCCAGGTAGTGGTGTATCGCCTGTGATCCTTCGTAGGGGTTAGGCGCTGAGTTCGAGGACGGGGTCGGTGCTCACCTCCGTCGTCGTGTCGGTCACTGGAGCGAGTCGGCAGCGGGCGAGGACTTCGAGGCCGAGGTAGCGGCGGCCTTCGGCCCATTCGTCGGTCTGTTCGGCCAGCACGGCCCCGACGAGGCGAACGATGGCCTGCCGGTTGGGGAAGATGCCCACGGCGTCGGTGCGGCGCCGGATCTCCTTGTTCAGCCGCTCGGAGGGGTTGTTGGACCAGATCTGGGTCCAGACGTCCTTGGGGAAGGCGGTGAAGGCCAGGATGTCGGCGCGGGCGGCGTCGAGGTGCTCGGCCACCGCCGGCAGCTTGGCGGCCACGTAGTCCAGCAGCCGGTCGAACTGGGCGTGCACCGCGGCGGCGTCGGGCTGGTCGTAGACCGAGTGCAGCATCGCCTTGACCGCCGGCCACATCGACTTCGGGGTCACGCTCATGAGGTTGGCGGCGTAGTGGGTGCGGCAGCGCTGCCAGGTGGCGCCGGGAAGGTTGGCCGCGATGGCCTCGACGAGGCCGGCGTGCGCGTCTGAGGTCACGAGCCGGACCCCAGCCAGGCCGCGGGCCACGAGGTCGGCGAAGAACTCGTTCCACGCCGCCCCGGTCTCGGCCGTGGCCACCCGCATGCCCAGGACCTCGCGGTGCCCGTCACCGTTGACACCGGTCGCGATCAGGACCACAGCGTTGATGACCCGCCCGCCCTCGCGCACCTTCATGGTCAGGGCGTCGGCGGCGACGAACGTGAAGGGTCCGGCCTCGTCGAGGGGCCGGTGGCGGAAGGCCTCGACCTGCTCGTCCAGGTCGGCGGCCATCCGGGACACCTGCGACTTCGACAGGCTGTTGATGCCCAGCTGCTTGACGAGCTTGTCCATCCGGCGGGTGCTCACCCCGGCCAGATAACAGTCCGCCACCACCGTGATCAGCGCCGACTCGGCCCGCTTGCGCCGCTCGAGCAGCCACTCGGGGAAGTACGTCCCGGTGCGCAGCTTGGGGATCGCGACGTCGATCGTGCCGACCCGGGTGTCCAGGTCGCGGTGCCGGTAGCCGTTGCGCTGCGCGGTCCGGTCCGGGCTGCGTTGGCCCCACTCGGCACCGACCACCGCGTCGGCGTCGGCGGACAGCAGCGCGTTGATCACCGTCTGCAGCAGGTTGCGCATGAGGTCCGGGGAGGCTTCCGCCAGGGCCTCGCCAAGCAGGCCGGCAGGGTCGACAATGTGAGGTGCGGTCACCGTGATGCTCCGTTCGAGAGTGCTGTGAAGGGTTCACTCGAAGATCACGCGGTGGCCGCTCCACGTCTACTACGACGAGGCCGGCAACCGCGTTACACCATCATCGGGGACTCAACTGGCACCGGGAACGGACGAAGCGCCGGATCCGAGGACCCGGGCTCTGCCTGACGTGCGGGAGTGGCGAGTTGAACCGGAGGAGCCTCACGCTCAATCCCGCACGAACCACCGTCGGGCTGAGACCCCGAGTCCGGCCCGCCACCGGCCCAATCGAAGGAGGAGCCATGACCGAGCCCGCCCAGCCGGACCCGACCGGCACCGTCATCAGCGCGGAGGACCAGCGCGACGCCGCGTAGCCATGAACGCAGTCCCCTACGCGGCTGATGTCCGTGCCGATCCCGCCACGCGGAGACCTCAGCGCCCGCGACGTTGTCGCGTTCCTGAGGGCCTGCGAGTCGTGCTGACCGAGGTCGCCGGACGAGCCGACGATCAGCACCGGGTCTGCTCGCCATGGAGTCCGACGATGCGGCGTTCCGCCGCCTCATTGGCACCCCACCCGCCGAGGTGACCCCGTGAGCGCGCACATCGAGTGGCTGGCCGCCCGCGAGACCAGCGTCCAGGTGTTCACCCCCGGCGAGGACTGGGTGGGAGCCGGTGAGCACCGCCAACCGGTCCTGACGCTGGCCGGGGACGACGTGGTGGCGATCCAGGGCACGCCCGCCGAGTTGCGCGCGCTCGCCGCCCGGATCACCGCCGTGGCCACCGCCGCCTCCGGGCGGCTCGACCTCGCCGACGCGACCGCCCGGGAGGACCAGCCAGCATGAGCGAGGACGACGCCACGCTCCGCGCCCTGGAGCCCGCGCGACCCCCGGCCCGTGGACGCGTGTCGGTGACAAGATCCGCGCCACCGCCGCCGACGCCCTGATCCCGGACAACATCCTCGTGGCCTACTACGCCGGCCACGATCACTGGCTCGGCCTCAAGACCACTGGCCACGCCGCCGACGTCGAGTTCATGGCCGCCGCGCGCACCGCGCTGCCCGACCGCCTGGACCGGCTCGACCGCATCCGCGCCCTGCACGCCCAGTGGGCGAGCAGGCACCCGAGGACGCGGACGGCTACGTCGACCTGTGGGAGACGCTCGGTCGGCTCCTCGACGGCGAGCCCGCATGAACGCCGCCGTGGACCGAGAGGCCGGGTGATCGTCTGCCCCAACCGCCAAGGCCGCCCGCTGCGCTGTGTCCGCTGTGGGCGGCCTTCTGCGTTCGGCCCGGTCTCGGGTCGGGATCACCAGAGCGTCAGCTGCTCGCCCAGCAGCTCCTGGAGCCGCGCGAGGTCGTCGGCCACCAGCTGCGGGTCCTCCCCGCGCCAGGTCGCGCAGCTCCCGCGCTTGCCGACGCGGGCCACGCGGGTCGGCCAGCGGGCTGTAGGGCAGCCGCGGCTGTACCGACCACTCCCGGCGATTCTGCGCCGCGCTCGACACCACGACGTGGTTCGGCGCGATCCGCTGGCATAGCGGGTTGTGACACCGATGCCCGAGCAGCCGTGCCTGGGCGAGCGAGTCCACGCCGTGCATCACCGCAAACGCGAACCGGTGCGCGATGATCACCCGCCCCGGCGCGTACCAGAACCGGCCATGGCCGCCGCCGTCCGTGCGCTCTCGCTCGGACCGACCGGCCACCGCTCCGGTCCACCACAGGCACTCACTGCCCGGCACCGTGGCGACCTTCGCCCGGTACCGCGTGAGCACCGCCGAATCGGCGATCGCTGCCGCGACCGCCGTGAGGCCGGCGTCATCCAGCCGCCGAACCGGCACCCGCTCCCCCGCTCCCGGCAGGCGCCAGCCCCGCCGCACCGTCGCCGCCCTGCTCGCCGTCGCCACTGTCGGCCTGGTCGCCGGCGAGCCGCCGCAGCCGCGTCGCCTCCCGAACGCTCACCGTCTCACCGCACCACTCGACGGCCTCGCTCAGGGATAGACCCTCTCGCTCGGTCAACTCCCGCAGCGCCTCACCGGCGCGCTTCTCGGTTTCCATCACCGCCTGGTCGCGCTCACCTATCGCGACCATGACCCGCTCGGCCAGGTCGATCACCCGGCGCACCCGCTCCTCGCGCTCGCGCCGCCGCTTCTCGGCCATCCCGCGCCGTACGCCGCGCCTGCTGCTTGATCGTCTGCTGACTCATCTGGTCCTCACTCGTGTCGACATGGACTCTGACAGTCACCTACGACATTTTCCCGGTCCCCGAGCGATCACCGAGCCGCAGAAACCTTCAAACCCGCTCCCTCGGCCCAGCCAGTCCAGCCGATCCGAACCCGACGCCCCAGCCGTCACCGACACCCCTCTGCGTCCCCCCAAATTTCCGCGACCGACCAAGTGCCACACACCTCTTGCATCCTCGGACCCTCGAGTGTTTCGATTGTGCGAAACGACGGTGAGTCCCCAGTCGCCTGGAGCCTTCTATGGCCGACCATGATCAGCACCCAGAAGATGTTCGCTCCTGCCCGAACTGCGGCGGCACAGTCGTCTACCGGGGCGTCGGCCGACGCCCAGTCTGGTGCTCGACCAGATGCCGGAACGATGCCGCCTTGCGGCGGCTCGGCGCACGGAAGGGCGCCGTCGAGGTCCGGCTGGTCGACGTCCCGCGTTACCGAGCGCAGGACGTGCAGGCCGCTGCAGGGCCGCTGACCGACGCCTCCAGCCAGCCGCTTCCGAGCGCCGACGCAAACCCCCGGAAGGCCTCGCACCCCTCCCCCGAGCAAGCCCTTCGGGTCATCCGGAACGATCCCGAAGCAGTCGGTCAGCTCCTGGCACACCTCGAACGTCGCCGCTCCGACGGCACTCTTCTCGGAGCCGAATGGCTAGCCGTGCGCAACGCAGTTCGCCTGATCGCCGGCGCGATGCCGCCAGACATCGAACGCCGAACGTAGATCCCTAAGCGCTACGACCTCCCACCGGACGCGCTGCCGACTGATGTAGCGGCCACCGCGACCGGCGGTAAAGGACTCAGGCCACAGGGGTCTGCGACCTCGCCCTTGTGCGCCGAATGTGCACGACAGACACGCCGACAAGCGGGACGTCCCGACCGGTACCAACCGCGACGGAGCATCGCATCGCTGACGCTCGCTCCCACCGAGCGAGCACCTCGTGGATCGCTCGCTCGTTCAGATACAAGGGCACGTCGGCGGGTTTCGCCCAAGGAGGGAGCGCGCCCCGACGATCCCTTGCTGCGAGCAGATGACCTGCTCCGCCCACGAGAAGGTGGTGCCTTGTCTCGTGGGGGTTCCGGGCTCGCCGCAAGTCTGTGCCGGCGAGCCCGCAGTCGCCAATTGACCGACGGAGCAGATCAACGCGACGGCTGGCCTCAGCCATGCGACCCCCCGGCCGGCTGGCTTCCGCCGTTGTGACGTTAGGCGTTCCCGCGGCCGGTTCGATACGCGACTGGCCAGTAGGGACGTACGTCATAGCTCGACGGCCGCCCCCGGGCGCGGGCCCCACGACTCACGTGCTGAGCGGAGCACGACGGTTACGAGGCCCGACAGGACCCGAGGCAGTTCCCGAGGAGCAAACGCGCCAGAACTCGGCCGCGAACGGCGACGGGGTACTGACTGCTTCTCGCAGGCTCGGTGTCCCGAACAGGCTCTTACCGCTCCAGCGATACCTCTAGGTTGCGGCCAGAGGGGTGCTGCAACCGCGTGCTGGAGTCAAGCCCTGTCCCCGTGCGGTACCCGGCCCGTATGGTCCAGCTAATAGCCGATCGACATCCTCGTTTCGCCCAAGGTTGATACGGACGCGGCTCGACGTTATGACGTCGGTCTCTTACCCGCCGGTCACCTGGGCGACGCTATTACGTTCGGCCCACCGCTGACGCCTGGAGGACCCAGAGCCTCTCGGCGCCACCGGATTCGCGGCGGCCTTCCTCGACCTCCATCGAACAGGCGACGCGAACCCGGCCCCGTTCCGCCCAGTCGTCGCCGAAACGGGGCCGGGTACTCAACGACACTTGACGCATGTGGCCCTCCTCGGAGGGACGGCCGCGTGGGGATCCGCCAGCCGATCCCTACCTGTCACCGGAACCACCGTCCTGGACACCGATGAGCGCGGCGGGGCCTGTTCGGACAGCAGGCCGGTGGGCCTGCGCGTTGCTCGCCTCGTCGGCGTCGCGCCAACATGCTCCATGCGTGACTCAGCCCTGATCCACCGGTGAGGATTCGTCATCGGTGATTCTGGTGGATCGCGACGAGGTTCGCAGTGTGGGCGTGGGTGAGCTGCCGGCCGGTGCCGGCTCT
>LUPK01000012.1 GCA_001627335.1 Nocardioides sp. REDSEA-S33_B3 | reverse complement strand
CACCTCCACGACGCCGGGCCCGGCGAGCCGACCGGTGCCGTGCAGCACCGTCGCGCCGGCGTCGGCGAGGCGGTCCACCGCCACCTGGTCGTCCCAGTGGGTGGTGGCTTCCTCTGCGATGCGACGGGCGACCGGCGCCCACGACGCGGTCACGGAGGTCTCCCCCGCGGTGCCGTCCACCCGTGCGGCCTCGGCCAGCAGGTCGGCGGCGCGCACCATCATCTTCGACGGGATGCACCCGTAGTAGGGGCACTCACCGCCCACGAGGTGCTTGTCAACGGCCACGACGCGCAGTCCTGCGCGCGCCGCGCCCGTCGCGAGGGCCTCGCCACCGGGGCCGAGGCCGATGACCACGAGGTCGCACTCGGTGCTCATGCGGCCAGCCTGCCAGCGGGCCGGTGAACCGTCAGCCCCCGACGGCCGGCTTGTCGCGCATGATCGCGCTGAGAACGCCGCTGACGAAGGTCGGCGAGTCGTCGGTCGACAGGTCGCGGACCAGCTCGACGGCCTCGGAGACCGCGACCGGGTCGGGGATCTCGTCGCTGAAGACCAGCTCGAAGACCCCCAGACGCAGCACGTTGCGGTCGACCGTCGGCATCCGCTTGAGCGACCAGTCCTTGGAGAAGCGGGTGAGCAGCTCGTCGATCTCGGTGAGGTGCTCGGCCACGCCGCGCACCAGCACGCCGGTGTAGTCGTTGGTGGGCGCCGGGCCGTCGGTCATGACCCGCTCGAGCGCCTCGACGAGCTGCTCGTCGCGCAGCTCGGCGGAGAACAGCACGTCCAGAGCCCGCTTGCGGGCCTTGGTGCGGGCGGACATCAGCCCTTCACACGACCCAGGTAGGACGAGTCGCGGGTGTCGACCTTGACCCGCTCGCCCTGGTTGATGAACAGCGGGACCTGGATCTCGTGACCGGTCTCGAGGGTCGCCGGCTTGGTGCGGCCGGTCGCGGAGTCACCGGCGACACCGGGCTCGGTGAAGGTGATCTCCATCTCGACCGACGGCGGGAGCTCGACGAAGAGGACACGGCCCTCGTTGGTGGCCACGATGGCCTCGTTGTTCTCGAGCAGGAAGTTGCTGGCGTCGCCGACGATCTCGGGCGCGACCTCGAGCTGCTCGTAGGAGCTGGTGTCCATGAAGACGTAGCTCGTGCCGTCGTTGTAGAGGTACTGGTAGTTACGGCGGTCGACCGTGGCGGTCTCGACCTTGGTGCCGGCGTTGAAGGTCTTGTCGACGGTCTTGTTGGACTCGACGTTCTTCAGCTTGGTGCGCACGAAGGCGGGGCCCTTGCCCGGCTTCACGTGCTGGAACTCCACCACGGACCAGAGCTGGCCGTCGATGTTGAGGACCATGCCGTTCTTGAGGTCGTTCGTCGTTGCCATGCGCGCGCGTCAGCCTTCGTGTTGAGGTGTCAAGAGAGGCCCGAGGGGCCAGCGGCGGAGTCTACTGTCCGAGATGCTCGACCAGCACGTCGAGGGCCATCCGGTAGCCGTCGACCCCGTGCCCGGCCACGACCTCCACCGCGTGCGGGGTGACCACCGAGTGGTGGCGGAACTCCTCGGGCCGGTCCTTGGGCTGGGAGATGTGCACCTCCACCAGCGGCGCCTCGAGCTGGGCACAGGCGTCGAAGACCGCGTAGGAGTAGTGGGTCCACGCGGCGGCGTTGAGCACCACCGGGACCCGGTCGTCGGCCGCCTCGTTGAGCCAGTCGAGCAGCACGCCCTCGTGGTTGGTCTGGCGCACCTCCACCTCCAGGCCGCGCTCTCTGCCCCACTCCACGCAGCGGTGCGCGAGCTCGGCGTGCGTCGTCGACCCGTAGATCTCCGGCTGCCGCCGGCCCAGCCGCCCGAGGTTGGGCCCGTTGAGGACCAGCACGCGGGTGCTCATGCGCGCGCCACCATCGCGTCGTACGCCGCCCGGAGGTGCTCCTCGGACGGCCCCGCCAGCACCCGGGGGTCGCCGACGTCGTGCAGCACCACGAAGCGCAGCTGGTCGCCGCGCGACTTCTTGTCGACCGCCATCGCCGCCCGCAGCTCGTCGTAGCCGGCGCCGGCGTAGCCGGTGGGCAGCCCGACCCGCCCGAAGGCGCTGGCGTGCCGGTCGGCGGTGGTGTCGTCAAGCACGCCGGCGTGCCGCGCCAGCTCGGCGACGAACACGCTGCCGATCGCCACCGCCTCGCCGTGCCGGACGCCGTAGCGCTCGGCCCGCTCGATCGCGTGGCCCATGGTGTGGCCGTAGTTGAGCGCCTCGCGGCCGGGGTGCCCCTCCCCGGCGGTCCCGGCGGTCTCCTTCAGGTCCCCGACGACGACGTCGATCTTGACCTGGACCGAGCGCTCCACCAGCTCGCGCAGCACCGGGCTGTCGGCGGTGAGCGAGGCGGGCTCGGTGGTCTCGACGAGCTCGAGGATGCGCGGGTCGGCGATGAAGCCGCACTTGACGACCTCGCCCATGCCGGCCACCAGGTCGGGGCGCGGCAGCGTCCCCAGCAGCGACAGGTCGCAGAGCACCCCGGTCGGCTCGTGGAAGGCACCGACGAGGTTCTTGCCCGCAGCCGTGTTGACGCCGGTCTTGCCACCCACGGCGGCGTCGACCATCGCCAGCAGCGTGGTCGGCACGTGCACGACCGGCACGCCGCGCAGCCAGCCGGCGGCCACCCAGCCACCGAGGTCGGTGGTGGCGCCACCGCCGAAGGTCACCACGGCGTCGGAGCGCGTGAAGCCGGCCTCGCCGAGGGTCTCCCAGCAGGCGGCCGCCGTGGCCACGGTCTTCGCGGACTCGCCGTCGGGCACGACCAGCTCGGTCGGCCGGTAGGCGTCGGCCAGGGCCTCGCGCACCGGCGCCGCCAGGTCGCGCAGCGTCTCCGGCACCACGAGGGCGACCCGCGAGGGCCGGTCGCCCAGCAGCCCCGTGAGACGGCCGGCGACCCCGTGGCCGACGACGACGTCGTACGGCGTGGGGCCCGCGACGTGCAGCACGCTCTCGGAGCCCGCGCCGCTCACGACCGGGCTCCCTCGAGCAGCGACTCGACCTCGTCGGCGACCTCGTCGGGGGTGCGGCCGTCGGTGTCGACGGTGTGGGTGGCGACCGAGGCGTAGACCGGGGTGCGCTCGTCGAGCAGGTCCTTCACACGGGCGCGTACGTTGCCCATCAGCAGCGGCCGGGAGGTGCCCAGCCCGACGCGCTTGACGGCATCGGTGAGCCCCACCTGGAGGAACACCACGGTGTGGTCAGCCAGCAGGGCACGCGTCCCCTCGTCGAGCACCGCTCCCCCGCCCAGCGACAGAACGCCGTCGTGCTCGGCCAGCGCACGTGCCACGGCCTCGCGCTCCAGCGCGCGGAAGACGGCCTCGCCGTCGTCGACGAAGATGTCGGAGATCTCGCGTCCCTGGGCGGCCACGATGTCGGCGTCAGTGTCGCGCACCGCGACGCCCCAGCGCCGCGCCAGCAGCTCGGCCACCGTCGTCTTGCCGGCGCCCATCGGGCCGACCAGCACCACTGCTGGGCTCACGGACGGGCCCAGGACAGCACGTCGGGGAGCGCGTCGAGGTAGCCCTCGAGGTTGCGGCGCGTCTCGGCCACCGAGTCGCCGCCGAACTTCTCCAGCACGGCGTCGGCGATCACCAGCGCGACCATCGCCTCGGCGACGATGCCGGCCGCCGGCACCGCGCAGACGTCGGAGCGTTGGTGGTGGGCCACGGCCTCCTCGCCGGTGGCGACGTCGACGGTGCGCAGCGCGCGCGGGACGGTCGCGATCGGCTTCATCGCGGCGCGCACACGCAGCACCTCGCCGGTGGTCATGCCTCCCTCGGTGCCGCCGGAGCGCGCGGAGGTACGCCGGATGCCTCCCTCGCCAGGGACCATCTCGTCGTGCGCCAGCGACCCGGGGGTCGCGGCGAGCTCGAAGCCGTCGCCGACCTCGACGCCCTTGATGGCCTGGATGCCCATGAGGGCGCCGGCCAGCCGGCTGTCGAGGCGTCGGTCCCAGTGCACGTGCGAGCCCAGGCCCGGCGGCAGACCGTGCACGACGACCTCGACGACCCCGCCGAGCGTGTCCCCGTCCTTGTGGGCCTGGTCGATCCGCTCCACCATGGCGGCGGCGGTCTCGGGGTGCAGGCAGCGGACCGGGTCCTCGTCGAGCGCCGCCACGACCGCGGCGTCGGCGGACTCGGGCCACACGCCGGCCGGGGCGCGGACCCCGCCGAGCTCGATGACGTGGGAGACGATGCCGATGCCGCCGACCTGCTCGAGGAAGTTGCTGGCGACGCGTCCGAGCGCCACGCGGGCGGCGGTCTCGCGGGCCGAGGCGCGCTCGAGGATCGGGCGGGACTCGTCGAAGTCGTACTTCTGCATGCCCGCGAGGTCGGCGTGGCCGGGGCGCGGGCGGGTCAGCGGGGCGTTGCGGCCGGTCTCCTTGAGCTCACCGGGGTCGACCGGGTCGGCCGACATGACCTTCTCCCACTTCGGCCACTCGGTGTTGCCGACGTTGATGGCCACCGGGCCGCCCTGGGACTCCCCGTGGCGCACGCCCCCGACGATGGTGACCTCGTCCTGCTCGAACTTCATCCGTGCGCCCCGGCCGTAGCCGAGGCGTCGACGCGCCAGGGAGTCGGCGATGTCGTCGGAGGTGACCCGGACATGGGCCGGCAGGCCCTCGAGGATCGCGACCAGGGACGGGCCGTGGGACTCGCCCGCAGTGAGCCAACGCAGCATGACGTCAGTGTTTCACGCGGGCACCGACCCGCCCGCGGGGGTCACGCGGTGATGAGACCGAGCAGCGCGGGACCGGCCAGGACCCCCAGGAGCGCGCCGACGACCATGAACGGACCGAAGGGGTAGGCGGCGCGCAGCAGGCTGCGGTCGCGGCGCACCAGCGCCAGCAGCAGCCCGGGCACCGCGAAGAGCAGGAACGGGGCGTAGGTGCCGACGACGAGCTCGGACCATCCCGCGCGCCCGAGCACCGCGCCGAGCAGGGCCGCCAGCCGCACGTCGCCGAACCCCATGCCGGCCGAGTGGACGAACCAGAGCACCCAGTAGATCGAGCGCGCCACGACCAGCCCGATGAGCGCGCGCAGTGGCGCGTCGTGGTCGCCGGTGACCGCCCACTCCACCGCCAACAGGGCCAGCACCGCACCGGTGGCGGGCAGCACGATGCGTGAGGGCAGCAGCCGGGTGTGCCAGTCGACGAACGCCAACGCCACGCAGGCCGGTGTCGCAAGGAGCACCGCGGCCAGCGCCCAGCCGCTGTCGAGCGCCGCGCCGGCGGACCCGCCGGCGACCGTCCCCGCCAGCACCGCGCCGGGCAGCAGCCGGCGACCACGTGGCACCTCGGAGGTGCGGGCGACCAGCCAGGGGACGGCCAGGCACAGCGCGCCACCCACCAGCGCGCCGACCAGCGCGCCCAGCGGGGAGCTCACGCGCCGCGCCTCGCAGTGAGCGCACGCTCGCCGGCCGCGCGGAGGACGCCGACCGGCACGGCGTGCCCGGTCATCTGCTCCACCTGCAGCACCGCCTGGTGGACCAGCAGGTCCAACCCCGACACGACGGTCGTGCCCGCGCGCTCGGCCGCCGCCGCCAGCGGGGTCGGCCACGGGTCGTAGAGGGCCTCGAAGAGCAGCGCGGCGCCGGTCCTCGCCAGCAGCCCCGGGTCCTGGGCGTCGGCCGGGACCGTCGAGACCAGGACGTCGGCCGCCGTGACCTCGTCGGCCGACTCGACGGCCAGCACTTCGGGTGCCGAGTCGTGGCCACGGATGGTCGTGAGGGTCTCCTGCGCCCGCTCGGCCGAGCGCACCAGCAGCTGCACGCGCGTGGCCCCCAGGTCGCACAGGGCCAGCCCGACCGAGGCCGCGGTCGCCCCACCGCCGACCACGAGCACGCGGTCCGCGGGACCGGCGTACCTCTCCTGGACGGCGGTGGCCGCCCCCGGCAGGTCGGTGTTGTCCGCACGCCACCCCGTCGACTCACGCACCAGGGTGTTGGCACCCCCGGCGGCGCGCACCCGCGGGTGGCACTCCCAGCCGCGCTCGTCGGCCAGCGCCAGCAGCTCGCGCTTCAGCGGCATCGTCAGCGACAACCCGCGCCAGGAGTCGTCGAGGCCGTCGAGGTAGCCGGCCAGCGTGCCGCCCGGCACCCGCACCGCGTCGTAGGACCAGTCGGCCAGGCCGAGCTCGTCGTACGCCGCACGGTGCAGGACCGGTGAGAGCGAGTGCTCCACCGGGTCGCCCAGCACCGCGCAGCGCGTGGTCACGTCATCGCCCCCGGCTCAGCACCGGTCGGACTGGGTGGCGCAGTACTCGTCCAGCTCGCGCTTGAAGCCGAGGAACTCGTCGTAGTCGTCGGTGAACTTGGTCTCGCCGGTGCGCAGGTTGACGGTGACGTAGAAGAACCACGGACCGTCGGCCGGGTTCGCCGCCGCGTCGATGGCGGCGTCGCCGGGGGCCTCGATCGGCCCCGGCGGGAGGCCCTTCTGCGTGTAGGTGTTGTAGGGCGAGTCCGAGACCGACTCGATCTCGTCGGTCGTCAGGCGGGCGATCGGCTCACGGCCCAGCGCGTAGTTGACCGCGGCGTCGACCTGCAGGAAGCCCGCGGACGGGTTCGGCTCGATCTCGAGGCGGTTGTAGATGACCCGGGCCACCTTGGGCTGGTCCTCGCCGCGTCCCTCGGCCTCGACGAGGCTGGCGATCGTCATCAGCTCGTGCGGGGTGTAGCCGAGCTCCTCGGCGGCCTGCTCGAGCCCGGCCGCGTCGGCGGCCTGGCGCCACCGGTCGACCATGGCGGTCAGCATGTCCTTGGGCTTGGCCTTGGGGCCGAAGTCGTAGGTCGCCGGGAAGAGGTAGCCCTCGGCGTCGCCGCCCGCGTAGTCGGGCAGACCGATCTTGTCGGGCTTGGCCAGGACCTTCTCGAAGTCCTTCACCTCGTAGTCGGTGCTCTCGGCCAGCCGCTCGACGATGTCGACGACCCGCAGACCCTCGGGGATGGTCAGGCTGCTCTTGACGATGTTGGCGGGGTCGACCAGCACGTCGATGGCGTCGGCGGCGGCCATCTGCTTCTGCAACTCGTAGAACCCGACCTGGATGCCTCCGGCGTCGGGGTCGGCGTTGGCCGCGGCGATGCACGCGTCCACCGACGCGACGACGTCCTTCTCCTTCATGGCCCGGCAGATGACCGTCGAGGTGTCCCCGCTGACCACCTCGATGGTGACCGACCCCTTGCCGGGGCCGGGGTAGTCGTCGGGGTCCGAGGCCAGGTCGCGCAGGAAGGCCATCCCGGCGTTGCCGGCCCACCACAGGCCGCCGCCCACCACGGCCAGGGCCACGAGCACCGCGACGCAGCCGGGGACCCGGCTGCGGCGACGACGGCGACGCCCGCCCTCGTGCGGCAGATCCTCGGCGTGCTCAGCGGCGTCGATGGGCTCGTCGCGGTGGGGGTCCTCGCTCATGACTGCCTCTCCAGGATCTCCCCCGGCGGGTTGCCCGAGGCACGTTCGGTGTCCAGCGCGTGCTGCAGGATCACCACCGCGGCGGCCTGGTCGACCACCGCACGTCGCTTGCTTCCCTTGCGACCCTGGTCGCGGAGCATAGCCTCCGCCGACACGGTGGAGAGCCGCTCGTCGACCAGGCGCACCGGCACCGGCACCCGCTCGGCCAGCTGCGTCGCGAAATCGCGCACCTTCGCCGCCGCTGGTCCCTCCCCGCCGCCGAGCGAGCGCGGCAGACCGACCACGACCTCCAGGACCGCGGTCTCCTCCTCCAGCTCCGCGACGATGCGCCGCAGCCGCGCGAGGTCGCCCTTGCCCCGCCGCACGGTCTCCACGGGCGTGGCGAGGAAGCCGGAAGGGTCGCTGCGCGCGACGCCGATCCGGGCGTCGCCCGGGTCGATCCCCAGCCGGGTGCCGTGCCGCATCAGGCCCCGACCGCGCGACCGACCTCGGTGCTCACCAGGGCCAGCGCCTCGTCGACGCGCGAGGCGTCGGTGCCGCCGCCCTGCGCGACGTCGGCCTTGCCGCCGCCCTTGCCGCCGAGCAGCGGGGTCACCGCGCGCACCAGGTCGCCGGCGGAGACGCCGCGCTCCTGGGCCAGGTCGTTGGCCGCGGCAACGACGGCGACCTTGCCGTCGGCCACGCCGATCACCACGACGACACCGGGCTCGCCCTGCGGAAGCCGGCCGCGTACGTCGGTCGCGAGCGTCCGGACGTCGCCGCCGCCCGCGCCGTCGGCCCGGTGGGCCACCACGTTGACGGGTCCGACCTTCGTCGCCGACGCCGCCACCTGACCGGCCGCGGCGAGCAGCTGGGCGACGCGCGCGCGCTCGATCTCCTTCTCGGCGGCCTTGAGACGCTCGACCAGGTCGCCGACGCGACCCACGAGGTCGTCGGGCTGGGTCTTGAGCAGGCCGGTGAGCTGGTTCACCACGTCGCGCTCGCGGGCGAGGTAGGAGAAGCCCTCGACACCGGTGTAGGCCTCGATGCGCCGGTTGCCCGAGCCGACCGACGCCTCGCCGGTGACCACGACGGTGCCGATCTGCGAGGAGTGGTCGACGTGGGTGCCACCGCAGAGCTCGCGCGACCAGGGGCCGCCGATCTCCACGACGCGGACCTTGGACTCGTCGTAGGTCTCGCCGAACAGCGCGATGGCGCCCCAGTCCTTGGCCTCGGGCAGGGTCATGTAGTCCCAGGAGACGGGGAGGTCGGCGCGCAGCGCGCGGTTGGAGACCTCTTCGATGTCCTTGAGCTGGGTCGGCGTGAGCCCGGTGGTCCAGCCGAAGTCGAGGCGGAGGTAGCCCGGACGGTTGTAGGAGCCCGACTGCAGCGCCGAGGGGCCAAGCACCTCGCGCAGCGCCGCGTGCACCACGTGGGTGCCGGAGTGCGCCTGGCGGGCACCGAGGCGCCACTCGGGGTCGACCTGGGCGTGCAGGGCGCTGCCCGACCCGAGGACCAGCTCGCCGTCGACGACCCGGACCTGGTGGACGACCAGCCCACGGACCGGCCGCTGCACGTCGAGCACCTCCAGCCGGGCACCGTCGACCTCGATGATGCCCGCGTCGGCGGCCTGGCCACCGGACTCGGCGTAGAACGGGGTGCGGTCCAGGACCAGCTCGCCCACCTCGCCCTGGGCCAGGCTCGTGGCAGGCGCCCCACCGACCAGGAGGGCCAGGGCCCGGGACTCGGTCTCGAGGGTCTCGTAGGCCAGCCAGTCGGTCGGGCCGTGCTCGTCGAGGATCCCGCGGTAGACGCCGGTATCGGCGTGCTGTCCCTTCTTGCACTTAGCGTCGGCCTTGGCCCGCTCGCGCTGCTCGGCCATCAGCGAGCGGAAGCCCGCCTCGTCCACGCTCAGGCCGGCCTCGGAGGCCATCTCCAGGGTCAGGTCGATCGGGAAGCCGTAGGTGTCGTGCAGGGCGAAGGCCTGGGCACCGGCCAGCACGCTGCCGCCGGACTCCTTCACCGACGCCACGGCGTTGTCGAAGATCTGCGTGCCGGCCTCCAGCGTCTTGCGGAAGGTCTCCTCCTCGGCGTACGCGACCCTGCTGATGCGCTCCCAGCCGGTCTCGACCTCGGGATAGGACTTCTTCATCCGGTCCCGGCTGACCGGCATCAGCTCACGCAGTGCGTGGCCGTCGTAGCCGAGCAGCCGCATCGAGCGCACAGCGCGACGCAGCAGGCGGCGCAGGACGTATCCACGCGCCTCGTTGCCGGGCGTGACGCCGTCGTTGATGAGCATCAGCGCGCTGCGCACGTGGTCGGCGACCACGCGGAAGCGCACGTCGTCCTCGGCGTTCTCGCCGTAGGTGCGACCGGTCAGCTCCGCGGCCTTCTCGATGACCGGGAAGACCTCGTCGATCTCGTAGAGGTTGTCCTTGCCCTGGAGGAGGTACGCCACGCGCTCCAGGCCCATGCCGGTGTCGATGTTCTTGGCCGGGAGCGGGCCCTCGACGTCGAAGTCGGCCTTTGAACGGACCGTCGAGAGCGACTCCTGCATGAAGACGAGGTTCCAGATCTCCAGGAACCGGTCCTCGTCGGCGTTGGGCCCACCGTCGGGGCCGTACTCCGGGCCGCGGTCGATGTAGATCTCCGAGCAGGGACCTCCGGGGCCGGGGACGCCCATGTTCCAGTAGTTGTCCTCCAGGCCACGCTCCTGGATCCGCTCGTAGGGCAGGCCCGCGATGTCGTGCCACAGCTGCTTGGCCTCGGTGTCGCTGGGCAGCACCGTCACCCAGATCTTCTCCGGGTCGAAGCCGTAGCCGCCGTCGTCCTGGGAGCCGGTGACCAGCTCCCAGGCGAAACGGATCGCGCCCTCCTTGAAGTAGTCGCCGAAGGAGAAGTTGCCGCACATCTGGAAGAACGTGCCGTGCCGGGTCGTCTTGCCGACCTCCTCGATGTCGAGGGTCCGCACGCACTTCTGCACGCTGGTGGCCCGGTCCCACTGCGGGGTCTCCTGGCCCAGGAAGTAGGGCTTGAACGGCACCATGCCGGCGTTGACGAACAGCAGGTTCGGGTCGTCGAGCAGCAACGACGCCGACGGGACCACCGTGTGGCCGTGGCGCTCGAAGTGCGCCACGAACCTGCGTCGGATCTCGGCGGTCTCCATCAGTCGTTCCCTCTCTCCAGCTGCTTGGTCGTGTCGTGGGTGATCTGGGGGGTGGTCTCGAGGCTCGACGCACCCAACCGTGCGCGCACCTCGGTCTCGGCGTCCGCGCGGCCCTGGGCCACCTCGTCACGGAACATCCGGGCGCCGAGCGCGAGCGCCCCGAGTCGGTCCTGGAGACCGTCCGCGGTGAGGACCTCGGCAGCGCGGCGTCCACGCACCATGGCGTAGATCCCGGCCCCGGCCCCGGCTGCGAACCAGAGGCCGCGCCTCATGCGGCCTGCTCCGCCGCTCGCTGGCGGGCGTGCAGGTCGCGGCGCGCGGCGCGCAGGTCGGCGCGGCGCTGCTTGCGGGCCCGCTTGACCTCGCGACGCATCTCGAAGCGGATGCGGTGACGCACCTCCGGGCTCAGCGCCCGGCGCAGGCCGGCGGCGAGCGTGGTCGCCTGCACCGCGGTCTCGCGCAGCACCATGTCCGCGAAGACCGGCGCGGGGAGCATCGGGGCGGGGGGAGCGTCGTCGGCGTCACGCTCGCCCGGGGCGTCCTCGCCCAGGTGCGTGATGAGGTACTCCGTCTCCTCGGCGCGGACCTCCCGCACCGCTCGGGTGGCCAGCGTCTGCTCCAGGTGCAGCAGACGGTCGAGCACCACTGCGGACTCGGCGTCGGTGCGCGCGAGGGTGCGTCGGGTGGTGACCACGACGACGACCAGGGCGGCCAGCAGGAGGAGCAGCAGCGCGGCCACGGTGCCCAGCACCGCCAGGACCGCCCACGCGGGCGCGCTCCACTCCTCGCTCATGGGCCAGAACCCTACCTGCCGCGGATGAGCCGCCGAACCCGCTCCCACCGCTCCTTGATCGCGCTCTCCGCGCCGATCTCCTTGGGGCGGTAGTAGCGGGCGTCGGCCACCACGTCGGGTGCGTACTGCTGCTCGGCGATGCCGAACGGCTCGTCGTGGCTGTAGGTGTACGTCGACCCGTGGCCCAGCTTCTTCGCACCGCTGTAGTGGGCGTCGCGCAGGTGTGCCGGCACCGGGCCGATCTTGCCGGCCCGCACGTCGGCCGAGGCCTCGGCCAGCGCCGTGGTGACCGCGTTGGACTTGGGCGCGACGGCCAGGGCGATCGTGGCGTGGGCGAGGTTGAAGGCCGCCTCGGGCATGCCGATGAGCTGGACGGCCTGGGCGGCCGCCACGGCGGTCGTGAGTGCGGAGGGGTCGGCCAGGCCGATGTCCTCGCTGGCGAGGATGACCAGCCTGCGGGCGATGAAGCGAGGGTCCTCCCCCGCCTCCATCATCCGCGTCAGGTAGTGCATGGCGGCGTCGGCGTCGGAGCCGCGCACGGACTTGATGAAGGCGCTCGTCACGTCGTAGTGCTGGTCGCCCTGCCGGTCGTAGCGCACGGCCGCCTGGTCCACGGCCGTCTCGGCCGTCTCCAGGTCGATCTCCTCCAGGCCACGGCCGGCCGCGGCACCGGCCGCGGCCTCGAGGTAGGTCAGCGACCGACGTGCGTCTCCCCCGGCAAGCCGGACCAGGTGGGTCGCCGCCTCCTCGGTGAGCGTGAAGCGCCCCGCCAGCCCGCGATCGTCGGCCAGGGCCTGGTCGACCACCCGGCGTACGTCGTCGTCGTCGAGGGACTCCAGCCGCAGCAGCAGGCTGCGGGAGAGCAGCGGGGAGATGACGGAGAAGAAGGGGTTCTCGGTCGTCGCCGCCACGAGGGTGACCCAGCGGTTCTCCACACCGGGCAGCAACGCGTCCTGCTGGGCCTTGGAGAAGCGGTGCACCTCGTCGACGAACAGCACCGTCTCCCGCCCGCCCTGGACCAGCTCGTGGCGCGCCGACTCGATGGCCGCGCGCACCTCCTTGACCCCGGCGCTGACCGCGGAGACCTCCACGAACCGGCGATCGGTCTGCCGGCTGACGATCGAGGCGATCGTGGTCTTGCCGGTGCCCGGGGGTCCCCACAGCAGCAGCGAGAGTGAGCGCTGGTCCTCGATCAGCTGCCGCAACGGCGAGCCAGGCTCGCGCAGCTGCGGCTGCCCGACCAGCTCGTCGAGGGTGCGCGGGCGCATCCGCACCGCCAACGGCGCCGAGGCGGTCGTGTTGGCCGAGAGCGAACCGCCGCCCCCGGTGGGTGCACCGGGGGCGGCGAAGAGACCTTCGTCCATCGCTGGGTCCGTCAGGGGCCGGTCAGGCCGAGACCATCTGCTGGGAGTCCAGGTCGAACCACTGCTTGTCGTAGCCCGGGTTCGTGCCGACCGGCTGCGGGGTGACGGCGGGGTCGGGGCTGCCCTGGCGGTCGACACCGAGCAGGCCGGAGGTCACCGGCGTCGCCGGGTGGCGCCCGATCTCGCCGGCGAAGTGGCAGGCGACCTTGTGGCGCGGGCCGATCTGCAGCAGCGGCGGTTCGACCTTGGCGCAGATCTCCTGGGCCAGCGGGCAGCGGGTGCGGAACCGGCACCCCGAGGGCGGGTTGATCGGGCTGGGCACGTCGCCCTCGAGCCGGATGCGCTCGCGCCGTCCCTGGCCGGCCTGCTTGATGTCGGGAACCGCCGACAGCAGGGCCTGGGTGTAGGGGTGGTGTGCGTGGTTGTAGATGCTCTCGCGGTCCGCGATCTCCACGATCTTGCCGAGGTACATGACCGCGACCTCGGGACAGAAGTGCCGCACGACGGCCAGGTCGTGGGCGATGAAGAGGAACGCGATGTCGAACTCCTGCTGGAGGTCCTGGAGCAGGTTGATCACCTGTGCCTGGATCGACACGTCGAGCGCGGAGACCGGCTCGTCGGCCACCAGCAGCTTGGGGTTCAGCGTCAGCGCGCGGGCGATGCCGATGCGCTGGCGCTGACCGCCGGAGAACTCGTTGGGGTAGCGGTTGTAGTGCTCGGGGTTGAGCCCGACCACCTCGAGCAGCTCCTGGACCCGCGGCAGCACCTTGTTCTTCGGCACCACGTTGTGGACCTCCAGCGGCGCACCCACGATCGCGCCCACGGTGTGCCGCGGGTTCAGCGAGGTGTAGGGGTCCTGGAAGATCATCTGCACGTCACGGCGCAGCGGCTTCAGCTCGCGGTTGGACATCCGGGCGATGTCCTGCTTCTTCTCGCCGAACTGCATCGACCCGCCGGTCGGGGTGTAGAGCCGGGTGATGAGGCGGCCGGTCGTGGACTTGCCGCAGCCGGACTCCCCCACCAGGCCCAGCGAACCGCCGCGGGGCACCTGGAAGGAGATGCCGTCGACGGCCTGGACGTGGCCGATGGTGCGGCGGACCAGGCCCGAGGACTTCACGGGGAAGTACATCTTCAGGTTGTCCACGCTGAGCACCGGCTCGGCGTCGGGGTCGAGCTCGGTGGGTGCGTGGCCGGTCTGCGCGAGCTGGGCGAAGGTGAGCTTCTGCTCCTCGTTGCTGGCAGACAGCTCCTCGCCCTCGGTGACCGCCGGGTTCTCGGGGTCGTGCGGAGGGTGGTTGACGTCCGTCATCAGGTCAGCTCTCCTCGAGCAGCTCGGGGGCGATCACGGGGAGCACCTCGTTCTCGAACACACCCACCGGGTCGGCGAGGTGGCAGCGGTTGAGGTGCCCGGCCCCGGTCGGACCGGCGGTCAGCGGCGGCAGCTCGGTGACGCACTTGTTGCCCGGCACCTTGTCGACGTGGGCGCAGCGGGGGTGGAACGCGCAGCCGGTCGGCGGGTCCAGCAGGCTGGGCGGGTTGCCGGGGATCGGCACCAGCTTGGAGGCGGTGTCGCCGTGGACGTCCGGCACGCTGGAGAGCAGGCCCCAGGTGTAGGGCATCTGCGGTCGCGTCAGGACCTCCTTGGCCGGACCCTTCTCGACCCCGCGGCCGCCGTACATCACCAGGATGTCGTCGGCCATCTCGGCGATGACGCCGAGGTCGTGGGTGATGATGATGACCGCGGAGTTGAACTCGCGCTGCAGATCCTGCAGCAGGTCGAGGATCTGTGCCTGCACCGTGACGTCGAGCGCGGTGGTGGGCTCGTCGGCGATGAGGAGCTTCGGGTCGTTGATGAGGCCCATCGCGATCATCGCGCGCTGGCGCATGCCGCCGGAGAACTGGTGCGGGAAGTCGTCGACACGTCGGTCAGGCTGCGGGATGCCGACCCGGTCGAGCATCTCGATCGCCTTGCGGCGCGCTTCGCGCTTGGAGGCCTTCGGGTGGTGCACGAGATAGGCCTCGGCCAGCTGCGAGCCCACCTTGTAGAAGGGGTGCAGGGCGGCGAGCGCGTCCTGGAAGATCATCGCCACCTCCTTGCCCCGCAGCTTGCGCAGCTTGGACTCACCCAGGCCCACGACCTCCTGGCCGCCGACCTTGATGGAGCCGGTGATGCGGGCGGTGCGCATGTCGTGCAGGCCGAGCACGGCCATCGACGACACGGACTTGCCCGAGCCGGACTCCCCCACGATGCCCAGGGTCTTGCCCTGCTCCACCGTGTAGCTGAGGTCGGTGACCGCGTTGACCAGGCCGTCCTCGGTGGGGAACTTGACCGTCAGGTCCTCGACGACGAGGAACGGGTCGCTCACGACAGCCTCACTCTCGGGTCGAGGACGCTGTAGAGCAGGTCCACGAGCAGGTTGGACAGGATCAGCGCGACCGCCGCGAACAGCGCGGTCGCCTGCACGATCGGCAGGTCCTTCTGGCCCACGGCCAGCAGGGCCCACAGCCCGATCCCGTCAATGTCGAAGATCTTCTCGGTGAAGATGGTGCCGGCCAGCAGGGTGCCGAAGTCGATGCCGAAGATCGTCACGACCGGCACCAGGGCGGCGCGCAGCGCGTGCTTGTAGACCACCTCGCGCTGCGGCAGGCCCTTGGCCTTGGCGGTGCGGACGTAGTCCTCGCTCAGCGCCTCGACCATGGCGCCACGGGAGTAGCGGGTGTACTGGGTGCATCCGAAGATGCCCAGGCAGATCCACGCCAGCGCCAGGCCGCCCACCCAGCCCGAGGGACTCTCGGTGAACGGCACGTAGCCGGGGTTGCCGATGAAGGGCGCCTCGAAGAGCACCGAGAAGTACAGGAAGGTCAGCAGGGCGAACAGGTAGTAGGGCACCGAGCTCAGGACGAGGAAGCTGGAGACCAGCGACTTGTCGGCCACGGTGCCTCGTCGTCTCGCGGCGGCCACGCCCAGGGGCACGCCGAGGAGGAGGTAGAGGAAGGCGCCACCGATGGCGACGGAGAAGGTGGCCGGCAGCCGGCCCTTCATCTCGTCCCAGACCGGCTTGCCGTTCTTGTACGACAGACCCAGGCAGGGCGCGTCGCAGCGGGTGGTCTGGCTCGCGATGGTGATGTCGCGGCCGGTGAAGATGCCCCCGACGTACTCCGGGAACTCGGTGTACCACGCGTTGTTGTAGCCCAGCTCCTCGGTGAAGACCTCGAGCTTGGCCGGCGTGCAGCGCTGGGATGTCTTGGTGTCACAGATCGCGCGCGCGGGCTCGCTGGGGCCGTACCAGAAGAGCAGGAAGATCGACAGCGACACCAGCAGCATCACGACGATGCCGGCGAGCAGCCGCTTGACGATGTAGGCGAACATCGCAGGTCTCCTTGTGGGAGTGGCGGGGTGGACGAGGGGGCCAGGGAGCCGGTGGGCCGGTGGCCCGGCGGGGAAGGACCCCCGGGGACGAGTCCCCGGGGGTCTCCCGCGATGGGGTGGGTGTCCCCGCCGCGATCGGCGGGGACACCCGGAACCGTCAGTGGTTCAGGGAGCGCTGGGCGCTCACTGCATCACGAAGACGTTCTTGTAGTTCGGCGCGCCCAAGGCCTCGTCACCCGAGGGGTTGCCGATCTTCGAGCCGAAGGTGAACAGGTTGTTGTAGTAGTTCACCGGGATGGCCGGGAAGAACTCGGTCATGATCTTCTCGTCGATGTCGCCCCAGGCGTCGGCCTGCTCCTCGATCGGGAGGCTCGGGACGTCAGCGATCATCTCGTCGATCTCGTCCTCCTGGAAACCACCGGTGTTGTAGGTGGCGCCACCACGGAACAGCGACGGGATGAAGGTCGAGCCCGAGGGCCAGTCCGAGCACCAGTTCACGCCGCGGACGGTCAGGCTCTTGTTGAGCTTGTCGTCGGGGTTGGTCCAGGTGGAGTACGGCGACTCCTGGACCGGCGTGTACTTGACCGTGAAGCCGGCCTCCTCGAGGCCCTTCTGGGCGACCTTCGCGCCGGCGACGGCCAGCGGGTCGGGCTCGTAGTAGATGGCGGAGTACAGCGGCTCGACCTCGGACTCCGCGAGGAGCTCCTTGGCCTTCTCCGGGTCGTAGCTGAACGCCTCACCGTCGACGAAGTAGTCCGGCTTGCCGGCCATGCCCGGGGGCATGATCGAGTTCGCCTGGACGCGGGTCACGCCGGGCACCTGGCCGGTGGCGGCCCAGACGTCCTCGTAGGGGTAGCCGTAGGCGATCGCCTTGCGGAAGGCCATGTCGGTCTTCTCGTAGTCCGGGTACAGGAAGCCGGTGCACTGCGCCGACTGCTGGACCAGGCGGTCACCCAGGGTGTCGAGCGCCTTCTGGTAGCTCGACGCCGACAGGTCGTTGGAGATCGCGGTCTGCGACTCGGTGTTGTCCGACAGCATGATCTGGTCGGTCTGGTCCGGGTCGGCGTTGAACTTGAAGATGAACTTGTCGGCGTACTGGTGGCGCGCCGGGTCCGACTCGGGGTCCCACTGGTCGTTCTTGACCAGGACGAGCTCGTCCTGGGCCTTGAAGGACTCGACCTTGTAGGGGCCGTTGGACATGATGTTCTGACCGTAGGCCGGCGGGTTGGAGGCCTTGCCCAGCGGGGCGGGGCCGATCGCCATGAAGGCGCCCCAGTAGTCCATGTCGGGGAACGACTTGGACATGTTGATGGTGACGGTGTTGGCGTCGTTGTCGAACTCCACACCCTCCCACTCGGTCCAGTCGGTGTCCTTGTCGGTGTAGGGACCCTCGAACTCGTCCGCACCGGCGAAGAACTGGGTGGAGTACTCGGTGCCCGGGCCGCCGGGGAAGGCGGTGGAGTCCATCGAGCGGGCGATGCCGAAGGCGACCTCCTCGGCCGTGATCGGCGAGCCGTCCTCCCAGCTGGCGTTGTCACGCAGCTGGAAGGTCCACTGGGTGTAGTCGTCGTTGGGCTGACCCAGGTCGACCGCGAGGTCGGGGACCAGGGTGGCGTTGCCGTCGGAGTCGACGCGGTACTGGGTCAGCGAGCGGCTGGTGAGCGCCTGCTGGATCGAGTTGCCGGTCACGGACCACCCGTTGGTGGGGTCCAGGTCGTCCGGGCCGTAGTCACCGGGAAGGAACACCGTGATGGTGCCACCCGACTCGGCGCCCTCGACCTCGGGCGCGGGGCCCTCGGCGTTGGGGTCCTTGTCCTTGCCTGCGTCGGTCTCCCCGAAGGAGCCCTCGGTGCCCTCGCCGGGCCCGTCTCCGGATCCACAGGCGGCCAGGGCCAGGAGCGAGGCAACGGCGAGCGCTGCCAGCGGCTTGGTCCGTCTCATGTCTGGCATTTCCTTTCTGGTGCGCACCCGGGAAGGCTTTCCCGGGCGACGTGGGGGGGGTGTCCCGCTCAGCGGCGGGTCTTGGGGTCGAGCGCGTCGCGCAGCGCGTCTCCGAGGAGGTTGAGCGCCAGCACGAGCAGCACGATCCCGATCAGGGGCTGGTAGAGGTAGAGCGGGTAGGTCTCGAAGAACGAGATGCCCTGGTTGAGGGTCTGGCCCCACGAGGGACGAGTCGTCACTCCGATGCCGAGGAACGCCAGGCCGGCCTCGGCGGAGACGAACGCGGGGAGCATCAGCGAGGAGGCGACCACGATCGGCGCGACCAGGTTGGGCAGCAGCTCCTTGATGAGCAGGCGACCGGTGGGCATGCCCATCACCCGGGCGGCCTGGACGAACTCGCGCTCGCGCAGCGAGAGGACCTCACCACGGATCAGGCGGGCCACCGACATCCAGCCGAAGCCGGCGAGCACTCCGATCAGCGCCACGACCTGCACGGTGGCGTAGTTGGGCGAGTCGCGGAACCGCTCGTTGATGATCGGGGCGATCGTCAGCGCGGCCAGGATGAAGGGCAGCGTGAGGAAGAAGTCGGTGACGAAGGTGAGGAACCGGTCCACGGCCCCGCCGAGGAAGCCACCGAGCAGACCCAGCGTCACGCCGAGCAGCATCGCGAGCACGGTCGCGATCGCGGCGATCTGCAGGGAGTTCTGCGCACCCTCGAGCCAGAAGGCGAGGTTGTCGGTGGCCGTGCGCGGCGCGATGCCGAAGGGGTGCTCCATGGTCAGCGGGCCGTACGGCGGGCCGTACTCGGCCTTGGGCGTCAGGTCGAGGTTGAGGAACTGCGACGGCAGCACCGTCTCGGTCGAGACCCCGAAGAGCTTTTGCAGCGGCCCGGCGAACACCGCGATGAGGACGAAGAAGAGGACCACGGCCATGCAGACCAGGGCGATCTTGTCGCGCAGCAGTCGGCCCATCGCGATGCGCATGGGCGACTTGCCGGTGATGGTGCGTCCCTTGGTCCCCGGGTCCTCGCCCTTCGGCTCGTCGCTCAGGTGCCCCAGGGTCTCGGGGCCGGCGGTCTCTGCCGACATGCTCTCCCCATCAGTCCAGCCAGCCGAGGGTCTCCCGGCCGCACGCCTGCGGCGCGCCGGACGCGACTCTATGTGACCCCTGTCCCGAGGACGATCACCTCGCGGTAACGATCCGGACACGGCAACGGCGGCGCCGCAACCGGGTTTCACCGGTCGGGACGCCGCCGCAGGAAGGCGCGTGCCTCAGGACTCCCTCGGGACGTCCTCCGCCGGCTTCGCGTCCACACCGGCCTCCTTGCGCTGCTCGGCGGTGATGGGTGCCGGAGCCGCCGTCAGGGGGTCGTAGCCACCGCCGGACTTGGGGAAGGCGATGACCTCGCGGATCGAGTCGGTGCCGGCCAGCAGCGCGACGATGCGGTCCCAGCCGAACGCGATGCCGCCGTGCGGGGGGGCACCGAACTTGAAGGCGTCGAGCAGGAAGCCGAACTTCTCCTGCGCCTCCTCCTCGCCGAGCCCCATGACGGAGAAGACCCGCTTCTGGACGTCCTCGCGGTGGATACGGATCGACCCGCCGCCGATCTCGTTGCCGTTGCAGACGATGTCGTAGGCCCAGGCGAGCGCGTCGCCGGGGCTGTCGTCGAAGGAGTCGACGTCCTTGGGGCTGGTGAAGGCGTGGTGCACGGCGGTCCAGGCGCCGGCGCCGACGGCGACGTCGCCGCTGGCGACCGCGTCCGAGGCCGGCTCGAACAGCGGCGCGTCGACGACCCAGAGGAAGGACCACGCGTCCTCGTCGATCAGGCCGCAGCGCCGCCCGATCTCCAGGCGGGCTGCACCGAGCAGTCCACGGCTGGACTTCACCGGCCCGGCGGCGAAGAAGATGCAGTCACCGGGCTGGGCGCCCACGTGGGCGGCCAGGCCTGCCTTCTCCTCGTCGGTGATGTTCTTGGCGACCGGTCCCCCGAGCTCGCCGTCCTCGCCCACGAGGACGTAGGCCAGGCCCTTGGCGCCGCGCTGCTTGGCCCACTCCTGCCAGGCGTCGAGCTGCTTGCGCGGCTGGCTGGCGCCGCCGGGCATGACCACGGCACCGACGTACGGCGCCTGGAACACACGGAACGGGGTGTCCTTGAAGTAGTCGGTGCACTCGACGAGCTCTTGGCCCATGCGCAGGTCGGGCTTGTCGGAGCCGTAGCGCGCCATCGCCTCGGCGTAGGTCATCCGGGGCAGCGGGGTCGGGACCTCGTGGCCGATCAGGGCCCACAGCGCCGCGAGGATCTCCTCGGCCAGGGCGATCACGTCGTCCTGCTCGACGAAGGACATCTCGATGTCGAGCTGGGTGAACTCCGGCTGGCGGTCGGCACGGAAGTCCTCGTCGCGGTAGCAGCGCGCGATCTGGAAGTAGCGCTCCATGCCGCCGACCATCAGCAGCTGCTTGAACAGCTGGGGGCTCTGGGGCAGGGCGTACCAGCTGCCGGGCTTCAGACGCGCGGGCACCAGGAAGTCGCGGGCACCCTCGGGGGTGCTGCGGGTCAGGGTCGGGGTCTCGACCTCGACGAAGTCGTGCCGGTCCAGCACGTCGCGTGCGGCCTTGTTGACCTTGCTGCGCAGCCGCAGCGCGGCGTTGGGCCCGGGGCGGCGCAGGTCGAGGTAGCGGTGCTTGAGGCGCGCCTCCTCACCGACCTCGACGTGCTCGGAGATGGGGAAGGGCAGCGGTGCGGCGGCGCTGAGCACCTCCACCTCGCTGGCGACGACCTCGACGGCACCGGTCGCGAGGTTGGGGTTCTCGTTGCCGTCCTTGCGGGCCACGACCTCCCCGACGACCTTCAGGCAGTACTCCGAGCGCAGCTGGTGGGCGACCTCCTCGTCGCGCACGACGACCTGGACGATGCCGGAGGCCTCGCGCAGGTCGAGGAAGGCCACCCCACCGTGATCGCGACGGTTGGCCACCCACCCGGCGAGGGTCACGGTCTGGCCGACGTGCTCGGGGCGGAGGGCCCCGGCGTCATGGGTGCGGATCACTGCTGCTTCCTTTCGGTGGTCGAGGCGCGAGTGGAGCGAGCCTCGAGACCTGGTTGTTCGTCGCTGTCGTTCACGGGTGACTGGGTCGGTCTGGGGTGGAGACGCGCGGTCGCAGGTCCTCGGCTGGAGGGGACCACGTGGCCGGGTCGACCTCGTGCTGCTCCCCCGTCCGGATGTCCTTGACCTGGTGGCTTCCCTCGGCATCCGCGTCGGCCGCGGGAGGGAACCAGACGTACGGCACGCCCCGTCGCTCGGCGTAGCGGATCTGCTTGCCGAACTTCTGCGCGGAGGCGGCGACCTCGCAGGGCACGCCGCGCGAGCGCAACGCGTGGGCGACGGCGTCGGAGGCGGCGCGTGAGTCCTCGTCGTTGACGGCCACGACCACGGCGCTGGGGACCACACGGTCGGCCGCGAGGCCGGTGCGGGCCAGGAGCGGCACGAGCACGCGGCTGACGCCGAGCGAGATCCCCACCCCGGGGTAGGTCGAGCGCCCGTCGGTGGCGAGCGCGTCGTAGCGCCCACCGGAGCAGATCGAGCCCAGCGACTCGTAGCCGTCCAGGCGCGTCTCGAACACCGTGCCGGTGTAGTAGTCCAGGCCCCGGGCGATCGAGAGGTCCGCCTCGACCCGCACGCGGTCGGTCACCAGGTCGGCGCAGGCCCGCACCAGGGCCGCGAGCTCCTCGAGCCCCTCGTCCAGCAGGTCGTGGGAGACGCCGAGGTCGCGCACCTGCGCGACGAAGGAGTCGTCGGTGGCCCGGATGGTGGCCAGCGCGAGCACGCGGTCGGCCGTGGCGGCGTCGACGCCGGCCTCGGCCACCAGGAGCTCGTGCACCTTCTCCACCGGGAGCTTGTCGAGCTTGTCGACCAGGCGCATCACCTCGTCGGTGGCGTCACCCTCGGCCACGCCGAGCCCGGCGTAGAAGCCCTGGATCAGCTTGCGGTTGTTGACCTGGAGCCGGAAGCCCGGTAGCCCGAGGCGGGCCGGGTCGGTCAGCCGGCTCAGGGCGTCGACCATGACACGCGTGACCTCGACGTCGTGGTGGAACGGCAGGACGTCGCGCCCGACCACGTCGATGTCGGCCTGGGTGAACTCGCGGTAGCGGCCGTCCTGGGGACGCTCGCCGCGCCAGACCTTCTGCACCTGGTAGCGGCGGAACGGGAACTCCAGCTTGCCGGCGTTCTCCAGGACGTAGCGCGCGAAGGGCACGGTCAGGTCGAAGTGCAACCCGATGCCGGAGTGGCCCTCCGCGGAGTCCTCGTGCAGCCGTCGCAGGAGGTAGACCTCCTTGGAGGTGTCGCCCTTGCGCAGGAGCTGGTCGACCGGCTCGACCGCGCGGGTCTCTATGCCGGCGAACCCGTGCAGCTCGAAGGTCTCGCGCAGGGTGTCGATCACCCGCTGCTCGACGATGCGCTGCTGCGGCAGCAGCTCGGGGAACCCGCTGAGCGGGGTCGGCCTGGCCATGTCAGAGCCCCCGCGTCACGGGGTCGGTGCCGGCGCCACCCGGGCCCGGCTCGTCGGCGAGGTCGAGCAGGTAGGGGTTGGTCGCACGCTCGCGGCCGATCGAGGTCTGCTCGCCGTGACCGGGCAGCACCACGACGTCGTCGGCCAGCGGCAGCACCTTGGTGGCCAACGAGCGGAGCATCGTCGGGTGGTCTCCCCCAGGCAGGTCCGTGCGACCGATCGATCCCGCGAAGAGGAGGTCGCCGGAGAACATCACCTCGGAGACGTCGGCGCTGTCGGCGTACGGCGTGCGGAAGGTGACCGATCCACGGGAGTGGCCCGGGGTGTGGTCGACGAGGAACTCCACGCCCGCCAGCTCGAGGGTGGCACCGTCACCGAGCTCCTTGACGTCGTCGGGCTCGGTCCACGCAGCGTCCTGGCTGCCGAGCAGCTGGGGCAGCATCCGTCGCATGTCGGTGGAGATGCCGGCCAACGGGTCGGCCAGCAGGTGACGGTCCTCGGGGTGAATCCAGGCGGTGGCGTCGTAGGCGCCCGCGACGGGCGTGACGCACCACATGTGGTCGAGGTGTCCGTGGGTCACCAAGACCGAGACCGGCTTGAGCCGGTGCTCGCGGACGACCTCGGCGACGCCGGAGGCGGCGTCCTTCCCGGGGTCGACGACCACGCACTCCTGCCCGGGGCCGGTGGCCACGACGTAGCAGTTGGTGCCCCAGGGACCTGCGGGGAAGCCGGCGATCAACACCCGGCAACCCTAGCGATCCGGACGGGCAGGGCCGAACCGAGATACTCCGCATGACTAGCATGGGTGCCTGCTGCGGCCCAGGGCCGCGCTGTGCCGCTGACCACATTGCCCCCGCGAGGGCACCGAACACCAGGGACGAGCCGTGACGAGCCACGAGTGGGGCCGGGTCGACAGCGACGGGACCGTGTACGTGAGGACCGCCGACGGCGAACGTTCCGTGGGGCAGTACCCCGAGGGCACGCCCGAGGAGGCACTCGCCTTCTACACCGAGCGGTACGCCGCACTGGCCTTCGAGGTCGAGCTGCTCGAGAAGCGCATCAACTCCGGGGTCATGAGCCCCGAGGAGGCCGCGGAGTCGGTGAAGAAGGTCGCCGCCCAGGTCGACGGCGCCAACGCCGTCGGGGACCTGGTGTCGCTGACCGGGCGCCTCGACGCGCTCGGCCCCGTCATCGCCACGCAGCGTGAGGCACGCAAGGCCGAGAAGGCCGCGAAGCAGGCCGAGGCCAAGGCTGCCAAGGAGAAGGTCGTCGCCGAGGCGGAGAAGATCGCCGAGGGCACCGACTGGCGCGGCGGCGCGAACCGCCTGCGCGACCTCCTGGACCAGTGGAAGAAGATCCCGCGCATCGACCGCGCCGGTGACGACGCCCTCTGGCGCCGCTTCTCCACCGCCCGCACCACCTACACCCGTCGCCGCAAGGCGCACTTCGCCGAGGTCAACGAGCAGCGCGAGGGGGCCCGCGCCGTCAAGGAGCGCCTGGTCAAGGAGGCCGAGGCGCTCGCCGACTCCACCGAGTGGGGGCCCACCGCCGGCCGCTACCGCGACCTGATGAAGCAGTGGAAGGCCGCCGGCCCGGCGCCCAAGGACGTCGACGACGCACTCTGGAAGCGGTTCCGCGGCGCCCAGGACGCCTTCTTCGGCGCCCGGGACGCCGAGAACGCCAAGCTCGACGAGGAGTTCGCCGCCAACGCCGAGGTCAAGGAGGCGCTGCTCGTCGAGGCCGAGGCGCTGCTGCCCGCCCTGGAGGGCGACGGCTCGGACCTCGAGGCCGCCAAGCGCACCTTCCGCGACATCGCGGACCGGTGGGACGCCGCCGGCAAGGTACCGCGCTCGCGGATGAAGGAGCTCGAGGGCCGCATCCGCAAGGTCGAGAACGTCATCCGCGACCTCGAGCAGGAGCAGTGGCGCCGCTCGGACCCGGAGAAGTCCGCCCGCGCCGACGACATGGTCAGCCAGCTGCAGGCCGCGATCGACAAGGTCTCCGCGGACCTGGAGAAGGCCAAGGCGTCGGGGAACGAGAACAAGGTCAAGGAGCTCGAGGAGAACCTCGCCTCGCGCCAGGCCTTCCTCGACATGGCCAAGCGCGCCTCGGCGGACTTCTCGTAGCTCGCCCCGCTGGTCGAGGTGCGAGGAGCGGCCTACCCCGTGACGCGGTAGGCGTCGAAGACGCCGGGCACGTTGCGCACGGCCTTGATGACGTTGTCGAGGTGCTTGGCCTCGGCCATCTCGAAGGTGAACCTGCTCTTGGCCACCCGGTCGCGGGAGGTCTGCAGGTTCGCCGACAGGATGTTCACGTGCGCGTCCGAGAGCGCCATCGTGATGTCGGAGAGCAACCGCGCGCGGTCCAGCGCCTCGACCTGGATGTTGACCAGGAAGGTCGAGGACTCCGTGGGCGCCCACTCCACCTCGAGCAGCTTCTCGGGGCGTGCCTCGAGGTCGCCGGCGTTGGTGCAGTCACGGCGGTGCACCGAGACTCCCCCGCCCTTGGTCACGAAGCCGAGGATCGGGTCGGGCGGCACCGGGGTGCAGCACTTGGCGAGCTTGACCCACAGGTCCGAGGCGCCCTTGACCACGACGCCGGCGTCGCCGTGCGAGGCGCTGCGCCGCGACCGGCGACCGGTGATGGTGACCGCCTCGGCGAGGTCCTCCTCGGCCCCGCCGGTGCCGCCGTGCAGGTCGATGACCTGCTTGACGACCGCCTGGGCGGAGAGGTTGTTCTCGCCGACCGCGGCGTAGAGCGAGGAGACGTCGCCGAGCTTGAAGTGCTCGGCCACGAGGTTCAGCGAGTCGTGGGTGAGCAGGCGCTTGAGGGGCAGGCCCTCCTTGCGCATGAGCTTGGCGATCTGCTCCTTGCCCTGCTCGATCGACTCCTCGCGCCGCTCCTTGGTGAACCACTGCCGGATCTTGGAGCGGGCACGGTTGGACTTCACGAAGCCCAACCAGTCCTGCGAGGGCGCGGCCGTCGGCGACTTGGAGGTGAAGACCTCCACCACGTCGCCGTTGTCGAGGGTGGACTCCAGTGGCACCAGTCGACCGTTGACGCGGGCGCCGATGGTGCGGTGACCGACCTCGGTGTGGACGGCGTAGGCGAAGTCGACCGGCGTCGATCCCGAGGGCAGTGCGATCACGTCGCCGCGCGGTGTGAAGACGTAGGTCTCCGCGCGGTTGATCTCGAAGCGCAGCGACTCCAGGAACTCCCCCGGGTCCTCGACCTCGTTCTGCCAGTCCAGCAGCTGCCGGACCCAGCTCATGTCACCCGAGCCGGCGTCGGCGCGCTTCTCGGTGTCGACGCCGTTGCGGCCGTCCTCCTTGTACTTCCAGTGCGCGGCGACGCCGTACTCGGCGCGGCGGTGCATCGCGAAGGTCCGGATCTGCATCTCCACGGCCTTGCCCTGCGGCCCGATCACGGTGGTGTGCAGCGACTGGTACATGTTGAACTTCGGCATCGCGACGTAGTCCTTGAAACGCCCCAGCACCGGGTTCCAGCGCGAGTGCAGGACGCCGAGCACCGCGTAGCAGTCACGGTCGTCGTCGACGAGGACCCGGATGCCGACCAGGTCGTAGATGTCGGAGAACTCGCGACCGCCCAGGATCATCTTCTGGTAGATCGAGTAGTAGTGCTTGGGTCGCCCCGTGACCTTGGCCTTGATGCGGGCCTCGCGCAGGTCGTTCTCGACCTGGCTGATGACCTCGGCCATGAACTGGTCGCGCGAAGGGGCGCGCTCGGCGACCATCCGCACGATCTCGTCGTAGATCTTGGGGTGCAGGGTGGCGAACGCAAGGTCCTCCAGCTCCCACTTGATGGTGTTCATGCCGAGCCGGTGGGCCAGCGGCGCGTAGATGTCGAGGGTCTCCCGCGCGGTGCGCTCCTGGCTCTTCTGCGGGACGAACCGCAGCGTGCGCATGTTGTGGAGCCGGTCGGCCAGCTTGATGACCAGGACCCGGATGTCGCGCGACATCGCCACGATCATCTTGCGGATGGTCTCGGCCTGCGCCGAGTCGCCGTAGACGACCTTGTCGAGCTTCGTCACCCCGTCGACGAGCTGGGCGACCTCCTCGCCGAAGTCGGCGGTGAGCTGCTCGAGGGTGTAGGGCGTGTCCTCGACCGTGTCGTGCAGCAGGGCCGCCACCAGCACCGGCTCGGTCATGCCGATCCCCGCCAGGATCGTCGTCACGGCGAGCGGGTGGGTGATGTAGGGGTCGCCGCTCTTGCGCAGCTGCGTGGCGTGCAGCTCCTCGGCGGTGGCGTAGGCGCGCTCGAGGAGCGCCAGGTCCGCCTTGGGGTGATTGGCGCGCACGGCCCTGAAGAGCGGCTCCAGCACCGGGTTGTGGGTCTGGGTCTTGGTGCCCATCCGAGCGAGTCGGGCGCGCATCGACCGCGCGGACGGCGAGGTGGACTCGCCGCTGCGCTCGGCGGAGACGGCCCGGTCGGGCCGGCGCGGCGGGACCCGCGGTCCGGACGGTGCGGTGCGCTCCTCGCTCATCTGGTCAGTCTAGTGTCGCGTCTCGGAAGTTGTTGAACGGTTGGCGTCCTCAGGGTGCGTGCATCGCCAGGCGCCGGCGCGCCGCCATAGCCGTTCCTCTCGCAAGCGTCGGCAACGCAGCGAGGTGCGTGCCATGGGGGGCGCGAAGCGCCCAAGAACTTCTGGGACGCGGCACTAGTGTCGGGCGGTGGCCGTCACTCGACGGTCAGCAGACTCGTGACCTCGACGTCCCCCAACGCGGCGCGCCAGGGCAGGAAGGCGAGGTCCATGAGCACGGCGACCCCCACGACCACCGCTCCGCAGGCCTGCACGAGCTCGGCCGTCGCGCGGGCTGTGCCGCCGGTCGCCAGCACGTCGTCGACCAGGAGCACCCGGTCGCCGGGCCGGACCGCGTCACGGTGCACCTCCAGGGTGGCCGAGCCGTACTCCAGGTCGTAGGAGACCGCGTGGGTCTCGCGCGGCAGCTTGCCTGCCTTGCGGACGGGCACGAAACCGGCCCCCAGGGCGAGCGCCACCGGCGGGGCGAGGATGAAGCCGCGTGCCTCCATCCCGACGACGGCGTCGACGCGGGACGAGCCGGACTCGTCGAGGCCGGCCGTGGTCAGGCCGGCTACGACCGCCGCCAGACCCGCGGGGTCGGACAGGACGGGGGTGATGTCCTTGAACACCACCCCCGGCTCCGGGTGGTCGGGGATGTCGAGGACGAGCCGGGCGAGGGCCTCGCGCGCCGCCTCGAGCGACCCCGTGCTCATCGTGACGACGGCGGTTCGACGCCCGGGTCGTTGTGGATGGGCATGTCGTCGGCGAAGTTCGGCACCGAGGCGTAGGGGTCGGCCGCGGCACGCTGGCGGGCCTTGGCCCGCTTCTCGGCCAGCTTGACCTCGTCCTCGGTGTTCTTCAGGTCCACCAGCAGCGGGGTGGCGATGCAGACCGAGGAGTAGGTGCCGGCCGCCATGCCGACGAACAGCGCCAGCGCCAGGTCCTGCAGCGAGGACCCGCCGAGCTGGACGGCTCCGACGTAGAGGATCGCGCCGACCGGCAGCAGCGCCACCAGCGAGGTGTTCACCGAGCGCACCAGGGTCTGGTTGACCGCGAGGTTGGCGGCCTGCCGGTAGCTCTTGCGCGACTCGCGCATCGCCTCGGTGTTCTCACGGACCTTGTCGAAGACGACGACGGTGTCGTAGAGCGAGAACGCGAGGATCGTCAGGATCCCGGTGACGGTGGCCGGGGTGACCTCGAAGCCGGTGAAGGCATAGATGCCGACAGTGATGATGACGTCGTGGGCCAGGGCGACCAGGGCGGCTACCGACATCTTCCACTCGCGGAAGTAGGCCCAGATGAACAGGACGACCAGGACGATGAAGACGGCGAGACCGACCAGCGCGCGCTCGGCGATCTGACGTCCCCACGAGGCCCCGATGTCCTCCTGGGAGAGGTCGTCGGCGCTGACGCCCGCCGTCGCGACGATCGCCTCGGTGACGATCGCGGCTTCCTCCAGGCTCAGCGGCTCGACCTGGATCTGGACCGCGTCGTCACCGGCGGTGCTCACGATCGGGTTGCTGGCCCCCTCGACGCCGGAGTCGAGGACCGCCTGGCGCAGGGCGTCGGCGTCGTCCTGGGTGGCCGCGGCCACCGGGACGCGGTACTGCGTGCCACCGGTGAACTCGATGCCGAGGTTGAGGCCCTTGTAGGACAGCCCGAACACGGCGATGGCGATGAGCACGACCGAGACGGCGTACAGGACCAGGCGACGGGCGACGAAGTCGATCCCGCGCCGACCGCTGTGCAGGTCGTTGCCGAGCTGTGCGAACCGGCCCATCAGGCGTTCCCTCCGGTGGCGGTGCGCGCGACACCGAGCGTCTCGGGGCTCAGGCCCGACAGGCGGTGCCCCTTGTTGAAGAAGCGGTACTTGGCCAGCCACGAGACCATCGGGTGGGTGAACCAGAAGAACACCACGAGGTCGATGATCGTGGTCAGGCCGAGCGCGAACGCGAAGCCCTTCACCACGCCGGCGGCGAAGATGTAGAGCACCACCGCCGCGAGCAGCGAGACCGCGTCGGCGGCCAGGCAGGTGTTGCGGGCGCGCTTCCAGCCGGCCTCGACCGCGACCTTCATCGACTTGCCGATGCGCATCTCGTCACGGATGCGCTCGAAGTAGACGATGAAGGAGTCCGCGGTGATGCCGACGGCCACGATGATCCCGGCGATGCCAGGCAGCGTGAGGGTGAAGTTCGCGGTCTCGCTGAGCAGCAGCACCATGGCGTAGGTGATGCCCGCCGCCACGAACAGCGAGGCGACCACCACCGTGCCCAGGCCGCGGTAGTAGAGCAGGCAGTAGAGCATGACGATGGCCAGGCCGATGCCGCCGGCGGTCAGACCGGCGCTGAGCTGGTCGCCGGCGAGCGAGGGACCGATGGTCTCGACCAGCGGCTGGTCCTCGAAGGCGATCGGCAGCGAGCCGTAGCGCAGGCTGGTGGCGAGGCTGTTGGCGGTGGTCTCGTTGAAGTCACCGCTGATCTGGGCGTTGCCGTCGAGGATGCGTCCCTCCATCGTGGGGGCCGAGAGCACCTGGCCGTCCAGCACGATCGCGAACTGCTTCTCGGTGCCGACCAGCGCGTTGGAGATGTCGGCGAAGACCTCGGTGCCCTCACCGTCGAAGGACAGCGTCACCACGTAGTTGACCTGCTGCTGCGGGATCGCGGCACCGGCGTCGTCGAGCTGCGTGCCCTCGATCATCGCCGGGGACAGCAGGTAGGCGATGCCGTCCTCGTCGCAGGTGATCAGCGGCGCGGCCGGGTCGTCACCCATGACCGGCGCGGCGCCCTGCTGGCAGCCGCCGCTGGCCTGGAACTGGCTGAACGCGTCCACGCAGGCGGTCGTGGGGTTGTCGATCCAGGACAACGGCTCGGCGGTCGTCTCGTCGTCGGCCGCGGCGGCGACGCAGGCGTCGTACGGCGACTGCTGGCCGTTGCCGTTGCGGTTGCGGTTGCCGTTGCTGTTCTCGTCGCCCTGGCCACCGGAGCCGTCTGAGCCGTCGGCGCCGTCTCCCTGGGTGTCGGAGAGCCGCGCCCAGGCACCGAGCGCAGCCCGGTTGTTGCGGCCCTGGCTCTCATCCCCGTCCTGGCCCCCGTCCTGACCCTCGTCCTGCGGGAGCGTCGTCGAGGGGTCGATCTGGATGCCCTCGGGCAGGCCGGTGGTGGTCGCGCAGCGGCCGTCGACGGTGGAGCACGCGACCAGGCGGAACCGCAGCTGCGCGGTGCGCTGCACGGTCTCGATCAGGTTGCGGGCGTTCTCGCCGGGGATCTCCACGACGATCTCGTTGCCACCCTGGGTGGTCACCTCGGCCTCGGCGACACCGGAGCCGTTGACGCGGTCGTCGATGATCTGACGGGCCTGGTCGAGCGCCTCCTCACCGGGGTCTCCCTCGGCGCGCAGCGTGATGCTGGTGCCGCCCTGGAGGTCCAGGCCGAGGGTGGGCTTCCAGGTGCCGGCCAGTGCGACCAGGCCGTAGGCGATCGCCATGACCAGGAAGAACACCACGAGGGTGCGGCCCGGTCGGGCGGTCTTGCGTGCCATCTGCGTCAGTTCTCCTCCGGGGCGGGCGTCTGCCCCTCCCCTGGCTCGTCGACCCGTCGACCGACCGCCCCGCGCGCGACCTTGATGGTCACACCCGGCGCGATCTCGACACGGATCGTCTCCTCGTCGATCTCGGTGAGCGTCCCGTAGACGCCCGAGGTCAGCATCACGTCGTCACCGACGCTCAACGCCTGCTGCATGGCCTGGAGTTCCCGCGCCCGCCGCTGCTGGGGGCGGATGGCCAGGAACCAGAACAGCACTGCGATGGCAAGGAACGGCAGGATTGCCGCGAGGTCCTGCACGACGACGTACCTCTCCGACGAGGGCGATGGTGGGCATGCGGACGCCCGGGGACGACCGCCGACGCAGTGTAGCCGTGACCTAGTCCACGTCGAACAGCCCGGGGTCGCTGCCGAGCCCCGTGTCGCCGACAGCACCCTCGGGAGCCCGCAGGCCCAGGTGGGCCCAGGCCGCCGGCGTCGCGATGCGGCCACGCGGGGTCCGGGCCAGGAAGCCCAGGCGCACCAGGAACGGCTCGGCCACCTCCTCCACGGTCTCGCGCTCCTCGCCGACGGCCACCGCGAGGGTGGAGATGCCGACCGGCCCGCCCCCGAACCGGCGGCACAGCGCGTCGAGGACGCCCCGGTCGAGGCGGTCCAGGCCCAGCGGGTCGACCTCGTAGAGGTCCAGGGCCCGCTCGGCGACCTCGTGGGTCACCACGCCGTCCGCGCGGACCTGGGCGTAGTCGCGCACCCGGCGCAGCAGCCGGTTGGCGATGCGCGGCGTGCCGCGCGAGCGGGACGCGATCTCGGCGGCGCCCTCGGGCGTCAGCGTGACCTCCAGCAGCCGGGCGGAGCGGTGCACGATCAGGTCGAGGTCGGCCGCGTCGTAGAACTCCAGCTGCGCGGTGAACCCGAACCGGTCGCGCAGGGGGCCGGGCAGCAGGCCGGCGCGGGTGGTGGCGCCCACCAGCGTGAAGGGCGGGATCTCCAGCGGGATCGCGGTGGCGCCCGGCCCCTTGCCGATGACGACGTCGACGCGGAAGTCCTCCATCGCCATGTAGAGCATCTCCTCCGCCGGCCGCGACATCCGGTGGATCTCGTCGATGAAGAGGACGTCGCCCTCGTTCATGCCCGAGAGGATCGCCGCGAGGTCGCCGGCGTGGGTGATGGCCGGACCACTGGTCAGCCGCAGCGGTGCACCCATCTCGTGGGCGATGATCATCGCCAAGGTGGTCTTGCCCAGACCCGGCGGTCCCGAGAGCAGCACGTGGTCCGGAGCGCGCTCGCGCAGGCGCGCGGCCTCCAGCACCAGGCCGAGCTGGTCGCGCACCCGGTGCTGGCCCACGACCTCCTCGAGGGTGCGGGGCCGCAGCGCAGCCTCGACCGCGCGCTCGTCGCCGAGTGCCTCCGGGGCCAGCAGGTGGTCGTCGTGCACGGGGCTCACGCCTTGGACAGGGCTCGGAGGGCCGCGCGCAGCAGCGCCGCGACGTCGGGGGTCTCCCCCGGGCCCGGCGCGACCTCGTCGACGGCGCGGTCGGCGTCCTTGGCCGACCAGCCCAGGCCCTGCAGGCCCTGGCGGACCTGGTCGCGCCAGGGCTCCTCGACCCGGGGCGCGGCCACGGCGCGGGACCCGACGGGGGCTCCCAGCCGGTCCTTGAGCTCGAGGATGATCCGCTGGGCTCCCTTCTGGCCGATGCCGGGCACGCGGGTCAGGGTCTTGACGTCCTCGCCGGAGACGGCCGCACGCAGGTCGTCGGGGCTGAGCACCGCCAGCATCGCCTGCGCGAGCTTGGGGCCGACGCCGCTCGCGGTCTGCAGCAGCTCGAAGCAGGTCTTCTCGTCCTCGTCGAGGAACCCGAACAGTGTCAGGGAGTCCTCGCGCACCACCATCGAGGTGGGCAGGGTCGCGGTCTGACCGGTGCCGACCTTCGGCGACAGCGTGGCCAGGGTGCCGGGGGTGCACATCAGCTCCAGCCCGACACCGCCCACCTCCAGCACGGCGCTGGAGAGGGTGACGGCGGCGACGGGGCCGCGGACGAACGCGATCACGGGCAGAGACCTCCTCGGCTGCGGGCCAGGGCCTGCTCCAGGCGGGCCTGGGCGCCGCCGCGCCAGATGTGGGTGATGGCCAGCGCCAGCGCGTCGGCGGCGTCGGCCGGCTTGGGTGCGGCGTCGAGGCGCAGGATGCGGGTCACCATCGCCCCCACCTGCTGCTTGGTGGCGCGTCCGCTGCCGGACACCGCCGCCTTGACCTCGCTGGGGGTGTGCAGGGCGATGGGCAGCCCCCGGCGGGCGGCGCACACCATGGCGATGCCGCTGGCCTGGGCGGTGCCCATGACGGTGCTGACGTCGGAGCGGGCGAAGACCCGCTCGACGGCCACGGCGTCGGGGCGGTGCTCCTCGATCCAGGCATCGACGCCCTTCTCGATGCTCACCAGCCGCTCGGCGACCGGCAGCGTGGAGCTGGTGCGGATGACGTTGACGTCGACCAGGGTCAGCGGACGACCGACCGAGCCCTCGACCACGCCCATCCCGCAGCGGGTGAGCCCGGGGTCGATGCCGAGCACGCGCACCGGCGTACCTCCCTCGTCAGGTCGTCGTGCGATCGAACGTGTGTTCGCTTCGACTCACGCTAACGGTCGGTGGGTACGTCACCGGGTCTCGACACGCCGGTTCACCGCCTTCGCAGGCTCAGGCGGTGACGGCTCGCTCGACCACCGATGATCTCCGCCCCGGCTACGCCGGGTCAGAGATCCGCCGCCTCCATGACCTCGTCGGGGATGTCGGCGTTGACGAAGACGTTCTGCACGTCGTCGAGGTCGTCGACCGCGTCGACGAGCTTGAAGACCTTCGCGGCGACATCCGGCTCAGCCACCGGGATGTCGAGGGTCGCGACGAACTGGACCTCGGCGGAGTCGTAGTCGATCCCGGCGTCCTGCAGCGAGGTGCGCACCGCGACCACGTCGGTGGCCTCGGACTGGACCTCGAGGCTGTCACCGTGGTCCTTGACCTCCTCGGCGCCGGCGTCGAGGGTCGCCTCGAGGACGTCGTCCTCGCTGACCTCGCGCGACTCCTGCGACTTGGGGACGACCACGACGCCCTTGCGCTCGAACAGGCGCGAGACCGAGCCGGGGTCGGCCATGGTGCCGCCGTTGCGCGTGACCGCGGTGCGGACCTCCATCGCGGCGCGGTTGCGGTTGTCGGTGAGGCACTCGACGAGCAGGGCCACGCCCTGGGGGCCGTAGACCTCGTACATGATCGTCTCGTAGTCGACGCCGCCGCCCTCGAGGCCGCCGCCGCGCTTGACCGCGGAGTCGATGTTCTTGTTGGGGACCGACTGCTTCTTGGCCTTCTGGATGGCGTCGTAGAGCGTCGGGTTGCCGGATGGGTCCGGGCCACCCATCTTCGCGGCGATCTCGATGTTCTTGATCAGCTTCGCGAACAGCTTGCCGCGCTTGGCGTCGATCGCGGCCTTCTTGTGCTTCGTGGTCGCCCACTTGGAGTGCCCGGACATGCTCTTCTCTCTGCCTCAGCTTCCTCGGACCAGGTCCACGAACAAGCCGTGCACCCGGGAGTCCTCGCCCACCTCGGGGTGGAACGAGGTGGCCATCAGGGGGCCCTGACGGACCGCGACGATCCTACCGGCGGCCGCACCCGGCGCACCCTCGTGGTCGACCCGGGCCAGCACCTCGACCCCGTCGCCCACCGACTCCACCCACGGCGCACGGATGAAGACGCCGTGCACCGGCGAGTCCAGGCCCTCCAGCTCGACCGGACCCTCGAAGGAGTCGACCTGCCGGCCGAAGGCGTTTCGGCGGACCGTCATGTCGATGCCGCCCAGCGTCTCCTGGCCGACCGCCCCGTCGAGGACACGGTCGGCGAGCATGATCATCCCCGCGCAGGTCCCGAGCACCGGCAGCCCGGCCTCGATGCGCTTGCGCAGCGGGTCGAGCACGCCGAAGGTGCGCGCCAGCTTGGCCATCGTCGTGGACTCACCACCGGGGACCACGAGCGCATCGACGGAGTCGACCTCCTCGGGTCGGCGCACCCGCGTGGTGGTCACGCCGAGCCGCTCGAGGGCGGCCAGGTGCTCGCGCACGTCGCCTTGCAGGGCCAGCACGCCGACGGTCGGTGAGGTCACGTTTCCACCCTAGGCTGGGGCCCGTGACCCGTGGACCGGCGGCCCTGCTCGCTCCCCCGCTCCTGGCGTTGGCGCCCGTGCTCGCCCTGGCGGCGTGCGCCGACGAGGAGTCACGTCCCGCGGACCCGCGTCCACTGGCCTCGGTCTCCCCGACCGTGGCGGGCGGCACGCCGACCGCGGACACGGCATCAGCCCCGGACGAGCCGACGGCGGCGTACCTCGCGTGGCTGGGTGCCCTGGAGGCCCGGGACGCGGCCACCGCATGCCGGATCCAGCACCCCGAGCGCACCATCGCACTGCGGTACGAAGCGATCCTCGCCGATCGCGCCGAGCTCGGCGACCCGTGCGTGGGCTTCGAGGCGCTGCTGTGGGAGGACCCGCTGCGGGAGTACTCCCCCGTCGACGTCGAGACCACCCGGCTGACCGGGGAGAAGGCGACGCTCGCGGTCACCTTCCCCGCCAGCGCCGTCACGGTGGAGCTGGAGCTGCAGCGTGCCGCCTGGCGGGTGCTGTCCGAGGAGCGTCGTACACCGTCGAGCCCCGACTCCGCGCAGTGGGTCGGGGCCTGGTGCGACCTCGAGCTCGGCGCGAGCCGCGTCGACGTCGTGGCGGCCATGGGTGAGCCGTCGGGTGAGTACACCGTCTCCGACGGCGGCGAGCCGCAGGTCTACTGGGCTGCGGACCAGTACGACTTCCGGGCCTACCTCGACCCGGTCGACGGCACCGTCACCGACCTGGTCGGCGACTACGACGCGTTGTCGGCCGCCGACCGGGAGCGGTTGGACTGTCCCGAGCTGCGCTAGGTCGTCGCACAGCCCGGGAGCGCGTCACCAGCCGCGCTCGGAGAGGCGGTGCGGAGCCGGGAGCTCCTCGACGTTGATGCCTACCATGGCCTCGCCCAGCCCCCGGGAGACCTTGGCGACCATGGCGGGGTCGTCGTGGAAGGTGGTGGCCTTGACGATGGCCTCGGCGCGCTGGGCCGGGTTGCCGGACTTGAAGATGCCCGAGCCCACGAAGACGCCGTCGGCGCCGAGCTGCATCATCATCGCCGCGTCGGCCGGGGTGGCGATGCCGCCGGCGGTGAACAGCACGACGGGGAGGGCACCGGTGGTGGCGACCTCCTTGACGAGGTCGTAGGGGGCCTGCAGCTCCTTGGCCGCGACGTAGAGCTCGTCCTCGCTCAGCGAGGAGAGCCGGCGGATCTCGCCCTTGATGGTGCGCATGTGGGTGACGGCATTGGAGACGTCACCGGTGCCGGCCTCGCCCTTGGAGCGGATCATCGCCGCACCCTCGGTGATGCGGCGCAGGGCCTCGCCGAGGTTGGTGGCACCGCAGACGAAGGGGACGGTGAAGGTCCACTTGTCGATGTGGTTGGTGTAGTCGGCCGGGGTCAGCACCTCGGACTCGTCGATGTAGTCGACCCCGAGGCTCTGCAGGACCTGGGCCTCCATGAAGTGACCGATGCGCGCCTTGGCCATGACCGGGATCGAGACGGCCTCGATGATCCCGTCGATCATGTCCGGGTCGCTCATCCGGGACACGCCGCCCTGGGCGCGGATGTCGGCCGGGACGCGCTCGAGGGCCATCACGGCGACTGCGCCGGCGTCCTCGGCGATCTTCGCCTGCTCGGGGGTGACCACGTCCATGATCACGCCGCCCTTGAGCATCTCGGCCATGCCGCGCTTGACGCGGGTGGTGCCGATGCCCGGCGTGGACTGAACGGTGTTCTCAGACGTGTCGGCCATGATTCCGATTCTACGGATGCCACCTGTCGCGGCCGACTCCGGACCGGCTAGGACGAGTCCTAGGCGGCCGGCGAGTCGCCCGTGGCTGCCTCGGCATCCAGCGCGAGGGCCTGACGACCAGGTTTCGAGACGCGTCGCTCCGTCTCGCTGCGTTCCCCGGAGCCGACGCTCCTCAACCTCCTCGCCCGGCGCTACTTCGCAGGCTCAGTAGCTTGGGCTCGGACCTTCAGCACCCGGAACACCACGGTGTAGGTGTTGGCGAAGACCAGGATCCACAGGGCGGCGTACATCAGGAACGGCACGTCGAAGATCGCCCCGAGGCCCGTCGCGACCAGGATCAGGACCAGTCGGTCCGCGCGCTCGGCGAGCCCGCCCTTGGCGTCCATGCCCAGCGACTCCGCGCGGGCACGGGCGTAGGACGTCACCGAGCCCATCACCAGGCAGTAGAGGGCGACCGCGGTGTAGAGCGTGGAGTCGCCGGGGCCGGCGAAGAAGAGCACCAGGCCACCGAAGACCGCACCGTCGCCGATCCGGTCGAGCGTGGAGTCCCAGAACGCGCCGAACTTCGAGGAACGGCCCAGGGTGCGGGCCATCTGGCCGTCGATGAGGTCGCTGAAGACGAAGGCGGTGATCACCAGGACCCCGGTCAGCAGCATGCCCTGGGGGAAGAAGACCAGCGCGCCGGCGGCGACGCCGAGGGTGCCGACGAGGGTGACGACGTCGGGGCTGATCCCGAGGCGGATGAAGAGACGCACGAACGGCGCGAGCATCACGCCCTGCCAGAAGCCCTTGAACCTGTCCAACACGGCGACGACCCTAGCCGCCGACGAGCGCGTCGACAGTCTCGGCCACGGCAGTGGGCACCCCGGCGACGTACCAGGTGCGTCCGGCCGCCTCGACGTGGCGCACCTCGCCACCGAGCGCGCGGATGATCGCGGCACCGGGCATCCAGTCCCACGGCGGCACCGTGTGCTGGCAGACCAGGTGCACCCGGCCGTCCGCGACGGCCATCGCGTCCATGGTGCCCGAGCCCATCATCCTCAGCGTGGCGGCCCGTGAGGCGAAGCGGTCGAAGGCACAGGAGACGTCGGTGCCGATCCACGGCGGGTGGAGGTACGTCGCCACGCAGGCCTCCGCCAGGCCCCGGTCGACCAGCGGGGCCACCGGCTCGCCGCCTCGGGTCGGCGGCACGTCGCGGCCCCCGACCCACGTGGTCGCTGAGGCGTCGTGGCGGACCGCGCCGAGCACCGGCGCGCCGTCGACCTCCAGCGCGAGCGCCGAGCACCACCAGTCCAGGCCCTGCGCGAAGTTGTAGGTGCCGTCCACGGGGTCGACGACCCAGGTGCGGCCGGTGGCGCTGGGGCGGTAGGCGCCCTCCTCGCCCAGCAGCCCGTCGTCCGGTCGCCCGTCGCTCAGGAGCTTCTCGACCAGGGCCTCGGCCGCGTGGTCGGCGTTGGTGACGACGTCGGAGACCGACGTCTTCTGGGAGGTCGCCAGCCCGGAGCGGCGCTCGGCGGCGGCCAGCGTTGCCGCCTGCTCGACCACGGAGGCCGCCAGCGCGGCGTCGTCGCGGGCCGACCCCGGGGCTAGCCCTGCCACTGCTCCGCGAGCAGCGCTCGGGTGTCGCCCAGCAGCTCGGGCAGGGTCTTGGTGCGCCCGATGATCGGCATGAAGTTCTGGTCGCCGGGCCAGCGAGGCACCACGTGCTGGTGCAGGTGGGCGGCGATACCGGCGCCGGCCACCTCGCCCTGGTTCATGCCGAGGTTGAACCCGCCGGCGCGCGACACGTGACGCACCGTGCGCATCGCCTCGCGGGTGAGGTCGGCGATCTCCGCGGCCTCCGCGTCGGTGGTCTCGGTGTAGTCGGCGATGTGGCGGTAGGGACAGACCATCAGGTGGCCCGGCGCGTAGGGGTAGAGGTTGAGGAGCACGAAGGCCAGCTCCCCGCGGCGCACCACCAGGCCCTCGTCGTCGGGCAACGACGGCACCCGGCAGAACGGGCACTGGCCGGAGGTGGCGTCGCTCGGCTTGTTCTCACCCCGGATGTAGGCCATCCGATGCGGGGTCCACAGCCGGTCGAGATGGTCGGTCTCCCCCACGCCGTCCTGGCGCAGCGGGTCGTCGGCGTCGCTCACTCCCGTCCTCCCGCGGCGGCCGCGAGCAGCTCCTCGACCGGCTGGTCGCGGTGCAGGGAGAGCCCCAGCGAACGGGCGTGCCCGTCGAGGATGAACCAGACCGAGTCGGTCACGAGCGACACCAGCACCGGGGCCGACGGCGTGCGCTCGGGCCGGGCCATCCAGCGGCGTACGGCGGAGAAGACCGCGCCCACGAGGCCGAAGACCAGCGGGTCGACCGCGTCGGACTCGTCCTGGCTCATCTCGACGCCGAGGAGCTCGACGGCGGTGCTGATCAGCTCGACGACCTGGTGGGCGATGCGCTCGATCCCCTGCTGCAGCGGCCCGGTGCCGTCGGCCGAGGAGTCCTGCTCGGCGAGCCGGTGCAGGGCCGGGTGGGCCACCGCCCAGCTGACGTAGGTGGACACGATCCGCTCGATGATCTGCGGGATCGTGCCGTCGAGCGTGACCGCGGGCAGCAGCTCGCCGGAGAGGTCGTCGACGATGGCGGTCTGCACGGCGCGGTCGAGGTCGGCCCGGTCGGAGAAGTGCCGGTAGACGACCGTGCGGCTCAGGCCCGCGCGCTCGGCGATCTGCTGGACGTGCACCTCGGCGCCCGGCTCGTGGGCCTCGACCACCGCGATCGCCGCGTCGAGGATCTGCTGACGGCGCTCCTGGTTGTGCCGGTCCCAGCGGGCCTGCCGTCCGTCCTGGCGACCGCCCTGACGAGCGGCCGACCCACCGTCCGAGCGCACCGGGCTGGTCGGCATGCCTGGCTCCTCCCGGACGTCGCCTCGGATCGGGTCAGCGCGTGCTCCGCGCCTTCGGCCTCGAAGAGTACCGGGATCGGGTGACGCGCTCGCGACGTGCCTCGACCGCCACGCGGAGCATCTCCTCGCGGTCCACGATCTTGGCCCGGACCCGACCGCTGGTGGCGCCGCGTCGACGCTCCTCGGCGTCCAGGGCGCGCCAGTCGGCGAGGTCGAGCACCGTGACGCCCCGGCTGGCCAGCAGCGCCCCGAGGTCGTCGGCGTCGCGCGCGGGAGGGGTGACCAGTCCCGCGTCGAGGTCGTCGAGCAGCCGGGAGACGGTCTCCTGGGCGCAGGACTTGTTGGTGCCGATGAAGCCGGTCGGTCCCCGCTTGACCCAGCCGGCGACGTAGGTGCCGGGCTCGACCCGCCCTGCGTCGCTCGGCACGGTGCCGGTGGCCGGGTCGTAGGGCAGGTCGGCGACCTCGCGACCGTGGTAGCCCACGGCACGCAGGACCAGGCCGCAGTCGAGCACCTCGGTCTCCCCGGTGCCGACCGCGCGGAGCGTGCCGTCGGGCCCGGGCTCGAGGGTGGTGCGCTCGACCTCGAGGCCGCGCACGCGGTCCTCCCCGAGCACGGCGAGCGGCTGGGTGAGGAAGCGCAGCACGATGCGACGCCGGGACGGGTCGGGGGTGAGGTCGCGCAGGCGGGCGAGCTGGCGGCCCACCGGGGTGTCCGCGGGCAGGTCCGCACCACCGGCCTCGACGACGACGTCGACCAAGCCCTCCTCGGCCAACGCCACCAGGCCGACGAGCTCGGGCAGCGTGAACGCCGCCTGGGCGGGGCCACGACGACCCAGGACCACGACCTCGCGGACCCGGCTCTGCGCCAGCTGGGCCCAGGGCAGACCGGCGATGTCGGTCCCGCGCAGCCGCTCGGGATCCAGCGTGAGCACGCGAGCGACGTCGAGGGCCACGTTGCCGTTGCCCACGACCACGACCCGCTCGTGACCGAGGTCCACGGCGAGGTCCTGGTGGTCGGGGTGCCCGTTGTACCAGCCGACGACCTCGGTCGCCGAGAGCGAGCCGGGCAGGTCCTCGCCGGGGACACGGAGCGGCTTGTCCGCCGACGCCCCTACGGTCCAGATGACCGCGTCGTAGCGCTCGTCGAGCTCGGCACGCGACAGGTCCTTGCCGACCTCGACACCCAGCAGGTAGCCGAAGCCGGGCTGGTCCTCGATCTGCGCAAGGAGCCGCTCGGTCTGCTTCGTGCGCTGGTGGTCCGGGGCCACGCCGGCGCGGACGAGGCCGTGCGGCGTCGGCAACCGGTCGAGCACGTCCACGCGCAGCTCGGGGTGCTTGAGCAGCTCGTCGGCGGCGTACAGCCCGGCCGGGCCGGCGCCGACCACGGCCACCCGCACCGGGCGACGCTCACGCAGCCGGCGCTGGGGCGGGACCACCGCGACCGGGGTGCGGTCGGCGTGTGGGAAGACCGCGAAGTACTCCGCGTTCAGCGCCCGGAACGGCTCCTCGGCCGGGCTGAGCAGCGTGTGCGGCTTGATGGCGTCCACCGGGCAGGCGGTCGCGCAGGCGCCGCAGTCGACGCACCCGTCGGGGTCGATGTAGAGCATCTCCGCGGTGGCGAAGTCGGGGTCGCCGGGCGCGGGGTGGATGCAGTTGACGGGGCAGGCCAGGACGCACGAGGCGTCCGAGCAGCACGACTGGGTGACGACGTACGGCACGGCGGGGCGCTCCTGCTCAGGCGGCCGCGGATGCGGGCTCGCTGCGGAAGCGCGAGGCGCGACCGTCGATGCCCATGGCCCGCCAGACGCGGCGCGAGACGGGGTTCATCATGCCGGTGTTCTCGGCGAGCATCCGGACGTCGCCGAACAGGTCGCGCAGGAACTTCCTGGACTCCGGGGCGTCCCAGTAGACCTGCTTCATGACGTCCTCGGGGATGCCCATGTCGCGCTGGGCGCGCTTGCTGGGGACGAGGATCTCGTTGCACAGCCACCGCATGATCACCGGGACGAGCAGGCTCAGCACGAACCGCTCCCCACGCTTGAGGCGCGGGGCCTTGTGCTCGAGGTACTGGTGGGCGAAGCCGATGTGGCGCGCCTCCTCGGCCACGTGGATCTGCATGATCCGCTGCAGCAGGGGGTGCATGTCGTCGCCGGCGCGCAGGATCGACTTCTGCACGTGGTCGATGGGCTCCTCGCCGGCGAGCACGCCGTAGAAGAAGCCGAACGGCACCCACTTCGCGAACAGCGGCAACACTGGCGCGAGCATCCGGAACAGCAGGGTGCCGCCCTTGACGTCCTGGCCGGAGCGGTTCACGAACTCCTGGAACATCTGCGTGTGGTGGCACTCCTCGGTCGCCTCGTGCGTGGAGTAGCGGAACTCCGCGCTGTTGTTGGGCAGCGAGAAGGCGTAGTTCATCAGCCCGGCGATGAGGATCTGCTCGAACTGCAGGCCGACCTTGGTGACGTTGGCCTGGCGGTAGAGGCCGATGCGGACCTGCTCGTCCTCGGGGAGCGAGCGGTACCACTCGGTGCGGCCCAGCACGTCGGCGGTGGGCAGGATCCAGCGCCGGTCCCGGGGGTCGATCGCGTAGTCCGGGTGGTCCCAGGCGATGTCCTTGAAGGCGTCGAAGTGCTGGTGCACGGAGGCCTCGGACAGGGTCTGCAGGCGCTGCTCGTAGGTCGGCTCGTGGGTCGGAGCGGCCTGGTGGCTCGGGGAGGGCATCTGCGTCGCGGTCATCACTCATCACCTCGTGGGGAGACGTCGTCGTCGATGAGGAGACGTTAGTGCGACACGGTGTCCGTGTAAATAGGTACGCGCGACAGCGTGTCGCATTTATCGTTACCCGCGGGTAGAAGCGAACCACCGCCCCAGGTCCCGCGAGACACCCGGGCAGGTGACGTTGTGGTCCCGGCTCGCCTGCAGCCATTGACCCATGACCGGCTCCCCGCCCTGGATCGACCAGTCGGCGCCGCAGCGCTCGAGCGCCTCCGCGCGCGAGGTCTCCCCCGCGGCGCGCCACTCCGGCACGCCGAGCGCCAGGTCGCCGACGATCTGCTCCCAGAGGTACGGGGTGGAGTAGACGCCGACCCGGTAGCCGGCGTCCTCGTAGCCGCGACGGGCGCCCTCGACGATCGCGGCGTTCGCGAGCGGGTCCCCGGACCACTCGAAGAGCGCGACGGGCTCGACGTCCAGCCACACCATGGGCGTGTCCAGGTCGACCGCACGCATGGAGCGGACGTTGTAGAGCGCCTGCTGGTAGCCCACGTTGCGCAGGGCACCGAGGGCGGAGCCGCCGTCGTGCGGCCCGTCGTCCCCGAAGCGCTCCAACGCCTCCTCGTCGGGGTAGCTCAGCACCGCGTACGCCGACAGCAGCAGGCCCCGCTCCCGCACCCACGCGACCTGGTCGGCCAGGCAGGGGTTGGGGTAGAAACCGGGCCCGTTGGTCAGCCCGACGACGACGTACTCCATGTCGGGGGTGGGCATCGGCAGGCCGAGCGTGCGTCGCTGCGGGATGCCGATGCCCTTGGGGCACTGGGGCCAGGAGATGTCGCCACCGAGGACGGGTGAGCCGTCGCGGGCCGCGATCGTCGGCTGCTCCCCCGCGAGCTGCTCGGCGGCGTCGGCGAGGTCGCGCATGGCCTCGACGTCCTCCAGGCGCAGGCCGTCGGCGCCCACCTCGCCCTCGAGGACGCCGTCGCCGATCGCCGGGAAGGGCGCGGGCGCCTGCACCCGCGGCTCCCGCGTCGCGCTCGGCGGCCCTGGCACCGACCCTCCGCCGCATGCGGAGAGGGTCAGCGCCAGGACCAGAGCCCACCCGCTGGTCGAGGTGCGAGCGGAGCGAGCCACGAGACCCCGGTCAGACCTGTTCGCGCGAGGCCACCGCGGCCGCGACCCGGGCGATGGCCTCCTCGATCGGCACGCCGTTGTCCTGGCGGCCGTCGCGGTAGCGGAAGGAGACAGCGCCCTTCTCGACGTCGTCGTCGCCGGCGATCATCATGAACGGCACCTTCTGCAGCTGCGCGTTGCGGATCTTCTTCTGCATCCGGTCGTCGGAGTCGTCGACCTCCACGCGCAGGCCTTGGACCTTCATCCGCCTGGCGATGTCGTAGAGGTAGTCCACGTGCCGCTCGGCGATCGGGATCGCCTCGACCTGGACCGGCGCGAGCCACGGGGGGAAGGCGCCGGCGTAGTGCTCGACGAGCACCCCGAAGAAGCGCTCCAGGGAGCCGAACTTGGCCGAGTGGATCATCACCGGCTGGTGCTTGGCGCCATCGGCGCCGTTGTACTCGAGCTCGAAACGCGCCGGCTGGTTGAAGTCGTACTGGATGGTCGACATCTGCCAGGTCCGGCCGATCGCGTCGCGTGCCTGCACCGAGATCTTCGGGCCGTAGAACGCGGCCCCGCCCGGGTCGGGCACCAGCTCGAGGCCGGAGGCGACGGCGACGTCCTCGAGCACCTTGGTGGCCACCTCCCAGTCCTCCTCGGAGCCGACGAACTTGTCGGGCTTGGAGTCGTCACGGGTGGAGAGCTCGAGGTAGAAGTCGTCGATGCCGAAGTCGCGCAGCAGCCCGAGCACGAAGTCGAGCAGGTGCTTGATCTCAGCCGGCGCCTGCTCCTTGGTGACGTAGGAGTGCGAGTCGTCCTGGGTCAGGCCGCGCACGCGGGTCAGGCCGTGCACGACCCCGGACTTCTCGTAGCGGTAGACCGAGCCGAACTCGAAGAGCCGCAGCGGGAGCTCTCGGTAGGACCGGCCGCGCGAGCGGTAGATCAGGTTGTGCATCGGGCAGTTCATCGGCTTGACCATGTAGTTCGAGCCCTCGAACTCCATGGGCGGGAACATGGTGTCGGCGTAGTACGGCAGGTGACCGGAGGTGTAGAAGAGCTGGTCCTTGGTCAGGTGCGGGGTGCCGACGTACTCGAAGCCCTCCTCGATGTGGCGCTGGCGGACGTAGTCCTCCATGACGCGCTTGATCACACCGCCCTTGGGGTGGAAGACCGCGAGTCCCGAGCCGATCTCGTCGGGGAAGGAGAACAGGTCGAGGTCGCGGCCGAGCTTGCGGTGGTCGCGGCGCTCGGCCTCCTCGATGCGGTGCAGGTGCTCCTCGAGCGCCTCCTTGGACTCCCAGGCGGTGCCGTAGATGCGCTGCAGCATCTTGTTCTTCTCGTCGCCGCGCCAGTACGCCGCCGCCGACCGCATCAGCTTGAAGGCGGGGATCCGCTTGGTGGTGGGCAGGTGCGGGCCGCGGCACAGGTCTGACCAGGCGACGTCGCCGTTGCGGCGGACGTTGTCGTAGATGGTCAGCTCGCCCGCGCCCACCTCGGCGCTCGCGCCCTCGGCCGCGCTCTCGGCGTTGCCGGAGCCCTTGAGCTCGATGAGCTCGATCTTGTAGGGCTCGTCCTGGAGCTCGCTGATCGCGTCGGCGTCGGTGGTGACGCGACGCTCGAAGCGCTGACCCTCCTTGATGATCTTGCGCATCGCGGTCTCGATCTTGGCGAGGTCCTCGGGGACGAACGGCTTCTCGACGTCGAAGTCGTAGTAGAAGCCGTCGGTGACCGGCGGGCCGATGCCGAGCTTGGCCTCGGGGAAGAGCTGCTGCACCGCCTGCGCCATCACGTGCGCGGTGGAGTGGCGCAGGATGTCGTGGCCGTCCTTGGAGTCGATCGGGACCGACTCGACGACGTCGCCCTCGGCGAGGACGTAGGAGAGGTCCTTGAGCTGCGGGTCGGTCGAGCCCGTCGAGACCACGCGGGCGGCGACGACCTCGGTCTCGTCCTTGAACAGCTCCCACGCCTTGGTGCCCGTGGTGACCGTCCGGTCCTGACGCTCCTCGGCGTGGACGCGGACGATGCTCAGCTCGGACACAGCGGTGCTCCTGTTCGGTGGGTTCCACGCCCGGTCCCGGGCGTGCGTGCAGGGTATCGACCGCCTCTGGCGGTTCCCTACTCGATATGCGCCCGCAGGCGCGCGCTCACCTGCGCTTGATCGTGGTGCTCACCGCGTCGGCAGGCGGCTCGACCGGGTACCGGTCCTTGGGGCCGAGCCCGATCGCTGCCACGGTGGCCTGCGTGCCGTTGAGCTTGTCGCGCAGCACGAAGGTGATCGTCCCGGCGTCGAGGTCCCACGTGGACTCCACGTCCTTGACCCGGCCGCTCATCTCGCGGTTGTAGTCGGTCCACACCGCGTTGATGCGGGGCTCGTCGCCGACCAGGATCGACTCCACCGCGATGCGCACGTCGCGCTTCTGTTGGTTGTACATCAGCAGCACCCGGTCGCTGGCCACCAGCTCGGGCACCTCGACGGTCACGGTGAGGGCGTCGGCGTCGAAGGTGCCGTCGATCCCGGTCACCACGGCAGGGTCGGGGTCGACGGAGGGCTCCGCGCTGGGCTCGTCACTGACCTCGGCGGAGGGCTCGGTCGTCGGGTCCTCGCTCGTGGTCGCCGACGCCGTGGGGCCGGCGTCGTCGGCCGCGGTCTCCGCCGTGTCCGAGCCGCACCCGGCCAGGGCCGTCAGCAGGAGCGGGACGACCGCGGCGTACGCCGTGCGCTGGAGTCGCATGGATCCACCATGCCACGGAACAGGGCCGGCGGCGCGTGACCGACGTACTGACCAAGACGGCGAAGGCCCCCTGATCAGCGGATTCGCGCGCTACCACCCCGGCAACGCCGAGGGAACCAAGCAACGGTGGGCGATACTGGGTTCGAACCAGTGACCTCTTCGGTGCGACGGCAGAGCCGCGCTACCACCCCGGCAACGCCGAGGGAACCAAGCAACGGTGGGCGATACTGGGTTCGAACCAGTGACCTCTTCGGTGTGAACGAAGCGCGCTACCACTGCGCCAATCGCCCGTGCGGTGGCCGACTGTAGCGCATGGCGGACCGCTCCCCCGCATCGGCATCGACGCACGGATCCAGCCGTCCCGAGACAGGTGCTGCGGCCACGTCGGCCACGATCGCGAAAACTCCTGAAGGTCTCCGCGTCATGAGCCGATGGGAACGGCGTCCCCTCCACAGAGACGGCCGCCCGGCCGCCTCCCGGGACCATCCAGGAGGACCGATGCCGAACCACTCCGAGCCCCTGCGCAGCGGGCCGCTCACCGTCCTCGTCTCCGAGGTGCGAATGACCTGCCTGGAGTCGCCCGGCGAGCGCGGCGGTCAGCTGCCGGTGTCCATGGTCTACGACCCCGAGGACCCGTACGCCGTGGCGCTGGTCTTCCACGCCTCCGACGGCGACGTGACCTGGATGGTGGCCCGCGAGCTGCTGGTCACCGGGGCGAACAGCCCGGTCGGTGACGGTGACGTCATGATCTGGCCGGCGCTCACGGCCACGCTCGAGGAGGCTGTGGTCATCCGGCTGCAGGCGCCGTCCGGCCGGCTCGTCCTCCGCTTGGAGATGGCCGACCTCGACGACTTCCTGGGGCGCTCGCTCTCACTGGTGCCCTGGGGCACCGAGTCCGCCCACCTGGACCTCGACGCGCTGGTCGAGGACCTGCTGCAGCCGCGCGGCTGATCCGACCGGAAGACGGGTCAGAGGGAGTACCCCTCGGGCTCGCGCTCGGCCCACGTCGCCGCGGCCGCGCGCGTGATCGGGCCGGGCTCCGCCCAGGTGCGGCCGTCCCAGCGCAGCACCGGTTGGACGTCGCGCGTGGTGGAGACGAGGAACACCTCGTCGGCCCGTGTGGCCACCTGCCCCAGCGGGGCATCGACCTCGAGGCCACCGCACCACTGCAGCACCAGCGCCCGCGTGACTCCGGCCAGGCAGCCGCTGGCCAGGGTCGGGGTGCGGAGCTCGCCGTCGACGACGTAGAAGATGTTGGACCCGGTGCCCTCGCACAGGTCGCCCACGGTGTTGGCGAAGACGGCCTCGTCGGCCCCCTGGGACTTGGCGTGCGCCAGGGCGATGACGTTCTCGGCGTACGACGTGGTCTTCAGGCCCGCCGTGGCGCCACGCTCGTTGCGCGGCCAGGGGACGGTGACGATCGCCGCGCTGGGCGCGGTCGGCGGCATCTCGTCAGCGACGACGGTGATCGTCTGCCCCTCGTCCCCGCGACCGCTCCCCATGGGCGCCGGCCCCCCGGTGACAGTGATGCGCAGCCGACCCAGCGGCAGGTGGGCCGCGTCGAGCACCGCGCGTACGCCGGCGAGGACCGCGTCCCGGTCCGGCGCGTCCAGCCCGAGGCCGGTCGCGCTGCGCTCGAGCCGGTCCAGGTGCGGGCCGAGCGCGAACGGACGACCGTCCACGACCTTCAGCGTCTCGAAGACCCCGTCACCGACCGTCAGCCCGTGGTCGGTGACCCGGACGGCCCTCGCGTGCGGGTCGGGGAGCAGGGAACCGTCCACCCAGGCGTGCATGGGCGTCACTGTAGGGCTCGCCGGACAGGGCCGCAGACACTCCTCCGGGTGCTGCTCCGGGGACTCCGTTCGCACCCACGAAACGCCGAGGACACCTGGATTTGGCGCGGTCTGGGGCATGGGCTACTGTTCCTGTCGTTCGCCGGGAAGCCCCGGAGGAACAAGCGGACGTAGCTCAGTTGGTAGAGCGCAACCTTGCCAAGGTTGAGGTCGCGAGTTCGAGCCTCGTCGTCCGCTCGGAGAGGTCTCTCCAGTGTTTGGCCTCCACGGTGGGTTGGCCGAGAGGCGAGGCAACGGACTGCAAATCCGTGTACACGGGTTCAAATCCCGTACCCACCTCCAGACCCACCACAACTCAAGACCCGGGCGATTGGCGCAGCGGTAGCGCGCTTCCTTGACACGGAAGAGGTCACTGGTTCAAACCCAGTATCGCCCACCAGACCGATTCGGCCCCTGACCTGCGAAAACGCAAGTCAGGGGCCGATCTGCTTCTCGTCCGTGGAACGGATGTGGACAGAACGGGACGGCCCCTACTCGATTCGAGAGGAACCGCCACTCATGTCCACGACGACGATCACTCCGTGCCCAGTCTGGTGCACATCGCGCCACCACGACGGCCCTCGCCCGCACTCAGGCCGTGACCTCGGCTCGATGTGGGGTGCGCTCCCCGTGCGCCTGTTCCAGCCCGACGACGCCGACGCACGACCCGGTGTCATGGTGGCCGGGGACCTGCTCGACGAGGCCGCCGCGCACGAGCTCGGCCTGGCGCTGGTTCGCGCGGCCGACACCCTGCGAAGGGCACAGCAGGTCACCAAGCCGGTGCGGGTCGAGGCATGACCACCGACCAGTGCGCCTCTGCCCCAAACCTGTCCGTGGCGGCCGCCCCGTCGTGGGAGTACCGACGCCGCCGTCGTCACCTGTTCTGGACTGACGAGGGGTACGCCCGCGTGAAGGCTTCCGGAGGCGGGGAAGTCCGAGCAATCTGCGGTGTCATAGTCCGAGTCAGTGCAGGACCTGTGGGTCCCGCGGTCGTCGTTCCACGCAGAGACCACTGTCCGACATGCTTGGACCTCTCCGACAGGTCGGCGGTGATCCGGCTGTGACCGACCAGCAGGCGCCCGAGCGGCTTACCGCGTTGTGCTGCGAATGCGGCACGGTCCGCACGGTCTCCGCGCGATACAACGGCCCGGCCAAGCGCTACGCGCCTTGGGAGACAGACGCAGAGTGGGTGCGGAGCCGCCTCTTCGACCTGCAGGCCTCGGGCATCTACACCGAGCATCAGCCTGGGTGGCGATGCCTGCTCGACCTGAAGTGCTCCACCTGCAACGTCAGGACGGCGCACGCCTACATCCGCGAGGACCAGCACCGCGACCACGCGGAGGAACAGGACCGCCGCGTTGACCGGGACAGACGACGAGTCGGGCGCCGTCTGGCGGGCTTCGAGAGCGCCGGCTTCACCGTGCGCCAGGTGCAGCACGATGAACTCAAGGTCGCGGGCGCCCCGGTCGAGGTCGTGCAGTACGCCGATGCGCGTGGCGTCGAGGTGCGGGTCAGCCTCGACACACCGCCGCTCGAGCTGCTCGACTGCCTCGAGCGACTCGAGGACTACGTCGACGACCTCGACCTGCTCGGCGAGTGGCGCGACCAAGGGAACTGGCGAGGCGTGGCTCTTCGAGGGCTCACCAGACATCTGCCCCGGTCTGCGGCCTGACCTCACCCCCACCGACCCCTGCCAGGACCACCCCCTGTGGATGTTCTGGGGCGACAGCGGCCCGTCGGTGTGGAAGGTTCGGGCCGTGGCTCTCGGTGGCGTGGTCCTGTCTCTGCTCGGTGTGGTGTTGGCGGCGTGGGCGCTGTTGCAGGAGTGGCGCGATGAGCCGGAGGAGGCGGAGTCGTTCCGGGTGCCTCGCGACCTGCAGCGTCGGGAGAACCCGTGGCGTCGGGACTTGAAGTCGTTCAAGTGGCGGTCGCGCACGAGGGTGCAGCAGGACCGGTTCCAGTACGAGCACGGCACCTGGGGGCGCCCGGCGCACGGCGGTGCCGACCCGGACACCCTCGAGTTGGCGGAGTACGTCACGGACTACTTGCGTCAGCGTGAAGAGTTCGCCGCGGAGTCATGGGAGGAGCAGCAGCGTCTGCATCGCCTGGCCTTGGAAGGTCTGGCGGACTCGCTGCGCGTGCAGGCGGCTTCGGCTCGTGCGCGGCGGGATCGGACGCAGCGGCGGGTCTTGTGGGAGATGCTCGGACTGCTGATGACCGCGGTCGGGACCGTGCTGGCGTCCTTGGGGAGCTAGTCGGCGCTGTGGCGTGTGGTCTCGAGTGCGTGGCGTAGGTCGGCGAGGACCTCGTCGAGGGGGTGGCCGGTGGCGGCGCCGAGACGTCGGGTGAGGACGAGGGCGGGGAGCGCGACGGCTTCGAGGAAGGGTCGGAGCTCGAGGCCGTGGCGGCCGTTGTCGCTGATGACGACATCGAAGAGGCCGGCGTCGACGAGACCTTGTGCTGCGGTGGCGACGGCGCGTTGGGCTTCGGGGGTGTCGAGGGTCTGGGCGAGGTCGAGGGCGTGGATGAGGTCGATGACGCTGTGGGCGAGGCGGAGTCCGCGGGTGGTGGTCACTGGCGGGCCATCTCGGTGCTGATGCGTCGGACCACGACGTCCTTGATCTGCTGGCCGTCGATGTCGATGCGGAGCTGGATGGGGGTGGGTGGCTGTACGCCGAGGTCGTCGTCGAGGGTCTCGGGGTCGGGGACGCGCGGGAGGATGGTGCCGTTGACCTCGGGCTTGAACAGCTCGGCGCGGTGTTCGCCGACCAGGACGGTCTGTCCGGCGCGGACGCGGCCGCCGTGGGCTCGGCGGGGGGTGCGGTTGGGTGAGACGGGGTTGCCGAACCCGACGAGGCCGCTGACGGTCGTCAGGATGCTGTTGGCTTCGCGCTGTAGCCGGGTGAGTTGCCGGCTGGCGGTCTCGGTGCCCTCGAGCCGGATCTCGGGGGTGAACTGGCGGTCGAGGCCGGTGAGCTCGCGGAACAGCTGCTCGGAGGCGTTGCGGCCGCCGTCGGCGTCGTCGATCAGGTCGCGGATGGTGCCGGACAGCGTCTGAATGGCCTTCTGCACGCCCCAGGGGTTGCGGGGGGTGTCTTCGTCGTCGCCGCCGAAGATGCGGTTCAGGCCGAGGGGGTCGCTGCTGGTGATGTCGTCGAGCGTCGTGCCGGGCGGGGTGGCGTTGCCGCCCAGTGACGGGCTGCCTCGCAGCGGGGACTCGGGCGCCCAGCGGTCGAACAGTTTCATGACGCCAGTGGTGCCGATGGCGGAGACGATGGTGGCGCCGGTGAGGACGGCGGCGGGCCCGGAGATGAGCGGGACGGCCTTCGGGCCCTTGGTCTTGGGGCTTCGGGTGCCGTCGACGCCGGGGAGGCCGTTGACGACGTACACGGGCACTGGTGAGGCCTTGGACACGATGCCGGTCAGGCCGCCTGAGGGGTTGCCGCTGCGGAGCTTGCGGCCGAGCAGCAGCCCGGCGCCGCCGAGGACGGCGCCCTTCTTGGCCCAGTCGGGCATGTCGTTGAAGAACCCGACGAGGTCCTTCGCGTAGGGCGCAGCGTCCTTGAGGGCGTCACGGACGGTGCCGAGCGCCGACCCGGCGGCAGGGATGACTTCCTCTGCGAGCGGGCGCATGTCGTCGGCGAAGTCGCCGATGGCCGGCACGCCCTCGTCGCGGAACCAGGTGGCGAACCGGTCGAGGGTGGGGATGCCCTCGCGGGAGAGCCACCGGGTGAACTCCAGCTGCAGCGGGAGGAGTTCGCGGCCGAGCTTGGCGGTGGCGTTCTCGTACTGGGCGTTGACGATCTTCTGGGTGTTCGCGAGGCCGTCGCTGGTGCGCTCGAAGTCGCCCATGGCGCGGGCGCCGTCCTTGTGGAGGATCGCGAGGGTGGCGAGCGCCTTGTCCTGGGCGGTGAGCTGGTCGACGCTCTCCTTGCCGGTCCGGTTCAGCGCCTCCTGCTGGACGCGGGCGGCGTTGATGTTCGGGATGATGGCCTGCAGGGAGTCGAACTCGCCCCGGAAGGACGCAGAGATCCTGTCGAGGACGTCCTCGGTCTCGAGGTTGTTGAAGGACCCGAAGTCGGCGGCCATCTGCACCACGTCGCGGGACATGCGCGCGGAGGCGTCGGAGGTGAACCCGATCTGAGAGAACATGTCGCCGAAGGTCGCGGCGGTGCCGAGCGCAGCGTTCTTCGCGAGGCCGAGGTCGGTGTCGGCGGAGCGGGCCCACTTCCGCATCGCGGCAGCGTTGCGGCCGAAGATCACGTTCGACTTGTTGATGGTCTCCGAGAGGTCCGACGCCTTGCTGACGGCGTCCTGGGAGAACCGGAAGGCCACGTAGGACGCGCCGGTGAGGGCCGCGGCACCGACGGCGAGACCGCGGACCATGACCCGCCCGGCACGGCCGGCGCGCTCGAACCCGCGAGCTCCGGACCCCGCCCGCCTGCCGGCGATCTCGGCCTCGCGGCCGACGTCACCGACGCCGCGCTCGATCTGCTCGAGCCCGGCGAGGGTCTCGCGGCGGTCCTTCAGTGTGGCCCGAAGGCCGATCTCCTCGTCAGCCATGACCTGCCTGCTTCCTTAGCGTGACATCGAACGGTCGGGGGGAGAGACGCGGCGGGCTTGCCCTCCGCGCTGTTGACGCGCTGAATTTTTTGCCCCCCGCGACCCGCGCGGGTCCGGATTCCTAGTGGCCTGTGGCCGGCGAGGGTCGTCCGCCCGCTCGCCGGCCACAGGGGCGATCGACGACGGCGCACTGGTTGGCGACCAAGACTCCACCGACACGGAAGTGCCGCCCGGGCCGATCCCAGTGCGTCGTCGTCGAGCTCATGGGGTGGTGGGTGCTGGCATCCATCCGTTGCCGTCAGGGGTGGGCACCATCCGCTTCTGCGTGACCCCGTCCGCGTCGAGCACGATGAGCTCCGCGGTGCCGTCAGGGCCCTGGCGCAGCTGCCCGTACCTCGTCCGGCTTGTCGGCGCCGTGGGGTAACGGGGGCCGAGCTGCTCCTCGGGCTCTGGGTCGGACGGCGTCGGGATCGTCACGCGGAGACGCCGTCGATGAAGCGGGCGGCGCTGGGCTCCTGGACCCACGGCACCTGGACCTTACGGACCTCGATGCGGTACCCGTCGATGCCCTCAGGGCGGAAGACGCGCGTCTCGCAGCCGGCGACGGACGACGGGTCACCCATCCATCCAGCCGGGCCGCCGCGACCCCCGCGGTCCTCCCAGACGACCGAGCCGAGGGCCTGGGAGTCCAGGACCATGACCTCCTTGCCGCCGGGGAGATGGTTGGTCTTGAGGATGTTCAGGCCGGCGAAGCGGATCATGTTGCCGGACAGGACGTTGGAGTCGGCGGCCTCGCGGGGCGATGCCTCCAGGACCTTGGTCGCGGCGACGAGCTGGGCCCACTTCGTGGGGGTGGCGACGATGGTGTCTGCCTCGTAGCCGGCGTCCTCTTCGTCGATGGCGGCCTTGGCGAGCATGACGTCGAGCAGGGGGTCGGCGCTGGCGGTCCCCCAGACGGCGGCGGCGTCGGTGGACTCGAGGACGGTCGTGGCGATCGCTGAGAGGGCGATGCTGTCGAAGCCCCAGACGACGGTGTTGGCCAGTCGCGACATCTTCTGGTTGAAGGCGTCGAGGCGGTTCCGTGCGATGGCCTCGTCGGAGATGATGCCGGCCAGACCCCACTTGTCGGTGGACACGATGGAGGGGGCGGCCTCGCTGTCGTCGGTGAGCGGGTACTCGGAGAGCTCGGTGAGGCGCTGGGCGTTGTCGTTGGCGAAGATCGGCTGAGAGGCCTGGAAGATTGCCGAGCCGGAGCCGGTGGCGTCGACGCGGCCGGTGAGGAGCCGGCCGCCCACCATGCGCCGGTGGACGAGCTCGTTCAGACGCCGCTGGATGACCAGCGGCGCGTTCATGAGGTGGTGCAGGGTGACCTGCTGACCGTTGAGGGTGGGGTTCCCGGGGCTGGTGCTGGGCATGAGGGGTCCTACTTCCTGAGCTGGCGTGTGATGCGCAGGTCGTCGACGGCGGACGCGGTCACGAACAGGACCGTGCCGGCCCTCAGCGGCCGGCCGAGCTGGTCGTCGGCGATGAGACGCCTGACGTGCCTCTCGGAGACGCCGAGCCGTTCGGCGGCGGTCTTGGTGTTCACGAGCACCTCGTCGGTTCCTGCGTGGTCATGTGGTTTCGACCATGGGGCGTCTTGGCGGTCGCGGACGTCCGCTGGTCCCGGGTCGGACATGGCAGCGCGGCCGGCGTCTCGCAAGGTGGTGCGAAGCAGTGAGGTGGTGCGCCCCAGACGTGCGCCGACGGTGCGCCGCTCGTGGGACTCGAGCCGATCGAGGCACCGCGCGAGAAGGGCGCAGGCACTGGGCGTGAGGATGATGTTCCCTCCGTCGAGGATGACCGCGAGCCGGTCGACGACTTCGGCTGTCACCTGCCGCCTCCTGGGTGTCCGTGCGCGCAGTGCGGGCAGCAGGGGCGGCCGGGCAGGGGCGCGGTGGTCACTGGTGCTGGTCCTCTCGCTGGCGGCTGGTGAGGGTGGCGCGGTGCGTGACGTGGCCGTCATCAGCGGCGGCCAGGTGCGGGCGGCATTCGAGGCAAGGACGCGGGCGGCCGTCCGGGTGATCGGGCAGCCATCCGCCTTCGCAGTCAGGGCGGTGCGCGGTCTGGTCGCGCTCGGCGTACTCACGTGCGTCGTCGGAGTCCACCGGCCACCAGCTCATTGAGCCGCCCTCGCGTAGGAGGCGGCGGTGCACTTCGGGCACCCGGTGTCCCCGTCGTCGTCGAGCGGGTAGAGGTGTGGGCAGCGCCCCTCGGGCCGCTCGCCACCGCCACCTACTCCCTTCCTCGGCCTGGGGGGCCGGGAAGGGAGGGAGGGCGTGTCGTACACCGTGTCGCGACGCGTTGCGTCACTGTGTACGACACGCTGTTCGTCACGCGTGACGGCTGCTGCTTCCCTGCATCGCTTCGGGTCGCACAGGTCGTGGTTGCCGGCGACGTGACGGCGGTAGCGGCGTGACCGCTGGGCGCTGTTGTCCCTGCGGATCCGCACGTCCTCGCTCGGCTCCTGGTCGCGCCAGTCGATCGACCACGATCGGTCGTCGACCCGCTCCCAGACGCCTGCGGCCTCGAGCTCTTGCGCGTCGGCGACGGGGTCGTCGGCGTCAGAGATCCGGCCGAGCACCGCGGCCGGGAGCCGGCCGTCGGTCAGGTGGCGGTTGCAGTAGACCAGGGCCTCGATGTGCAACAACCGGGCCGATCTCGAGCACAGGAGCAGGTCTGGGCGATCGTTGAAGTCGTCGGCGACCTTGGTGAACGTCATGCCGCCACCCGTGTCTCACGAACGGCGCGTGAGCGGCCGCGGCGGCACCTCCTGCCTAGGCCGACCCCGACACTCTCGGGCGCCCAGATCGCGTGCCCGCAAGCACCGCAGCGCGCGACGAGAGGAGTGTCGGTCGAACGTGGAAGACTGAGTGCGTCGTCGGTGATGGTCGACATCGTGAGCCCGTCCGGAGTGGTCACCGGGCGGGCTCTGTCGTCGTACTCAGGCAGCATCCGGGCCACCTCCGGCCGGGATGGGACGTAGAAGCGCCTCGAGGTCGGCGCGAGCGATTCTGATGGACCTCGAGCCGCGGATGCGATGCGCGGGCAGGAGCCCGCGGGCGATGTAGTTCCTGATGGTGCGATCGGTGACGCCGAGATATGCAGCAGCGTCCTGCTGGCTGAGCCAGGGCCTTCCGGTTGTCATGTGGACCTCTTCGGGGATGCGAAGTTGGTCCGGGCCCTACCGGGAAGGGGCGGTGTCCGCCTGGGCTGACCGGCGCTGCGCGCCTGGCTACTACGAGGGTAGCCCGATCAGACCGGCAGTCACGTCTAAGCGCAGGAAACGGCGCGTCGATCCCGCAGCGGCGACGAGCACCCGCTCATGAACCCTTGCGGCTCCGTGCTGAGGACAATGGACTCCCACAGTGCGGTCGTCCTGGCGCACCACCTCGCCTAGCGGCCACTGACCAGTGTGTCCGAGCAGCGCCAGGCTGATGGTGGTCTCGCCGTCGTCGTTCCAGACCTTGCCCAACTCGCGGGCGCAGACCTTGCTGCGTCCCGTCAGCGCTCCACACCGAAGCTCGACCGCAGTGGCGGGGGCCGCCGTTGCGCCGAATGCATCGCGTCCCTGAGGGTTCCGGCGCCGACGATCGACGCGACCGTCGTGCCCCAACTCCTCCGTGGGAACGTCGTCGCGGGTCACTCGCCCGCCACCTCGACCATTGCAGAGAGACGCCGCGCGATCTCGGCGTCCCGCTCGGCCGCCGCGTGCTGGTAGCGCATCGCGGCCCCGGGCGTGGAGTGCCCTAGCCGGTTCATCAGTTCGGCCAGCGTCGCACCGGTCTGCGCGGCGAGCGTGGCCCCGGTGTGCCGGAGGTCGTGGAACTTCAGGTCGGTGCGGCCTGCGACCCGCCTGGCCTCGTAGTAGCCGGTCCCCTTCCGCTTCACCGCACCGTCCTTGGTCAGGATCGCCTCGCGGCCGTAGAACGCGGTCGAGGACAGGTGATGGACGGCCACCACCTTGCCGTCGGCGTCGTGCTCGATGCGGCCGGGGAACAGCAGTCCGTCCTTCCCGGGGGCGGCGTGCTCGAGGAGGTGCGCGCGCACGGCGGGCAGGAGGTGGGGCGGGATCGCCACGTCACGGACACCGGCCGCCGACTTCGGGGCCTTCACCTTCCTGACCATCCTCGTGGTCCCGTCCTCCTCGGTGGCCTTGACGCGCACGACCCCCCGGCGTACCCGGATCACCCCGGCCTTGGTGTCGACGTCGCCACGGCGCAGCTCGGCCAGCTCGCCGAACCGGAGGGCACACCACGCGGCCAGCAGGATCATCAGCCGACGCCGCTCGGGCATCTCGGCGGCGATGGTCTCGAGCTGGGCCAGGGTCGCGGGGCGCGGGCGGTGCGATCGCTCGACGTTGCCGGCGCCGCGCACCTTCGCGGGGTTGGCGGTCTTGAGCAGCCCGCGGTCGACGGCGGTGCCGAGGATGGTCCGCAGGAGCGAGTAGGCATGGGCCCGCATGGTCGGCCGCTCGATCAGCGTGCGCTCGTACCAGTGGTCGACGTGCTCGTGCGTGATCGAGGTCAAGGCTCGCTCGCCGAACGCCGGCAGGATGTGACGGTCAAGCAGGTCCCGGTAGTGATCGCGGGTGCGATCGGCCAGCGGGCGACCTCGGACCTTGCGACCGGCCAGCCACTGCTCGGCGTACTCACCGAACGTGAGCGCCTGGACCTTCCGTCCGGCCTGCCGCTGCTCGGGCGACTGCCAACCCTCGGGGTCGTTCTCGATCGACTTCATCTCACGGTCGAGCCAGAGCCGCGCGGCCTTCACGTCCTCGAACGTCACCGGGGCCTTGTGGCGCGCACCGTCGGGGCCGGTGAAGCGGACCCGGTAGCGCCCTGAGGGCAGCTTCTCGACGGTGCCGGAGGACGGCCTACCGGTCTTCGGACGGGGCATGAGGGATCCGTTCGTGGACTCAACGTGGACAAAACACACCCTATTCGATTCCGTTGAGTTCCGGTGGATGCCGCGATACTGTGTCGCAACAACGCAGGTCAGAGGCGTGTTTCAGCAGGTCAGTCCAGTACCGACCACCGAGCGAAAAGACTGGTTCAAACCCAGTATCGCCCACCAGCATCCAGGCCCCGGTCCCCCCGACCGGGGCCTGAGTCGTTCCCGGACCATCTGCGGCCGGCGCCGTGGGACGTCATACGGACGGGACGTCCACTGCTGCGGGGTGCATGACGTCCCGGGCGGCGGGCTCCGGTGTCGGTGGTGCGTGGGAGCCTTCGGGGCGTGAAGAGGCTGCCGGGGATCGTCGTCGTCGCGGTGCTCGTCGTGGTGGCCGTCGCCGGCATCAACTCGTGGACCGGCAGCGGACCCGGTCTCGGCGGCACCCCGGCACCAGGCGCACCCGAGGTCGTGCAGCTCTCCCCCACCGAGGCGCTGGCGGCGCTGGAGCGGTTGCCGCGGGTGGAGCGATGGCCCGACGGCCCCGACTACGACCGCGACGCCTTCGGCGAGGCATGGGCCGACGTGGACGGCAACGGCTGCAACCAGCGCGACGACGTGCTGCTGCGCGACGCCGAGCCCGGCACCGTCGAGACCGCACCGCAGGGTGCGTGCAACCACGACGTGCTGGCCGGCACCTGGGTCGACCCCTACACCGGGGCCCGCCTGGTCATGACCGACATGAAGGACCCGGCGCAGGCCCAGGCCGTGCAGATCGACCACGTCGTGCCGCTGGCGGAGGCCTGGCGCTCAGGGGCGAGCGGGTGGAGCGACGCCCGACGCGAGCGCTACGCCAACGACCTGGGCGTGCTGGTCGCCTCCGACGGCGCGGTCAACCAGTCCAAGGGCGACGACGACCCCGCCGCCTGGCTCCCGAAGCAGGAGCTCCAGTGCGACTACGCGCTGACCTGGGTCGCGGTCAAGGACGCCTGGTCGCTGGCCGTGGACGACCCCGAGGCCTCCGCTCTCGCCGGGATGCTCGAGCGCTGCCCGGCCCGGAGGAACGACCCGGTCCGCTGAGTCCCGACCAGCGAGGTCGGTACGCCGTCGCGGACGACGACCTGACCGGCCACCATCACCAACGGCACGGTGGCGTCGTTGCGGTTGACCATCCGTGACAGCCCGCCGTACTGGGCGACCGGCTCCTCGGCGTACTTCTCCAGAGAGGCGTCGAGCCGCTCGGGGTCGACGACGAGCACGTCGGCGCGGTCACCGACGCGCAGGTGCCCGGCGTCGATGTCGTAGAACTCGGCCAGCTCGCCGGTGACCCGGTGCACGGCCTGGGCGACGGTGAGGAACGGACGACCGGCGCGCTCGGCGTCCCGGACGTGCTTGAGCAGCCGGAGACCGAAGTTGTAGAACGCCATGTTGCGCAGGTGCGCGCCGGCGTCGGAGAAGCCCATCTGCACGTGCGGGCTCTGGGCTATCTTCTGCAGGATCCGCGGGCGGTGGTTGGAGATCGTGGTGCGCCAGCGCATCGCCGTGCCGTGCTCGATCACCAGGTCGAGGAACGCGTCGACGGGGTGCAGCCCCCCGCGCTCCAGGCCGACCTGCCCGAAGGACTTGCCGATCACCGAGGCGTCGGGGCACGCGACGATCTCGGCGTCGAAGAAGTCGCGGTGCCACACGCGGGGGCCGTACTTCGACTCGTAGTCCTTGCGGAAGGCGCGCCGGTAGTCCTCGGAGCGGAAGAGCTCCTCACGGGCCGCCTGCTCCTGCAGGTGCAGCGCGGTGGCCCCGGACCCGAACTCCTCGAAGATCACCAGGTCGATGCCGTCGGCGTAGACCTCGAAGGGCACCGGCAGGTGCTGCCAGCGGAAGTCGGCGCCGAGGCGGTTGACGACGCCGCCCAGCAGGTTCATCAGGTGGATGATGAACGGGATCGCCTTGATGTCGGCGGCTGAGAGCAGGCTGGTGCGCAGCGGCTTCTGCTTGCCCCAACCGATCGACCCGAGCGCCTGGGTGACGATGGTGTGCGGGTGGCTGGCGTCGGGTCCGGCCTGCAGCACCCGACCGCGCCGACGCAGGATCGAGCGCAGCGGTCGCATCTCGCGGCCCTTCGCGTACGTCGAGGGCAACGTGCGCGAGCGGCACAGGTCGCCGTCGAGCTTGTCGAAGAGCAGCTGCTGGGCCGACATCCCCACGAACCCGGAGTCCAGCGCGTCGGTGAGCATCTGCTCCATCCGCCGCTGCTCGGCGCGGCTGGGCCGCACCTGCTTGCGGGTCGCCCGGTCCAGCCCCATCACCGCGGTGCGCAGGTCGGAGTGGCCGACGAACGCCGCCAGGTTGGGGCCGAGCGCCCGGCGCTCCAGCGCGGCGACGTACGACGACGGGCCGTCCCAGCCCTCGCCGGACTCGCGGATGCGCTGCAACGCGCCGATGACGTGCTGGCGCGGAATCGCCTCGACCCGGCCGAACAGGTCACCGGCATCGACCGGGTCGACGTGCACCGTCGAGAGCGAGCACGACCCGAGGAGCAGCGTGGTCACCCCGTGCCGCAGCGACTCCGAGAGACCCGGACCCTCGAGGACCTCGACGTCGTAGTGGGTGTGGATGTCCACCATGCCCGGCATCACCCAGCGCCCGGCGGCCTCCACCACCTCGGTGTCGGGCCCTGCCTCGAGGGGGGTCGCGGACACGGCGGCGACGCGGCCGTCGAGGATGCCGAGGTCGCGCACGGCCGGCTCGGCACCCGTGCCGTCGAACCACAGGCCGCCGCGGAAGATGGTGTCGTAGGTCACAGCGCTCACCCGGCGATTCAAGAAGGGTCTTGGTTGCCGGTCAAGGCCCCGGGCCGCGCCTCGGACAGGATCGCCTGTCGATCCTCCGGACAGGCGAACCCGGCCGCGATCATCGCCTCCGTCGCCCGCGCGTACGCCGCGAGGTACTGCTCCGCGGTCCCCCACCGCGACCGCAGCGACTCGACCGGCAGCGGCGTCGTCGACCCGAAGAGCTGGCAGATCAGGGACGCGCCCTCCGGGGCGAACCCGCTGAGCCGCTCGACCGCCGCGTCGACCGCCGGTGTGCGCACGCCACCGAGCACGTTGCCGAGGTCGTCGACGGCGTAGGACTCAGCACCCTTGCCCCCCTCCACCACCAGCGGCTGCGCCGCGGGCGGCGGGGCGCCGTCACGCGCCCACTCCTCCAGCGCACGCAACCCGGCGCGGAGCACGTAGACCTGCTGCCCCCGGTTGACCGGCGTGGGACAGCCGAGCAGGTCCTCGAAGGCGTCGATCTGGAACTTGTCGGCGTGCGCGGTGCCGGCGACCTCCCAGGTCCGCAGCATCGGCCCGTCGAGCTGCCGGGCCGGGAGGGAGCGCATCCGCCCGATCACGTCGGTCTCGGTCTGCACCACCAGGGTCGGCACCAGGTCGTCGGGCAGCCGGCCCGGCCGCTGTGCCAGCACGTCGGCCATCGTGTGCTGCGTCGCCTCCGGCACCCGGCGTGGGATCGACCCGGCGCGGGAGTGCACGAGGTACCCCCCGAACGGCGACTCCAGTCCGTGCACGGACACCAGGTGCCGCGCCAGCATGCAGGCCGACTGCGACTCGCCGACCGCCAGCACCAGGCTGGCCGAGACCAGGTCCCGCACGGCACGGGAGACCTGCACGTAGATGTCGTGGCACCAGGCGTCACCCGGGTGGACGAGGTGGCCGTAGCGCTCCGGGTCCGCGCCGACCAACCCCGGGGCGGCCGGCGGCGCGCCCCCGTCGACGGCCACCGAGCCGGCGCCCCCGGAGACACCGACGACCTGCGCCGAGACACCGGCCCAGGCATGCCCCGCGCGCACCAGCTCCTCAGCGAGGTAGGTCCACTCCGGCGCCGCCTCAGCGCCGGAGCTGACGTTGAGCCACTCCGCGCACAGTGTCCCGCTCGCGGAGGCTGCGGCGGGTCGGCGTACGAGCACCCTGACGGCGTACGCCGCTTCGGCCCCGCTCGGGGACGCGGCCGTTCCCGAGGCGGTCCACTCCTCCTCGTCCCAGCCCGCTGCGGCCAGGTCGAGGGGCGCCCGCGCTCCGTGGAGCCGGTGGTCACCGGCCGGGATCGGCTCGAGATCGGCAGTCCTCACTCCGCGGCAGCCGCCTTCGCCTTGGCCCGCTCCGCCTTGCCGATGGCGTCCTCGACGACCGCGTTCAGCTTGGCGCCGTCGGGCCAGCCGGCGTAGTGGCAGACCATGATGACGATCTCGCGCAGCGCCTGCGCGTCGAGCTCGTCGTTGGCCAGGGCGGCCGGCACCTGGATGCCCAGCACGTCGGCGTACCCCTTGCCGGCCAGCAGGCCGATCAGCAGCAGTCGGCGGTCGCGGTCGGAGAGGCCGGGGCGGTTCCACACGTCACCGAAGAGGTGGTCGGCGGTGTAGCGGAAGAAGTCGCCCTCGCCGTCGGACATCTCGAAGCCGTAGACCTGCTCCATCTTCTCCAGGCCCTTGCGGCGGATCTCGGGGAGACCCTCGAACTTGCTCATGCGTTCTCCTCGCTCACGAGTGCGGAGTGGGGCATGCCCAACCCGGGAGCGAGGCGCTCCAGGGCGAGCCTGGCCAAGGGAGTGTCGACGCCAAGCTCGTCGGCGAGCGCGGTCGCGAAGGTCAGGTCCTTCTCCCCCAGCGCCACCACGTGCTCGAAGACGCCGAACCAGAAGTCGTCGGGCGCGATCGGCGCCGTGGTCTCGCGGTGCATGATCGCGCCGGGGCCACCGGTGACGGCGTCGGTGTGACGGACCACGTCACCCAGCGCCCGCAGGTCCAGCCCGGCCGCCTCGGCGAGGCGCTGGGCCTCCGTGGCGGCGGTGAACGCGACGAAGTGCATCAGGTTGCGGGCCAGCTTGAGCTTCGTGCCCGCACCGATGGCACCGGCGTGGACGACCTTGGTGCTCATCGCGTCGAGCACCGGACGCGCCGCGGCGAAGGCCTCGTCCGAGCCGCCGACGAGGATCGCCAGCGTGCCCTCGGCTGCGCCCATACCGCCGCCGGAGACCGGGGCGTCGAGCACCTTCACCCCGTGCCGTGACGCACTCATCTCCAGCTGGCGCGGGGTGTCGGGTGCGACGGTGGAGTGGACCACGACCGTCAGCCGGTCACCAGCCACGCCGAGCACCTGCCCCATCACGTCGCGGACCTGGTCGTCGTCGCGCACCATCACGCACAGCACGTCGACGCCGGCGGCCAGGTCGGCCACCGACGAGGCCACGTGGGCCCCGGCGGCGGCCAGCTCTTCGAGCGGGACGGTCGCGACGTCGTAGACCCCCAGGTCGATGCCGTCGGCGGCCGCCAGCCGCAGCGCCATCGGCTTGCCGATGTTGCCGAGACCGACGAAGCCGACCTTCACGGGCGCGCTCACCGGCTCACTCCCTGTCCCGGTCACAGTCGGAACGTCTGGCCGCCGTCGACGGCCAGGATCTGCCCGGTCACCCAGGACGCGTCGTCGGAGAGCAGGTAGAGGCAGGCGCCGACCATGTCGTCGACCGAGCCCATCCGCTTCAGCGCCAGGCTGTTGCGCACGATGTCCTTGGCGGCGTCGCCGGCCTGGGTGCGCGTGGCCTGGGTGTCGGTCGGGCCCGGGGCGATCGCGTTGACGCGGATCTTCTGGCCGCCGAGCTCGTGGGCCAGCTGCTGGGTCAGCCCGTTCACGCCGACCTTCGCCAGGCCGTAGAAGCCGGAGTAGAGGTAGGCCGCGGTCGAGGACTGGTTGACGATCGCGCCACCGCCGCGCTTGGCGATCTCGGGGTAGACCGCGCGGGTCATCACCAGCGCGCCGTCCATGTTCACGCTCATGAACTTCTTGTAGTAGTCCCAGTCGACGCTGATCAGCAGGTCGAAGGCCATGTCGCCGTAGATCGCGGCGTTGTTGACCAGCAGGTCGATGCCGCCGTACGCCGCCACGGCCGCCTCCACCATCGCGGCCGCCGACTCGTGGCTGGACACGTCGGTGGACACGAAGATCGCGCGGCCGCCGTCGGCCTCGATCTGCTCGGCGACCTGCTCGCCGGCGTCCGCGTTGAGGTCGGCCACGACGACCGCGGCCCCCTCGGCCGCCAGCGCCTTCGCGTAGGCCTCGCCGATGCCCTGCGCCGCGCCGGTGACGACGGCGACCTTGTCCTGGAATCTCATTGCTGGCTCTCTCACTGTCTCTGTGGTTCTGACTGGGTTTCGAGACGCGTCGCGCGTCCCTCGCAAGCTCGGTCAGCGCCGACGCTCCTCAACCTTCGACCTCGTCCCTGGGCGTTCGCAGGCTCACGCCCAGGCGGTCTCAGGCGGGGAAGGCGAGGGTCTTCGTCTCGAGGTACTCCTCGAAGCCGGCGACACCCATCTCCCGGCCCAGGCCGGACTGCTTGTAGCCGCCGAAGGGTGCGTCGGGGCTGAACCACACGCCGCCGTTGACGGCGATGGTGCCGGTGCGGATGCGGTGCGCGACCGCCGTGGCGCGCTCGAGGTCGCCACCGGTGACCGAGCCGGAGAGACCGAACTCGGAGTCGTTGGCGATCCGGACCGCGTCGTCGTCGCCGTCGTGGGGGATGACGACGAGGACGGGTCCGAAGATCTCCTCCTGCGCCAGGCGCGAGGAGTTGTCCAGCCCCGCGATGACGGTCGGCTCGACCCAGAACCCGCCGGCCAGGTCGCCCTCCTTGACCTGGACCCTGCCACCGGTGGCGAACGTCCCGCCCTCCTCCTCGGCCAGCCGGAGGTACGCCTCGACGCGGTCCCGTTGAACCTTCGAGATCACCGGGCCGCAGATCGCCGAGGGGTCCGCGGGGTCGGCGGTGCCGATCGCGGCCATCGTGTCCGCGGCGGACTGCACGGCCTCGTCGTACTTCTCGCGCGGCACCACGAGCCGCGTGGTGAGCGCGCACCCCTGTCCGGCGTGGATGCACACCGTGAAGGCGGTGCCCGCCGCTGCCGCGGCCACGTCGGTGTCGTCCAGCACGATCGAGGCGGACTTGCCGCCCAGCTCGAGGAAGACCTTCTTCAACGTCGGGGCCGCCGCGGCCATGATCGCCCGGCCGGTGTTCGTCGAGCCGGTGAAGGAGACCATGTCGACGCGGGGGTCGGAGGTCAGCTGGGAGGCCACCTCGTTGGAGCGCGGCGTCACGACGTTGAGCACGCCGGCCGGCATGTCGGTCCGCTCGGCGACGAGGCGCCCGAGCTCGGCCGCGATCCAGGGGGTGTCCGGAGCCGGCTTGAGCACCACGGTGCAGCCGGCCGCGAGCGCGGGGCCGATCTTGGCGAGGTTGATCTGGGTCGGCACGTTCCAGGGCGAGATCGCCGCGACCACGCCGACCGGTTCGCGCCGCACCGTGCGCCGCGTGGGGATGCCCATCGGCTGCGCCTCCCCGAGGTCGGTCTCGAACTCGTAGGACTCCAGCAGGTCGGTGACCCACCGCAGCCCCTCGACCGGGACGTCGAAGCCGGCGGCCGTCATCATGAACCCGGGCATGCCGACCTCGGCGGTGGTCAGCGCCTTGAACTCCTCGGCCTCCTCGGTCAGCGCCGCGTGCAGCTGGCGCAGGCAGCGCACCCGCAGGTCGCGGTCGGTGGCCCACGCGGACTCGTCGAAGGCGCGGCGGGCCGCGGCGATCGCGGCGTCGACGTCGGCGTCGGTGCTGTCGGGGGCCACGCCGATCTCCTGGCCGGTGGCCGGGTCGAGGATCGGGTACGTCGCGCCGTCGGAGGCCCCGGTGAGCTTGCCGTCCACCAGCTGCTGGGCCGGCGGCAACGAGATCGTCAGGCGGCTCATGCCTGGGCCTCCGTCGCGGCCTCGGTGATGTACTCCCCCGCCTCGACCGGCGGCGGCCACACCGTCGAGGGCATGTCCTTGTAGTGGTAGTGCCCGGGGACACCGTGGCCGGCGACCGACATCCGCTTGAGCAGGGTGTCGGGGGCCTTGTCGGCCTTGATGATCTCCATGAACGTGTGCGCCGTCGACGGCATGTCGAACCAGTCGCGCTGCCAGGCGATCCTGACCAGGCCCTCGTCCGGTCCCGGCCCCTGGCGCTCGATCCCGAACCACGAGCCACCGATGCCGAGGATCTCGTACTCCTGGCCGGTCGCGTCGTCGGTGATGCCCGACTTCTGCTTCCAGAAGCCGACCACCATGCCCTTCTGCTCGTCCATGACCGCGCACTGGTAGTCGTAGTGCCAGCCGTCCAGGCCGTCCATCTCGATGCCGATCGCCCAGTCGCGGATCTGGTCGCGCCCGACGGCCATGAAGTGCTCGTCGGGGGCGTACATCCAGCCGTACGTCGCGTCCTGGGCGTACATCTCGGCCATCACGCGCCAGTCGCCGGAGCGCTCGGCCTCGCGGTTGACGTCGAGCCACTCGGCCCAGAAGGCCTCCATCTCAGCCCTGGTCAGGTCACTCATCAGTCCTCTTCCTGGTTCTCTTCGATGCTCAGCGCGAACGCCGGGCAGTACGTCACGGCCGACTCGACCTGCGGGCGCAGGGAGTCCTCGGGGTGCTCGTCCAGGACCTCGACCACGTCGGCGTCCTCGTCGAAGCCGAAGACGTCGGGCGCCTCGGCCTGGCACATCTGGTGGCCCTGGCAGATGTCGCGGTCCGCGACGACCTTGAACCCCATCAGCCGTCGGCCTTCGCGCGACGGCGGTAGCGCGCCCGGCAGGCGCGCTGGAGCTGGATGACCATCTTGGAGTAGTCGTCGCGGTAGGTCTCGGACGGCTGGACGAGCTCGAACTCGAAGTCGCGCAGCAGCACCGAGAAGATCGCCTTGATCTGCATCATCGCGAACGCGTTGCCCACGCAGCGGTGCTTGCCGGCACCGAAGGGGATCCAGGTCCAGCGGTTCTGCAGGTCGGCCTGGCGACCGTCGAGGTAGCGGCCGGGGTCGAAGACGTCCGGGTCGGGGAAGTCCTCGGCCAGCCGGTTGGACACGCGGGGCGACGCGGCGACGATCGTGCCGGGCGGGATCAGGTGGCCGGCGAGCTCGATCTCCTCCTGGACCTGACGCATCAGGATGATCAGCGGCGGGTGCAGGCGCAGGGTCTCCTTGATCACCGACTCCAGTTGCGGGATCGAGCGCAGCGCCTGGAAGGAGATCTCCGAGCCATCGGCGTACAGCTCGTCGAGCTCGGTGACGACCTTCGCCATCCAGTCCGGGTGGCGCATCAGCTCGATGAGCGTCCAGGCCGACGTGCCCGAGGAGGTGTGGTGCCCCGCGAAGAGCATCGAGATGAAGACGCCGGTGATGTAGTCGGCGCTCATGTCCAGCGAGATGAGGACGTCGAGGAGGTCGCGCTCCTCCCGCGCCACCTTCCCTCGCTGCTTGCGGCGGTCGATGATGTCCTGCACGAGCGCGACGAGCGTCTCGCGGGAGCGGTCGCGGATCTCGAAGGACTCCACGCCCTCCATGTAGGGGTCGACGTAGGCCAGCGCGTCGGTGCCGCGCTCCAGGCCGTGGTAGGCCTCGGCGAAGCGGGCGTCGATCTCCTCGCGGAACGGCAGCCCCACCAGGCAGGCGGCGGTGTTGTAGATCGTCAGCTCGGCGAAGAAGTCGAGCAGGTCGACCTCGCCCTCGTCACCCCACTCCGCGACCATCCGGTTGATCTCGTGCTCGATGGTGGTGGCGTGACCGCGCATCTGGTCGCCGCGAAGCGCCTGGTTCTTCAGCGCCTGCTGGCGCTCCTCGGGCGAGGCGTCGAAGACCACGCCCTGCCCGAAGATCGGCGTCATGAAGGGGTACGCCGCCGCCTGGTCGAGCGTGGAGTCCGGAGCCTTGAAGAACTGCTCGTTGACCTCGGCGCCGGTGACCATCACGACGTCCTTGTCGACCAGCCGGAAGCGACCGATCTCGCCGCACTCGGCGTGGACGCGGTCGAGCAGGGCGACCGGGTCGGTGCGCAGCTCGGCCAGGTGGCCCCAGTCGTTGTCGTCCGGGACCGCGATGGACACCTCCGGGATGTCGGCGATCGCGTCGGGGCGCTCGTGGGTGACGGTCATGGGTCAGTCCTCCGCAGGATCCGTGACAGGGGCCTCGGGCGAGACCTCGATGAGGTTGAGGTGGACGCCGCGCGGGGCGTCGACGATGGCCTTGATGGCGTCGGCGTGCGGCTTGGGCTGCAGGAAGTGGCTGTGTCGCGCATGGCCGAACTTGCCCCAGCCGGTGAGCACCTTCGCCGCGTCGTCGGGGTCCCAGTCCATGCCCATCTCGCTCCAGGTCGGACCGGGCCGCACGATCGAGCAGCGCACACCGGTGCCCTCGAGCTCCATCTGCATGGCGTGGGCGAGGCCCTCCAGGCCCCACTTGCCGGCGGTGTAGGCGCCCATGAAGGGGCGGGCCCGCACCGCGACGTCGCTGGAGACGATGACGAGGTCGCCGCGGCGGCGCTCGACCATGCCGGGGACGAACGCGCGGACCAGCCGGTGGGTCCCGACGACGTTGACGTCGAGCTCGCGGGCGATGCGGTCGCTGTCGATCTCGTGGATCGTGCCGGGGGCCAGCTGCGCTGCCGCGGAGACGACGACCTCGACGTCGCCGAGGTCGGCGGTGACCTTGGCGGCGAACTCCTCGACGGACTCGGTGGAGGACACGTCGAGGACGTGGCCGACGGCCTCGCCGCCGGCGTCGCGGATGCGCTGCACCAGTGCGGTGAGCCGGTCCTCGCGGCGGGCTCCCACGGCGACGGGGTAGCCACCGGCGGCCAGGGTGAGCGCGGTCGCCTCGCCGATGCCGGACGAGGCACCGGTGACGACCGCCGGGCGACGGTCGGGCCGGGCGTACTTCTCGCGTCCCATCGCAGGGGTGCTCCTCAGCGCTCGGTGACGGTGATCGGGAGGTGCGCGAAGCCGCGCACGTTGGCGGAGTAGAAGCGCACGGCTCCCGCGTGGTCGACCTCGAGGTGCCGGGCCCGACGGACCAGCGCCCTGAGGACCAGCCGTGCCTCCAGCCGGGCCAGGTTGGCGCCCAGGCAGAAGTGCCGGCCGCCGCCGAAGCTGAGGTGGTCGCCGAGCTCGTCGGCGCTGCGGTGCACGTCGAACCGGTCGGGGTCGGTGAAGACCCGCTCGTCGTGGTTGGCCGCCCCCAGCGCCAGCAGCAGCTTGCTGCCCACGGGCGCGGTCACCCCGTGCCGGGTCAACGGCTCGGTAACCAGCCGGGCGACGTACTGGGTGGACGCGTCGTAGCGCAGCGTCTCCTCCACCCAGGCGTCGACCAGCCCGCCCTCGGGGTCGGCGAGGACCTCCGCGAGCTGATCGGGGTGCCGGGAGAGGTGGAACAGGGAGTTGCCGAGGAGCTTGGTGGTGGTCTCGTTGCCCGCCACGACCATGAGGAAGAGGAACGCCGTGATCTCGGCGTCGGTCATGCGCCCCGACTCGTCCTCGGCGTTGAGCAGCGCGCTGGTGAGGTCGTCGGACGGCTGCCTGCGGCGGTCGGCGAGCATCCCGGCGTAGTACTCGAAGAGCTTCATCGACGCCTCGATGCCGACCGCCGGGACGTCACGCAGGCCGTCCTCCCGGTGGACCAGCAGGTCCGAGAGCCGGCGCACCTCGGCGCGGTCGGCCTCGGGCACGCCCATCATGTCGCTGATGACGTCCATCGGGATGCGTCCGGCGACCTCGGAGATCCAGTCGAAGGACCCACCCTCCGCGAGCGCCTCGTCGAGGTAGCGCTCGGTCAGCGCCTCGACCGTGGGCGCCAGCTCCCGCACCCGCTTGGGCGTGAATGCGCGGCTCACCAGTCGTCGCAGCCGGGTGGTCTCCGGCGGGTCCATCGCCAGGAAGCTCATCACCAGGTGCGCGTGCTCGTTCCAGGCGCTGGCGTCCAGCGTCACGCCCATCCGGTTCGACAGCCCGGCGTCCTCCCGGGTCGCCCAGTGCACGTCCTCGTGGCGGCTGAGCACCCAGTAGTCGTGCTCGACGTTGTGGAACAGCGGCGCCTGCTCCCGCAGCGCGGCGTACCACGGCAGTGGGTCGTCCTGGACCGCGTGGTCGTAGATGTCGAAGCCGGCCAGGTCGAGACCGGGGCTGACGGCGGTGCTGGCGGTGGGGCTGACGGTGGGGCTGACGGCGGGATTCACAGGTGGCCCTCCACGATGGCGGCGACGACCGAGTCGAGACGGTCGCCGAGGTCGGTGTAGGTGATCAGGCCCATGCCGGCCTGCAGCAGGGCGCCGGAGAAGGCGAGGACGAGCGCGTCGAGGACGCCGTCGAGGCGCTCGGCCGGGATGTCGTCGCCGATCGCGTCGGCGAAGCGCTGGAGGAACTCGGCACCGATCCGCAACCGCAGCCGCTCCACGTCGGGGTCGGAGCTGAGCAGCGCCGGGGTGACGGCGGCCGAGAGCTCGGGGGCCTCGGCGAGCTGGGTGGCCATCCCCCGCGTCGTCGCCCGCAGCCGCTCCAGGGCCCCGGAGCCGGCGGCCTCGGGACGTCCGGAGTCGAGGTAGCGCCAGAACAGCTCCGCGAAGAGGTGGTTCTTGCTGGCGACGTAGGTGTACGCCGTCGCCGGCGACACCCCGGCGCGCGCGGCCACCGAGCGGACCGTCAGAGCCTCGTGGCCGACGGCGCGCAGCTCCTCGGCACCTGCCTCGAGCAGCTTCTCGAGGGTCTCCGCGCGACGACCGTCGACGGCCTGACGCGCGACCATGGACACCTGACTGGACACGTGTCCAACTTAGAACGTGTTCCAGCCGAGCGCAAGCACCTTGACCAGACGGGGTCAACACTGTGGACTGCCCCGCGTGACCGTCACCCTCACCACGCGCGAGGCGATCGCCCGCGCCGCGGGCCAGCTCTTCGAGCAGCACGGCTACACCGGCACCTCGGTGCGCGCGGTGGCCGCGGAGGCCGGCGTCGACCCGGCCCTGGTCATCCGGCACTTCGGATCCAAGGAGAAGCTCTTCCTCGACACCATGGACCTGCAGGGCCACTTCGGCGGCGCCACCCTGGGCCCCCTCGACGAGCTCGGCGAGCGGCTGGTCGCCACGCTGATCGGGCCCGGGCGCGACGTGCGCTTCTCGGCGTACCGCGCGATGGTGCGCGCCTCGGACTCCGAGCTGGTGCGGGCGCGGCTGCTCGACGCGCTCGAGGAGATGTTCGTCGGACCACTGACCCCCCGCCTGCCCGGCCCCGACGCCGAGCTCCGTGCCCGCCTCATCGGCGCCCAGGTGGCGGGCCTGCTGGACCAGATGTCCCTGGTGGAGGACCCGGTGCTGGTCTCGGTCGATCCCGCCCTCCTCGCGCGCACCTACGGCGCGGCGATCCAGGCGCTGGTGGACCCTCCGAGTCACGCGTAGCCGCACCTCGGCGACCGCGACGGACCCGGACGACCCGGGGTGTCAACACTGTTGACACGAGCCGTGACCCGGCCTCATTGTGCTCGTTGTCACAGGCACCACCCGGTCCCCCACCGTCACCCACGGAGTCCGCATGACCCGCACCCTCCGGCCCCGTCCCACCGGGCGTCCCGAGCGCCTCGGGCGCCCTCCCGGCCACCTGTCCGTGCGGGTGGCGGCCCTCGTCGCCGCCCTGGCGCTGAGCGCATGCGGCTCCCAGGTCGACCCCGACACGATGGCCAGGCTCAACGGCCAGGCTGGCGTCGCGGTGGGCGCCGACGGGCAACCGGTCACCTCCGACGCCCTGGGCGGGGACACCGGCGTCGACCCGGGCAGCAGCGACGACGTCGGGTCCTCCTCCGGGGGCGAGACCGGCTCGTCCGGCGGCAGCGGCTCGACCGGTGGTGACGGGGGCAGCGGGGGCGGCAGCGGCAGCGGCCCGAGCGGGAACGGCAAGACCTCGGCCGACGGCGGCGTGAAGGCCGGGTCGTGCGACGGCTTCAAGAACTCCACCGGCATCACCGACTCCGAGATCACCGTCGCCAACATCGCCGACATCTCCGGGCCGGTGCCCGGCCTCTTCCAGTCCGCCCAGGACGCGACCAAGGCCTTCGTCGCCTACTACAACGCCTCCAACCCCGACGGCATCTGCGGACGCTCGTTGAAGTTGTCCGCCCTCGACACCCGCTCGGACTCCGCAGGCGACCAGCAGGCCTACACGCGGGCCTGCGACGAGGCGTTCGCGGCCGTCGGGTCCGTCTCCTCCCAGGACCAGGGTGGAGCGGGCACCGCCGAGAGCTGCGGGATCCCCGACCTGCGTGCCTTCACCGTGACGCCCCAGCGGTCGGGCTGCGTGACGTGCTTCTCCGCCTACTCCATCGCGCCCAACCTCATCCCGAAGGCGAACCTGGACCACTGGAAGAAGAAGGAGCCCCGGGCGACCCAGAACATCGGGATCTACTACGTCAACGTCCCGGCCGCCGAGGTCAACGCCAAGAGCATCGCGGCGGCGTTCGAGAAGAACGGCTCCAAGGTGACCCGGGTCCAGGGCATCGACACCGCCGAGTTCAACTACGCGCCGTACGCGCAGCAGATGAAGTCCGAGGGCATCGGCTTCGTCATGTACTACGGCCCGCTCCAGTTCACGATCCGCCTGCAGGAGGCGATGGAGCAGCAGGGCGTGGACGCGGTGTTCCTCACCGACCCGACCGTCTACGACCGCAACTACGTCGAGCAGGGCGGCAGCACCGTCGACGGCACCTACGTCTACTCGGTGATCCAGCGCTTCGAGGACACCTCGATCCCCGAGATGGTGCTCTACCGGCAGTGGCTCGAGCGGGTCGCGCCCGGCTCGACCCCCAACTACTACGGGCTCTTCGCCTGGTCCGCGGCCCGGCTCTTCGTCCAGAAGGCGACCGAGCTCGGCGGTGCCCTTACCCGGCCCGCCCTGGTCCAGGCGCTCAAGGGCGTCAAGGACTGGGACTCCAACGGCATCCACGCCCCGATGGCGATCGGCGCGAAGACCACGCCCGGCTGCGTCAAGATGTTCCAGCTCAAGGGCGGCTCGTGGTCGCAGACCTCCCCCGGGGACTTCATGTGCGGTTCCCTCATCAACTCAGGAGTAGGTGGCTGATGAGCCCCACCGACCGACCCGGCAGCCACACCGGCACGAGCAGGTACGCCGCGCTCAGCCGCGAGGAGCTGGCCCGGCTGCTGCCCGAGCTGCTGCTCATCGGCCAGCTGATCGACCGCTCCGGCATGGCCTGGTGCATCCAGTCCTTCGGGCGCCAGATGATGACCGACATCGCGATCGAGGAGTGGGCGGGGTCCTCCCCCATCTACACCCGCCGCATGCAGCGTGCGCTCGGCTACGCCCCCGAGGTCGAGGGGCAGGGCGACGTCGTCACCATCTTCAAGGGGCTGCAGCTCGACATCGGCGCTCCCCCGCAGTTCATGGACTTCCGCTACACCGTCCACGACCCGTGGCACGGCGAGTTCCGCCTCGACCACTGCGGCGCCCTGATGGACGTCGAGCCGATGGGCCCCGACTACGTCAAGGCCATGTGCCACGACATCGAGGACCCGACCTTCGACGCGACGGCGGTCGCCACGAACGCCCGCGCCCAGGTGCGACCGATCCACCGCCCGCCGCGGGTCCCCGCGGACCGCAACCCCCACTGCGCCTGGACCGTCACGATCGACGAGTCCCACCCGCCGGTCGAGCCGCTGGCGCCGTACTTCGAGATCGTGCGGACGCGCGCCGCCTCGTTGGAGCTGGCGCCGATCGTCCCGGACGACGAGGGCCTGGGCGACTACACCGGTCCGCTGCTCTCGGACCTGGACTTCGCCGACTTCAGCCACTCCGCGCTGGTGCGGATGGCCGACGAGGTCTGCGTGCAGATGCACCTGCTCAACCTCTCCTTCGTGCTGGCCGTGCGGGCCCGCAGCGAGTCCGAGGAGCAGACGCGGGAGATCTGCCGCAAGCAGCTCGTGGGGATCTCCGGGATCGCCGCCGAACGGCTGCACCGGCTGCTCGGCCTGCCCTCCACCGAGGCCGGCGCCCTGCAGGTGCTGGCGCTCCACCCGCTGCTCAACCCCGCGGCGTACGTCGTCGCGTCGGTCGACCCGGAGGGTGGCCGTCTCGACGTGCTGCCGAGCGACGCGCACGCCGACGGCGCCTGGATCTCGCTGTGCGGGCCCGGCGAGGTCACCGCCCTGCAGGCGGCGGTGCGGGCCGTCGACGACCGCTTCGACGTCGAGGTCGAGGGCACGCAGGAGGAGTGGACCGCGCGCCTGGTGGTGGGTGCCCCGGCCAAGGAGGCCGACGAGGTGGCCGTCACCCGATTCAGCAGTGGCTCGGCGTTCGAGTTCGAGCCGCGCCGGTCGCTGCCGATCTTCCCGGTGTGACGCGGGCATCGCCCCAGCATCCCGAGACCTCTCCTACCCTGACCCCGTGACCCTGCTCTCCGAAGCACCTGTCCTCGTCACCGGCGCCTGCGGGCTGGTGGGCCGTGCCACGATCGCCGCCCTGCGGACCCGCGGACTTCCCGTCGTGGCCACCGACCTCGGGTCCAAGGCCAACCGCGAGCACGCCGCCTCGCTGCCGGCCGACCGCGACCTGGCGTGGCGCTGGGCGGACCTGACGTCGCCGGAGCAGGCGCGCGGTCTCGTCAAAGCCAGTGCCCCGCGCGCCGTCGTCCACCTCGCCGCCGTCATCCCACCCGCCTGCTACGCGAACCCCGGGGTCGCCGAGGCGGTGAACGTCGGCGGCACCCGGAACCTCACCGAGGCGGTCGTCGACCACGCCCCGCAGGCTCGCTTCGTGCACGCCTCGAGCGTGGCCGTGCACGGCTCGCGCAACCCGCACCGCGGCCTGGGCCTGCTCGGCGCGGACACCCGGCTGGCGCCCAGCGACCTCTACGGCCGGCACAAGGCGGCCGCGGAGGAGATCGTGCGGGCCATCGAGACACCCTGGACCGTGCTCCGGTTGGGCGGCGTGATGACGACCGACGTGAGCAGCGCGGGCAACGACCGCGACACGTCCTACTTCTCCGCCTCGCTGCCCGACGACGGGCGCATCCAGACCGTCGACGTGCGCGACGTGGCCCGTGCCTTCGCCGCGGCCGTCGACGCCGACGTGGCCGGGGAGATCCTGATGATCGGAGGGGACGCCAGCCACCGGCTGGTGCAGCGCGACATCGCCGTGGGCTACACCGAGGCGTTGGGCATGGACGGAGCGGTGCCCGAGGGTCTGCCCGGCGACCCCGACGACGACGCGGCGTGGTTCGCCACCGACTGGATGGACACCGCTCGCGCCCAGGAGGCGCTGGACTTCCAGCGGGTCAGCTGGCCACAGCTGCTCGAGGAGATCCGCGAGCAGATCGGCTGGAAGCGCTACCTGCTGCGCCTGGTGGGCCCACCGATGCATGCGCTGGCCGTGCGCCGGTCGCCGTACGCCGGCACGGGCCGCACCCACGCCGACCCGTGGGAGGCCGTGGAACGACGCTGGCCCGCCGCCGCCTCCTGATCCTCGCGGAGCAGGGGCGACGACGGGCCAGTCAGGGCCGGTCAGGGCCGAGCGTGAGCCACGGGGCTCGGGCTCAGCGGTCGAACCGGTCGGCCTCCATGACCTTGTCCCACGCGGCGACGAAGTCGTGGACGAACTTCTCCGTGGCGTCGTCGCTGGCGTAGACCTCGGCCAACGCCCGCAGCTCGGAGTTGGAGCCGAAGATCAGCTCGGCCGCGGTCGCCGTCCAGGCGGTGGCACCGCTGGGGTCGACGATCTCGTAGACGTTCTCCTCGTCCTTCGACGCCTTGACCGTGTTGCCCGGGGTGAGCAGGTTGACGAAGAAGTCGGTCGAGAGCACGCCCGGCCGCTCGGTGAGCACGCCGTGCTTGGACCCGCCGAAGGTCGCACCGAGGGTGCGCATGCCGCCGAGCAGCACGGTCATCTCCGGAGCGGTGAGGTCGAGCATGTAGGCACGGTCGACCATGAGCTCCTCGGGACGGTTCTTCTCCCCCGAGCGCAGGTAGCCGCGGAAGGCGTCGGCGCGGGGCTCGAGGAACCGGAAGGAGTCCACGTCGGTCTGCTCGATCGACGCGTCGGTGCGGCCCGGGCGGAACGGCACGGTGACCTCGACGCCGCCGTCCTTGGCAGCCTTCTCGATCGCCGCGACGCCGCCGAGCACGATGAGGTCGGCCAGGCTGATCTTCTTCTCGCTCCCCTGCTTCTCCTGAGAACCGTCGAAGTCGGCCTTGATCGCCTCGAGCTTCTCCAGGACGGTCGCGAGCTCGGCCGGCTCGTTGACCTCCCAGTCCTTCATGGGCTCCAGGCGGATGCGGGCACCGTTGGCGCCGCCGCGCAGGTCGGTCTTGCGGAACGACGCTGCCGAGGCCCACGCGGTCTTCACCAGCTGGGCGCCGGTGAGGCCCGAGTCGAGCAGGGTGGTCTTGAGCGAGGCGATGTCGGACTCGTCGACCAGCGGGTGGTCGACGGCCGGCACCGGGTCCTGCCACAGCTGCGCCTCGGGGACCCAGGGACCGAGGAAGCGGTCGACCGGGCCCATGTCGCGGTGCAGCAGCTTGTACCAGGCACGCGCGAAGGCGTCGGCGAACTGGTCGGGGTTCTCCAGGAAGCGCCGCGAGACCTTGTCGTACTCCGGGTCCATGCGCAGAGCCAGGTCGGTGGTGAGCATGGTGGGCTTGCGCTTCGGCGAGTCCGGGGTGGGCCCGGGGATGATCGCCTCGGCGTCCTTGGCCTCCCACTGCCAGGCGCCGCCGGGGCTCTTCACGAGCTCCCACTCGTAGCCGTAGAGCAGCTCGAAGAAGTCGTTGCTCCACTGCGTCGGGGTGCGGGTCCAGGTGACCTCGAGACCCGAGGTGATGGCGTCCTTGCCCTTGCCGGTGCCGTAGGTGCTGGTCCAGCCGAAGCCCTGCTCGGCCAGGTCGGCCGCCTCCGGCTCGGGGCCCACGTGGTCCTCGGCGTTGGCCGCACCGTGGGTCTTGCCGAACGTGTGGCCACCGGCGATGAGGGCGACGGTCTCCTCGTCGTTCATCGCCATCCGGCCGAAGGTCTCGCGGATGAAGTACGCCGCCTTGACCGGGTCGGGCTGGCCGGCCGGCCCCTCGGGGTTGACGTAGATCAGGCCCATCTCGGTGGCGCCCAGATCCTCGACCATGGTGCCGTCGGCGGTGTAGCGACCGTCGCCGAGCCACTCCTGCTCGAAGCCCCACACGACCTCCTCGGGCTCCCAGACGTCGGCGCGGCCGAAGCCGAACCCGAAGGTCTCGAAGCCCATGTCCTCGAGCGCGACGTTGCCGGCGAGGACGAGCAGGTCGGCCCAGGAGATCTTCTGGCCGTACTTCTTCTTGACCGGCCACAGCAGGCGGCGGGCCTTGTCGAGGTTGGCGTTGTCGGGCCAGGAGTTGAGCGGGGCGTAGCGCTGCATGCCCTGGCCGGCGCCGCCGCGGCCGTCGAAGAGCCGGTAGGTGCCGGCAGCGTGCCAGCTCAGGCGGATCATCAGGCCGCCGTAGTGACCGAAGTCGGCGGGCCACCAGTCCTGGGAGGTGCGCAGGACCTCGACGACGTCGGCCTTCAGCGCGTCGACGTCGAGACCGGCGAAGGCCTCGGCGTAGTCGAACTCACCGCCGAGCGGGTCACCCTTCGAGGAGTGCAGGCGCAGCGGGGAGAGGTCGAGGCGGTTGGGCCACCAGTCGTTGTTGGTGCGGGGGTTGTCCACCGCGGGCTCCGGAGTGGGGATCCCCGGGTTCTCGCTCTCACTGCCCTCGCCGGTCACGCCGCTGCCGGCGTGGTCGACGGGGCACCGCAGCTCGTTGTCGCTCAATTCTCTGCCTTTCGAGAGGTGTCGGAGTTCAGGACGCTGCACAGCTGGGGCAGGTGCCCCAGTAGACGACCTCGGCCTCGTCGATGGAGAAGCCGTGGTCGTCGGACGCGGTGAGGCACGGGGCCTCTCCGGTGGCACAGTCGACGTCGGCGATCACGCCGCAACCGCGGCACACCACGTGGTGGTGGTTGTCGCCGACCCGTGCCTCGTAGCGGGCCACCGACCCCGACGGCTGGATGCGTCGGAGCAGGCCTGCCTCGGTCAACGCGCGCAGGACGTCGTACACCGCCTGGTGCGAGACCATGCCGAGGTCGTCACGGACCGCCTTGATCACCGCATCGGTGTCGAGGTGGGGTCGCTGGGCCACCGCCGCCATGACCGCGAGTCGGGGCTTGGTCACGCGCAGCTGCGCGTCCCGGAGCATCGTCTCGTGGTCGTGGTGGGTCATGGCTCGCACCATGCCACCTTTTCTTGAACAGATCAAGACAAGACACGCCCGGGTGAGGGGCGGGACCGGCCCTCGATGCACCATCAGATGATGCCCTCCCCTTCCTCGGACCGCCCTTCCTCGGTCCCTCCCGACGCCGCCCTGCGGGAGGAACGACGCGTCCTGCAGCGACGACTGGCCGGGTTGGCATCGGAGTTCGACGACACCGTCGCGGCGTCGCTGGACTCCAACGCCGACGACGAGCACGACCCCGAGGGCGCCACGATCGCCTTCGAGCGCTCGCAGCTGAGCTCGATGTCCCGCCAGCTCCTGCAGCGCATCGCCGAGGTCGACGCCGCCCTCACCCGCGTCGCCGCCGGCACGTACGGGGTCTGCACCGCCTGCGGTGAGGCGATCGCTCCTGGCCGTCTGCGCGCCCGACCGGCCGCGGCCCTGTGCATCGCCTGCGCGATCCGCGCCGACCGCCCCTGACCTTCCGCCGAGCCGGTGTATCAATACGCCGGCTCGACCGAGCGATGCGGGCGGTGCTGACGGACGGCGCCGCGAATCGCCCAGCCTGATCTGGAGGTCCTGGGCGGCACCTGCTCCGGACTGTGACCTCCGGTAGGGGATCGGGTTTCGAGACGGCGCCGCGCTCCTCCTCAACCACCGGACCACGACGCCGCGTCGTTGAGGTGCGTGGTCTCGACGCCCGCTCGTCGCTGGCGCTCCTCGCTGCTCGACCACCCGGGGTCGCGATGTGCTGTTCGACGGCCGTGCCCTGTTGGACCTGCTGGACGTCGAGCCGTCGGCCGCGGACTCAGGGACGCAGTGACCGCTCGAGGTGGTCGACCAGCTCGGTGACGACGTCGGCGGCGGGGCGGTCCTGCCCCGAGCGCAGCCAGTCCGAGAGCCACACCTGGAGGGCGGAGACGACCAGGCCCGCGGCGACGGCCGGACGGAGCGGAGCCACGTCGCCGGCGCGCGCCGCGGCGGCGTACCCCTCCTCGATGGTGCGCAGCCCGTCCGACCACACCGTGCGCTGCACCCCGACACCCTCGGCGCTGGCCCACGCGGTGCCGACCCTCAGGCTCATCGCGAGGTAGTCCGGCCGCTCCATGAGGTACGACGCTGTCGACCCGACCCCGGCGAGCAGCCGCTCCAGGCCGACCCGGCCGGCGGTGGCCGCCGCGACCGCCTCGAGCAGCCCGGCCATCCGCGAGCCCTGCAGCTCGTCCCAGATCTCGGCCTTGCCGGCGCAGGTCTTGTAGACCGTGGCGAGCGACAGCCCGGCCTCCCGGGCGACGTCGGGCATCCGTGCGTCGGCGTACCCGACCCGTGCGAACTCCCTCTCGGCGGCGTCCAGCACCCGCTCGCGGTAGAGGGCGGCGCGCTCCTCGGCGACCGACGTGGCCGACGTGGCCGTCGCGTCCGACGTCACCACAGACCTCCTCACCCCTTGACGACCCGCGCAGAACAGTGGTTCTGTTCAGCAGAACGTTGACTCTACACACGAGGACGAGCACGAGGACGCCGCCGTGAAGCCCACGCTCCCGATGAACCCCACCGGGTGGTTCCAGGTCGCCTGGTCCGACGAGGTCCGGGCCGGGGAGGTGCACCGGATGCGCTACTTCGGCCGCGACCTGGTCGCCTGGCGTGGCCACTCCGGCCGGGTCACGGTGATGGACGCCTACTGCGAGCATCTCGGGGCCCACCTCGGCTACGGCGGCACCGTCGTGGAGGACCGCATCCGCTGCCCCTTCCACGGCTGGGAGTGGACCGAGCAGGGGCGCAACCACTGCATCCCCTACGAGGACCGACCCAACCTCGGCAAGCGGATCAACACGATGCCGGTGGTCGAGCGCAACGAGTCGATCTACGTCTGGCACGACGTCGACCGCCGCCCGCCGCACTTCGACGTCCCCGACGTGTTCGCCGGCTTCGCCAGCGACGGGGCCAGCCACGGGACCAGCGACGGGACCAGCGACGGGACCAGCGACGGGACCAGCGAGGTGGACGGGGCCGGCCCCGACGCCTACTACCCGCTGTGCGAGCACGCCCGTCTGCTCGACACCGGCCTCGAGCTGCACCCGCAGTACGTCCTGGAAAACGGCGTGGACTTCGCCCACTTCAAGTACGTCCACCAGGTCCCGATCGTCCCGAAGTTCACCCGCCAGGAGTTCGAGGACCCGATCGCCTTCGTCGACTTCACCATCACCTTCGACGAGCGCGACGCCGGCGGCTCCATCGAGGACATCGACTCCGGCGTCGAGGCCCTCAACTGCGGCGTCGGCCTGGCCGTCACCAAGTCCTGGGGGATGATCGACAACCGCACCGTGCTGGCCACGACGCCGGTCGACGACTCGACCTGCGACGTCCGCTTCAGCGTGTGGATCGGCCGCGACGAGGCGCACGTGCCTGGCGAGACCGACCACTCCGAGCGCGCCGACAAGCACGCGCGTGGCGTCATCGAGCAGGTCGAGGCCGACCTGGTCATCTGGTCGCACCAGAAGTACGCCTCCCCCGCCGCCCTGTCGCGCGGGGAGTACCCCGGCTTCACCGCCCTGCGCAGCTGGGCCCAGCAGTTCTACCCACCTGCCGGCACCGCCCAGCAGCACACCGAGGAGACCTCCGCATGAGCCAGCCCATCCGCCTCTTCCAGGTCGCCACCGGCAACCTCGGTAGCGAGATGATCGGCCGCATCCAGCGCCACCCGGACCTCGAGCTGGTCGGTCTGCACTGCTACACGCCGGACAAGATCGGGCGCGACGCCGGCGAGATCGTGGGTGGCGACCCGATCGGCGTCATCGCCACCGGGACCGTCGAGGAGATCATCGCCGCGCGGCCCGACGTGCTCACCTTCCACGGCGTCTTCCCCGACGAGGACCTCTACGTGACGGTGCTCGAGGCCGGCATCGACGTCGTGACCACCGCCGACTGGATCACCGGCTACCACCGCGACACCAACCACCCGCATCCGTCGGGGCGCAAGGTCAGCGAGGTCATCGCGGCGGCCTGCGAGGCAGGCGGCTCGACGTTCTACGGCACCGGCATGAACCCCGGGCTCAACCAGGTCCTCGGCGTCGTCTGCACTGCCGACGTCGCCGACATCACCAACGTCACGACCATCGAGTCGGTCGACGTCTCCTGCCACCACTCCGCCGACACCTGGCGCGAGGTCGGCTACGGGCGACCCGTCGACGACCCCGCCCTGCCCGCGATGCTGCAGAAGTTCACCGAGGTCTTCGCCGATTCGGTCCACCTCATGGCCGACTGCTTCGGGCTCGAGCTCGACGAGGTGCGCTTCGAGTACGAGCTCGGCGCCTGCACCAAGGACGTCGACCTCGGGTGGTACCACCTGCCGAAGGGGTCGCTCGGCGGCAGCTACATCAAGTTCGTCGGCGTCGTCGACGACGTGCCGCGCGTGGAGACCCACCTGGAGTGGCAGATGACGCCGCACACCGACCCCAGCTGGGACATCAAGGGGTGCTACCTCACGCAGGTCACCGGCGACCCGCAGATCTACAACAAGCACATGGTCTTCCCCGGCCCGGGCAACGACCTGTCCAGGCCCGAGGACTTCGCGTCCCTGGGGATGACGGTCACAGGCATGCCGGCCCTGCACTCGATCCGCGCCGTCCACGAGGCACGCGCCGGCATCATCACCAGCGCCGACCTGCCGCTGCGCGCCTTCGGCGGACGGTTCAGCCCGGAGGTGCGACAGCGGGGCTGAGCCTGGCCAGGAAGTAGGCCTGGCTGCTCGTGCGGTGGGCGGTCACCCGGATGCCGAGGACGCGCTCCTCACCGTCGGCGTGCACCACCGGCACCTGCAACGGCACGTCCATCAGCATGTCGCGGCCGTTGGTGGCATGCAGCGTCGTGCCTGCGACGTGGGCCTGGTGGAACCTCGGCGGCACCACCGCGAGCACCGGGCGACCCAGGAGGTCGCGCTCGTCGGCGTAGCCGAGCAGCGCGAGCGCCTCCCGCGTCACGCCCACCAGCACCGACTCCTCGTCCGAGAGCAGCGCGGCACCGGCGTCGGCCAGCAGGTCGGCGCCCACGCCCTCCTCCACCACCCGTCGTACGCCGCTGGGCGCGACGGTCCCGGGCCAGGGCTGCGGCTCGGCGCCGTTCACCGCCTGCCGGGCCACCTCGCCGCACAGCCACTCGCCCAACTGCTCGATCTCCGGCTGCGTGGGCGGCCCCAGCAACCGGCCGGCACGGGCGGCGGAGACGGCCGCTGCCAGTGTGCGGTCCAGCGCGGCGAAGCTGGCCACCGAGTGCTCGGGCACCTCCAGCACCACCTCGGCCGCTGCCTCGGGACCGTCCTCGGCGATGGACAGCACGGCGTCCGGTCCTCCCTCGGCCGAGGGAGGCGCCGGCACCCCCTCGCGCAGCAGGTCGAGCGCGTCGCTGGCGGCCGCGTGCGTCTCCAGGGCCGCGGGGTCCTCGGCCAGGTCCATGAGGAGGTACTCCCGCAGCAGCGCCGCCGCGTGCTCCTGCCAGGCCCAGTGCATGAGCAGCGGCACCCGCTGCAGCACGACGCGCCGACCGGGGACCGAGCCCGTCGCGGGCTCGTCGGGGGCGACCTCGAGACCCGGGGGCACCCCGAGCTGGAACCACACCGTCTTGCCGTCGGGGTGCCGCGACACGTCCCACCGGTCGACGACGGAGTCGACCAGCCGCAGCCCGCGACCGGTGGCCGAGGTCACCGAGTGGGCGCGCGGCACCGGGCTGTGGGCGCTGCCGTCCTGCACCTCGACGCGGACGCCGCGCGGGCCGGCGGTGACCCTCAGCAGCACGGAGGTGCCGGCATGCACGAGCGCGTTGGTGACCAGCTCGGAGGTGGCCAGCATCGCCTCGTCGTCGACGGGCTGGACCTCACCGGAGCGGTCGACCACCACGGTGCCCTGCTCGGCGATCGCCTCGCGCACCACCCGGCGGGCTCGACCGACGCTGGTCGGGTCGGCGGGCAGCATCACCGCGGTGGCGTGCTCGTGCGCCGGAGCGCGGTCGGGCTCGACCTCCGCCCGGGGCAGCTCCTCCCCCACCCGCACGGCCACGAGGGCGACGTCGTCGTCGCGCTTGTCGGCGGGCACCATCGCGGCCACCAGCCCGTCGCTCCACGTCGACAGCGGGACCCGATCGTCGAGCTCCAACGATCCGGCGGTCCCGCACAACCGCTCCAGGCCGACGTCGAGGTCCTCACCGCGACGCTCGACCAGGCCGTCGGTGTAGAGCACCAGCAGCGCCCCGTGCGCGAGCACCGCCGTGGACTCGGTGCGCTCGGCGGTCGGGTCCAGCCCGAGCAGCAGGTCGTCGGCGCCGCTCTCCAGGAGGCGGCAGTCCCCGTCCGCGCCGCGCACCGCCGGGGGCGGGTGACCCGCGCTCGACCACCGCACGGTCCGCGCCCCGGTCTCGTCGTCCTCGGCGGAGATGCGGGCGACCAGCGCGGTCGCCGTCGTCTGGGACCCCAGCCGGTGCAGCACCTTGTCGACACCGCGTAGCAGGTCCGCGGGGCCCTCCTCGGAGTGCACGGCGATGCCGCGCAGCAGGCTGCGCATCTGCCCCATCGCCGCCGCGGACTCGGTGTCGTGCCCGACCACGTCACCGACGACCACCACGGTGTCGCCGGACTCGAGCACGAAGGCGTCGTACCAGTCGCCGCCGACCTGCGCGGTGTGCGCGGCCGCCTCGTAGCAGACCGCGACCTCGAGGCCCTCGGGGTGCGGGGCACGGCTGAGCAGGCTGCGCTGGAGGCCCTCGGCGAGGTCGCGCTGCTCGGCGAAGAGCCGCGCGTTGTCGATGGCGAGACCGGCCCGGGAGGCGATCGCGGTCAGGGTGTCGAGCTCCTCCTCGCTGAACTCCATGTCCGGTCGCGCCGCGACCACGACCACCCCGACCAGCCGCTCGCGGCCGCGCAGCGGCAGAGCGACGACGGGGCCGGTGACGTCGGGCAGTGCGTCGGCGACCAGCGCGGCGCGCAGCGTCGGGTCGGTCACGTCGGTGACGACGCGGTCGCGGTCCAGCGAGGCCATCAGCTCGCGGGGCAGGAACTGGACCGAGCCGGCACCGCTGCGTCCCCGCACGTCGGTCTCGTCCTGCACGTGCCACACACCGACCTGCCGCAGGACCACGAAGCGACCGTCGAGCGCGGCGGTGTCCACGAGCGCGGCCGCGGCGGCGGCGCCCAGCCGCGGGACCAGCAGCCGCGCCAGGCGGTGCAGCGCCTCGCTGGGGTCCAAGGTGCCCGTGAGCTCGGTGGTGACCCGGGCGAGCAGCTCGTCGCGCTCGGCGATCACCCGCATCTGCTGTTGCGCGCGGTGTCGGGCGGTGACGTCGTTGAAGTAGACACCCAGCCCGTCCGGGCTGGGCCAGGCCCGCACCTCGTACCAGGCCTCCAGCGGCTCGGGGTAGTAGGCGTCGAAGCCGACCGGCTCACCTGACTCCATGGCCTTGCGGTAGTGCCGCTCGAAGTCGCTGTCGACCGCCGAGGGGAACGACTCCCAGATGACCGAGCCGATCAGCTCGTGGCGCGGCACCTGCAGCAGCCGCAGCGCCTCGGAGTTGGCCATCGTGAAGCGCCAGTCGCGCCCCAGGTGGACGAACGCGGTCGGCATCGACTCCAGCGTCCTGGTGACCCGGGCCTCGGCGTCGACGGAAGCGGTGGTGTCGTACGCCGCCCCGATCAGTCGCCCGGCCTCCCCGTCCTCCCCCGCGATGGCCCGCCCCCGCGCGGCCACCCAGCGCTGCTCACCGCTCGGCGGGACGATGCGGTACTCCGCGACGTACTCACCGCAGGTCGCGATCGCCTGCTCGAGCGCAGCGCTCACGTGCGGGAGGTCGTCGGGGTGCAGGGCGTCGTTGAAGGCCTCGATGGTCCCGCCGAACTGCTCGCGGGTCATCCCGAAGACGGCCAGCAGCCGGTCGTCCCAGCGCAGCTCGCCGGTGCGCAGGTCCCAGTCGAAGGCGCCGATCCCGGCGGCGTCGACGGCCAGCTGCCACATGACCTGCTCGACGTCGGGGCCGGCCGGTCCCCCGGCGTCGTGGGCATTCACTGGGACATCTCATCACCTCGGGGACTCCGAAGCCCGCTGCGGCGACCGAACCCCCGGAGGGGTGAGCGGGTGGGCTCGCGCTGCTCAGACCAGGTCCAGGGTCCCCAGGTCGCGGATGGCGGCAGCCGCACGACGCACCATGGCGGCGAACATCCTCATCCCCCGCTCGGTGCGCTGACCGTAGGCGCAGCCGAAGGAGGCGACCAGCGGCGCCTGCAGCTGGGCGAAGCGGTAGTCGTCCCAGCACGTCGCGAGGTCGTAGTCCTCGACGCCCAGCTCCACGAGCCTGGCGTGGTACGCCGTCACGACCGCCTCCTCGCAGGACCGTCGCACCTCGGGCTCCAGCGAGGTGGCCACGAGGTAGGCCAGGTCCCTGGCGGGCAGCGCCAGCGAGAGGGTCTGCCAGTCGAGCGCCGCGACCTCCCCGTGGCCACCGCCGGGGGTGAACATCAGGTTGTCGAGGCGGTAGTCGCCGTGGACGAGGCCGAAGCGTCCGGGCCTGCTCAGCAGCCAGTCCCGGGTCCCGGACACGCACCCACGCAGCGTCTCGACGGTCGCCGCGTCGACCAGGTCGCCCAGGCCGTCGAGGAACAGGTCCATCGTGGCGGGGTACATCTCCTCCAGGAGCGCCACGCTGTCCTCGTCGTTGAGCGTCAGGCCCGGCAGCTCCAGCAGCGTCTCGTCGCACCAGCGGGGCCCGTGGAGGCCTGCGAGGTTGACCGCCGCGTCACGGACCTGGGCCGGGCTGGCACCGGCCACCTGGTCACCCTGCTCCAGGGGAGCGAGGTCCTCGAGCAGCAGCACGAAGTGACCGGTGTCCTCCTCGATGCGGGACCCGTGCACGGAGGGCACCCGGCACGCCAGGGTCGGTGCGATCCGGTCGTAGAACATCAACTCCATCCGGTAGGCACCGGCGAGCAGCTCGCGCGAGCCCGGGTCGGGCAGCTTGAGCAGCAGGCTGGGGGGCAGGCCCGGGTCGCCGGTGGGACGGATCCGGTAGCAGGTGCCGATCTGTCCCGTGCCGACCTGCGCGACGTCGAGCGAGTCCACCGGCAGCCCGACGAGGCCGGTGAGCCAGTCGGGGGTGACGTCCTCTGCGGTCGAGACCGCCCACGACGGAGCCCCGCTCACGACATCCACCCCGGGTTGGCGGGCAGCACATCGAGGCCGGCCGGGCGCAGCGACGCCCACGCCTCGACGACCGGGCGCAGCTCGGTCGGGGTCGCGCCGTGGAGCACCACGGAGTCCGCGCCGGCGTCGAGCTGGTCCTGGATCCGGGCCGCGCACTGCTGCGCGGACCCGGTCGCCGAGGCGGCCAGCCACTCCGCGGGCAGCAGCCGGTCCGCGAGCTGCTGCAGGTCGTCGGTGGTGCCGATGGCGTCGAACGCACCGGCGTACCCGGTCACGAAGGGATCCTCCCGGAAGCGGCGGAACACCTCGGGGTCCCAGCCGTTGGCCTTGACCAGCACGGCGCCGTAGCCCTGGAGGTACGTCGCCAGCCGCCCGACCAGCTTTCGCAGCCGCGCCTGCTCGTCGATGGAGTCCTCGACGGTCGCGAGCACCGACCAGACCCGCACCGACGCCGGGTCGCGACCGGCGCGCTCGGCGGAGTCGCGGACCACCCGCACCATCCGGGCGAGCGCCTCGTCTGTGAGGAAGGTGTGCAGGACGACCCCGTCGGCCACCCGGCCCGCGAGCTCGAGCGACCTGTCGCCGATCGCCATCATCAGCACCGGGATCCGCTCGTCGAAGCTGCTGTCCTGGTTGAGGTAGGGGTAGCTGCCCGCCGGGCCCTCGTGCCCCACGACCGACTCGCCGCGCCACAGCCGGCGGTAGATGCCGATCGCGTCCTCCATCTGGGCGCCGGTGATGCGCGGCAGGCCCATCAGCTCGAAGAGCACGTCGAACCCGCGCCCCAGCCCGAGGGCGTAGCGGCCCTCGCTCATCCGGTGGGCCGTGGTGGCCATCGTGGCCGTGACCAGCGGGTGCCGGGTGACGTGGTTGGTCGCCGCGGTCGCGATGCCGAGCCGCTCGGTGACGCCGGCGACCGCACCGGCCATGACCCCGGCGTCCTTGACGTTGAACCGCTCGGAGAGGAAGAGCGAGCCGAGCCCGATCTCCTCGGCGAGCCGCGCCTCGGCGACCACGTCGCGCGGGGAGTCGGTGTGGCCGGCCAGGCCGTAGCCGGCCAGCTCGGGGTACTGCACTGCCGTCCCTGGACTCACGGGGCTCACCTCATGGCCTCCATCTGCTGCCCGACGAAGCGGGCGGTCATCCGACGGGCGAAGCCGGGGGCCAGGCGCCCCACGGCGTAGGTCACCTTCGAACGCGACGGCGCGATCACCAGGGCCTCGTCGCGGGCGACGCCGCGGAGCACGGCGCCGGCCAGCTCGTCGGGGTCCAGGGCCTTCGACATGCCCTGGCCGGTCAGGTAGTAGCGGCGTCCGTCGAAGCCACCTTGCTGGCCGGAGTCGAGGATCGGGGTCTCCACCGCCGAGGGGCACACGGCGGTGACGCCGACGCCGTGGTGGACGGCCTCGCTGCGCAGGCTCAGGCTCAGGCCCACGACCGCGTGCTTGGTCATGCAGTAGCTCGTGATCAGGCCCGCCGGCATCAGCCCGCCCATCGAGGCGGTGTTGACGATCCGGCCGCCGCGCTGGCGCACCATCAGCGGGTACGCCGCCGCCACGCCGTGCGTGACGCCACGGATGTTGACGTCGATGATCCGGTCCCACTGCTCGACCGTGAGCTCCTCGGTGCGCGAGCCCCAGGTGATCCCGGCGTTGTTGACCATCAGGTCGAGGCGACCGTGCTCGGCCACGACCTCGTCGACGCACGCCTGCACGTCGGCCGCATCGGTGACGTCGAGCCGTCGGGCCGTCCCGCGGTCGCCCAGGGAGTCCGCGACCCGCTGCGCGGCCGGGAGGTCGACGTCGGCGACGACGACACTCGCTCCGGCAGCCGCGAACGCGCGGCACAGCGCCGCCCCGATCCCGGAGCCACCACCGGTGACGATCGCGTGCTGGCCGGCGAAGTCCGGGCCCCTCACGAGAGGCCCTTCACGTGCCGAGCATCCGGTTCACGTGCCCGAGCAGGTCGGGGTAGCGCTGGGTGTGCGCGCCGCCGTTGAGGTCCATGACCTCGCCGGTCATCCAGGACGACTCCTCCGAGCACAGCCACGACACCGCGGCGGCCACCTCCTCCGGCGTCCCCGGGCGCCCCAGCGGGGTGTTGGCGACGTAGTCGTCCTTGACGCCAGGGATGTCCATCGCGGGAGCGGTGAGCGGCGTGACCACGAGGCCGGGCGAGACGGCGTTGACTCGGATGCCCGCGGGCCCCAGCTCGAGGGCCGCGACCTCGGTGAGCATCGCCAGGCCCGCCTTCGCCGAGCAGTAGGCGCCCATGCCGCCGCCGGGCTGCCGGGCGTTGAGGGAGGTCAGGCTGACCACCGCTCCCCCGCGCACCAGGTGCCGGGCGGCCTGCTGGAGGACCAGGAACCCGCCGACCAGGTTCACGTCGACGACCGCGCGGAACTGGTCGACCGGGAGGTCCTTGACCTGGCCGAGGGTGCTGGTGCCGGCGGAGTTCACGACGGCGTGGACGACGTCCAGGCCCTCGAACAGCGCGGCCACCGACGTCTCGTTGGTCACCTCGACCTCACGGGCCACGTGACCGTCGCCGGCGAGCCCGGCCGCCACCGACTCGGCCGCGGCAAGGTCCCGGTCGGCCACGACCACGGCGTACCCGTCGCTCGCCAGGCGTACGGCGCAGGCCGCACCGATCCCCGAGCCGCCACCGACCACGACGGCCCGGCGCGTGCCCACGCCGCCCCCGCTCACGTCGCCGGTCACGTCGCCGGTCACGTGGCGATGAAGAGGATCTCGTCCCGGCCGTAGCTCATGCCGGGGTGCTCCGCCGCGAGGTGCTCCTGGGTCTTCTCGACCAGCTCGTCCTCGTCGGTCCCCTTGATCACCGTGCCGCACGGGCAGCTCAGCCGGGTCTTCATGATGGCTCCACCTTCATTCGTTGACGCGTGTCAAAACACGTTCTAGTGTGCCGCACGTCACGCCGTCAAGGGGCGTGGCCCGACCGGGACCGAGCCTTGCCCCCCAGGAGGACCAGTGCGCACAGCGATCATCGGGGCCGGCATCAGCGGCCTGACCGCCGGCAAGATGCTCAGCGACTACGGGGTGGACTACACCTGCTACGAGTCCTCGGACCGGGTCGGCGGCAACTGGGCGTTCGGCAACCCCAACGGGCACTCCAGCGCCTACCGGTCGCTGCACATCGACACCTCCAAGCACCGGCTGTCCTTCAAGGACTTCCCGATGCCCGAGGACTACCCCGACTTCCCGCACCACACCCAGATCAAGGCCTACCTCGACTCCTACGCCGAGGCCTTCGGCCTGCTCGAGCGCATCTCGTTCCAGAACGGCGTCGAGAAGGCGACCCCGCGCGAGGGCGGCGGCTGGCACCTGGCCCTGCAGGACGGGAGCACCGACGAGGTGGACCTGCTCGTGGTCGCCAACGGCCACCACTGGGACCCCCGGATGGCTGACTTCCCCGGCGAGTTCACGGGTGAGTCGATCCACTCCCACCGCTACATCGACCCCGAGACGCCGTTGCACCTCAAGGGCAAGCGCATCCTCGTCGTCGGCATCGGCAACTCCGCCGCCGACATCTCCGTGGAGCTGTCCAGCAGGTCGTTGCAGAACGAGGTCACCCTCTCGACCCGCTCCAGCGCCTGGATCGTGCCGAAGTACACCTACGGCCTCCCGGCCGACAAGTACTACGTCACCTCCCCGCACCTGCCGCTGAAGTGGCAGCGCTGGTTCGTGCAGAAGATGCAGTTCATGACCGGGTCCAACCCCGAGCTCTACGGCCTGCCCAAGCCCAACCACAAGTTCTTCGAGGCCCACCCCACCCAGAGCGTCGAGCTGCCGCTGCGCCTCGGCTCCGGCGACATCACCCCCAAGGGGAACGTCGCCCGACTCGACGGCGAGACCGTGCACTTCGAGGACGGCACCAGCGCAGACTTCGACGCCATTGTCTACGCGACCGGCTACAACATCACCTTCCCGTTCTTCGACCAGGACGTGATCTCCGCCCCCGAGAACAACATCCGGCTCTTCAAGCGGATGTTCCTCCCCGAGCGCCGCGACACGGTCTTCATGGGCTTCGCCCAGGCCACCCCGACGCTCTTCCCGTTCGTCGAGGCGCAGGCCCGCCTGCTGGCGGCGTACGCCGTCGGGGCCTACGAGCCGCCCTCGGCCGCCGAGATGGAGGAGGTCATCGACGCCGACCACGAGAAGTACATGGGCCACGTGCTCGACCGTCCGCGACACACCCAGCAGCTGGACTACTTCATCTACGAGCACGACCTGCGCGCCAAGGAGATCCCCGCCGGTCTGGCCCGCGCTCGCTCCCGCTCCGGCGCCCGCGTGGGTGCCGCGTCGTGAAGGTCCGCGACCAGCGGCGCGCCGCGCTGCTGGAGTCCCTCGACACCCTGCTGCGCGAGAGCTCGCTGGACGAGATCAACATCGCCGACATCTCGCGGCGCGCGGGCCTGACCCGCTCCGCGTTCTACTTCTACTTCGAGTCCAAGCACCTCGCGGTCGCCGCCCTGATGGAGCAGGTGTACGTCGGTGCGCTGGCCGCCACGAAGCGTCTCGCCGACCCCGTGCTCGCCCCCGAGGAGCGCGTCCGCGGCATGGTCGAGACGCTCTTCGACTCCGTGGAGGAGAACCACCACCTCTTCCGCGCCACGCTGGAGGCGCGGGGCCAGAGCGCGACCCTGCGGCAGCTCTGGGACGCCGACCGCACCTCCTTCGCCGCGATGGTCGCCGACCTGGTCCGCAGCGAACGGTCCGCCGGCCGGGCGACCGAGGGCCCCGACGCGCTCGCGCTGGCCACCATGCTGCTCGAGCTCAACGACCGGGCGCTGGAGCGCCTGGTCCATGGCGACCTGCCCCGCTCCGACCTGGTCGAGACGATCGTCGCGATCTGGGTGCGCACGCTCTTCGGCCCCACCCCCGAGACCCCCGAGACCCCCGCCCAGGAGCAGCGATGAAGCACGACGAGATCACCTTCGACTCCCACGGCACCGCCTGCGCGGCCCGGCACTGGACCGGGGTCGGCTCCGCGCTGGAGTCCGACGCGGGGCGTCCGGTGGTGGTGATGGCGCACGGCCTCGCCGGGACCGTGGACTCGGGCCTGGTTCCCTTCGCCGAGGCGCTGGCCGAGGCGGGGATGGACGTGGTCGCCTTCGACTACCGCGGCTTCGGCGCCTCCCAGGGCTCTCCCCGCCAGCGGGTCCGGGTCGCCGACCAGGTCGACGACTACCGCGCCGCGGTCACCGCCGCCCAGCGACTCCCCGGGGTCGACGCCTCGCGCGTCGTGCTCTGGGGCGTCTCGCTGGCCGGCGGCCACGTGCTGCAGGTGGCCGCCGGACGTGACGACGTGGCCGCGGTCGTCAGCCTCACCCCGCTCGTCGACGGCCTCGCCGCCGCCCGCCACGCCGTGGGGCACCACCGCCCGAGCACCATGCTGCGCTCGACCGTCTCCGGCGTACGCAGCAGGGTGAGCGGGGCCCGCGGTGGCCGGCCGGTCACGATGCCCGTCGTCGCGCGGCCCGGCGAGGTCGGCGCCCTGACCCTCGAGGGCTGCTACGAGGACTACCTCTCGATCGCGGGCCCGACCTGGGTCAACGAGGTCGACGCAGACGTGGCCCTCGAGCTGGGCTCGCGCGACGCCGCGAAGGCCGCCAAGCAGCTGCGGGTGCCGATGCTGGTCCAGATCGCCGACTTCGACCGCAGCGCTCCCCCGCGCGCGGCCGCCAAGGCCGCCTTCAACGCGCGCGCCGAGGTGCGTCACTACCCCTGCGACCACTTCGACGTGTGGCCCGGCAAGCAGTGGTTCGACGCCGCCTCGTCCCACCAGGTCTCCTTCCTGACCCGCGTCCTGGCCGGCTGAGCCGAGGCGCGCGGGAGCGGCGGGACGTCATACGGACAGGACGTCCCCTCCTTCGGGACGCATGACCTCCCGAGGCCGGGGGGGTGGTCAGCCGCCGACCTGCTCCTTGGCCCAGCGGTAGTCCGCCTTGCCGCTGGGCGAGCGGACGACGTGGTCGACCCGCAGGAAGTCCTTGGGCAGCTTGTAACGGGCGATGTGCTCGGCGGCGGTGGCGAGCAGCTCGTCGTCCGGTACGTCGGAGCTGAGCGACACGATCGCGACCGGCTCGCTCCCCCACCGCTCGGAGGGTCGCCCCACGACCACGACGTCGCGCACGGCCGGGTGCGCTCCCACGGCCCGCTCGACCTCCTCGGCGAAGATCTTCTCCCCGCCGGAGTTGATGGTCACCCCGTCCCGGCCCAGCAGCCGGATCCGGCCGTCGGCGAGCATCTCGGCGCGGTCCCCGGGCACCGAGAACCGCTCGCCGTCGATCATCGGGAAGGTACGCGCGGTCTTCTCGGCGTCGCCGAGGTAGCCCAGCGGCACCCGGCCGCGCTGAGCCAGCCAGCCGCCGCCCGCCCCCTGCGCCTCGTCGGGCGAGAGGACGTGCGAGAGGTCCTCGGCCACCACCGTCGTGGTCGGGACCGGGGTGAACGTCGCCGCCTCGGCCTCCATGCCCTTCAGGCTCATCGAGCTCATCTGCAGGCCCGTCTCCGAGGAGCCGGCCGCGTCCATCACCAGGATGTGCGGCAGCAGCTCCATCAGCCGGGCCCGCACCGCGGGCGAGAGCGGCGCCGCACCGTTGTTGACGGCCGCCAGGCCGGACAGGTCGTAGTCGCCGGCCTCGAGCGCCGCGATGATCGGGCGCACCATCGCGTCGCCCACCACGGGCAGGGAGACGCAGCCCTCGCGGATCACGGTGCGCAGGACGGCGTCGGCGTCGAAGCTCTTCACGTCCTCGGGCAGCACGATCTTCCCGCCGCTGGTGATCATGTGGAACGTCGACCACTGGGCTGCGCCGTGCATGAACGGCAGCGCCATCAGCAGCGTCATGCCACCCGCGGCGTTGCGCGCGTTCTCCGCGATTGCCTCGTAGGACGAGTACGGCTCGGTCGTGCCGAACGGGGTCCCGCCCATCGAGGTGACGTACATGTCGTCCTGGCGCCACAGCACGCCCTTGGGCATGCCGGTGGTGCCGCCGGTGTAGACGACGTAGAGGTCGTCCCCGGTCGGTTCCGGCAGCACGGCCGCGTCCTCGGGAGTGGCGACGGCGTCCTCCCACCACACTGCCCCGGGCAGCAGGTCCGCACCGGACTCGTCGGGCACCTGGACGAGCACGTCGAGGGTCGGCACCTGCGCGCGGACGGCGGCGACCTGCTCGGCGAAGCAGGAGTGGTAGACCAGCGCCCGGGTCCCGGCGTCGACCAGGAGGTAGGCCAGCTCCTCGGCGACGTAGCGGTAGTTGACGTTGATCGGCACCGCCCGAGCGCGATAGGAGGCGATCATGGCCTCGAGGTACTCCGGCCCGTTGTAGAGGTAGAGCCCCACGTGGTCCTGACCGGACTCGTGCCCGGCTAGGTCGTCCCGCTCGGTGTGGCAGCCCAGGCCGCGGGAGGCCAGGAAGCGGGCGAACCCGTCGGCGTGCGCCTGCACCTGCGCGTAGGTCAGCCGCAGGTCGCCGTGGACGAGCACCTCCTGCTCGGGCACGGCGGCGGCGACGGTGGCGAAGACGGACGAGAGGTTGAACCCGGTGCTCACTAGAACAGGTTATAGAAATACCTGCGCGGGCGTGACCTGTCCCACAGATAAGTCGCCACCGACGTCGGGCCGGGGTCAGACCGGCGTCAGCAGCTCGGCTGGGATCCACTCCTGCACGAAGCCCCAGCCGTGGGGACGGATGCGTGCGGCGTACACCACCAGGCCCTCCCAGCGCCTGTCGCGCTGACGCCACTCCAGAAGTAGGCCCGGCCGCTTCTCCCCGTCGCCGTCCACAGCGTCGGCGACCCAGCAGTGCCGGGCGGGACAGCGCGGCCCGAGGGGCGCCGCTCCCGACGGCACGCCGCCGGTGCGCACGCGGTCACGCAGGGGGATGCCACTCCCCCGCTTCACCATTCCGCCGGCCACCGGACCATCGTGCCACAGGTTCGAACACCTGTTCGACCACGGCTCTCGAGCAGAGGCTCGGTCGACGCAGGTCAGGCGTCCTCGGCCAGGTCCTCGCCGTGCGTGCCGGGTCGCGGCGCCCACGGCAGCTCCTTGGCGGGCCGTACGACGACGAGCCGGTCGCCCCGGGCCAGCTGGGTCACCACGGGGTCGAAGTAGCGGTAGACCTTCTCGTCGCGCACCACGGCGATCACCTGGTCGGGCAGCCGCTGCGGCTGCTGGCCGACCTCGGAGACCAGCAGCTCGCGCTCGGCGACCTCCAGACCGTCGCCGTAGGTCAGCAGGTCCTCCATGACCGACCCCAGGGTCGGCGAGACGGTCGAGAGACCCAGCAGGCGACCGACGGCGTCGGAGGAGGTGATGACCGAGTCCGCGCCCGACTGGCGCATCAGTGGCGCGTTCTCCTGCTCGCGCACCGCCGCGACGATCCACGCATCGGGGTTGAGCTGGCGCACCGTGAGGGTCGCCAGCACGTTGGAGTCGTCACGGTCGGTGGTGATGATGACCTGCTCGGCGTCGGCGACCCCCGCGCGACGCAGCACCTCGCGCCGGGTGGCGTCACCGGTGACGACGGCCAGTCCGTCGGCGTGGGCGTCCTGCATCGCCACGGGGCTCGGGTCGACGACCACGACGTCCTCGAGCTCGGTGCCGTTGTTGACCAGCGTCTCGACCGCGCTGCGGCCCTTGGTGCCGTAGCCGATGACGACGACGTGCTTGCCCATGCGCTTCCTCCAGCGTGCGACCCGGAACATCTCACGGCCCTGGGAGGCCAGCACCTCCAGGGTCGTGCCGATCAGCAGGACCAGGAAGGCGATGCGGGCGGGGGTGATGACGAAGGCGTTGATCAGCCGCGCGTGCGGTTCCACCGGGGCGATGTCGCCGTAGCCGGTCGTGCTCAACGTGACGGTCGTGTAGTAGATGGCGTCGATCAGGCTGACCCCCGAGCCCGGGTCGCCGTTGTCGACGTAGCCGTCGCGGTCGATCCAGACCAGCAGGACGGTGCCGACCAGGATGCCCAGCGCCAGCAGCAGTCGACGGCTCAGCTCGAACCACGGCGACCGGACGCGCTCGGGCAGCGAGACGAGGTTGGGGACGCGCCGGGGCACCCCGTCGTCCTCGTTCACCATGCCCCCACCACGTCTCGGTCCGCGCGCTCGCCGGCCCGACGGGCCGACCACCGGAGCAGCAACCTACTGGACACGGGCACGCTCCGACGTACGACGGGCCCGGGCACGGGTGGTGGCCGCCTGCGGGAAGACGGTGTCGAAGGCCGCGTTGACCGCCGCGCCGATGAGCACGGCGATGGCCACCAGGTAGAGCCACAGCAGGACGGCGATGGGTGCGGCGAGCGGGCCGTAGATGGAGCGGGAGTCCGCGGCGGTGACTGTCAGCACCCAGCGCAGGGCGTAGGAGCCGAGCACCCAGGCCACCAGCGAGAAGGTGGCGCCGGGGAGGTTGAAGGACCAGTTCGTGCGGACCGGCACGGACACGTGGTAGAGCGTGGCCAGGAAGCAGATGCTCAGCACCACCACCAGCGGCCAGTAGAACGTCATCAGCATGTCGACGCGGTTGGGCAGCACCTGCCGCACCAGCGTCGGCCCCGCGACCACCAGCGGGATGGAGACGATGCCGGTGATCATCGCCAGCACGTAGAGCACGAAGGACAGTGCGCGGGTGCGGACGATCCCGCGCTCCCCGCCCAGGCCGTGCATCACCGTGATGGTGTCGACGAAGACGTTGAGCGCCCGGGAGCCCGACCACAGCGCCAGCACGAACCCCAGCGAGATGACGTCGAACCGACCGCCCTCGAGCACGTCGTCGATGGTGGGCTCGATGACCGTGCTCACCGCGCGGTCGGTGAGCACGCGGGAGGAGAACTCCAGGACCCCGGCCCGCACGTCCTCGACCTGCGCGGGGGTGAACTGGTCGGTCACGTAGCCGATGCCCCCGGCGAGGGCGAAGACCAGCGGCGGCACCGACAGCACCGCGAAGAAGGCGGCCTCGGCGGCCAGCCCCGTGACCCGGTAGCGCAGGCAGGAAGCGACGGTCGTCACGACCAGGCGCCACACCTGGTGCGCGACGTGCCGGGAGGCCTCCCGGACCCGGTCGCCGTCGAGGGCGCGACCGCTGACCGAGGGCATGGAACTACGGTAGCCACATGGAGCCCCGCACCCCCGCTCGTGCCGACCTGCGCGTCGTGTCCAACCAGGCCCCGCCGCTCGCCGGCTACAACGTCGTCACCGCCGACGCAGCCCTCGTCGAGGCCGTCCTGCGGCACGGGTCCCAGGAGGTGCTGGACTCCCTGGTCGACCTCGGCGCCGAGGCCGGCTCCGCGGAGGCGCGCGAGCACGGAATGCTCGCCAACGAGCACCACCCCGAGCTCACCCCCTACGACCGCTACGGCCACCGCGTCGACGAGGTCCGCTTCCACCCGTCCTGGCACTGGCTGATGGAGCGCGCCGTCGGGCACGGCCTGGCCGCCGCACCGTGGGAGGAGCAGGCCGACGGCGCTGCCCACGCCCACGTGCGTCGCGCCGCCGGGTTCATGGCGTGGTCGCACACCGAGCCCGGCCACGGGTGCCCCATCTCCATGACATACGCCGCCGTGCCGGCGCTGCGGGCCGACGACGCCCTGGCCAAGGATTGGACGCCGTTGCTGGCGTCGCGACGCTACGACCCGGGGGTCCGTGCGCTGACCGACAAGGTCGGTGCGCTGGCCGGCATGGGCATGACCGAGAAGCAGGGCGGATCCGACGTCCGGGCCAACGTCACCCGCGCCGTCCCGGTGCCCGGCGCCGACGGCACCTACACCCTGCACGGCCACAAGTGGTTCACCAGCGCCCCGATGAACGACGTCTTCCTCGTCCTGGCACAGACCGAGGGCGGCGTCACGTGCTTCGTCGTCCCGCGGGTGCTGGCCGACGGCACCCGCAACCAGCTCGACGTCGTGCGCCTGAAGGACAAGCTCGGCAACCGCTCCAACGCCTCCTCGGAGCTGGAGTTCGACGGCACCGTCGCCCACCGCTTGGGCGACGAGGGCCGCGGGGTGCGCACCATCATCGAGATGGTGGCCGCGACGCGCCTCGACTGCGTCCTGGGCTCCAGCTCCCTGATGCGCCGCGCGGTCTCGGAGGCCTCCTGGCACGTCACCCACCGCTCGGCCTTCGGCTCGCGCCTGGTCGACAAGCCGCTCATGCAGAACGTCATCGCCGACCTGCACGTGGAGACCGAGGCGGCCACCGCCCTGGCGATGCGCCTGGCCGCGGCCGTCGACGCGCCGCACGACGAGCACGAGCGGGCGCTGCGCCGCATCGCGCTGCCGCTGGCGAAGTTCTGGGTCTGCAAGCGCACCCCCTTCATGGTCGCCGAGGCCCTGGAGTGCCTCGGCGGCAACGGGTACGTCGAGGAGTCGGGCATGCCGCTGCTCTACCGGGAGGCGCCGCTGAACTCGGTGTGGGAGGGCTCGGGCAACGTCAACGCCCTCGACGTGCTGCGGGCGCTGGGTCGCGAGCCCGAGGTGCTCGACGCCTGGATCACCGAGGTCGGCAGGGCCCGCGGCGGCGATGCCCGCCTGGACCGCGCCATCGAGGACACGCTCGCGATGATCGGTGCTCTGATGGGCGAGCCCGACCAGCTCGAGCGTCAGGCCCGCCGCCTCGCCGGCCGGATGGCAGCCGTGCTGCAGGGGTCGCTGCTCGTGCGTCACGCACCCGCCGAGGTCGCCGACATCTTCTGCGCATCCCGTCTCGGCCCGTCGGCCGAGGGCGTCTTCGGCGCGCTGGACGGTGGCGACCTGGGCGCGGTGGTGACTCGGACCACCCCCACCGTCTGAGCCCGCGGGCCTCGAGCGCTCGGGAACCTGGGCCAGCGCCCGCGCCCCTCCGAAGCGCTTGGACAGGCTGAGGTCAGGCCAGGTCGAGGCCCGGGTAGAGCGGGTGCTTGTCGAGCATCTCGGCCGAGGCGGCCCGCACCTTGTCGGCGACGCCGTCACCCAGGGCGTAGGAGGCCTTGGAGGGCCCCCCGGCCTTGGTGGTGCCGGCCTCGGTGTTCTGCAGGACCGTGACGATGAGGTCGGCGACGGTGTCGAACTCGTCGTGGCCGAAGCCGCGCGTGGTCAGCGCCGGGGTGCCGAGACGGATGCCGGAGGTGTACCAGGCGCCGTTGGGGTCGTTCGGCACCGAGTTGCGGTTGGTGACGACGCCGGCGTCGAGCAGCGCGGACTCGGCCTGGCGACCGGTGAGGCCGAACTTCGAGACGTCGAGCAGCACCAGGTGGTTGTCGGTGCCGCCGGTGACCAGGTCGGCACCACGGGAGAGGAAACCCTGCGCGAGCGACTGGGCGTTGTCGGCGACCTGCTGGGCGTAGGCGCGGAAGCCGTCCTGGCGGGCCTCGGCGAAGGCGACGGCCTTGGCGGCCATCACGTGCGAGAGCGGGCCACCGAGCACCATCGGGCAGCCGCGGTCGACGGAGGGGGCGTACTCCTCGGTCGCCAGCACCATGCCGCCGCGGGGGCCGCGCAGCGACTTGTGGGTGGTCGTGGTGACGACGTGGGCGTGCGGGACCGGGTCCTCGTCGCCGGTGAAGACCTTGCCGGCCACCAGGCCGGCGAAGTGGGCCATGTCGACCATGAGCGTGGCACCGACCTCGTCGGCGATCTCGCGCATCTTCGCGAAGTCCACCCGGCGCGGGTACGCCGAGTAGCCGGCGACGAGGACCAGCGGCTTGAACTCGCGAGCCTTCGCGGCGACCGCGTCGTAGTCCAGCAGGCCCGTCTCGGGGTCCGTGCCGTACTGCTGCTGGTGGAACATCTTGCCGGAGATGTTGGGGCGGAAGCCGTGGGTGAGGTGACCGCCGGCGTCCAGGCTCATGCCGAGCAGACGCTGGTTGCCCAGCTCGCGGCGCAGCGATTCCCAGTCCTCCTCGGTCAGCTCGTTGACGTTCTTCGACCCGGCCTTCTCCAGCCAGGGACCCTCGACGCGGTGGGCGAGGATCGACCAGAAGGCGACGAGGTTGGCGTCGATGCCCGAGTGCGGCTGCACGTACGCGTACTCGGCGCCGAAGAGCTCGCGGGCGTGCTCGGCGGCCAGGGACTCGACGGTGTCGACGTTCTGGCAGCCGGCGTAGAAGCGGTGACCGACCGTGCCCTCGGCGTACTTGTCGCTGAACCAGGTGCCCATCGTCATCAGCACGGCCGGGGACGCGTAGTTCTCGCTCGCGATGAGCTTGAGGGACGCGCGCTGGTCGGCGAGCTCGGCACGGGTGGCCTCGGCGATGCGGGGCTCGACGGAGGCGATGACCTCCAGGGCCTGGCTGTAGGCGCTGCTGGTGAGGCGGGAGACGTCGGTCATGGCGCACAGCCTACGGCTCGGCCCAGGAGGTCGGTGGGCTGGACCGCGCCGCGCGAGCGGTGTGACGTGCGCCGCACCGAGGACCCGTTCCACGCTCACCACATGCCACCGGTATCCCAGATGTCGGGATCGTGATCTCACTTCATGAGATGAACGGTGGCGGGACCGGGGTCCGCGGGCTGAGACTCCTTGACATGACCTTCGCCGCCACGCACGCCTGGCTCGTGGTACGCCGCCACGTGGACCTCGGGCGCACCCGCAGCGCGATGTGTCGACCCCGCTGAGCACCCGAGCACCCACCTCCTCCTGCGGCCCGCCGGCCGCGCCCTCAGCGAAGGACACCCGAGTCAGTCATGCCCGACCTGCGCTTCCACGGCACCCGCCCCCAGCACACCGAGATCCCGCGCCCCAAGCGCGGTGAGGGTCAGTGGGCCCTGGGCTTCAACGAGCCGCTGAACAAGAACGAGCAGTCCAAGAAGGACGACGACGCGCTCAACGTGCGCGACCGCATCCTCAACACCTACTCCAAGCGCGGCTTCGACTCCATCGACCCCGCCGACCTGCGCGGCCGGTTCCGCTGGATGGGGCTCTACACCCAGCGCAAGCCCGGCATCGACGGCGGCCGCACCGGCTCGATGGAGGAGGAGGAGCTCGACGACCGCTACTTCATGCTGCGGGTCCGCTCCGACGGCGCCCTGCTCGACGCCGCCGCCGTCCGCGCGCTCGGTGAGATCGGTCGCGACTTCGCCCAGGACACCGCCGACGTCACCGACCGGCAGAACATCCAGTACCACTGGATCCGGATCGAGGACGTCCCCGCCATCTGGGAGAAGCTCGACGCCGCCGGCCTGTCCTCGATCGAGGCGTGCGGTGACTCGCCCCGCCCGTTCCTCGGCTCGCCCGTGGCCGGCGTGGCCGCCGAGGAGATCATCGACGGCTCCAGCGCGCTGGAGGAGATCAAGCGCCGCTACATCGGCGACAAGCAGTTCTCGAACCTGCCCCGCAAGTTCAAGACCGCGCTGACCGGCCACCCCGACCACGACGTCTCCCCCGAGACCAACGACGTGTCCTTCGTCGGCACCGTCCACCCCGAGCACGGCCCCGGCTTCGACCTCTGGGTCGGCGGCGGGCTGTCCACCAACCCGATGCTGGCCGCCAAGATGGGCGTCTGGATCCCGCTGGACCAGGTCCCCGACGTGTGGGCCGGCGTCGCCTCGATCTTCCGCGACTACGGCTACCGCCGGCTGCGCTCGCGGGCCCGGCTGAAGTTCCTCGTCGCCGACTGGGGCATCGAGAAGTTCCGCGAGGTGCTGGAGAAGGAGTACCTCGGTGCTCCGCTCGCCTCCTGCCCCTCCCCCGAGTCCCCGGTGGGCTTCCGCGACCACATCGGCGTGCACGACCAGAAGGACGGGCTGAAGTACGTCGGCGTCGCACCCGTCGTGGGCCGCGTGTCCGGCACGCTGCTGCTGGACCTGGCCGGCCTGATCGAGGAGTTCGGGCTCGCGGGCGCCCGCCTGACGGCGTACCAGAAGATCGTGCTCATCGGCGCCGACCCCGCCCGTGTCGACGAGCTCCTCGACCGCCTGGAGGAGATCGGCCTCTCGGCCCGGCCCTCGCAGTGGCGCCGCAACACGATGGCCTGCACCGGCATCGAGTTCTGCAAGCTCGCGATCGTCGACACCAAGAACCGCGCCCGCGACCTCGTCGCAGAGCTCGAGCGCCGGTTCCCCGACCTCGACACCCCGATCTCGGTCAACGTCAACGGCTGCCCCAACGCCTGCGCGCGCACTCAGGTCGCCGACATCGGCCTCAAGGGTCAGCTCGTCATGCACGAGGGACAGCAGGTCGAGGGCTTCCAGGTGCACCTCGGCGGCGCCACCGGCCTCAAGGCGAACTTCGGCCGCAAGCTGCGCGCCCACAAGGTCACCAGCGCCGGCCTCGACGACTACGTGACCGTCGTGGTCACCAACTTCCTGGCCGACCGCACCGAGGGCGAGAGCTTCGCCGACTGGGTGCACCGTGCCGACGAGGCCCTTCTCAAGGGCGACAAGGTGCTCGACGGTGCCGCCTCGGGCGGCGGTTCCTGATGTCCGAGCGCGCCGTGCCCTTCCACTGCCCCTACTGCGGTGACGAGGACCTGCGTCCCCACGCCGCGGAGCACGGCACGTGGGAATGCCACGCCTGCCGGCGCGCCTTCTCCCTGCGGCTGATCGGGCACCTGGCCCGGCCGCCGCAGTCGGGAGGAGCCTCATGACGTCCGCCACCACACGTGCCGCGCGGGAGAACCGCGCCACCCACACCGAGGGCCGCTCGCCGGAGGAGCTGCGCGAGCTGGTGTCCCACTGGGGCGCCGAGCTCGAGCTGGCCCCGGCCGAGACCATCATCGAGTGGGCGGCCGCCACGTTCGGCGACCGGTTCTGCATCACCTCCTCGATGGGTGACGCCGTCCTGGCCCACCTGGCCGCGAAGGTCGTCCCCGGCATCGACGTGGTCTTCCTCGACACCGGCTACCACTTCGTCGAGACCATCGGCACCCGCGACGCCGTCGAGGCCACGATGGACGTCAACCTGCTCACCATCACGCCCGTCCAGAGCGTGGCCGAGCAGGACGCGACCGAGGGCAAGGACCTCTTCCGCACCGACCCCGACCGCTGCTGCGCGCTGCGCAAGGTCGCGCCGCTGCAGCAGGCGCTGTCCGGGTACGACGCCTGGGCCACCGGCCTGCGACGGGCCGAGACCCGCAACCGCGTCATCGCGCCGGTCATCGGGTGGGACGCCAAGAAGCAGAAGGTGAAGGTCTCCCCCATCGCCCGCTGGTCCGACGAGCAGGTCGAGACCTACATCGCCGAGAACGGCGTGCTGGTCAACCCGCTGGTCTACGACGGCTACCCCTCCATCGGCTGCGCACCCTGCACCCGACGCGTCGCCCCCGGCGAGGACGTCCGCAGCGGGCGCTGGGCCGGCACGAACAAGACCGAGTGCGGCATCCACATGTGAGCCGTCCCGGCGGTCCACCCGGACCGCCAGCACCACCCGCGAGTGCAGCGTCGCACCGCGAGCTCGACCCCCACACAGAAGCAGTGAAGATCGCAGAGAAGGAGGCACCCGATGGCAGCTCCCGCCCTCGTGGCCCTCGCCCACGGCAGCCGTGACCCCCGCTCGGCCGCCACGATCCGCGCCCTCGTCGACGAGGTCCGGGCCGTCCGTCCCGACCTCAAGGTCGAGCCGGCCTTCCTCGAGCTCTCCCGCCCCGGATTCCAGACGGTCGTCGACCGGCTGGTGAAGGCCGGCCACGACGAGATCGTCGTCGTCCCGCTCCTGCTCACCGAGGCGCACCACGCCACCGTCGACGTGCCCGCCGCCATCGCCGAGGCCACCGAGCGGCACCCGCAGGTGCGCATCCAGGCCACCGACGTGCTGGGCCTGGAGACCTGCTTCCTGCAGGTGCTCGACGAGCGGCTGCGCGAGGCGCTGCGCGCGGCCCGCGTCCGCGAGCTCGACGCCCTGGTGCTGGCCGCCGCCGGCACCAGCGACCCGCTGGCCAACCAGGCCGTCGCGCGCCTGGCCCGGGTGTGGGGCAGCCACCACAAGCTGCCCGTCACCGCTGCCTACGCCTCGGCCGCCCCGCCGGCCACCGGCGAGGCCGTGCGTGCCTTCCGCGCCGAGGGTCGCCGCCACATCGCGGTCGCCTCGCTCTTCCTCGCGCCGGGCTTCCTGCCCGACCGCGCTGCGGAGCTGGCCCTCGAGGCCGGTGCCGTCGCGGTCTCCGCGCCGCTGGGTGCCCACCCCGAGGTCGCGCGGGTCGTGCTGGCCCGCTACGCCGTCGGCGCCGTCGAGCTCGTCCCCGTCTGACCTGCACCGTCTGACCCGCGCTTCCTGGTCGAGCCGGCGTATCGATACGCCGGCTCGACCAGGACTCAGCGCACCAGGCGCTCCAGCAGGTGCTCCAGCTCGGCCCGGGGGTCGACGGTCAGTCCGCCGTGGACCGGGCCGGGCTGCAGCACGGTGCTGCGCGGCGCCTTGAGGAACCCGAAGCGCTGGCCGAGGGACTGGGCCGCGGCCGATCCACCGCGCTCGTCACCGGCGCAGACCCCCTCGACGAAGGTCAGCGCGTCGCAGAGGCGGGCGACGTCGAGGGCGGGGAAGAGCGACCGCACCCGGTCGGTGTCGACGTGCCAGGCGGCCTCCAGCAGGTCGGCAGCCTGGCTGTAGAGCACGACGCCGACGTTGACGAACTCCTCACGCTCCACGCGCGGGACGCAGCGCATGACGACGTACTGGTAGGGCAGCAGCTCAGGCACCCGCGCCTCCCGGGAGCCAGGCGCGCGAGGCCAGACGCGCGCTGAGGAAGTCGACGTACGCCGCCCGCACCCGCGCCGGCGTCTCCGCGCCGGGGACGGGCTCGAGCCAGGCGTCCGGGACCAGGTCGAGGACCTGGGCGAACACCTCGGGCCCGAGGTCGGCGCGCAGCGCGGCATCGGTGGCGCCCAGGTCGACCTCGGCGGGATCGACAACGTGGTCGGAAGGGTCCCACGGTTGGTCGGCGAAGCGCTGGGCCGCCCCGTCGCGGGTCAGCGAGCCACCCGGCCAGGCGTGGTGGAAGTACAGCGAGGCGCCGTGGTCGATGACCCAGAGGTCACCGTGCCAGACCAACAGGTTGGGGTTGCGCCAGGAGCGGTCGACGTTGGCGATGAAGGCGTCGAGCCACAGGACCCGGGCGGCGTCCTCGGGGGTGCCCGCCTCCCCGTCGGCGTACCCGAAGGCCCCGGGCAGGAAGTCGATGCCGAGGTTGTCGCCCGCGCTGGCGTTGAGGAGGTCCTGCACCTCCTCGTCGGCCTCGTAGCGCGCGATGGCGGGGTCGAGGTCGAGCACGACCAGGCGCGGGGTGCGCAGCCCGACACGTCGGGCCAGCTCGGAGGCGATGACCTCGGCGACGAGGACGCGCAGCCCCTGGCCGGCGCCGCGGAACTTGCAGACGTAGGTGCCGAGGTCGTCGGCCTCGACGATGCCCGGGAGCGAGCCTCCCTCGCGCAGCGGGGTGACGTAGCGGGTGACGCGCACCCGGTCCAACGCACTCACTGCAGCGGGTCCTCCTGCTCGAGCCGTCGACGTTGCTCCTCGACGTCGAGGTCGACGCGGGGCCAGGCCGGCGCCATGGTCTGGAGCGTCTGGCGCAGCAGCATCGCGACCGCGAGGTTGCGGTACCACTTGCGGTCCGCGGGCACGACGTGCCAGGGCGCGACCTCGGTGTTGGTGCGCTCCAGGGCGATCTCGTAGGCCCGCTGGTAGTCGGTCCACCGCTGTCGCTCGTCGATGTCGCCGGGGTTGAACTTCCAGTGCTTGTCGTGCCGGTCCAGGCGCTCGAGCAGCCGCTCCTTCTGGGTCTCGGGCGAGACGTGCAGCATCACCTTGACCACCCGGACGCCCGAGGCGAGCACCTCGGCCTCGAAGTCGTTGATCTCGTCGTAGCGCTGCTCGATCACGTCTGGCTCGGCCAGCTCGCGGACCCGGGCGATCAGCACGTCCTCGTAGTGGGAGCGGTCGAAGACGCCGATCCGGCCCATGCCGGGCAGTGCCTTGCGGATGCGCCAGAGGAAGTGGTAGCGCAGCTCTTCCTCGGTGGGCTTCTTGAACGCCGTGATGTCGACGCCCTGGGGGTCGACGAGCCCCACGGTGTGGCGCACGACGCCGCCCTTGCCCGAGGTGTCCATGCCCTGCAGGACCAGCAGCACCCCGCGACCGGGCTTGCTGTCAGCGTCGTCAGCGTCGTCGGCGACACGACCCTCGGCGTAGAGACGCTCCTGGAGCTCGGAGAGCTCGGCACCAACCTCCTCGAGGGTCGCCTTGCCCTCCTCCTTGTCGCCGTCGAAGCCGGGAGTGGCGTCGGTGGCCCACTCCCCCAGGTCGACCGGGCCGGGCGGGACGCGCAGGTGGTGCTGGATCACTGCGCCATCATGTCAGCCATGAGCAGCACCGAGACCCCCTTGCCGCACGTCGTCCTGGTCCACGGGGCGTGGCACGGCGCCTGGTGCTGGCGCGACGGGTTCACCCAGCGTCTGGAGGCGGCGGGCCTGCAGGTCACGACGCCCGACCTGCCGGCGCACGGCTCGCGCCTGGACGCCGCCCGGCTGCGCTCGCTGCGGCACGGGCCGAGGCTGCGGGACTACGTGGACTCGGTGGTGGAGGTGCTGCGCGGTCTCCCGGCCGGCGGTCCGCCTCCGGTCCTGGTGGGGCACTCGATGGGCGGCGGCGTGGTGCAGCACCTCGTCGGCCGGATCGACCGCCCCGCCCTCAGCGGTGCCGTGCTGCTGGCCTCCATGCCGCCGGCCGGGGTCTGGCGGGTCACCCTCGACACCGCGCGGCAGCGCACCGGGACGTTCCTGGCCGCCAACGTGCGCCGCGACCTGGGCATGCTGGTGGTCGAGCCCGAGCACGTACGCCGGATGTTCCTCTCCCCCGACACCGACGACTCCGTCGTGGCGGCCGTGCGGTCGCGACTGCACGGCGAGTCGTTCCGCGCGTTCCTCGACATGCTGGCCCTCGACCGGCCGCGGCCGGCGTCGGGCCGTGGCCCGCGTGCGACGGAGGTCCGCGTGCTGGGCGCCGCCGACGACACGATCTTCCGCGTCGCCGACGTCGAGGCCACCGCGGCCGCCTGGGGCACCGAGGCCGTGATCGTCCCCGGCATCGGGCACGACGTGATGCTCGACCACGGCTGGGAGCGGGTCGCCGACCAGGTCATCGCCTGGGTGCGTGAGATGGGCTGAGATCGGCTGGCCTACGTGCGCAGCCGTCCGGATCTCTTCGGGTCATGGACCATCGCGTGGTGGGCCGAGCAGTAGAGCCGCCCGTCCTTGACGCTGGTCGAGCCACCTGCTGACCACGGAATCACGTGGTGGACGTGGCACCTGCTCGGCGGTGCGTCACAACCACCGACGACGCAGGTCTTGTCACGCTGAGCGATCGCGAGCCGCTGGGCCCGGGTGTGGAACCGTCGCCGCCGACCGACGTCGAGGACCTCCGACTTCCCGCCCAGCACCATGGGGATGACCCCGGCCTCACACGCGAGCCGGCGTGCCGCACCGGCGGAGATGACCTCCCCGGTGTCCAACGCTGCCGCCGCCAGGCCACCCATCAACGAGTCGATGGTCATCGTCACCACGACCGTCGCCCCGACACCGCCCACGGTGGGCAGGTCCTTCGCGTCGAGACGCTCCAGCAGCTCGGTGAACGCCTGCCCCGCCGCCACCGGTGTCGGCTTCGACTGGCGGACCTCGGCCGGGTCCTGCTTCGCCCAGGTCAGCGCCTGGATCGCCTTCGCCAGCATCGCGCCATGCAGGGCGGGGATGGAGAACCGTCCGTGCACCATCCCGTGCCCATCGGAGGCGAACGTCAGCCTGGTCTTCTCCGCGGCACGGCGCTCCTCGTCCTCCAACAGCTTCGCCTCATGCGCCTCACCCACCTCCGGTGCCACCACCGTCAACACGTGGCGGCCCAGCACCTTGAGGTGCTTGGCGTCGAACCCGTCCGCACACTCGACCAGGTGCTTCTCCGCCTGCTCGACCACCACCGGCTCCAGGTCCACGGGACCGTCGGTCTCCAGGTCGCCCAGAGCCCGGGCGATCGCGTGCGCCTGCTCGGTGTTCACCCGCCCCTCCGCCAACGCCTCGGCCAGCGCGGTGAACCTGCTCAGCGCGACCGCCAGCTTCACGTCGCGGTGCGCGGTCGCCCGCGTCCGGTGGGTGGCGTCGGCCCACCACGTCGCCGTCGTGGTCGCGCCGTTGGTCTCCTCCACCCGCACCTGCGTCGCATGCGCCAGCACCGTCGCGGTCAACGCATCGAGCCGGGATGCGACCTGCGCCAGCCCACGCAGCAGGTTCGCCGTCGCGGCCTGATCGAGCCCGATCAACGACGCCGCATGACCCTCATCGAGGGCAGCATCGATCCTCTCGACCACCCGGTCGAGAGGGTGCTGCTGCCCGAGAACCGCCATACCTCAGCACACACCAGACCACCGACATTCCGACCCCCACAACAGCCAGATCCACACCACCGCCGGGAGTCGTGACCCAACCGTGACCCAGGCTTTCGAGCGCTGCCGACACAAGCGCTTTTAGGGAGCAACCGATTGGCGACCGCATGCACCCATCTGACGATGAGCGAACGAAGATGTGGGCTTCTATGCTGCCAAGGTGAGCAGTTACCGGAGGCGGCATCTAACGGTCGTCGCGGTCTCAGTCGCGCTCATCGGCTTTCTTGCGTGGTACTTGGTCGCACGCAACGTGAGTGCCTTGGACGCTCAGCCGTCGGGGCCCAAGGTTGCCTACCGCGTCATCGTGTCGGCATCGCTCACGGTGCCCTGCCTGCTGCTGGCTGTCAGTGCCTACCGGACCCAGGATTGGAGCCGAGTGGGTTGGCGGCTCGGAGTTCTGCTTGCTTGGTGCTTCGCGGCGCTGACCCTGTCCTTCATGCTCGGCGTCTGACGTCCGCTTCTGCCGCAGCTCGGTCGTGGCTCCCCTCTGTGTCAAGACACCTTTGGCAGGGGCGTTCTAGGCTGGTCGGCGACGGGCCCCGGAGTGGCTTGTCCGAAGAGCCGGTGTGGAGGTTGAGAGCCGGGCGCGCTGGAGTCAGAGTCGCTACCTCGTTGCCCTCCCGGGCCCGTCGCCTTCGCTCTCACGGCGTCGTCGAGCATGGTCTTGTAGACGATGTTCGAGAGCCGTCGCTTGAGTGCGCGCATGGCTTCCATCGAGGTCTTCCCGTCGCTCTTGCGGCGGTCGAAGTAGGCGCGACCTTCGGTGTCGTTGCGCAGCTGGACGGTGGCCATGATGTGCAGCGTCCGGTTGATCTGCCGGTTCCCAGCCCTCGACAGCCGGTGCCGGACCTGGTCGCCGGAGGAGGCGTCTATGGGTGCGGTGCCGTTCCAAGACGCGAAG
>LUPK01000011.1 GCA_001627335.1 Nocardioides sp. REDSEA-S33_B3 | reverse complement strand
GTCGGGCGGACCGTTCCCCGACGCCGACAGCATCCGGTTCGAGGCCGAGCAGACCTACTCCGACGGCGAGGTCGTCGACTGGGACCAGGTGCAGCAGGGCGACACCGAGCCCGACAAGCCCGCCCCGACGCTCAGCCTGCTGCCCGCCGGCGAGGGCGGCCACGCGCACGGCGGTTCCGCCACCGGCGACGACGCCGGCGAGCACGAGTCGGGCGCGCACGAGTCCGGCGGGTCCGGCTCCGACGTCCTGGGTCGCGTCCTCGGCGGAGCGGCCCTCGTGGTCGCGGTCGCGGCGCTCCTGGGTGTCCTGCGGCAGGATCGACGCCGTGCGTAGAGCCCTGGTCGTCCTGCTGCTCCTGCCCGTCCTCCTGGCGCCGGCGCTGACCGCCGGTCCGGCGTCGGCGCACGCGGCCCTCGTCGGCACCGACCCCGCCGACGAGGCCGTCGTCGAGGAGGTGCCGGGCACGGTCACGCTCGAGTTCAACGAGCCGGTCACCCGCTCCGAGCTGGTGCTGACCGCGCCCGACGGCAGCGTCAGCACCTTCCGGGCCTCCCGCGGCGTCGTGCTGAACCCCGGCACCCGGCCGGCGCGGCTGCCGATCGAGGGACTGGCGGACACGCCGTACTGGACCAACCGGGAGGTCGTGCAGGTCACCGACCTCCCGGGCAGCCTCATCGTCATCGGCGGCGGCCCGATCGGCGCGGAGATCACCCAGGTGATGGCCAGGTTCGGCGTGCGCGTCACGCTGCTCGAGGCCGGGCCGCGCATCCTCGGCCCGCTGGAGCCGGAGGCGTCCTCGGTCGTGGCCGACGCGCTGGTCGCCGACGGGGTGCGGGTGATGGCGGGGGTGGAGATCGCGTCCGTGACGCACACCGATGGCACCTTCACCGTGACCCTGGGCGACGGGCAGGTCGTGCACTCCGACCGGCTGCTGGTCGCGGCCGGACGCACGCCCAACCTCGACGACCTGGGGCTGGAGACCGTCGGGCTGGACCCGACGGCGCGGACGATCGAGGTCGACGAGCGGCTGCGGGCCGGCGAGGGGCTGTGGGCGATCGGGGACGTGACCGGCCACGGCGCCTTCACCCACGTGTCGATGTACCAGTCGACGATCGCCCTGCGCGACGTCCTCGGCGAGGACGGCCCGCCCGCGAGCTACCACGCCCTGCCGCACGTGACCTTCACCGACCCGGAGGCCGGCGGGGTGGGGCTCACCGAGCAGCAGGCGCGCGACCGCGGCCTCTCGGTCCGGGTCGGCACGACGCCGTTGGAGCAGTCCTCCCGCGGCTGGTTGCACGGTCCGGGAGGGGCCGGCGTCATCAAGGTCGTGGAGGACGCCGACCGGGGCGTCCTGGTGGGCGCCACCGTCGTCGGGCCGGCCGGCGGCGAGATCCTCGGGCACCTGGCGCTCGCCGTGCACGCGGAGGTCCCGGTCGCCACGCTGCGCTCGATGATCTATGCCTACCCGACCTTCCACCGCGCGATCGAGTCCGCCCTCGACGACCTCGCCTGACCTCTCCTGACCACGGCCGGTGCCGCCCCGGACGGGTGGTGCGAGCACCGGTCCCGAGGGGTAGAGATCGGGCATGGGAGCGATCAAGGAGTCCGTCGGAGAGGTCGCCCACCGGGGTGACGACCACCCCTGGGTGAGGCACGCGGCACGAGCGGGGATGGCGGCGTACGGCGTCGTCAACCTGCTCATCGGGTGGCTGGCGCTGCAGCTCGCGCTGGGCGACCAGTCCGGCAAGACCGACAGCAGCGGCGCGCTGCACGAGCTGGCCAAGCAGCCGCTCGGCGCAGCGCTGGTGTGGGCGGTGGCCGTCGGCATGCTGCTGCTGGTGGTCTGGCGCACCGTCGAGGTGGTGGTCGACCACGAGTGGGGCGCCGGGGTGAAGGCCGTGATCTACGCGGCGATCGGGGTCTCGGCGATCAAGGTCGCCGTGGGCGAGGGCTCCAAGGGTGGGACGGACTCGTGGACCGCGCAGCTGATGAGCCTGCCGGGTGGTCAGCTGCTCGTGGGCGCGGTCGGGGTCGCGATCATCGGCTACGCGCTCAAGCAGGTGCACAAGGGCTGGACCGAGGGGTTCCGCGAGGACCTGGAGTCCGAAGGGCAGCGCGGGGACCTGGGGTCGGCGTACGTCACCCTCGGCAAGGTCGGCTACGTCGCCAAGGGCGTGGCGGTCGGGCTCGTCGGCGGGCTCTTCGTGTGGGCCGCGTGGGAGCACCAGGCCAAGAAGTCCGGCGGCCTCGACGTCGCCCTGCAGACGGTGCTGGACGCCCCTGCGGGTCCGGTGCTGCTGTTCGTCATCGCTCTCGGCATCATCTGCTACGGCGCGTTCTGCCTGGTCCGCGCCAAGCACCTGGACACCTGAGGTGGGGTCTGAGGACCGTGCCGAGGAGGTCGACGTCGTCGTCCTGGGCGTCGGCTCAGGAGGGGAGTACGCCGCCCGGCGGCTGGCTCGCGCCGGGCTGCAGGTGGCGGCCGTCGAGGAGCGCCTCGTGGGCGGTGAGTGCCCGTTCTGGGGCTGCACCCCCTCCAAGCTGCTGATCCACGCCGCCCGCGAGGGGCGTGCACTCCCGGCTGCGGCGGCACGCATCCGCGAGGCGACCCACGACTGGCACGACGACGGCCACGTCGGGCCGATGGAGGACGAGGGCGTGCGGGTGGTGCGCGGCCACGGCCACCTCGACGGTCCCGGGCGGGTGCGGGTCTCGACCGAGGACGGCGACCTGGTGCTCACGGGGCGGCGGGGCGTGGTGCTGAACACCGGGACGGCTCCGGCCGTCCCCCCGGTCCCGGGCCTGGACGGCACGCCGTACTGGACCAACCGCGAGGTGTTCGAGGTCGAGGAGGCGCCCGCCTCGCTGGCGGTCCTCGGCGCCGGCAACATCGGCTGCGAGCTCGCGCAGGCCTTCGCCCGGCTCGGCACCAGGGTCACCCTCCTCGAGTCCGCGGAGCGCATCCTCGTCCCCGAGGAGCCGGAGGCCGCCGAGGTCGTGACCCGGGTGCTGCGCGAGGAGGGCGTCGAGGTCCGCACCCGGGCGGAGGTCGCGCGGGTCGAGCACGACGGGTCGGGGTTCACCCTCGTCACCGGGACGGGTGACGTGCGGGTCGACCACCTGCTGGTGGCGACCGGACGGCGCCCCCACCTCGCCGACGTCGGGCTGGAGACCGTCGGGCTGGACCCGGACTCCGACACCGTCGCGGTCGACGAGCACTGCCGTGCCGCGGAACGCCTGTGGGCGGTGGGCGACATCACCGGCCACGGCGCTTACACGCACATGTCGCTCTACCAGGGCAGAATCGCGGTCCACGACATCCTGGAGCAAGACGGTCCGCCCGCCACCTACCACGCGGTCTCGCGCGTCACCTTCACCGATCCCGAGGTCGCCGGCGTGGGCCTGACGGAGGCGCAGGCGCGGGAGCAGGGCATCGTCGTGGTGACCGGCACCGCCGACATCGGCAGCAGCCCGCGGGGCTGGATCGACGAGGCCGCCGGTGTCGTCAAGGTGGTCGCCGACGCCGGGAGCGGCGTGGTGGTGGGAGCCAGCGTCGTGGCGCCGTACGGCGGCGAGGTGCTGGGTCTGCTGTCCACGGCCGTCCATGCGCGGCTCCCCGTGCCGACGCTGCGGGGCATGCACTTCGCGTACCCGACGTTCCACCGCGTCGTGGAGCGGGCACTGCGCGACACCGGCCTGTAGGCGGGGAGCGGGGTGGTGGAAGCCGGCAGGCACGAGGTGGTGTGACGGCGCCGAGGGGTGGGAAGAAGCCGCTCATGACGCAGGGACATCTCGGGGACACCAGCGACCGTCTCTACACGACCGACGAGCTGACCGCCTACGGCCGCCGACGCGACGTCGAGGCCACCCGCGTGGCGGGCGCGCCGCTCGCGCCCGCCCACCAGCCCGCCCATCAGCCCGCCCATCAGTCGGCCCATCAGCCCGCCCATCCGTCGGCCCAGCAGGCTGCGCCGGCGGTCGAGGACCCGCAGGGGCCGCGCCGCTTCATGAGCGCCACGGACTTCCTGGACCGACGGGCCGAGGAGGTCGGCCTGGGGCCGGCGACGTGGGGCTGGCGCGGCTGGGTCAACCGGATCACCCGCGGGCTCGCGGACCTGGCGATGGGGCCTGCGGAGGCCGAGCACGAGACGCTGCGGCGTACCGTGCAGAGGGACTTCGACGGTCCGCGGACGATCGCGTTCATCAACCCCAAGGGCGGTGCGGCGAAGACGACGGGCGTGCTGGCGGCCGGCTACACCTTCGGCACCGTGCGCGGCGGGGGCGTGGTCGCGTGGGACAACAACGAGACCCGCGGGACGCTCGGCATCCGCGGCACCCGGAGCACGCACCGCAACACCACCCGCGAGCTGCTGGAGGACCTGGAGAAGTTCAGCGACGTCTACCAGTCGCGGATCGGCGACCTGGGGGCGTTCGTGCGCTCGCAGGGTGACGCACACTTCGACGTGCTGGCCTCCGACGAGCGGCCCGACGTCACGGGCACGATCCGCGCGGACGACTACCTCGCGGTGCACCGGCTGCTGGAGCGGTTCTACCGGATCCTGCTCATCGACACCGGCAACAACATGCGCGCCGAGAACTGGCTGGCCGCCGCCGAGTCCGCCGACCTGCTGGTCGTGACCTCGACGGTGCGCGAGGACACCGGCTACTCCGGCCTGTGGATGCTCGATGCGCTGCAGGACGCCGGCTACGCCGACCTCAAGCACAAGACCGTCACCGTGCTCTCCGACCCCTCGCCGACCGTCGACGACAAGCTGGCCGCCGACCTGGTCGACGTCTACGAGCAGCGCACCCGCGCGGTCTACCGGGTGCCCTACGACCCCGCGCTGGTCGCGGGCTCGGTCGTGCCCTACTCGCAGCTGTCGAAGGCCACGCGTCAGTCGTGGCTGCGGGCGGTCGCGGGCATGGCCGAGGCGCTGTAGGACGCCGGCATCGCCGCGCTGGCCATGGGGCTGGGGCACTCTGGCAGGCTCGGGACCATGCGTGCAGTCGTCTACCGCGAGACCGGGTCCGCCGCCGACGTCCTGGAGGTCGTGGACCGGCCGGTCCCCACACCCGGGCCGGGGGAGGCGCGGGTGCGCGTCGTGCGTGCAGGGGTCAACCCCACGGACTGGAAGTTCCGCGCCAACGGCATGAACGGCGCGTGGGACGAGGTCGTCCCCGGCCAGGACGGCGCCGGTGTCGTCGAGGAGGTGGGGCCCGGTGTCACCGAGCTCGCCGTCGGTGACCGGGTCTGGACGATCCTCGCGCAGTACCAGCGCCCCGGCGGCACCGCCGCCGAGCACACGGTCCAGCCGGTCTCCCGGCTGGTGCGGCTGCCGGACGGCGCGTCGTTCGACCTCGGTGCCTCGCTCGGCGTCCCCGCCGTCACCGCGCACCGCGCCCTGACCTCGGGCCCGGTCGCTCGGCTCTCCCCGGGGGCGTTGGACGGACTCACCGTCCTGGTCGCCGGCGGCGCCGGTGCTGTCGGCAACGCCGCCATCCAGCTGGCGCGGTGGGCCGGTGCGACGGTCGTCGCGACCGTGAGCAGCGAGGAGAAGGCGGCGCTGGCCCGTGCGGCCGGCGCCCAGCACACCGTGGACTACACCGACGGCCCCGCCGCGACCGTCGCCGGCGTACGCGCGGTGGCGCCGGAGGGCGTCGACCTCGTCGTCGAGGTCTCGCTGGCGACGAACGTCGCGGTGGACGTCGACGTGCTCAGGGTGCACGGCACACTCGCCTACTACGCCGACAACGGCGGTCCCGAGGCGGTGGTGCCGGTGCGCCCGACGTTCGCGAAGAACCTGCGGCTGCAGGGCGTGCTGCTCTACACCCTCGACCCCGACCTGCTCTCGGCCGCGGCCGCCGACGTGACCGCCGCCGTTGAGGCCGGAGCGCTGCGGGTCGGCGAGGACGCCGGGCTGCCGCTGCACCACTACCCGCTCGAGCAGGTCTCCGACGCGCACGCGGCCGTCGAGGGCGGGGCCGTGGGCAAGGTGCTGATCGACGTCGCCGACGCCTGAGCGGCGCGCGCGAGCGCTGCGGCCTGACCGTCAGAGCGTGGTGGTGCCGTCGGGGTGGACGAGGTAGCGCAGGCTGTGGGGGCTGGTCCAGAGCCAGGTGGTGGGGGTGAGCTGGTCGTAGTCCCATTGCCCGTCGGGGGATGGGTGGGTCTTGGCTCGGTGGTGGCGTCTGCAGAGTGGGGCGAGTCGGTCGGTGGCTGTTTGGCCGGGTGGTCCGCCCTGGTCGGGTGGGACGTACTCGTCGGTGTGGTCGAGGTCGGTCCTGGCTGAGGTGCGGGTGCAGTGGGGGAAGACGCAGGTGGGGCGCTTGAGCTTGACCCGCTGGCTGATGCGGTCGGGGATCT
>LUPK01000010.1 GCA_001627335.1 Nocardioides sp. REDSEA-S33_B3 | reverse complement strand
CCGCACGCTCGACCCGATGGCCACCCCCACCCCCACGGGCCCCACCCCCGCGAGCCAGCCCGTCCCGCCCAAGGACCACGGTCGGGCCGGTCGCGACCTCAAGGCCGCGATCGCCTCCGCGGCGGTCCTCCTCGGCGCGATCGCGGCGTCCCTGCTGTTCCTCAAGGCCGCCTTCATGGTGATCGTGGCGATCGCCGTGTGCGTGGCGGTGTGGGAGCTCGGGCGCGGGTTCTCCGCCAAGGGCATCGACCTGCCCGAGGAGCCGCTGATGGTCGGCGGCGTGGTCATGGTGGTCGTCGCCTACCTCTTCGGGTCCGACGCCCTGGTGACCGCCACCGCGGTGACCGGACTGGTCACCATGCTGTGGCTGCTGCGCCGCGGCATCGAGGGCTACGTCCAGAACGCCTCCGCCTCGCTGTTCACCCTGGTCTACGTCCCGTTCCTGGGGTCCTTCGTGGCGCTGCTGCTCTCCGAGGGCGGCCTGGGCGGAGGCGGCCTCGACGACGACGGGGTGCGCGGGATCATCGTGTTCATCGGGGTCACCATCGCCTCCGACACCGGCGGCTACGTCGCCGGTGTGCTGTTCGGCAAGCACCCCATGGCGCCGGTGATCTCGCCCAAGAAGTCCTGGGAGGGCTTCGCCGGGTCCATGGTCTTCACCGTCGCCGCCGGCATCCTCCTGGTCGTGTGGCTGCTCGACGGGGACTGGTGGGTCGGCATCTTCCTGGGCCTCATCGCGGTGGTCATGGCCACCCTGGGCGACCTGTGCGAGTCGGTGATGAAGCGCGACCTCGGCATCAAGGACATGAGCCAGGTCATCCCCGGGCACGGCGGGCTGATGGACCGCCTGGACTCCCTCCTGGCCACGATCGCCCCGATCTGGCTGCTGCTCCACCACCTCGTCTACCGCTGAGCCGACCGTGACGCTGCACCTGGTCCGCCACGGCCGGCCACTGCGCGACCCCGGGCGCCCGGCCAGCGCGTGGGAGCTGGACCCCGCGGCGTACGACGACGTGTGGGCGCTGCGCGACCGGCTGCCTGCCGGGGCGGCCTGGTGCTCCTCGCCCGAGCCGAAGGCGCTGGCCACCGCCGAGCTGCTGACCGACGGCGACATCGGGGTGCTCGACGACCTGCGCGAGCACGAGCGCGCGGCGGGGTGGCTCGAGGACTTCCAGGAGCGGGTCCGGGCCGCGTTCGACCAGCCGGCCCGTGCGGTCGCGCCGGGCTGGGAGCCGCTGGAGGCGTGCCGGGAGCGGGTCGTCCCCGCCGTACGCCGGCTCCTCGACGTCCACCGCGGCCAGGACCTCGTGCTCGTGGGGCACGCGACGGCCTGGACGCTGGTCGTCGCCGCGCTGACCGGCGAGCCGCCGGACCTCGAGCGGTGGGCGCGCTCCACGACCCCGGACCTCTGGACGCTGGAGCCCTGACCGGCGCGGGGATGCCTGGCGGGCGGGGGATCGGGGCATGCTGTCCTCCATGACCGGCCCCACGACCGACGAGACCGCGGCACCGACCTCCTCCGAGGAACGGCCGGTCGGCTGGTGGCACCGCGGCCACCCGGTGTTCGCCGCCCTGACCGGCTTCTTCGCCGGCCTGGTCTTCGTCGTGGTGGTGCCCGGCGCCTATGCCGCCGTGCTGGCCGCCCTGATGGACTACGAGGCCGCCGAGGACCTCTTCCCGTTCGTGCTGGTCACGCTCGCGGTGCCGATCGCGCTGCTCGTGCCGCCGGTGACGCGGCGCTTCGCCCGCTACATGCTGCTCGGCATCGTCTCCACGGCCCTCGTGGTCGGGGGAGTGGCGGCCCTGGTGCTCTGGCTGCTGGTCAGCCGGGGCTGAGGCACGGGTCACGCCGCGGGGCGAGGGTTCGGCCCGGCGACCGCCCGGGTGGGAGAATGGGGACGTTATGTCGGAGACGCCTGCTGAGCCCATCAAGACGCTGCCCCTGGTGATGGAGGAGCCGCGCGGCCGCAAGAAGCCGCCGCGGCACCTGGCCGACCTCACCGCGGCCGAGCGCAAGGCGCTGCTGGAGGAGCAGGGCCTGCCCGGCTTCCGCGCCAAGCAGCTCTCCACGCACTACTTCGCGCGCCTCGTCGACGACCCCGAGCAGATGACCGACCTGCCGGCCGGTCAGCGGGCCGACCTCGTCGGCGCGCTGCTGCCGGAGCTGATGACGCCGCTGCGCACGATGGAGGCCGACAAGGGCACCACGCGCAAGGTGCTGTGGAAGCTCTTCGATGGAGCGCTGGTCGAGTCCGTGCTCATGCGCTACCCCGACCGCGCCACCATGTGCGTCTCCAGCCAGGCCGGCTGCGGCATGGCCTGCCCGTTCTGCGCCACCGGCCAGGGCGGCCTGCAGCGCAACATGAGCACCGCCGAGATCGTCGAGCAGGTCGTGGCCGGCGCCCGTTCGCTGGCCCGCGGCGAGGTTCCGGGCGGCCCGGGCCGGGTCTCCAACGTGGTGTTCATGGGCATGGGGGAGCCGCTGGCCAACTACAAGGCGGTCATCGGCGCCGTACGCCGGCTCACCGACCCCAACCCCGACGGGCTCGGCATGTCCGCCCGGGGCGTCACCGTCTCCACCGTCGGCCTCGTGCCGCGCATCAAGCAGCTGGCGACCGAGGGCATCCCGGTCACGCTGGCGCTGAGCCTGCACGCCCCCGACGACGAGCTGCGCAACGAGCTGGTCCCGATCAACACCCGCTTCTCGGTCGCCGAGACCGTCGACGCGGCCTGGGAGTACGCCCGGACCACCAAGCGCCGGGTCTCCATCGAGTACGCCATGATGCGCGGCATCAACGACCAGGCCTGGCGCGCCGACCTGCTCGCCGACGTCCTCAACGCCCGCGGCGACTGGGGCTGGGTGCACGTCAACCTGATCCCGCTCAACCCGACCCCGGGCAGCAAGTGGACCGCCTCCGACCCCGCCGACGAGCGTGAGTTCGTCCGCCGGCTCGAGGCCAAGGGCATCCCGACGACGGTCCGCGACACCCGCGGCTCCGACATCGACGGGGCCTGCGGACAGCTCGCAGCCACCGAGTAGGCGGGTGGTCGCGGTGCGGGTCCCGCACGACGAGGTGGCCGGCGCCAGCGCGGCCTGGAACTGGTACCCCCCTGACGCGCGGGTCGTGGAGACCGAGGAGTTCCTCCTCGTCCGCTTCCCCGACTGGTTCTACAGTCCCCTGGAGCTGCTGCGCTTCACGCCGACCAGGCCGACGCGCGAGGTGATGCCCGAGGTGCTCAAGCACGCGGCCGGCCTGGACGCCGACTCGGTCGCGGTGTGGGTGAAGCTCGACGCCCCGGCCGACCTCGATCCCTGGCTCGAGGCCCGCGGGGCGGAGGTGGAGGAGACGCTCGACGTCTTCGCCGCACCGCTGGTGCCGGCCGTGCCAGAGGTGCCCGTCCCCGCTGACGTGGCGGTCCGCCAGGTGCGCGACGTCCCCGCCCTGCAGCGCTTCGAGGAGGTCAGCACGGCGGTCTTCGGCGGCTCGGTCCCCCCGCCGGAGCGCCTGGCCGAGGCGGTGCGCGAGCTCGAGGAGGAGTTCGACTCCGGCAGCGGCCGCTGGGTCGCCGAGGTCGAGGGGCGAGCCGTCGGGGTGGGCGGCCTGAGCGTCGCCGGCCCGGCCGCCCGTCTCTGGGGCGGCGCGGTGCGCCTCGAGGCACGCGGGCGCGGGGTCTACCGGGCGCTGCTCGCGACGCGGCTGGCCGAGGGCGCGGCGCACGGCTGCACGATGGCCCTGGTCAAGGGGCGCGTGGAGACCTCCGGCCCGGTGCTGCGGCGTGCCGGGTTCGAGGTGCACGGACAGGAGCGGCTGCGCCGGCTGCGGCTGGCCTGACCGGTCTCTCGGTTCCACCGACGTTCACCGAAGCGTCCCGGAGGTCCCACCTGTCGCTTCCCGGCGCTTCCGCTGCGTCCCCCACGGTGGGGGCATGAGCTGGTCGATCCTCGAACGCCCCGCGCCGCTGACCGCCCCCCGGCCCACCGGCAGCGACCGGCTGCGGGTGCTGGCGGTCTCCGAGTCCTTCCTCCCGCAGGTCAACGGGGTCACCAACTCCGTGCGCCGGGTGCTGGAGCACCTCGCGGCCGAGGGGCACGTGGCCGAGCTGGTCGCGCCCACCGGCCCGGCGTCGTACGCCGGTTTCCCGGTGGCCGTGGCGCGCGGCGCGAGCCTGCCGTTCTACCGTGACTTCCGCATCGGCCTGGAGACGCGGCGCCGACTGCGGTTCGTCATGCAGCGCTTCCGCCCCGACGTGGTGCACCTGGCCTCGCCGGCGACGCTGGGCCACCAGGCGGCGCTGGTTGCCGAGGAGCTCGGCATCCCGACCGTCGCGGTCTACCAGACCGACCTCGTCGGCTTCGCGCTGCGCTACGGCATCGCCGGGGGCCCGCGCGCCATGGCCCGGCTGACCACCCGCATCCACGGACGCGTCGCTCGGACCCTGGCGCCCTCGAGCGCGAGCATGCGCCAGCTGGCCGACCTCGGCATCGGCGACACCCACCTGTGGCCGCGCGGGGTCGACCTCGAGGGCTTCCACCCGGGTCGTCGCGACGAGGCGCTGCGCGAGCAGCTGGCTCCTGACGGCCGACTCCTCGTCGGGTACGTCGGTCGATTGGCCGCGGAGAAGGAGCTCGACCTCCTCGTGCACCTGCACGCCGACCCGCGGTTCCGGCTGGTCCTGGTCGGAGGCGGCCCGGAGGAGGGCAAGCTACGACGGTTGCTGCCGGACGCGCACTTCGCCGGCGTGCTCCACGGGGCCGACCTCGGTGCCGTCTACGCCTCGCTCGACGTCTTCGTGCACACCGGCCGGCACGAGACCTTCTGCCAGTCCGCGCAGGAGGCGCTGGCCTCCGGCGTCCCGGTCGTGGCCCCGCGCAGCGGGGGACCCGTGGACGTCGTCGCCGACGAGGTCGCCGGGTTCCTCTACAGCCCGGGTGACCCACGCGAGCTGTCCGGCTTCGTCGGCCGACTCGTCGACGACGCACTGCTGCGCCGTCGGATGTCGCGGTCCGCGCGTCTGAGCGTGGCCGACCGCTCCTGGCGGGCGGTGAACGACGCGCTCGTCGAGCACTACCGCGAGGCCTGTGGCGTCCCCGCCAGGGCGGGACTGCTCGCGGGCTGACCGACGCCCGCTCGGCTCATCCCAGCAGCGCAGCCGCCTCCTCGACGGTGTCGACGAGGTGCACCGAGTCCGCCATCGCGCGCTCGGCGGCCAGGGCCTTCAGCAGCGGCCACGCCGGCAGCGTGCGGGTCCAGTGCTCGACACCGACCAGCACCATCGGCGCCACGTCGCCCGCGTCGGCGTAGTAGTTCTCGCAGGCGTCCTGGAAGACCTCCTGCACGGTCCCGGCGGCCCCGGGCAGGAAGACGATGCCCGCGTCGCACACCTCCAGCAGGATGGCCTCGCGGGTGGCGTTGCGGAAGTACTTCGCGATCGCGGTGGCGAAGACGCCCGGCGGCTCGTGGCCGTAGTGCCAGGTCGGGATCGCCAGGCTCTCGCGCGGCTCGTCGAAGCGGTCGCACACGGCGAACGCCGAGGCCGCCCAGGCATCCACCGAGGGGCGGTACGACGGCACCCGCGACAGCTCCGCGAGAGCCCCCTCCACGACGGCCGCCGGGTGCGCGGCCAGCCGCGCCCCGAGGTTGGCCGCCTCCATCGCCCCGGGCCCACCGCCGGTGGCCACGGTCAGCCCGGCGCCGAGCAGGTGCCCGAGGCGGGCCGCGTCGGCGTACGTGCGGTCGCCGCGCTGCGCCGCGTGCCCGCCCATCACGCCGACGATCCGGCGCTCGGCGCGCCATGCGTCGAGAGCCAGGTCGATCGCGTGGTCGTGCAGGGTACGGGCGAGCGCAGCCTCGTCGGCCGTGGAGGCGGGGGCGTCCTGCGACCACGCGTAGGCACGACCGTCGAGGGAGTCGACCCAGCGTGGCGCGTCGTAGAGCTCCTCGGCGGTGTAGAGCGAGCGCCGTCGCACGTCCACGGGCACGGTCGTGTCGACGAGCCGGGGGAGCACCACCGCGCCGCCCGCCTCGGCGCCGCTGGCCTCCGCATCGGCGAAGTCGCAGCCCAGGAAGGTCGCGCCCTCGACGTCGTGACCCCGCAGCAGCCCTGGCCGCTCGCGCATGTCGACCCCGCGCACCCGCCACCCCGAGAGCTGGCGCACCCCCTCGCCGAGCCGGCGCTCCAGCTCGGCGAGGGTGGTGACGTCGACGGTGTGGCCACGGGTGCGTCTCACGCCGGTGACCCTACGTGCGGCGCCGTGGCCAGGTCAGAACGCGTGCGCCAGCAGCTCGGCGTACAGGTCGTGCTCGTCGACCTCCAGGCCGCGGGCGCGGAACCAGGTGCACATGTTGCGGCAGTCGCGCAGCAGGAAGTCCATCCCGTTGACGTTGCCGACCAGGTCCACCATCTGCGGCAGATCGATGACCACGAGCCGCTCGTCCGCGGCCAGGGTGTTGTACGGCGACAGGTCGCCGTGGACGAGGCCGGCCTGCACCATCGTGGCCATCGCCTCGCGCAGCTGCTCGAAGTACGACCCGAGCAGGTCCGCGTCGGGCCGGGCCTGCGCCAGCCGCGGGGCGGTCTCGGGGCCGTCCTCGCCGTCGACGGTGATCCACTCCATCAGGACCTCGGTGCCGTCGACCTGGACGGGGTAGGGGACCGGCAGGCCGAGGGACCACAGCCGGCTCAGGGCCCCGAACTCGGCCCACGCCCACTGCCCGGCGGCGACGCTGCGGCCGTAGGCGGACTTCTTGGCCATCGCCCGGTTGTCGCGGGTGTTCCGGACCGCGCGGCCCTCGGTGTAGGCCGCCGAGCGGTGAAAGGAACGCTGCTCCTCGCCGCGGTAGCGCTTGGCCACCATGACGACCGCGTTCCCGGGTCGGTCCTCGGCGCCGGGGACGGCGCGCTCGAGGAGGAACGCGTCGGCCTCCTTGCCGGTCTTGAGGACCCCGAGGTCGGTGTCGACGGCGGCCTGGGAGGTCACGACCCAGTCGGGCCGCGGCTCGGGTCCCCGGGCGAGGGGCTCGACGCTGAGCCAGGTGCTCCAGCGCTGGGTGGTCTCATCGACCTCGTCGCTGCTGCGGAAGTCGAAGACGAAGGCCGGGTCGATGCCGGCGTACTGCTGGGGGTGCTGCTGCTCAGGGTGACGGGACGACGTCCCAAGAGGTGTGGTCACTGCGGGTGCTCCGGTGGGTGAGGAGGGGGTGGTCTGCAGGCAGGCCGAGGACAGTCGTCGACATGTCACGCTCCTTCACGCTCGGGGCGGCGCCCCGTGCCGGACGCCGTCGCTCATGCTCCCGGGAGGACACGACGGGGCGCCACCGGTTTTCGCGCCCGCTTCCGCTCGGCGGCACCAGGTGGTCTGGACCAGTGGCGTGGCGGTGCGGCCAGCGCGCCGCGATCTTGGCGGTTCGCCAACGTACTGCCCAGTAGTGCGCGTGGCCGGTTGACGCCACTCCCGAGGTGCCGCAGGGTGACGCCCCAAGGTGATGGCGGTCACACAGGTGGCCAGTGGGTGGAGGGGGCGGTGCCGTGCTGGCGGTCAACAACCTCGAAGTGGTCTACGACGACGTCGTCGTAGCCCTGCGAGGGGTCTCGATCGAGGTGCCCGACGGGCGCATCGTGGCGCTGCTGGGCGCCAACGGTGCGGGGAAGTCGTCGTTGCTGCGGTCCCTGTCGGGCCTGCTCGACGTGCACCACGGGGAGATCCGCAAGGGTGGTATCACGCTGGACGGTGAGTCCGTGGACTCCCTGCGCCCGGCGCAGCTGGCCAAGCGCGGCATCAAGCACGTGCTCGAGGGGCGGCGGATCTTCAAGGAGCTCACCGTCGAGGAGAACCTCCGCGTCGGTGCCCACGCCGCGCCCCGCGACGCCGGCGACAACATGACCCGCGTCTTCGACCTCTTCCCGCGACTGGTCGAGCGCCGGCAGCAGACCGCCGGCTACCTCTCCGGCGGTGAGCAGCAGATGCTCGCCATCGGTCGCGCCCTGATGTCGGGCCCGCGCTACCTGCTGCTCGACGAGCCCAGCCTGGGGCTGGCGCCCCGGGTGGTCGGGCAGATCCGCGACATCATCGTGGAGATCAACAGCCAAGGCACCGGCGTGCTGCTCGTGGAGCAGAACGCCACCATGGCGCTCTCGATCGCCCACCACGGCTACGTCATGGAGACCGGTCGCGTCGTGATGGACCGGCCCGCGTCCGAGCTGCTCGCCGACGACGACGTCCGGGAGTTCTACCTCGGCATCGGGGGAGACGAGGAGCGCACATCCTTCCGCGACGTCAAGCACTACCGCCGACGCAAGCGGTGGGCCTCGTGAGCGCCCCGCAGACCGTGGAGCAGACGGAGGCGCAGACGGTGGAACCGGTCCTGGTCGTCGACGACGTGCGGCTGACCTTTGGGTCGGTCACGGCCGTGGACGGGGTCTCCTTCGACGTACGCCCCGACGAGCTGTTCGCGCTCATCGGCCCCAACGGCGCGGGGAAGACCAGCGTCTTCAACATCCTCTCCGGCGTCTACCGGCCCCAGCAGGGCTCGGTGAAGCTGCACGGCCACGAGCTGGTGGGCATGCGTCCGCCGGCGATCGCGCGGCTCGGCATGGCCCGGACCTTCCAGAACATCGAGCTGTTCGCCAACCTCACCGTCCTCGACAACCTGATGCTCGGGCGGCACCAGCACATCGGCTACGGCCCGCTCGCCGCCCTGGCGTGGGTCGGCAAGGCGCGCCGTGAGGAGCTCGCGCACCGGGCCCGGGTGGAGGAGATCGTGGACTTCCTCGAGCTCACGGCATGGCGCACTCTGCCCGTCGGCCTGCTGCCCTACGGCGTGCAGAAGCGCGTGGAGCTCGGTCGGGCGCTGGCGATGGACCCCCGTCTGCTGCTGCTCGACGAGCCGGTGGCGGGCATGAACCAGGAGGAGACCGAGGACATGGCCCGGTTCATCGTCGACATCCGCTCGGAGCTGAAGGTGCCGATGATCATGGTCGAGCACGACATGGGCCTGGTGATGGACCTCGCCGACCGCGTGCTCGTCGTCGACTTCGGCAGCCCGGTCGCCACCGGCACGCCGGAGCAGGTCCAGCGCGACCCCGAGGTCATCCGCGCCTACCTGGGGGCGGACGCATGAGCGGCGCAGGCACCACCACCGCGCCCACCGTGGGCACCACCACCGTCGCGACCCGGGTCCGCGACCGTGCGGCCAGCGACCCGACCGCGGTCGCCATGCGGCACAAGGACCTCGGTGTGTGGAAGGAGATCAGCTGGGCGGAGTACTGGGACACCGTGCTCACCACCGCCCACGCGCTGCTCGCGCTCGGCGTGGAGTCGGGCGACCGGGTCTCCATCCAGTGCGAGAACCGCCCCGAGTGGCTCGAGCTCGACATCGCCACCGTCGCGGTCGGCGCGATCACGGTCGGTCTCTACCCGACCAACCCCGCCGCCGAGGTCGCCTACCTCCTCTCGCACTCGGGGTCGTGCATCCACCTCGCCGAGGACCAGGAGCAGCTCGACAAGGTGCTCGAGGTCATCGACCAGTGCCCCGACCTGCGGCGCATCATCACCGTCGAGCGCCGCGGCATCGAGGGCAGGTACGACGACGACCGGCTGCTCGGCTGGCCCGCCCTTCAGCAGCTCGGTCGCGAGCACCGCGCCGCGCACCCGGGTGCGGTGGAGGCACGGATGGCGGCGGCGCAGCCCGACGACGTGCTGACCCTCGTCTACACCTCCGGGACGACCGGCCCGCCCAAGGGCGCGATGCTGACCCACGCCAACATCGCCTTCGGCCTGAAGACGGTGGTGGAGGAGGCCTCGTTCGTCGACCCACCGGCCGGCCCGGACGACCTGACGCTGAGCTACCTGCCGCTGTGCCACGTGGCCGAGCGCTTCTTCACCACCTGGTACAACGCCGGCGCCGGCACGCAGGTCAACTTCGCCGAGTCCATCGACACCGTGGCGGCCAACCTCACCGAGGTGCAGCCGACGCTGTTCTTCGCGGTGCCCCGCATCTGGGAGAAGCAGCTGGCCACGGCGCGGATCAAGATCGACTCCGCGACGCCGGTCAAGCGGGCCTGGGGACGCTTCTGGCTGGCTCGTGCCGAGAGGACCGGTGAGCTCCTCGAGCGCACCGGCGGCAACCACACCCTCGGCAGCAGGCTGACCTACCTGGTCGGCTGGGTTCTCTTCTACCGCGCGTTCCTGGTGCGGCTCGGCCTGCGCCGGGTCCGCTACGCCAGCTGTGGCGCGGCGCCGGTCGCACCCGACGTGCTGCGCTTCTTCATGGGTGTCGGCGTGCCGATGCACGAGGTCTACGGCATGACCGAGAACTCCGCGATCGCCACCGCCAACCGCCCAGGCCGGGTGCGCCTGGGCACGGTCGGTGAGCCGTTGGAGGGCGCCGAGGTCCGGCTCGACGACGGGACGGGAGAGGTGCTGACGCGCCACCCGGCGGTCTTCAAGGGCTACTGGCGCGACGAGGAGGCGACGGCCCGCACCATCGACGCCGACGGCTGGCTGCACACCGGCGACGTGGGGGAGTGGGTCGGGGGCACGCACCTGCGGATCACCGACCGAATGAAGGACATCATCATCACCGCGGGCGGCAAGAACGTCTCGCCCTCGGAGATCGAGAACCTCCTGAAGGCCTCGCCGTACGTCAAGGAGGCCGTGGTCGTCGGTGACGGCCGCAAGTACCTCACCGGCCTGATCGGCATCGAGCTGGACACGGTCTCGGACTGGGCCCAGCGCCGTGGCCTGGCGTTCACGACGTACGCCGACCTCGCGGCCAAGCCCGAGGTCCACGAGCTGGTCGCCGGGATCGTCAAGCAGGTTAACGAGCGGCTGGCCACCGTCGAGCAGCTCAAGGACTTCCGGCTGCTGCCCAAGGAGCTCGACCACGAGGACGGCGAGCTCACCGCCACGCAGAAGGTCAAGCGAGCCGCGGTCGCGGCGACGTTCGAGGAGCTGGTCTCTCAGATGTACGCCGTCCCAGGAGGTGCTCGATGACCGAGCTCCTCACCGCGGTCTCGATCGGCGCCGGCAACGGCTCGGTCTACGCCCTGCTCGCGCTGGGCTTCGTCATCATCTACAAGGCGATGTCGGTGATCTCCTTCGCCCAGCCCGCCTTCATGCTCTCCGGGGCGGTCCTGGTGAGCCACCTCTCCCCGCGGATGGGCTTCGTCGCCGCCGTCGTGGTGGGCACGATCGCGATCGCGGTCGTGGCGCTGGTGGTCGAGCGGGTCGCGGTGCGTCCGATGGTCGGCAAGGCCGTCTTCGTCATCGCGATCATCACCATCGGCATCGACATCGTGGTGCGGGTCGTCGCCGGCGCCTTCGTGGGTGTCGACCCGCGCACGATCGGGGACCCCTGGGGTCTTGACGTCACCACGATCGGTGGGGTCCAGGTCCAGCACCGGCACATCGCTGCCTTCGTGGTGACCGGCCTGGTGGTGGCCCTGCTGTTCGCGTTCTTCCGGTTCACGCGGATGGGGCTCGCGATGCGGGCGACGGCGCTGGACCAGGAGGCCGCGATGGCCCAGGGCGTCGACGTGGGGCGGGTGTTCGCGGTCTCGTGGGCGCTCGCCGGCGCCCTCGCCGCGATCGCCGGGGTGTTCGCCTCGGCCGGCAACCCGATCGACCAGAACCTCTGGATCATCGCGCTCACCGCGCTGCCCGTGATCATCCTCGGCGGCCTGGACTCCCTCGGCGGGGCCGTGCTCGGCGGGCTGGTGATCGGCATCGTGCAGGCGGTCGTGTCGACGTACCACTCGACGTGGTTCCCGTTCCTGGACACCAACTCGGGCGCGATCGTCCCTTACGTCCTGATGCTGCTGGTCCTGCTCGTGCGACCGCAGGGTCTCTTCGGCACCAAGGAGGTGGAGCGGGTATGACCGCCACCCAGCACGAGCCCGGCCGCACCGGACGGGGCTCCGACGCCCCGGCGTCCACCAAGCCCCGCCGCCGCTGGGGCCGGCCGACGCTCTACACGAGCTACGGCCAGGAGATGGCGCTGCTCAACACCCGGGCCAAGCAGCTGGGGGTGCTGGCGATCATCGCGGTCGCCGCCTACCTCCCGCTGACCCTCGAGGACGACCTCCTCGCACTCCTCGGCACCGGCCTGGTGCTGGCCGTCGGTGCGATCGGGCTCAACCTGCTCATCGGGTACGCCGGGCAGGTCTCGCTCGGCCACGCGTTCTTCGTCGGGGTCGGCGCCTACACCGCGGCGGTGCTGGCCGGTGACCCCGACGGCCGCTACCTCGGCTTCGGCGTCTCCGAGGCCCCGGTGTGGATCGTGGCCGCGGGTGTCGTGGCGGCGCTGTTCGGGGTGGTGGTGGCGCCGCTGGCCACCCGGCTGCGCGGTCTGTACCTCGCAGTCGTGACCCTCGGCCTGGTCTTCATCGGGCAGTACTTCTTCGCCGAGTGGCGTGAGATGTCCGGTGGCCCGGGCATCGGTCGCGAGTCGGCGGTGCCGGTGGTGCTGGGCAACGACCTGACCCGGGACGGTGCCTACACCGAGGAGCAGAAGCTGTTCTGGCTGTTCCTGGTGGTGCTGGTGATCATGGCCCTGCTGGGTCGCAACATCGCCCGCTCCCGCATCGGCCGCGCCTTCGCCGCCGTCCGGGACCGCGACATCGCCGCCGGGGTGATGGGGGTGGAGCTGGGGCGCTACAAGCTGATCGCCTTCACGATCTCCTCGTTCTTCGCCGGGGTCTGCGGCTCGTTGCTCTACGTGGGGAGCGGTCAGTTCAGCCCCGAGCAGTTCGGGCTGCTGCTCTCGGTGCAGTTCATCGCGATGGTGCTCATCGGCGGCGTCGCGACGATCTCGGGCTCGATCATGGGCGCGCTGCTGATCGCGCTGCTCCCGCGGTTGTCCTCGGAGCTGCCGGCGTTCCTGCCCTTCGTCTCCAGCAGCCCCACCGACCACCCGAACGTCTTCGAGGTCGAGGTCGGGCTCTACGGCGCCCTCATCGTGGCGTTCCTGCTCTTCGAGCCGCGCGGCCTCTTCGGCATCTGGCTGCGGATCCGCACGTACTGGAAGAGCTTCCCCTTCTCGTACTGACCTGACTGACCTGATCCATCCACCACCCACACCACCCACACCACCCACACCACCCACACCATACAGACGACCGGGACGCCGACGTCCCGGCACACCACAGGAGGAACCGTGAGAAGAAGCGTGCGACGGCTCGGGGTGCTCGCGGCCGTGACGACCCTGGTCCTGGCCGGCTGCGGCCGTGACGACGGGGGCTCCGAGGCCGAGGGCGAGGCGACCCTCGGCACCGGCGTCACGTCCGAGCCGTGCCCGGACGCGGTCGACGAGTCCAAGGGCTGCATCTACCTCGGCATCATCAGCGACCTCACCGGTGTCTTCGCCGGCGTGGGCGTGCCGCTCACCGACGGCGGTCAGGCCTTCTGGAAGCGCGTGAACGAGGAGGGCGGCATCGGCGACTACGAGGTCGACGTCACCACCTACGTCAAGGACAACAAGTACGACCCCGACACCCACGCCGAGGTCTTCGCCGAGATCAACGACGAGGTCCTCCTGATCGCCCAGTCGCTCGGCACCATCGCCACCGAGGCGATGCTGCGCGACAACGACGCCGACGAGCTGCTGGTCCTGCCCGCGACGCTCGGCTCGAACTGGCTCTTCGAGGACCGCGTCCTGGAGATCGGCACGTCCTACTGCGCCGAGGGCATGAACGCCGTCGACTACGGCGTCGACGAGCTCGGCGCCGACAAGGTCGCCGCGGTGCACTTCCCCGGTGACTACGGCGACGACACGGCGGTCGGTGCCCGGATCGCCGCCGAGGCGCGGGGCGCCGACTTCACCGACATCACGACCGGTCCCGGCGCCGACCAGCAGACCGCCGCGGTGGCGGAGGTGCTGAAGTCCGAGGCCGACATCGTCGTCGTCGCCACCGGTCCCCTCGAGCTCGCCGCCGTCGTCGGCGGTGCCGTCTCGCAGGGCTTCCAGGGCAAGTTCGTGGGTGCCATCCCGACCTGGAACGCCGCGCTGCTGCAGAGCCCGGCCGCCCCGGCGATCGAGGCGTCCTACCTGTGGGCCAGCTCGTTCCCCGGCTACGACGCCGACACCCCGGGCCACGAGGCCATGCGTGAGGCCGCCGGCGACGCCCCGGCCAACGAGTACTTCGCGATGGGCTGGTCCGGCGGCTACATCCTCAAGGCGCTGCTGGAGGAGGCCGTCGAGTCCGGCGACCTCACCCGCGGTGGCCTGCTGGAGATCGCCTCCTCGATGTCGGGCGACATCGAGAGCGAGGGGATGCTCCCCGACGGTTCCGGCAACTACGCCGGCGACCCCAACGAGGCCGCGGTCCGCGTGACCCAGCTGTTCACCCCGGCCGCGGACACCGACGCCGGTGTCGAGCCCATGGGTGACATCTTCACCGGCCCGACCGCCGAGGGCCACGACTTCACCGAGGCCTGCTACCTCCAGAAGTGACCCCCTCGCGGTAGTCCGCACCTGGACGCACGCACAGCACCGAGCCCCGTCCGGCACCCGCCGGGCGGGCCTCGGTGCTGCACGCGGCGGCTCAGGTGGGCTGGGGCGCACCTCGTAGCCGGACCGACAGGCAGGTCACGCATCCCTCGAGCTTCTCGAGCTCCCTGATGTCGACGGCCACGACCCGCAGCCCACGCTCCTCGAAGCGGGCCCGGGTCAGCGGGGCGGCGCTGGACATCAGGACGGTGTCCTCGTCGAGGACGACCACGTGGCAGCCCGGCTCCTCGGGGACCGACTCGTAGCGCTCCCACACCCCTCGGTCGTCGACGACCGGGTCCCACCCGATCACGGTGCCGTCCGGCAGCGCGGTCACCGCGGACTTCAGGTGCAGCACCTTCGCCAGCGGTACGCCGACGACGACCGCCCCGAGCGGCGCCAGGTGCGCGCGGAGCTGGTCGACGGCACCCGGCGTCGTACGCCCTCCGAGGCCGACCCAGACGGTGCCGTCGTGCTTGAGCACGTCGCCGCCGTCGAGGGTGTCGGGCGCCTCGATCCGCTCGATCCGGTAGCCGAGGTCGCGTAGCGCGGCCTCGGTCCCGGCTGTCTCGGGCTTGCGCTCGTCGGCGCCGGGTCGGCTGATCACCGCGACGTCGTCGTAGACCACGACGGTGTCCTCGACGAACACGGCATCCGGGCAGTCGTCGGCGGGCTCGACCTCGATCGTGCGCCAGCCCTCGGTGTGCAGGGCGTCGACGTAGCCCTGCCACTGGCGCAGCGCGAGGTCCGAGTCGACGGGGCTGCGCTCGAGATGGGTCACCAGACCCTCGGCGACGCGGGGACCGGGGCGGCGGACGAGCGCGAGCTTCTTCATGGGGTCATCCTGTCCGAGGGGAGCGACGGTCGGGCTCCGGTGTGCGAGAGTGGACCCATGATCCAGCAGATCCGCCGTCTCGTGACCGATATTCCCGGACCTCGTTCGACAGAACTGCTCGATCGCAAGAAGTCCTTCGTCGCCGATGGTGTCGGGACCACCCTGCCCGTCTTCGTGGTGGAGGCCGGCGGCGGGGTGCTCGTCGACGTCGACGGCAACAGCCTCATCGACCTCGGGTCCGGCATCGCGGTCACCACCGTGGGCAACAGCGCCCCGGGCGTCGTGCGCCGGGTGGCCGAGCAGCTCGAGGCGTTCACCCACACCTGCTTCATGGTCACCCCCTACTCCGGCTACGTCGACGTCGCGGAGAAGCTGTCCGCGCTGACCCCCGGCGACCACGCGAAGAAGTCAGCGCTCTTCAACTCCGGCGCCGAGGCCGTCGAGAACGCCGTCAAGATCGCCCGCGTGGCGACCGGCAAGGACGCCGTGGTCGTCTTCGACCACGCCTACCACGGCCGCACCAACCTCACGATGGCCATGACGGCCAAGAACATGCCCTACAAGCACGGGTTCGGCCCGTTCGCGGGCGAGGTCTACCGCGCACCGATGTCCTACCCGCTGCGCGACGGGCTCTCCGGCGCGGAGGCCGCCGCCCGCGCGATCGACGTGATCGACAAGCAGGTCGGCGCCACCAACCTCGCGTGCGTCGTGATCGAGCCGATCCAGGGCGAGGGCGGCTTCATCGAGCCGGCGCCTGGCTTCCTGCCCGCGGTGGCGCAGTGGTGCCGCGACCACGACGTGGTCTTCATCGCCGACGAGATCCAGTCCGGCTTCTGCCGCACCGGCGACTGGTTCGCCTGCGACCACGAGGGCGTCGTGCCCGACCTGGTCACCACCGCCAAGGGCATCGCCGGCGGCCTGCCGCTCGCGGCGGTGACCGGTCGCGCCGAGCTGATGGATGCCGTCCACGCCGGTGGGCTGGGCGGTACCTACGGCGGCAACCCGCTGGCGTGTGCCGCGGCGCTGGGTGCCATCGAGGAGATGGAGGGCCACGACCTGGTCGCTCGCGCGCGCGAGGTCGAGGCGCTGGTGCGCGCCCGGCTGGAGAAGATCGCCGCCGAGCACCCGGTCGTCGCGGAGGTCCGCGGCCGCGGCGCCATGCTGGCCATCGAGCTGTGCCGGCCGGGCACCCTCGAGCCCGACGCCGCTCGCGCGGCGGCCGTGTCGGCGTACTGCCACCGCCAGGGGGTCGTGACGCTGACCTGCGGCACCTGGGGCAACGTCTTCCGCTTCCTGCCCCCGCTGTCGATCTCCGACGCGCTGCTCGAGGAGGCGTTCGACGTGGTGGCCGAGGCGTTCGCCGCGACAGCGCCCTGACCGACCGGGCCTGACAGACTCTGGCTCGTGCAGCGTCGCGACGTCGTCATCCTCGGCTCCACCGGATCCATCGGCACCCAGGCACTCGACCTGGTGCGTGCGAACCCCGACCGGTTCCGCGTCGTCGGCCTGACCGCCGGCGGCTCGAACCCCGACCTCTTCGCCCAGCAGGTCGAGGAGTTCGCCCCGGCGGTCCACGGGCTGGGGGAGGAGGCGTCGGTCGACGTCGCCGCGCACCCCTGCGACGTCGTGCTCAACGGCATCACCGGCGCCGTGGGGCTGCGACCCACGCTGGCGGCGCTCGACGCGGGGAGCACCCTGGCGCTGGCCAACAAGGAGTCGCTGATCATGGGCGGCCCGCTGGTGCTGGACCGCGCCGCGCCCGGCCAGCTGGTGCCGGTGGACTCCGAGCACTCCGCGATCGCGCAGTGCCTGCGCGGCGGTGCCCGCGACGAGGTACGCCGGTTGGTGCTCACCGCGAGCGGTGGCCCCTTCCGCGGGCGCACCCGCGAGCAGCTCGCGGACGTCACCGTCGCCGACGCGCTCGCGCACCCGACGTGGGCGATGGGCCCCGTCATCACGATCAACTCCGCGACGCTGGTCAACAAGGGGCTGGAGGTCATCGAGGCGCACCTGCTCTTCGGGGTGCCGTTCGAGGAGATCGAGGTCGTGGTGCACCCGACGTCGGTGGTCCACTCGATGGTGGAGTTCCACGACGGCTCGACCCTGGTGCAGGCCAGCCCACCGACGATGAGGATCCCGATCGCGATGGGCCTGGCCTGGCCCGACCGGGTGCCCGACGCGGCGCCCTCGGTGGACTGGACGCGTCCGGAGACGTGGGAGTTCTTCCCGCTCGACGACGAGGCGTTCCCGGCCGTGTCGCTGGCCCGCGAGGCCGGGGGAGTGGGCGGGACGGCCCCATGCGTCTACAACGCCGCCAACGAGGTGGCCGTCGACGCGTTCCGAGGAGGGAACCTCCCGTTCGTCCGGATCGTCGATGTGGTGGCCGAGGTGCTGCGCTCCCACGACGTACCCTCGGAGCAGGATCTCTCGCTCGACGACGTCCTCGGGGCCGATGCATGGGCCCGCGAGGAGGCGCTCCGCGTGATCGCCTGCACCCCCTGACGGACCCTCCCGAGGAATGTGATGACCGCTCTGCTCTACCTGCTCGGCGTGGTGCTGTTCGTCGGCGCCATCCTGGTCTCGATCGGGTTGCACGAGCTCGGCCACATGATCCCGGCCAAACGGTTCGGCGGGAAGGTCACGCAGTACTTCATCGGCTTCGGCCCCACCGTGTGGAGCCGGCAGGTGGGCGAGACCGAGTACGGCCTCAAGGCGATCCCGCTCGGCGGCTACGTCAAGATCGTCGGCATGCTCCCGCCGGGGGCCGCCGAGCTCGGCGAGGTCACCTACGACGCCGAGGGCCAGCAGGTCACGCGGGTGCGGAAGTCCAACACCGGCTTGTTCACCCAGCTGATCTCCGACGCCCGCGCCGCGGAGTGGGAGCTCGTGCAGCCCGGCGACGAGGACCGGCTGTTCTACAAGCTGCCGCCGTGGAAGAAGATCGTCGTGATGGCCGGCGGCCCGTCGGTCAACATCCTCATCGCGTTCGCGCTGTTCTGGGGCATCTACGCCACCTACGGCAACGTCGTCGACATCGAGGCCGAGGCCGGTCCGCCGGTCATCGACACCGTCTCCGAGTGCGTCATCCCCTTCACCGAGGAGGGACGGGCGTGCACCGACTCCGACCCGCTGGCTCCGGCGTACGAAGCCGGCCTGCGGCCCGGTGACGTCGTCACCTCGTTCAACGGCACCCCGGTCACCGGCTGGGACCAGCTGCGCGAGCTGATCCGCGGCAACGCCGACGGCGACGCGGTGATCGGCTACGAGCGCGACGGGCAGCTGCTGACCGGCGAGACCTCCACGACCGTCCAGGCCCGCCCGACCGGCGACTCCACCGAGACGCTCACCGAGGTCGGCTTCCTCGGTGTGACCCCCACAGTCCGCTACGTCACCGAGACCGGCGGGCCGATCTACACCGCGCGCCAGATGGCCGGGATGACCAAGGACACCGTGGTCGCGCTCGGCCAGTTGCCGGTCAAGGTCTGGGGCGTGGCCAAGGCGATCGTCGGCGTCGAGGAGCGCGCGATCGACAGCCCGGTCTCGATCGTCGGCGGCGGCCGGATCGCCGGCACCGTGTCGTCCACCGACCAGCTCGACGTGGCCGAGAAGGCGGTCTCGCTGGCCGGCCTGGTCGCGGGCTTCAACCTCTTCATCGGCCTGTTCAACTTCCTGCCGCTGCTGCCGCTCGACGGCGGCCACATCGCCTCCGCGACCTGGGAGTGGGTCCGTCGCGGCTGGGCGCGCCTGTTCCGCCGTCCCGACCCCGGCTACGTCGACGCCGCCAAGCTCCTGCCGGTCGCCTACGTCGTCGCCTCCGCCCTGCTCGTCATGGGCGTCGTGCTGATCGTCGGCGACCTGGTCGTGCCCGTGCAGTTCGACGCCTGATCGGTCGCGGGGCGCCCTTGGCCGCACGCGGCGGGACGTCATACGCACAGGACGTCCACTCCTGCGTCTCGTATGACGTCCCACGGTGCCGCCGCAGCCCGCCGCACGTCCACAGGCCGCTCCGACGCACGCGGATCCACAGCCCACCTGACGACCCGCCTGACACCCGACGGCGCCGGGGATCGTCGAGGGATGCCCACCTCGACCAGCATCGACCACGAGCTCCTGCAAGCCGCACGCGCGGCGGCGGAGACCCAAGGAGCCGTCGTCTCGCGCCGCCAGCTCTACGCGCTGGGCGTTCCCCGGTGGCTGGTCGCGAGGGAGATCAGGGCGCGTCGCTGGGCGCGTGTGGGTGACCAGGCGGTCTGCGTCCACAACGGACCCCTCAGCAGCGACAGCCATCGCTGGGCGGCCCTGTTCGTCGGCGGCCCCCGGGCGATGCTGGACGGTGCGTCCTCGTTGGTCGCCTCCGGCCTCCAACGCTTCGACGAGGGCCGGGTGAGGGTCTCGGTCCCGCGCGGGGCGCGCATCCGCCATCGTCGCGAGTACGACGTCCGCCAGACCCGACGGTGGTCCGCCGCGGACCGCGTGGAGGGCCCGGGCATCCCCAGGACCCGACCGGCCGTCGCAGCCCTCCGGGCGGCGCTATGGGCGAGGACCGACCGCGAGGCGACGTACGTCGTCACCGCGGCGGTCCAGCAGGGGCTCGTGCGCCCCGAGCAGCTCGGCCTGGAGCTGTTGCGGGTCCGGCGCGACCGGCGCCGCCCATTGCTCCACGAGCTCGTCAACGAGCTGCTGGACGGCGCTCGGTCGCTGGGCGAGCTCGACGTCGCGCGTGCACTGCGCGAGCGTGGCCTTCCGGCTCCGGCCCGTCAGGTGCTGCGTCGAGACGGCCGGGGTCGCTACTACCTCGACCTCTACTGGCCGCAGTTCCGCCTCGTCGTCGAGGTCGACGGCATCCACCACTCATGGGCCGAGAACGTCGTCGGCGACGCGCTGCGCCAGAACGCCCTGACCATGCAGGGCGACCGGGTGCTGCGGCTCCCACTCCTGGGCTTTCGCCTGGAGCGTGAAGCGTTCCTGGACCAGGTCGAGGAGGCCATGGTCGCCGCAGGGTTCCGGCGCGCTGCCTGAGCCCGCGTGGGACGTCATACGTACGACGGCAGTGGACCTCCCGTCCGTATGACCTCCTGAGCCGACCGCGTGGGACGTCATACGTACAGCGGCAGTGGACGTCCCCTCCGTATGACGTCCCACCGCACCCCACTGAGTAGCCTGGGAGCCATGACCTCGATCAGCCTCGGGATGCCGTCCGCCCCTCCGCCGGTGCTGGCCCCGCGCCGTCAGACCCGCCAGATCCAGGTCGGGAAGGTCGGGGTGGGCTCGGACCACCCGATCTCGGTCCAGTCGATGACCACGACGCTGACCTCCGACGTCAACGCGACCCTGCAGCAGATCGCCGAGCTGACGGCCAGCGGCTGCGACATCGTGCGTGTCGCGTGCCCCAGCCAGGACGACGCCGACGCGCTGCCGGCGATCGCCCAGAAGGCGCAGATCCCGGTCATCGCCGACATCCACTTCCAGCCCAAGTACGTCTACGCCGCCATCGAGGCCGGCTGCGCGGCGGTCCGCGTCAACCCGGGCAACATCCGTGCCTTCGACGACCAGGTCAAGCAGATCGCCAAGGAGGCCGCCGACCACGGCACGAGCATCCGCATCGGCGTCAACGCCGGCAGCCTCGACAAGCGCCTGCTGGAGAAGTACGGCAAGGCGACCCCCGAGGCGCTGGTCGAGTCCGCCAAGTGGGAGGCCAGCCTCTTCGAGGAGCACGGCTTCCGCGACTTCAAGATCTCGGTCAAGCACAACGACCCGGTCGTGATGGTGCGCGCCTACGAGATGCTCGCCGCCGAGGGCGACTGGCCGCTCCACCTCGGCGTCACCGAGGCGGGCCCCGCCTTCCAGGGCACCATCAAGTCCGCGACCGCCTTCGGCGCGCTGCTGAGCCAGGGGATCGGCGACACCATCCGCGTCAGCCTCTCCGCGCCGCCGGTCGAGGAGGTCAAGGTCGGCATCCAGATCCTCGAGAGCCTCAACCTCAAGCCGCGCCGCCTCGAGATCGTCTCCTGCCCCAGCTGCGGCCGCGCGCAGGTCGACGTCTACAAGCTCGCCGACGAGGTCACCGCCGGTCTCGACGGGCTCGAGGTCCCGCTGCGCGTGGCCGTCATGGGCTGCGTCGTCAACGGCCCGGGCGAGGCCCGCGAGGCCGACCTGGGCGTCGCCTCGGGCAACGGCAAGGGCCAGATCTTCGTCAAGGGCGAGGTCATCAAGACCGTGCCGGAGTCGAAGATCGTGGAGACGCTCATCGAGGAGGCCATGCGCATCGCCGAGGGCATGGAGGCCGTCGACGGCGGCACCGCCGAGGTCACGGTCGGCTGACCCGCCGGTGTCCGCCACGGCCGAGCGGCCACGAGCCCTTCGTCGTACGCCGTAGGCTGCCCGCGTGCTGACCACCCGCGACGGCGTCCGTCCCCTCGGCGTCGCGGACCTCGAGGAGTTCCTGGCCCTGGCCGGCCGCGACCCGGTGGTCAACGTCTTCGCCGACTACCGCGCACGCACCACGAGCCTCGAGCCGCGCTGGCTCGGCGGTGAGGTGTGGGGCCGCTTCGAGGGCGGCCGGATGCGGGCCGCCTGCCACGTCGGGGCCAACCTCGTGCCCGTCCAAGCCACCCCCGACGACGCGCGAGCCTTCGCCGAGAGGGCGATGTCCAAGGGGCGGATGGCGTCCACGGTCGTCGGGCCCCACGACGCGGTCAAGGCCTTCTGGCAGGCCGTCGCCACGACCTGGACCAAGCCCCGCGAGATCCGCTGGCAGCAGCCGCACCTCGAGATCGCCGGTCCGCCGCTGGTGGCGCCCGACCCCCGGGTACGCCGCACCACGCGGGAGGACATGGCCGAGCTGTACCCCGCGTGCGTGGCGATGTACACCGAGGAGGTCGGTCTCTCCCCGGAGATCGGCGGCGGGGCCGACCTCTACCGCGCGCGCGTCACCCAGCTGGTCAGCCGCGGCTGGTCCTTCGCCCGCTTCGACGAGGGCAGGTTGGTCTTCAAGGCCGAGGTGGCGTGCGCCTCTCCGACCGCGGCGCAGATCCAGGGGGTCTGGGTCCCGCCGGACCGGCGCGGCGAGGGCCTGGCCTTGGCAGGCATGGCAGCGGTGGTCGAGCTCGTGCGCCGCGAGATCGCGCCGACGGTGTCGCTCTACGTCAACGAGTGGAACGAGCCGGCGCGCCGCGCGTACCGCTCGGTAGGCTTCGCCGAGACGGCACGCTTCTCCACCATCATGTTCTGACAGGCTGTGACGCGTGACCCTCTCCCGCACCGCCCGCCTCGTCGCCACCGCCTTCACCGTCAACGGGGTGCTGCACCTCGTCCGACCGCAGGTCTTCGAGCCGGCGATGCCGGCGTGGGTGCCGGCACACCGCGAGATGATCGTGTGGAGCGGCTACGCTGAGCTGGCGTGCGCCGCGGGCCTGGCGGTGCCGCAGACCCGCAAGGTGGCCGCGCTGGCCGGCGTCGGGCTGCTCGTGGGTGTCTACCCGGCCAACGTGCAGATGGCCGTGGACGCCATGGCCGGCGACAAGCCCGCCTGGAAGGCGCTCACCCTGGCCCGGCTGCCGCTGCAGTGGCCGATGATCCGCGCCATGTGGCGCACCGCCCGCGGCTGAGCGCCCGCACCCCGGCCGAGCGGGTCACAGCGTCGGCAGCAGCGCCGCCACCTGCTCGAGGACCCGCTCGTCGGCGGCGTACGGCGCCTCCGGCCGCGGCCAGTGCGTGATCGCGTCGGTGAAGCCGAGCTCGGCCACCCGCCCGACGAGGTCGGTGAAGAGCTCCACGCTCGACAGCGACATGCGCCCGGCGCCGCCGAACAGCGTGCCCGCCGAGTCCAGCAGCACGTAGCGGGGGAGGACCCGACCCTCCAGCGCGTCGTCGAGCACCCGGCTGCTCGCGGCCAGCCCATCCAGCCACTCCTCGACCGTGCCGGTCGAGGGGCCGGTCGTCACCCACCCGTCGGCGACCCGCGCGGCGTACCGCACCGACCGCGGCCCGTTGCCGGCCACCAGCAGGGGAGTGCGGTCCAGGCCCGGCAGCGTGCGCGCGTCACGGACGGAGAACCAGCGCCCGTCGGCGTCGACGTGGTCCTCCGAGCGCAACCGCACCAGCAGGTCGACGTCCTCCTGGAACCGGTCGACCCGCTCGCGCACTGACATCTCCGGCTGCGCCAGCAGGCGAGAGTCCAGGTCACCCCCGGTGCCGAGGCCGAGCAGCAGGCGACCGTCCGAGACGTCCTCGAGTGCCTGTGCCTCGCGGAAGAGCTGGTAGGGGTGGCGGAAGTTGGGGGAGGCGACCAGCGTGCCCAGGCGGATGCGCGAGGTGGTCGCGGCGACGGCGCCCAGCACCGGCACCGCCGCCCGCCACGGCGCGTCGGGCAGCCCGCCCCACACCAGGTGGTCGTAGGTCCAGGCGTGGTCGAAGCCCATCTCTTCGGCGGCGCGCCAGCGCGGAGCCGCCTCCCGCCACGGCAGGTCGGTCAGGAGGGTGATGCCGATGCGCATGACCCGAGTCTGGCACCGGATACCGGATCGATCCGGAGCGCCCCGGCGCCGTACCCTTGCGGCCATGAGCGCCCGTCACCCCCGCGTCCTGCGGATGTCGTCCCTGTTCGTGCGCACCCTGCGCGAGGACCCCGCCGACGCCGAGGTGCCGAGCCACAAGCTGCTCGTCCGTGCCGGCTACATCCGTCGCGCCGCCCCGGGCATCTACACCTGGCTGCCCCTCGGCCTGCGTGTGCTGCGCCGCATCGAGGGCATCGTGCGCGAGGAGATGGACGCCATCGGCGCCCAGGAGCTCAGCTTCCCCGCGCTGCTTCCCCGTGAGCCCTACGAGGCCACCAACCGGTGGACGGAGTACGGCGACGGCATCTTCCGCCTCAAGGACCGCAAGGACGGCGACTACCTCCTCGGCCCCACGCACGAGGAGATGTTCACCCTCGTGGTGAAGGACCTCTACAGCTCCTACAAGGACCTGCCGCTCTCGATCTACCAGATCCAGACCAAGTACCGCGACGAGGCACGGCCCCGCGCCGGCCTGCTGCGCGGGCGCGAGTTCACGATGAAGGACTCCTACTCCTTCGACGTCGACGACGCCGGTCTGGAGGAGAGCTACCAGCAGCACCGCGACGCCTACGTCCGGATCTTCGACCGACTCGGTTTCGAGTACGTCGTGGTGAAGGCGACCTCGGGCGCCATGGGCGGCTCGCGCTCGGAGGAGTTCCTCGCCAAGGCCGAGGTCGGCGAGGACACCTACGTCCGCTGCACCACCTGCGACTACGCCGCCAACGTGGAGGCCGTCGAGGTGCGTCCTCCCTCGGCCCAGCCCGTCGAGGGAGCGCCCGCCGCGCACGCCGAGCAGACGCCGGACACGCCCACCATCGAGTCGCTGGTGACGCACCTCAACGAGGCGTTCCCCCGCGAGGACCGGCCCTGGGCCGCCGCGGACACCCTCAAGAACGTCCTGGTCCAGCTGCGCCATCCCACCGGTGAGCGCGAGGCGCTGGCCATCGGCGTGCCCGGCGACCGCGAGGTCGACCTCAAGCGCCTGGAGGGCCAGCTCGAGCCCATCGAGGTCGAGCCCATGGACGAGGTGGCGCTCAAGGAGCACCCCGCCCTGGTCAAGGGCTACATCGGTCCCGGCGGCATCGCCGCGGCGGGCATCCGCTACCTCGTCGACCCTCGCGTGGTCGAAGGCACGGCCTGGGTCACCGGCGCCGACGTCGAGGGCAGCCACGTCCTCGACCTGGTCGTGGGCCGTGACTTCACCCCCGACGGCACCATCGAGGCCGCCGAGGTCCGTGACGGCGACGCCTGCCCCCGGTGCGACGACGGCACGCTGGAGAGCGCCCGCGGCATCGAGATGGGCCACATCTTCCAGCTCGGTCGTAAGTACGCCGAGGCGCTGGACCTCAAGGTCCTCGACGAGAACGGCAAGCTGGTCACCGTCACGATGGGCTCCTACGGCATCGGCTGCACCCGCGCGGTGGCGGCCATCGCCGAGGGCACCCTCGACGACATCGGGCTGTGCTGGCCGCGCAACGTCGCGCCCGCCGACGTGCACGTCGTGGCCGCCGGCAAGGACGAGGCCGTCTTCGCCGCCGCCGACCGGATCGCGCTCGAGCTCGCCGAGCAAGGTGTCGAGGTCCTCTACGACGACCGCGCCGGCAAGGTCAGCCCCGGCGTGAAGTTCAAGGACGCCGAGCTGATCGGGGTCCCGACGATCGTGGTCGTCGGCAAGTCCCTGGCCGAGTCCGGCACCGTCGAGGTCAAGGACCGTCGCAGCGGCGAGCGCACCGACGTCGCCGCCGACCACGTCGTCGACCACCTCGTGGGCCTGGTCTCCGCGGGCTGAGGCCCCTCGACCCGGCTCGGCGTGACGGGGGTGGGTGCGTGGGTCAGGACAGGCCCGGCACGAGCGCGAGGACGGCGGCGCGTGCCTCCTCGCGGGCGGCGATCGGGTCCTCGGCCGCCGCGACGTAGAGCGCGGCCTCGCCCAGCGCCCCCATCAGCACGTGGGCCAGGGCAGCCACCGGCGCCTCGGCGGGGGCGAGCGCGCGCACGCTGTCCTCGACCAGACCGATCGCGTGCCGGTGCCCGACCTCGCGCCAGGCGCGCCAGCCGAGCGCGGCGGGGCCCTCCACGAGCGTGATGCGGTGGATCGTCGGGTCCGCACACGCGTCGAGGTAGGCGTCGAGCCCGGCGAGCAGCCGGGTCGCGGGGTCCGTCGGGTCGTCGCATGAGTCCATGGCACCCGAGACCCGGGCCACGACCTCGGCCTCGACCGACTCCAGGACCGCGGCGAAGAGACCGGACTTGCCGTCGTACTGGTGGTAGAGCGCGCCGCGCGTCACCCCGGCTGCCCGCGCCAGCTCGTCGGTGGCGACGTCGGCGAAGCCCTTGGTGCTGAAGAGCCGCCGCCCGGCCTCGACCAGCGCCGCCCTGGTGGTCGCGTTGCGCTCGGCCTGGGTACGCCGACCCGACGCCGGCGCTCCGGCGGGCTGCTGGGCGGGCTGCTGGGCGGGGCTGGTGGTGTCCCGATGGGTGTCCATGGTGTCGCCTATGGTGCCCTGCATGACGACGGGCGACGCACCGCAGGGCCGATCAGCACCGGCGGTCGAGGCGGTCATCTTCGACTGGGGCGGCACCCTCACCCGGTGGCACGACGTCGACTTCCACGCCGAGTCCCTCGCGCTCGCCGAAGCCGTACGCCGCACGCCCACCCCCGACGACGACCACCACGCCCACGCGGCGCGGCTGCACGCAGCGGGGAGCGTGGTGTGGGGTCGCAGCCGCGACCACCAGCAGTCGGCCACCATCGAGGACCTCTTCACCGAGGCCGGTCTCGACCACGACCCCGAGCTGCTCAGCGCCTACTACGACTTCTGGGAGCCGCACACCCTCACCGACCCCGAGGTCGAGCCGCTGTGGCGCTGGCTGCGCGCGCAGGGGATCGCGGTGGGCGTGCTGTCCAACACCATCTGGCCCCGGGCCTGGCACCGCGGGTTCTTCGAGCGCGACGGCGTGCTCGAGCTCATCGACGGTGACGTCTACACCTCCGAGATCCCGTGGACCAAGCCGTCACCGCTCGCGTTCGCGGCGGCCATGGAGGCCGTCGGGGCGAGCGACGCCTCGCGCTGCGTCTACGTCGGCGACCGGCTCTTCGACGACGTCTGGGGTGCTCAGCAGGCCGGCCTGCGTGCCGTGCACGTGCCCCACTCCACGATCCCCGTCGAGCAGGTCGGCCACACCGAGGGCGTCCCCGACGCCGTCGCCCACCGGCTCTCCGACCTCCGCGACATCGTCACCGGCTGGCTCTGACCGTCGAGAGGTCGCTCGCGCACGGCCGAGAGGTCGCTCGCGCACGGCCGAGAGGTCGCTCGCGCACGGCCGAGAGGTCGCTCGCGCACGCGACATCCGACTGCAACTTTCTGCATTGCAGATTTCTGAGGGAACGACGAGGAGTGATCCGGCTCGACGCGGGGGCAGGATGCGTGCGGGTCGGCGCGGTGCCCCCGCCGCAGCCGTCGTCCCGGCCTCCCGGGGAAGATCTCGGGACTTCCTTCGGGAGGCCGGGCCTCTCGGGCCCCGCCCCTCTCGGCCCGCCCGTCGAGGCCGGTCCCCGGAGCGCGATCAGGAATCGATGAGGTCGCCCGCGCCCGGTAGCGGCTCCGGCTCCGCGCCGAACGCGACCGCCGACACGGCCAGCTCACCGAGGACCCCTGCGGCCCAGCGCCGCGTGCCGCTCGTCGTGCTCGCGACCAGGAACGCCCACGCCTGGGTGCCGGTCAGCTCCACGCGCGCGGCGGCGCGCTCGACGTCGACCGGCCGTCCCAGTGGTGACGGCACGGCGTAGGCGGCCTGGCTGCCCACGGGTTCCTGACCCAGGTCCAGCAGGAGCGCGTGCAGCCGGTCGCGGCGACCACGGTGCGCGGTCCAGGCGCGTTCGACGCGCGCGAGGAGGAGCGGGGTGGCCGAGGCCGAGGTCGCCGCGCCGAGGGCCCCGAAGGTCCAGACGGCTGCGTGCTCGACCGCCAGCACCCGCTGCAGGGCGTCCGCCACCTGCTCGGACGCGAGTCCGGTGCCGCTCATCGCTCCTCCTCCAGCAGGGCGAGCTGCTGCGCCACGCCTGCCGCCGACGCCGCGAGGGCGCGTGCCAGCGGACCGGACTCCGCGGCCACCGACCACGTCACCAGCCTGCGGACCAGCCGCTCCTCCGCGCGTACGACGCTGCGCAGCGCCTCCGGGGCCCCGCCCGGGACCTCGGGACCCTCGGCCGGGCCGGTGCGACCCTCGGGGTCCAGCACCGCGAGCTGGTCGCGGTGGGCGCGCTGCAGGCCGACGAGCCGGGGGCGCAGGGAGGGGTGGGCGCGGCGGGCGGCCCGCACCAGTGCCAGGGCCGCGACGAGGTCGGTGCGGGCCTCGTCGAGCAGCGTCTCGTCGGGACCGTCGGAGCGACCTCGGGTCCCTGCGGGCCGGGGAGTGGCGCCCTCTCCGCACCCCGTGGCGACGACGCCGAGCGTGAGTCCGCTCACGACGAGCGCCGTGCGGCGGCTCGGGGCGGGCATCGGGGTGGGCACCGAGAGACCCTAGGTCATGCCGGTGGCCGCTAGGGTGTGCGGACCGGTGAGCCGAGCAGGCGCCGGCTGCACGACCCAGCACGCTCTCAACCGAACATCGGAGGACGCACCTCGTGAACAGTGCCAGTCAGGACGCGACGAGGGAGCGGATCGAGTCCGCGCTCGCGGAGCCCCTCGGCGCCCTCGGCCTCGACGTGGAGGCGGTGGAGATCACCCCCGCGGGCAAGCGACGCGTGCTCCGCGTGGCGGTGGACAAGGACGGCGGGGTGACGCTCGACGACGTCGCAGACGCCACCCGCGAGGTCAACCGGGTCCTCGACGAGACCGACGTGATGGGGGAGCAGCCGTACACGCTCGAGGTGACCTCGCGCGGCGTCGACCGACCGCTGACCCTGCCCCGCCACTGGCGGCGCAACGAGGGCCGCCTGGTCAAGGTCGCGCGCGAGGACGGCTCCGCGGTGACCGGACGGATCCTGGAGGCCGGCGAGGAGTCGGTGGCCCTGGAGGTCACCGGTCGCCGCACCGACCTGCCCTACTCCGGTGTCCGCAAGGCGCTGGTGCAGGTCGAGTTCAACCGCAAGGGCACTGGCGCCGACGACGGTGCCGACGAGGAGGGCGAGGACTGATGGACATCGACATGAGCATCCTGCGGATGCTGGAGCGCGAGAAGGAGATCTCCTTCGACGTCCTGGTCGAGGCCATCGAGCAGGCGCTGCTGACGGCGTACCAGAAGACGCCGGGCGCCTACGAGGAGGCCCGCGTCGAGCTCGACCGCAAGACCGGCCACGTGACGGTCATGGCCGCCGAGCTCGACGACGACGGCAACAAGGTCGGCGAGTTCGAGGACACCCCCGACGGCTTCGGCCGGATCGCGGCGACCACGGCGAAGCAGATCATGCTGCAGCGCCTGCGCGACGCCGAGGACGACATCAAGTTCGGTGAGTTCTCCGGCAAGGAGGGCGACATCGTGTCGGGGATCATCCAGCAGGGCCGCAACCCCGACGACGTCATGGTCGACCTCGGTCGCCTCGAGGCGCTGCTGCCCCCGGGTGAGCGGGTCCCCGGGGAGCGCTACGAGCACGGCACCCGGATCAAGTGCCTGGTCGTGTCGGTGCGCAAGGGCATGCGCGGCCCGCAGGTCACGCTCTCGCGCTCCCACCCGAACCTCGTCAAGAAGCTCTTCGCCCTCGAGGTCCCCGAGATCGCCGACGGCTCCGTCGAGATCGCCGGTCTTGCCCGCGAGGCGGGCCACCGCACCAAGATCGCGGTCGTGGCCCGCGGCCAGGGCGTCAACGCCAAGGGCGCCTGCATCGGCCCGATGGGCCAGCGGGTGCGCAACGTGATGGCCGAGCTGCACGGCGAGAAGATCGACATCGTGGACTGGTCGGAGGACCCGGCGACGCTGGTCGCGAGCGCACTGTCCCCGGCCCGCGTCACGTCCGTGGAGGTCGTCGACGCAGCGACCCGCTCGGCGCGGGTGGTCGTGCCGGACTTCCAGCTCTCCCTGGCCATCGGCAAGGAGGGCCAGAACGCCCGCCTCGCCGCGCGGCTCACCGGGTGGCGCATCGACATCCGCTCCGACGAGCAGCCCAGCGACACGTGAGGGACGCGGGTCACGCGGTCGGAACCGTGTGACCCGACCGCCCACCGCCCGGCGCCACGCCCGACCGCGGGGGTGACTCTCCCCGGTTCGGTCCGTCGACCGACGACGCGCTAAGGTGGACCCCGGTGGCTCGCCAAGACACAACCCCTACGCGCTCGGACCTCCCGTCCCCTGACGGCCCCGTCCGCACGTGCGTGGGATGTCGGCAGCGGGCCGCCAGACGCGAGTTGCTGCGTCTCGTGGTGGGAACCCACGACGGCCGACCGGCCGTGGTGCCCGATCCCACCGGGAGCGCAGCCGGCCGAGGGGCGCACCTGCACCCCACGACCGCGTGCTACGAGCTGGCCGTCCGACGGAAGGCCTTCGCCCGGGCCCTGCGAGCAGCAGGCGGGCAGGGGCTCACGACGGACGCGGTGGCGACGTACCTCACCCGCGTGCCCGACAGCCGCGACCGGACACCAGGCCCGGACGCATGACCAGGAACTGGAGCAGCAGCTCATGAGCACTCGATGAGTACTTCCCGATGAGTTTGCACCACCACTAGCGGTCTCGAGGGACACCCCGGACGAGGGTCTCGAGGCCAGAAGGAGAATTGTGGCCAAGACCCGCGTTCACGAGCTCGCCAAGGAGTTCGGAGTCGAGAGCAAGTTCGTTCTCGAGAAGTTCAAGGAGATGGGTGAGTTCGTCAAGTCGGCGAGCTCGACCGTCGAGCTGCCGGCCGAGATGCGCTTCCGCAAGGAGTTCGGCGAGAAGCTGAAGGCCGAGCAGGCCAGCGCCCCGACCGCGGAGAAGCCGGCTGCCAAGCCCGCTGCGAAGCCGGCCCCCAAGCCTGCCGACGAGCCGGCTGCCGAGCAGCCGGCCCCCGAGGCGCCTGCTGCTGAGAAGCCGGCCGCCACCCCGGGTCCCAAGCCCGGTCCGAAGCCCGGCCCGAAGGCTGCTCCGGCCCCGGAGCCGACCCCCGCCGCCGAGCAGGCCGCGCCCGAGGCTCCCGCCGAGAAGCCCGCAGCCCCCAAGCCCGGCAAGCCGGCCACGCCGGAGGCACCTGCTGCCTCGGCCTCCCCGGCCGCCCCCAAGCCCCCGGCGCCCCGCCCGGTCGGCCGCCCCGGCGCCCCGCGCCCGGGCAACAACCCCTTCGCCTCCAGCCAGGGCATGGGCCAGCGGCCCGCCCCGCGTCCGGCCTCCGGTGGCCCCGCGGGTCCCGGCGCCGGCGACCAGCGTCCCCCGCGGCCGCCGGCCGCGCGTGACGGTGGCGCTCCCGGTCGCCCGGGCATGCCGCGTCCCAACCCGGCGATGATGCCCAAGTCCCCGGCCGCCTTCGGCCAGGGTCCCGGCGGTCGTCCGGCCCCGGGTCGCCCCGGTCCCGGCGGTCGTCCCGGCGCGCCCGGTCGCGGTGGTGCCCCCGGTCGTGGCGGCGCCCCCGGTGCCGGTCGGCCCGGTGGTGGCGGCTTCGCCGGTGGCGGTCGTCCCGGTGGCGGTCGTCCCGGCCAGCGCGGCCAGACCCAGGGTGCCTTCGGTCGTCCCGGCGGTCCCTCGCGTCGTGGTCGCAAGTCGAAGCGGGCCCGTCGCCAGGAGTTCGAGGCCATGGAGGCCCCGACCCTGGGCGGCATGCGCGTCCGCAAGGGCAACGGCGAGACCGTCCGGCTGGCGCGCGGCGCCTCGCTGACCGACTTCGCCGAGAAGGTCGGCGTCGACGCCGCCCAGCTCGTGCAGATGCTCTTCCACCTCGGCGAGATGGTGACCGCGACCGAGTCGGTCAACGACGAGACGCTCGAGCTGCTCGGTGAGGAGCTCAACTACGTCATCCAGATCGTCTCGCCCGAGGACGAGGACCGCGAGCTGCTCGAGTCCTTCGACCTGGAGTTCGGCGAGGACGAGGGTGGCGAGGAGGACCTCGTGGTCCGCCCGCCCGTCGTCACCGTCATGGGTCACGTCGACCACGGAAAGACCAAGCTCCTCGACGCGCTGCGTTCTGCTAACGTGGTCGACAAGGAGGCCGGTGGCATCACGCAGCACATCGGCGCCTACCAGGTCACCACCGACGTCGACGACAACGAGCGCCGCATCACCTTCATCGACACCCCGGGCCACGAGGCGTTCACCGCCATGCGTGCCCGTGGTGCGCAGGCCACCGACATCGCCATCCTGGTGGTCGCGGCCAACGACGGTGTCATGCCGCAGACGGTCGAGGCGCTCAACCACGCCAAGGCCGCGGGTGTGCCGATCGTGGTCGCGGTCAACAAGATCGACCTCCCCGAGGCCGACGCGACCAAGGTGCGCGGCCAGATGGCCGAGTACGGCCTGGTGCCCGAGGAGTACGGCGGCGACACGATGTTCGTCGACGTCTCGGCCAAGTCCGAGCTCAACCTCGACAAGCTGCTCGAGGCCGTCGTCCTGACCGCCGACGCGTCGCTGGACCTGCGGGCCAACCCGACCCAGGACGCCCAGGGCCTGGTCGTCGAGGCGCACCTCGACCGCGGCCGCGGCCCCGTCGCGACCGTCCTGGTCCAGCGAGGCACGCTGCGCGTGGGTGACTCGATCGTCGCCGGCCCGGCCTACGGCCGTGTCCGCGCCATGCTCGACGAGCACGGCGAGAACATCGAGGAGGCCGACCCGTCGCGCCCCGCGATGGTGCTGGGTCTGAACGCCGCCCCGGGCGCCGGTCAGAACTTCATCGTCGTCGAGGACGACCGGATGGCCCGCCAGATCGCCGAGAAGCGCGAGGCGCGCGAGCGTGCGGCCATGCAGGCCAAGCGCCGCGTCCGCCGCTCGCTCGAGGACTTCATGGCCTCCATGGAGAAGGGCGAGAGCCAGGAGCTCAACCTCATCCTCAAGGGCGACGTGTCCGGTTCGGTCGAGGCGCTCGAGGACGCGCTGTCGAAGATCGACGTCGGCGACGAGGTCGGCATCCGTGTCATCGATCGCGGTGTCGGTGCGATCACCGAGACCAACGTCGACCTGGCCGCCGCCTCCGACGCGATCATCATCGGCTTCAACGTCCGTCCGCAGGGCAAGGCGACCGAGATGGCCGACCGCGAGGGCGTGGAGATCCGCTACTACTCGGTGATCTACCAGGCCATCGAGGAGATCGAGGCCGCGCTCAAGGGCATGCTCAAGCCGGAGTACGAGGAGGTCTCGCTCGGCAAGGCCGAGATCCGGGCCATCTTCCGCTCCAGCAAGATCGGCAACATCGCCGGTTGCATGGTCACCGAGGGCCTCATCCGCCGCAACGCCAAGGTCCGCCTCGTGCGCGACGGCGCCGTGGTGGCCGACAACCTCGACCTGGCCTCGCTCAAGCGGGAGAAGGACGACGCCTCCGAGGTCCGCGAGGGCTTCGAGTGCGGTCTGGTCCTGCGCAACTTCCAGGACATCAAGGAAGGCGACTTCGTCGAGGCCTTTGAGATGAGGGAGATCCCGCGCGGCTGAGCACCGCACCGCTCCACCCCGTACGCCGGGCCGGTCCGTCACCACGGACCGGCCCGGCGTCGGCCGTCCAGCCCCAGGACCCCACCGGGTCCCGCCCCAGGAGTAGAAAGACCCCATGAGCAACCCGCGCGTGCGCAAGATCGCCGACCGGATCCAGGTGATCGTGGCCGAGATGCTCGAGCGCCGGATCAAGGACCCGCGCCTCGGCTTCGTCACCATCACCGACGTCCGGGTCTCCGGCGACAGCCAGCAGGCCACGATCTTCTACACCGTGCTCGGCTCACCCGAGGACCAGGAGGCCCAGCTGGCCTCGACGGCCGCGGCGCTGGAGTCGGCCAAGGGCCTGCTGCGCTCGGAGGTCGGCAAGCAGCTCGGCATGCGCCACGTCCCGACGCTGACCTTCGTCGCCGACGCCCTGCCCGAGACCGCCCGCCACCTCGAGGAGGTCCTCGCCCGCGCGAAGGCGCAGGACGAGGCGGTCGCGGCGGCGCGCGGTGAGGCGTACGCCGGCGAGGAGGACCCCTACAAGAAGCCCCGCGACCTCGACGAGGACCACGACGAGGACGAGCACGACGACCACGACCGGGACGACCGGGCGTGACCGAGCCCGGGCTGGTCGTCGTCGACAAGCCCGGCGGCATCACCTCGCACGGGGTGGTCGGTCGGGTCCGGCGGCTCGTCGGGACCCGCAAGGTCGGTCACGCGGGCACCCTGGACCCGATGGCCACCGGTGTCCTGGTGCTCGGTGTCGGTCGCGCCACGCGGCTGCTCGGGCACCTGATGCTCACCGACAAGGCCTATGACGCGACGGTGCGCCTCGGGGTCAGCACGACCACCGACGACGCCGACGGCGAGGTCGTCGCCACGACCCCGGCCGCCTCGCTGGACCCCGCTGCGGTCGCGGCTGCCTTCGGCACCCAGGTCGGCGACATCGAGCAGGTCCCGACGGCCGTCTCGGCGATCAAGGTCGACGGCAAGCGCGCCTACCAGCGTGTCCGTGACGGCGAGCAGGTCGAGCTGAAGGCCCGACCGGTCACCGTGCACGAGCTCGTGGTCGGCGACCAGCGGGTCGTGGGGGAGCACCTCGACGTCGACATCTCGGTCCGCTGCTCCTCGGGCACCTACGTCCGCGCCATCGCCCGCGACGTCGGCGCCGCGCTGGGCGTGGGCGGGCACCTCACCGCGCTGCGTCGTACCGCGGTCGGGCCCTACGACCTCGGCGTCGCCCGGACGCTGGAGGAGCTCGAGGACGACGCGAGCGTGGTGCCGATCGCCGACGCTGCCCGTGCCGCCTTCTCGTCGATCGACCTCGACGAGGACGAGGCGGGCTCGGTCCGGGTGGGACGCGCCCTCGAGCGCGACCTGGCCGGGCTCACGGCCCTCTTCGACCCCAGCGGGGAGTTCCTGGCCCTCTACGAGCCGCGGGACGGCGTCGCCCGCGCGGTCGCGGTCTTCGTCTGACCCGACGTCCGGTCATGGGGCTCGGCGCTCCGTGACCGTCCGCGGTCCGGACGTGGCCCGAACGGGCCATGCCCACCGGCCGGTCGAGCCGAAAGTGCTCGCGACCCTGTCCCGGGTCGCCCTCGTCGTACTAGCCTCGCCGGTGGGAGAGAGGGGCCGGGGATGACCCGCATGCGGTTCCGCGGGCCGCGCGTCATCGAGGGTGGTCGGATGGGGGAGGCCACCGACGCGCGCGTCGCGGCAGTGCTCGACGTGCTCGCCGGCGGCCGGGCCCCGGCCGTGGCCGAGCGTCACGGCGTCGACCCTGCGCTGCTGCACCGGTGGACGCAGGCCTTCACCGAGGCCGGCACGGCCGCGGTCACCAATCGTCCCGGCCCTGACCTCGCGCGTCAGCGGGACCGGTTCCTCAGCGTCTTCACGCACGGCCTGCGCTCGCCCCTGGCGGTCGCCCAGGCCTGGGTCGGGCTGCTCGGGGACATGTCGGCGGACGCTGCGTCCCGGGAGCAGGCGCTGGTGCGCCTGCAGGCCGCGCTCGACCTGCTGGACGAGCGCACCGGCGAGGTCGAGCTGCTGACGGCCGCGATGCTGGGACGCGTCGAGCCGGACCCCCACCCGATCACCGTCGGTGAGGTCGCCGCCTCCCTCACGTTGCCCGACGACATCGGTGGGGACGGCGCCGACGTCGTCCTCCACGTCGACCTCGACCTGTTCCCGCGGATCGTGCGCGACCTGTGGAAGGCCGCGATGACGACCAGGCCCGCTCCGCAGCGTGTCCGCCTCGACGTACGCCGGGAGGCGCCCTGGACCGAGCTCCGGATCGTCCGCGAGGGCGACCCGGTCGACCCGGCGACCGCCCGCGCGCTCTTCGAGCCGTTCGACTCCCCGGAAGGTGGGCAGTCCGGCATCACCGTCGGTCTCTACCTCGCCCGGGCGCTCACCGTCGTGCACGGCGGCACGGTGGGCATGGAGCAGGACGAGCACCACGGCGTGCTCTGGGTACGGGTGCCCGACCCGCCCGCCGCAGACCCCCACCACCAGGAGGAGACCCCATGAAGTTCCAGCTCGCGTGCGGGGACGTGATGCCCGGCTGCCCGACCAGCTTCAGCGCCGCGTCCCAGGAGCAGCTGTTCACCGAGGTCGCCTCCCACGCGGCGGCCGAGCACGGCATCACCGACGTCACCCCCGAGATCGCCGAGGCCGTCACCGCCAAGATCCGCGTCGTGGAGTGACCTGCTGCCCGGCGGGGTGACCGAGCGCCAGTAGGGTGCTGACGTGCAGCTCTGGCGGTCCTGGGACGACGTGCCGGACGACCTCGGGCCTACTGCGGTCGTCATCGGCAACTTCGACGGTGTCCACCTCGGCCACCGCCAGGTGCTCTCGCGGGCGCGGGCGGTCGCCGACGAGGGTGGCCTGCTGCTGGTGGCGGTGACCTTCGACCCGCACCCGATGGCGGTCCTGCGTCCCGAGCACGCACCCACCGCGCTCACCTCGCTCGAGACTCGCGCCGCCCTGCTGGCCGACGCCGGCGCCGACGCGGTCCTTGCGCTGCCGTTCGACCGCGAGGTGGCGTCCTGGTCACCGGAGGAGTTCGTCCAGCGGGTGCTGGTCGACGCCCTGCACGCCTCGGCCGTGGTGGTGGGCGCCAACTTCCGCTTCGGCCACCGCGCGGGCGGCGACGTCGCGACGCTCACCGAGTCCGGTGCCCGGCACGGCTTCACCGCAGAGGGGATACCGCTCGACGGTGGTCCGCAGGTCTGGTCGTCGACCTACGTCCGCACCTGCCTGGCCGCGGGGGACGTCTCGGGGGCGGCGCAGGCCCTCGGCCGCCCGTACTCCGTCCGCGGCACCGTGGTGAAGGGCGACCAGCGCGGCCGCGAGCTGGGCTACCCCACCGCCAACGTCCCGACCGACGCGATGACCGCGGCCCCCGCCGACGGCGTGTACGCCGGGCGGTTGATTCGGCTCGACACCGGTGAGTCCCTCCCCGCCGCGATCAGCGTGGGCACCAACCCCACGTTCCACGGCGAGCGGGCCCGGCGGGTGGAGTCCTACGTCCTGGACCGCAGCGACCTGGACCTCTACGGCGTCGAGGTCGAGGTCACGTTCGTGGAGCGCCTGCGCGGCATGGTCACCTTCGACTCCGTCGACGAGCTGGTCGTCCAGATGGCCGAGGACGTCGACCGCGCGCGCGACCTCCTGGCGGGCTGAGGCATGGTCCTGCCCGGTCGTCACGACCGAGGCGGCCGCGACGGCGACCCGGTCGCGGCCGCCGATGCGTGGTTCCTCGCCAACGGGTTGTCCTACTTCGTGCCGGAGCGGCGGCGCGAGGCGCGCGAGGCACTCTCGCCTCGGCGCACCGTCCCACGGCTGTTGCTGGTCGCGCTGGTCGCTGCGGGCGCCGGGGTGGCCCTGGCGTGGTTGACCTCCCAGGTGTCGGCGGCCCCGGCGGTCGTCCTGACCCTGGTGCTGCTGGCCGTCGTCTCCTACGCCCTCACCGTGCTGCACGTGCGACCGATCCTGGCGTGGGCGCTGCGGCGCACCGCGTCCTCGCTGCCCTCGCTGCTGCCCCAGATGACGCGTGCCCTGCCGCTGCTGCTGATCTTCGTGACCTTCCTGTTCATCAACGCCGAGGTCTGGCAGCTGGCGGCCTCGCTGCAGACCGGCACGCTGTGGCTCGTGGTGCTGCTGTTCGTCGGCATGGCGGTCGCCTTCCTGCTGGTGCGCCTGCCCGAGGAGGTCGACCGGGCCGACGACGCGGTGGACGAGGACTTCCTGCGCCGCGCCTGCCGTCGTACGCCGCTGGAGGAGGCGTGCGAGGAGCTGCTGGCCGACCCGGGGGCGGACCCGGTGGGGCGCGCGACGGTGACCGGCTTCGAGCGCGGCAACCTGGTGCTGTTCCTGGTGATCGTGCAGTTCGTCCAGGTGCTGCTGCTGGCGGGCACCGTCTTCGGGTTCTTCCTGCTCTTCGGCGCTCTCACCATGGGCGTCGACGTGCAGGAGTCGTGGACGGGCCTGGGTCGTGAGGACATCCACACGCTGCCCTACCTCGCGCAGGTCTCGGTCCCGCTGGGCAAGGTGTCGCTGTTCCTGGGTTCCTTCTCGCTGCTCTACCTGACCGTGTCGACGGTGACCGACGAGGCCTACCGGGAGCAGTTCTTCGGCCTGGTGACCCGCGAGCTCGAGCGGGCCGTCGGCGTCCGGGCGGTCTACCTCACCCTGCGGGAGCGGCGGCAGGGCTGAGCCGCACCGGGGTGCCGTTGAGGGCCGCGTTGCCCGAGACGTCGAGCCGCTCGGGGTCGGTCAGGTCGTTGATCGAGACCCCCGGCACCGTGCTGGCGTGCGAGAGCCGCACCCCGGGCAGCGCGTGGCCGTAGCCATGCGGAAGCGACACGACGCCGGGCATCAGGTCCTCGCTCGCGGCGCACTCGACCTCGACCGAGCCGACCCGGCTGGAGACCGTCACCACGTCGCCGTCGGCGAGGCCGCGCTCGCGCAGGTCGTCGGGGTGGGCCAGGAGCTGGTGCCGCGGCCTGCCCCGGGTGAGCCGATCGGAGTTGTGCAGCCAGGAGTTGCAGTCGCGTGCGTGGCGACGGCCGATGAGCAGCAGCTCGTCCGCGGCGGTCGTGGGCGTGCTCTCCAGCGAGGCACGCAGACGCGCCAGGTCGTCGACGACGAGGGCGGGGGTGAGGTCCACCCGCTTGTCCGGGGTCTGCAGGCGCTCGGGCAGGCAGGGACGCAGCGGCCCCAGGTCGACGCCCTCGGGGTGGCGCCGCAGCGCCCGCCAGGTCAGGCCGTAGCGGTTGCCGCGCAGCAGCAGCGGCAGGAGGAGCCGCGGGCTGGCGGTCATCCGGGCCCGTTGCTGGAGCCGCGCCCGGAGCGGCAGCTTCTTCCCCAGCCGTGCCGAGAGCCGGCGCGCCAACGCCCCGAAGACCTCCCAGTCGTGTCGGGTGCCCTTCTCCTTGGGCAGGAGCGCCGGGGTGAAGCGGGCGGTGTTGCGCACCGCCAGGCCGTGGAAGACCAGGTCGTACTGGTCGCGCTCCAGGGCGGTCGTCACCGGGAGGACCACGTCGGCGTGACGGGTGGTCTCGTTGAGGTAGATGTCGATCGCGACCATGAAGTCCAGGGAGTCGAGCGCGTCGGCCAGCCGCCGCCCGTCGGGCGTCGAGAGGACGGGGTTGCCGGCGATCGTGACCATCGCCCGGATCTGTCCCTCCCCGGGCGTCTCGATCTCCTCGCGCAGGGCCGAGACCGGGAGCTCCCCGGCGAACTCCGGCAGCTCGCGGACGCGGCTGCGCCACACGTCGTGGTGGCCGGGGGAGACGATGCGGCGCCCGACCGTGTCGATGGCGGGCTCGGGGAACATCACCCCGCCCTCGCGGTCCAGGTTGCCGGTCAGGACGTTGAGCAGGGTGACGGCCCACTGGCAGATCGAGCCGAAGCCGTGGGTGGAGACGCCGAGCCGACCGTAGACCGCGGCGCGGTCGGCGGCGGCCAGCTCCCGTGCCAGGCGCTCGACGTCGGTGGCCGGCACGCCGCTGACCCGCTCGGCGAGTTCGGGGGTGAAGTCGGCGACCAGGCCCGGGAGGTCCTCGAGGTGGTCGACGTACGCCGGTGGGGTCACCAGGTCCTCGCGCAGCAGCACGTGGACGAGCGCCAGGAGGAGCGCGGCGTCGCTGCCGGGCCGGACGAACAGGTGCTCGTCGGCGACCTTGGCCGTCTCGGTGCGTCGAGGGTCGACCACGACCATCCGGCCGCCGCGCTCGTGCAGCGCACGGACGCGTCGCGGGAAGTCGGGCACGGTCATCAGGGAGCCGTTGGAGGCCATCGGGTTGGCACCGATGACGAGGAAGAGGTCGGTGCGGTCGATGTCCGGCACCGGCAGCAGCAGCTGGTGGCCGAACATCTGCCAGGCGAGGAACTGGTGGGGGACCTGGTCCACCGACGAGGCGCTGAAGCGGTTGCGGGTCCGGAGGCTGCGGACGAAGGCCGTCCCGTGGGTGGCGGAGCCGAGCGAGTGGGCGTTGGGGTTGCCGAGGTAGACGCCGACCGCGTCGCGGCCGTGCTCGCGCGAGGTGGCCGCGAGCCGGTCGGCCACCAGGTCGAGGGCCTCCTCCCACTCCATCTCCTCCCACCGGGCGGCCTCGCCGGTCCCGACCCGGCGCACCGGCCGGCGCAACCGGTCCGGGTCGGCGTGCACGTCGGCCAGGGAGACGCCCTTGGGGCAGACGTGCCCCCGCGAGAGCGGGTCCTCGGGATTGCCGCGGATGCCGGTGACCTCACCGTCGGTGAAGGTGACCCGCAGGCCGCAGATCGCCTCGCACAGGTTGCACACCCCCAGCCGGGTGCCGGTGAAGCCGGAGGGGATCGGGGAGTCCGCGAGCAGGCCCATGACGGCATCGTGCCACCGCCGGCCCGCGCGGGGCTGAGCAGCACTCTTACCCGGTCGGGTGAGAGATCCGTCGGCCGCACCGGGCACAAGAGTCGAAGGCATCACCCCACACGCCTGACGGGCGCACGCCGCGCCCGCACCGAGAGGAGAACACCATGGGTTACGGAGCCGGAGGCTTCCTCGTCGTCGTCGGACTGATCCTGGCGTTGGCCGTCCAGGACGCCGTCGAGGGCGTGGACCTGCAGATGATCGGCTGGATCATGACCATCGTCGGCGTCGCCCTGCTGGTGCTGACCGCCGTCACGCTCAACCGCCGTCGCGAGTCGGGCACGGTCGCCACGACCACGCACCCCGACGGGTCGGTCACCGAGCGCCGCACCTCCTCGCACCACGACGTCTGACCCGCAGCGCGGGCCATGGGCCCCGTGCGGGCGAGGATTTCCACCCTCGCCCGTGCGGGGCCTATTCTCGTCCGGTTGCCGTCCAACGGCCGCGGATCGAGAGTGCCCGGGTGAACAGGCCCCGGCGCGCCGCGCAGCGAACAGGCCCAGGGGAGACCCGGAGCCGGAAGGAGACCCGTATGTCGATCGGTACCGACGCGGAGACCAAGAAGAAGATCATCGCCGAGTACGCCACGACCGAGGGCGACACCGGCTCGCCGGAGGTGCAGATCGCTCTGCTCTCGCACCGCATCTCCCACCTGACCGAGCACCTCAAGCAGCACAAGCACGACCACCACAGCCGTCGTGGCCTGCTGCTGCTGGTCGGCCAGCGCCGCCGCCTGCTGAACTACCTGAACAAGAGCGACATCGAGCGCTACCGCTCGATCATCGAGCGTCTCGGCCTGCGCCGCTGACGCACCCCTCAGACCTCGAGGGCGGAGCGGTCGCCCGAACGCGGGCGGCCGCTCCGACGCATTTCCGGCCCCGACCACTAGGCTCGGCGTCGTACAACTGAACAACCATCCACACCAGGAGTGACCCGCTCGCCCGGCTCGGTCCTCGGTAGTGGCTCTCAGAGCTCGCACCCGTGCGACGCGACTGCGGGCCTCGATCGAAGACCGGCACCTCTTCGCGGGACGCAGCGGGATGCTCTGCAACCTCAGAAGGAACACTCTTGACCGAGTCCCACACGGCTGAGCCCGTGATCTCCGCCGTCGAGACCGTCATCGACAACGGCTCGTTCGGCACCCGTACCGTCAAGTTCGAGACCGGCCTCCTGGCCCGCCAGGCCGCCGGCTCCGTCACGGCCTACCTCGACGACGAGACGATGCTGCTCTCGGCGACGACGGCCGGGAAGCACCCGAAGGACCAGTTCGACTTCTTCCCCCTCACCATCGACGTCGAGGAGCGGATGTACGCCGCGGGCAAGATCCCCGGCTCGTTCTTCCGCTCCGAGGGCCGCCCGGGCGAGGACGCGATCCTCACCTGCCGCCTCATCGACCGTCCGCTGCGCCCGACCTTCAAGAAGGGCCTGCGCAACGAGGTCCAGGTCGTCATCACCGTCCTGGCCCTCGAGCCCGACACCCCCTACGACGTCCTCGCGATCAACGCCGCGTCGATGTCCACCCAGCTCTCCGGCCTGCCGTTCTCCGGCCCGGTCGGCGGCGTGCGCGTCGCCCTCATCGACGGCCAGTGGGTCGCGTTCCCGACCCACTCCCAGCTCGAGGACGCCGTCTTCGACATGGTCGTGGCCGGTCGCGTCACCGACGCCGGCGACGTCGCCATCATGATGGTCGAGGCCGAGGCCACCGAGACCGCCTTCGGCAAGATCTCCTCCGGTGCTCAGGCGCCCGACGAGACCGTCGTGGCCCAGGGCCTCGACGCCGCGAAGCCCTTCATCAAGCAGCTCTGCGAGGCCCAGTCCGAGCTCGCCGCCGCCGCGGCCAAGCCGGTCCAGGACTTCCCGGTCTTCCTCGACTACGAGGACGACGTCTACGCCGCGGTCGAGTCCGCTGCCCGCGAGGACCTCGCGGCCGCGATGAAGATCGCGGACAAGCAGGAGCGCCAGGACCGCACCGACGAGATCAAGGACGCGCTGCTCGACCGCCTCGCCGGCCAGTTCGAGGGTCGCGAGAAGGAGCTCGGCGCGGCGTTCCGCTCGCTGAACAAGGCGCTGGTGCGCGAGTCGATCCTGCGCGACAAGGTCCGCATCGACGGCCGCGGCCTGGCCGACATCCGTCCGCTGCACGCCGAGGTCGGCCTGATCCCGCGGGTGCACGGCTCGGCGCTGTTCGAGCGCGGCGAGACCCAGATCCTGGGTGTCACCACGCTGGACATGCTCAAGATGGAGCAGCAGCTCGACACGCTCTCCCCGGAGAAGCACCGCCGCTACATGCACAAGTACGTCTTCCCGCCGTTCTCCACCGGTGAGACCGGTCGCGTGGGCTCGCCCAAGCGCCGCGAGGTCGGCCACGGCGCCCTGGCGCGCCGCGCGCTGCTGCCGGTGCTGCCCGACCGCGAGGAGTTCCCCTACGCGATCCGTCAGCTCTCCGAGGCCATGGGCTCCAACGGCTCGACCTCGATGGGCTCGGTCTGCGCCTCGACCCTGTCGCTGCTGCAGGCCGGTGTGCCGCTCAAGGCGCCGGTCGCCGGCATCGCGATGGGCCTGGTCTCCGGTGAGATCGACGGCCAGACCACCTACGTGGCCCTCACCGACATCCTCGGTGCCGAGGACGCGTTCGGCGACATGGACTTCAAGGTCGCCGGCACCCGTGAGTTCGTGACCGCGCTGCAGCTCGACACCAAGCTCGACGGCATCCCCGCCGAGGTCCTCGGTGCCGCGCTCAAGCAGGCCCGGGACGCCCGCCTGACCATCCTCGACGTCATGGCCGAGGCCATCGACGCCCCCGAGGAGATGTCGCAGACCGCGCCTCGGATCATCACCATCAAGATCCCGGTCGACAAGATCGGCGAGGTGATCGGTCCCAAGGGCAAGGTCATCAACCAGATCCAGGACGACACCGAGGCCTCGATCTCCATCGAGGACGACGGCACCATCTACATCGGTGCCACCAACGGTGCCGCCGCCGAGGCCGCTCGGTCGGCGATCAACGCGATCGCCAACCCGACGATGCCCGAGGTCGGCGAGCGCTACCTCGGCACCGTCGTCAAGACGACGAACTTCGGTGCGTTCGTCTCGCTGATGCCCGGGAAGGACGGCCTGCTGCACATCAGCAAGCTGCGTTCGCTCGCCGGCGGCAAGCGTGTCGACGCCGTCGAGGACGTCGTCTCGGTCGGCCAGAAGATCCAGGTCCAGATCGCCGAGATCGACGACCGCGGCAAGCTCTCCCTGACCCCCGTGGTCGAGGAGGAGGGCGCCGAGGGCGAGGCCGCCGAGGAGGCCGCCTCCGAGGAGTGATCCTCACCAGCACGCCGTGACCGACCCGCCCGAGCCACCGGCTCGGGCGGGTCGGTCGCTTCACCGCCACGGACAGACCGGAGCGACCCGATGAGCACCAGCACGAGCACCCCCGCCGGCACCCCCGGCACCCCTGGCAGCCCCGAGAGCACAGCGCACCTGACCAGCACGCTGTCGGAGACGACCGACGACGACGGGCTGGTCACCTCCGTCGTACGCCGCACGCTGCTCCCCTCGGGGCTGCGCATCGTCACCGAGCAGATGGCCGGGGTGCGCTCGGCCAGCATCGGGGTCTGGGTCGGGGTCGGGTCCGCCGACGAGGACGAGACGCTGCACGGCTGCTCCCACTTCCTCGAGCACGTGCTGTTCAAGGGCACGGGGAGCCGCTCGGCGATGGACATCTCGGTGGCCCTGGACGCCGTCGGGGGCGAGTTCAACGCCTTCACCGCCAAGGAGTACACCTGCTTCCACGCACGGGTCCTCGACGTGGACCTCGACCTGGCGGTGGACGTGCTCGGCGACATGATCACCGACTCCCTGATCACCCCCGAGGACGTCGCCGCCGAGCGCGACGTCATCCTCGACGAGATCGCGATGCACGACGACGACCCCGACGACGTGGTGCACAACCTGTTCGCGGCCCAGGCCTTCGGGGAGCACACCGCGCTCGGACGTCCGATCGCCGGGACCGTCGAGTCCATCACCGCCATGACCCGTGACCAGGTGGCGCAGTTCCACCGCACGCACTACCGACCCGCGACGATCGTGGTGTCGGTGGCCGGCAACGTCGAGCACGACCACGTGGTCGCGCAGGTCGAGGCCGCCTTCGGTCGCAACGGGTTCCTGGACCGCACCGAGGCGCCGGTCTCGCGCCTGGGGGAGGGCGCGCCCGCGCCCGTCCACCCCGGCACCGCCTCGACGATCCGTCCCTTCGAGCAGGTCAACCTCGTGCTCGGGATGGAGGGCATCGCCCGCAACGACCCCCGCCGCTTCGCGCTGTCGATCCTCAGCACCGCCCTCGGGGGCGGGACCTCGTCGCGGCTGTTCCAGGAGGTCCGGGAACGTCGTGGCCTGGCCTACTCGGTCTACGCGTTCGCCTCCCACCACGCCGACTCCGGGCTGGTCGGCGTCTCCGTCGGGTGCCTGCCCGCCAAGCAGGACGAGGTGCTCTCGGTCGTCCGCGAGCAGCTGGGGCTGGTCGCCCGGGAGGGGATCAGCGCCGAAGAGCTCGAGCGCGGCAAGGGCCAGCTGCGGGGCGGGCTGGTGCTCGGCCTGGAGGACTCGGGGTCGCGCATGGCCAGGCTGGGGAAGTCCGAGCTCGTGCACGACCGGTTGCTCACCCTCGACGAGGTGCTGACCCACATCGACGAGGTGAGCATCGAGGACGTGCGCGCGGTGGCGGCGGAGATCTTCTCGCGACCCGAGGTGCTCGCGGTGGTCGGCCCGGCCTGACCGCCAGCCCGACGTACCGGCCCGCTCGCCGGCTGCGCGCGGCTGCGCCGTCAGGCAAGCACCACGCAGGCTGCGCAGGATGCGGCCCACAACACGCTGGTGAAGGTGCCGATGATGAAGCGCTCGGCCACCGCGCCGGTGCCGGCGTTGCGCAGCTCGGGGTAGCGCCCCAGCCCCTTGAGGGCCAGCACGACGGCCAGTCCCTCGGGCCAGCCCGCGACCAGCGCGGCCACGACGCCGGCACGCTCCAGGACACCGATCCACGCGCCGCCGCGCAGCAGCTGACCGGCCCGCTCGAGGGTGTCGGCGTCCTGGGCGGAGTCGGAGTCAGGGCCGGTCCCTGTGTCATGTTCGGCGTCTCCCTCGACGTCACCCTCGAGGTCACCCCGGGCATGACCCTCGGCATCGACCAGGGCGAACAACGAGGTGGTCACCGGTCCGCCCCCGAGGACCGCGAGGGCGCCGGCGAGCGCGACCAGCAGCGAGCGTGGCGCGTCCCCGGCCAGCGTCAGGTCGGCGGCCCCGGACCAGGCGAGGGCCGCAGCCAGCAGGCCCAGCGCGGCAGGTGCCCACACCCGACGGCCCCGCGGCGCCCAGGCCCAGGACGCGGCGACCAGCGCGGCCGTCAGCAGCACCAGCAGCATCGCCCCGCCGGCGTCGACCTCCCACGTCATCGGACGTCCTCCCTCGCGCGTGCGAGGGCCGTGCCGGCCAGGTGCGCCACCAGCTCGCGGGCCCGCTCGCCCTCGACCACGCCGGCTGCCCGTGCCCGCTGGGTGACCGCGCTCTGGGAGATCCCGAGATGACGCGCTGCCTGCTCGTGGGTGCGCCCGGCGTCGAGCAGGTCGACGACCTCCCAGCCACGGTCGGTACGCCGGTCCAGCAGCGCGGCCCACAGCCAGATCGCTGCCTCGAGGGCCCGCGCGCTCGCGACCTCCTCGGGCGTGGCGCCACCGACGACGCGCACCCGACCGGGAGCCTGACGTGCGGCGTCGACCCCCTCGCGGGCGTGGACGAACGCGGCACCTCGTGCCTCGCGCACGTCCCCGGGCAGGGGGAGCTCGACCGCACCGATGCCGATGCCGACCCGCCACCGCCCGTCCCGCAGCACGGCCTCCACCAGGCTCGGCAGGTGCTCGGCCTCGTGCACGAGCCCCTGGACCTCGTCGCCGGCGGTCCGGCGGAAGGCGAGCCGTGTCGGTCGCGGGTCGAGCGTGGCGAGGAGGTCCGCGACGGCGTCGGGGGCCGTGCGACTGCCGCGCTGGTCCACGGTCAGCACGATGCCGACCGGCGGATCCGTGCCCCGTGCAGCCACAGCGCCCTCCTCACGACCCTTCATCAGGCTGAAACCTAATATAGGGTCATCATCAGGTTGAGACCTAACGTCTACCGATGATCCCCACGCAGGCCGGCACCTTGCGCTGGACGACCGAGACCCGGAAGCCGGCGCTGGACAGGGCGGCGGAGGTCTTCTCGACGATCTCGGCCACCTGGTCGGGACGCGTGGCCTCGAAGAAGATGTAGACGGCCCCGCCGGGCAGCACGCGCTCGTGCAGCAGGGCGACCTCGTCACTGCAGTCGCGGACCCAGAAGAGGTTGACGTTGAAGGCGTAGACCTTGTGCAGGCGCTTGACGGGCACCCGCAGGGTCGCGAGGTCGATCTGGCGCACCGTCAGCCGGCCGGACTCGAGGTACTTCGCGCAGCGACGCTTGGTGCGGTCGACCCCGGACTCCGACCGGTCGATCGCGAAGAGCTTGCCGGTCTCCAGGCGACTGCAGATCAGCTCCGCGCCGTAGCCGGGGCCACACCCGATCTCCAGCACGTGGTCTCCCGGCTGGACGTCCATGAGGTCGACCGACCAACGGATCCGGGCGGGGATCGTCTGCAGCACCATGGGGCCAAGATTGCCAGAAGCGTCGGTGAACCGGTGGCGGGGTCGACCACGGGTGTCGCGACCGGGCGGTCTGCGTCACGTGCGAGGTGCCCCATGTGGAACGCTGGCCCGCGTGGAGAACGCAGTCAGCGCAACCGTGAGCAGGGTCGGTGTCCTGGGCGCCCGGGGCAAGGTCGGCAGCGAGGTGTGCCGTGCCGTGGAGTCGGCGGAGGACCTGGAGCTCGTGGCCTCGGTGGACGCAGGGGACGACATCGCCGCCCTGGTCGATGCGGGAGCCGAGGCCGTCGTGGACTTCACCCACCCCGACGTCGTCATGGACAACCTGGAGTTCTGCGTCGACCACGGCATCCACGCCGTGGTCGGCACGACCGGCTTCGACGCCGACCGGCTCGCCACCCTGGAGCGGTGGCTGGCGGGGTCGCCGGCCACCGGGGTCCTCATCGCCCCCAACTTCTCGATCGGCGCCGTCTTGATGATGCGCTTCGCCGCCGAGGCGGCGCGCTTCTACGAGTCGGTGGAGATCGTCGAGCTGCACCACCCCGACAAGGCGGACGCACCCTCGGGCACGGCCCGCCGTACCGCCGAGCTGGTGGCCGCCGCGCGGCGCGAGGCCGGCCTCGGCGCCGCGCCGGACGCGACGAGCACCGCGCTCGAGGGGGCCCGCGGCGCCGACGTCGACGGTGTCCGTGTCCACGGCCTGCGCATCCGCGGGATGGTCGCCCACCAGGAGGTCGTGCTCGGCGGGGTGGGGGAGACCCTCACGATCCGCCACGACTCGATGGACCGCGCGTCCTTCACCCCCGGCGTGCTGGCCTCGCTGCGTGCCATCGCCGACCGGCCCGGCCTCACCGTCGGACTGGAGAAGCTGCTCGACCTGGACTGAGCGGGTGGCTGCTGGTCGCTGCGCCGGTCGTCGCCCACCGGTGCTCGGCCCCAGCAACTCGCACTGCAGAACCTCGGACTGCAGGAACTCGCACTGCAGGAACCTGAGGCGACCCACGGGTTCCCAGGTGGTCTGGACCTCTGCCAGGCTGCTCGCGTCGACCCCGCCCATCTCGGGCCGGGACGCCCCCCGCGGGTCCGCACCGAACGGAAACGGTGCGGCCCCAGCGGTGCCGACGCCCTCCGTGGGGGAGGGGCCATCGGTGCTGTGCGGATCCCGCCCCGGAGTGATCCGGGGCGGGTTCCGTCACGACATCAGGCCCACGTGGCGCAGCACGGCTGCCGTGAGTGCCGATCCCACGACCACGACCAGGAACGGCGCCCGGAGCAGCAGCAGCACCAGCGCGGCGAGCAGTCCGGCCGCCCGGGCGTCGAGCACCACGCCCCGGTCGCCGGCGAGGACCTGCACGGCTATCAGTCCGGCCAGGAGGGCGATCGGGAGCCGGTCGGCGACGGCACGCACGAGGGGGCGGTCCAGCACCGAGGCAGGGACCGAGAGGCCGGCCAGCTTCAGCAGGTAGCAGGCCGCCGCTCCGCCCAGCACCGCCCACCACGCGCTCACGGTGCCTCCCGCCGGGCGTGCAGCACGCCGACCACGAGCGCGACACCACCGGCGACCAGCACCGGGAGGCCGGAGGGCACCAGGGGGCCCGCGAGCAGGGCGACGGCCGCGGCGGTGAGCGCCAGCCGGCGGCCGTCACGGTCCTGCAGCCGTGGCCACAGCAGGGCCAGGAACGCACCCCCGACCGCCGCGTCCAGACCGTAGGTCCGCGGATCGCCGAGCACCGCGCCGCCGATCGCGCCGAGCAGCGTGAAGAGGTTCCACAGGACGAAGACGCTCCAGCCGGTGGTGAGGAAGCCGGTGCGCGCCAGCGCGCGGCTGGGACGCGTGATCGACATGGCGGTCGACTCGTCGATGACCAGGTGGGCCGCACCGAAGCGGCGGGCGCCGCGCCAGCCCAGCAAGGGTGCGAGCCGCAGGCCGTACAGGGTGTTGCGGGTGCCGAGCAGGGCTGCGGTCAGGGCGCCGGTGACGGCCGAGCCGCCGGAGCCCAGCACCCCGACGAGGGCGAACTGCGAGGCACCGGTGAACATCAGCAGCGACAGCGCACAGGTCTGGACGACGTCGAGCCCGGAGGCCACCGACACCGCGCCGAAGGAGGCGCCGTACAGGCCGGTGGCGATCCCGACGCCGAGGCTGTCGCGGACGACGCGTCGCTGCGCCTCGGCGTGCGACTCGAGTGGCCGGTCGCTCACTGGCGCAGGTCGGTGTGCAGCCGCACCTGCTTGACGCGGACCGTCCCGGCGCCGTCGAGGTCGAGCTCGCGGTGCGCGCCGTCGGGTGCCCATCCCGCACCGTCGAGGAAGCCGCGCAGCGCATCGTCGGAGGCCACCAGCCAGGTGACGGCCCGCTCGAACCGGTCCGCGCGCAGCGTGTCGACCGCAGCCTGGAGCAGCCGGCTTCCGTGCCCCTGACGGCGCTCGTCAGGGTCGAGGACGATCTCGGAGAGCTCGCCGTCGGCGACCGAGTCGCAGTCGGGGTCGGTGGCCGGCCCGGTCAGCGCGAAGCCGACCACGCGGTTGCGCTCGAGGGCGACCAGCACCCGCTGCCGGGCGTCGGTCGGGCGGGCGAGCGACTGCTCCCAGGTGCGGGTCGCGGCGTCGAGCGCCTCCGGACCGGTGGGGAACGCCTCGGGCGGCAGCACGTCGGCGTACATCTGCGGCCAGGCGCGCAGCTGGAGCGCGGCGATCGCCGCGGCGTCCTCGGCCCAGGCGACGCGGACCGAGACGTCGGCCGAGGGGCTCACCGGTAGTGCTCGGGGAGCTGCTGGCCGATCTTGACCTGCGCCTTGGGCATCCGCATGAACTTCATCTGCATCGCCCGGCTGATGGCGTACCAGGTGGTGCCCTTGGTGCTCTCGCCCGGGAAGCGCTGGGCCAGCTGACGGCGGACCCGGAACCGGAGCTGGATCATGTCGACGATCACCAGGAGCACCGTGAGCATGAGGACGGTGCTGCCGATCCCGGCGAGGGTCTGGTTGCCGGAGTAGCTGAGGATCATCGTGACGATCAGCACCGGCACGATCACGTCGATGAAGGAGAACCGCGAGTCGACGTAGTCGCGGATGAACCGGCGCACCGGGCCCTTGTCGCGGGGCAGCAGGAAGCGCTCGTCACCGGCCTTCATGCCTTCGCGGACCTTGGCGGAGTTCTCGGCGCGCGCGACCCGCGCGGCGGCGGCCTGCTCCTTGCGGGTGCGCGGGACCTTGGCGCGGGCCTTCGCGGCGGCCTCGGCCTCCTTGCGCGACGGGGTCGGGCGCCCCTTGCCCGGCGTGGTGCGCGCCGACGCGCCGGTCGTCGCGGACGTGGTCTCGGGGGTCTCGGGGGCCGACTCGGACTTCGAACGACGGAACAACGTGGGCCTGTCTGCTGCGGGGACTGGTGCGGGCCGCGGGGTCCGTCGTGGACGCCGCGGACGAGTCCCCAGACTACCGGTGGCGACCGGACCCCTGCCCGCGCGTTGCCGCGGAGCCGTAGGGTGAGGGGCGACCCCGAGACACACCGACCACGACCTCGTGCGAGAAGGACCGTCACCATGAGCCTCTGGAAGCGCTTCACCCTGATCTTCAAGTCGAAGGCCAGCAAGGCGCTCGACCGTGCCGAGGACCCGCGCGAGACGCTGGACTACAGCTACCAGCGGCAGCTGGAGCTCCTGACGAAGGTGCGCCGTGGCGTCGCCGACGTCGCCACCAGCCGCAAGCGGGTCGAGCTGCAGATCAACCAGCTCGAGCAGCAGGCCGCCAAGCTGACCGACCAGGCCCAGAAGGCCATCGACATGGGCCGCGAGGACCTCGCCCGCGAGGCGCTGACCCGCAAGTCGGGTCTCACCGGCCAGATCAACGACCTCAAGGTGCAGCTCGCGCAGCTCCAGGGCGAGGAGGAGAAGCTCACGCTGGCCCAGCAGCGACTGCAGGCCAAGGTCGAGAGCTTCCGCACCCGCAAGGAGACCATCAAGGCGACCTACACCGCGGCCGAGGCCCAGACGCGCATCAACGAGGCGGTCTCCGGCATCGGTGACGAGTTCGGTGACGTGGGCGCCGCGATCGCCCGCGCCGAGGACAAGACCGCCCAGATGCAGGCCCGTGCCGGCGCCATCGACGAGCTGATCGCCTCCGGTGCCCTCGATGACGCCTCCTCGCTCAACGCCGGCGACGACATCGCCCGTGAGCTGGAGTCGATGAGCAGCCAGGCCGACGTCGAGGCCGAGTTGGCCGCGATGAAGGGCGGCAAGCCCGCGCCCGACGCGATCACCTCGGGCGAGTCGGCGGGCTCGGGTCCGATCCTCGAAGCCGCCGAGGAGAAGGTCGAGCAGCCCGAGGACCGCGCCTGAGCCGCTCAGGTTGCTCTTGGGACGGCCAGGGAGACTGGGGGCATGGCGCGTACTCGTTTCGTCGGTGACGCCGGGCTGACCGCCCGGATGACGACGGTCATGTTCCTGCTCGGCGGGCTCTTCGTCCTGCTCGTCGTCGGCCTGATGGCCGTGGCGGCCGGGTCCGGGTACGGAACCCTGGTCCCCTTCATCGGCCTCGTCGGCATCGGCATCGCGCTCTACCAGTGGTGGAGCAGCGACACCGTGGCCATGAAGGCGATGCGGGCCCGTGAGGTCACCCCGCAGCAGGCGCCCGAGCTGCACGCGATGATCGACCGGCTCTGCGTGCTCGCCGACATGCCCAAACCGCGCGTCGGCGTGGCCGACACCAGCATGCCCAACGCCTTCGCCACCGGTCGCTCGCCGGACCGCTCGGTGGTCGTCGTGACGACCGGCATCCTTCAGCTGCTGACCGTCGAGGAGCTCGAGGGTGTGCTCGCCCACGAGCTGGCGCACGTCGCGCACCGCGACGTCCTGGTGATGACCGTGGCGTCCTCGGCGGGCATCGTGGCCGGGATGGTCACCCAGGGGGCGCAGTACGGCGCGATGTTCGGCGGTAACCGCCGCGACGGGAACTCCGCGCTGCCGGTGTGGCTGCTGATGCTGCTCGTCAGCATGGTCGTGTACGCCGTCAGCTTCCTGCTCCTCAAGCTTCTCTCGCGCTACCGCGAGCTCTCGGCCGACCGGGCCGGCGCCTACCTGACGATGAAGCCGGCGGCCCTGGCCTCGGCGCTGCAGAAGATCAGCGGGGGGATGAACGCCATCCCCGACCGCGACCTGCGTGCCAGCCAGGCCATGAACGCGTTCTTCATCGCCCCGGCCATCAAGGGCGTCTCGCTGCGGACCCTCACCTCCACCCACCCCACTCTCGAGCAGCGGCTCGAGCAGCTGGCCCGGATCCAGGCCGAGCTCGGCAGGCCGACCCCGTGAGCGGTCGACGCTGATGGGACTGCTCGACTCGATCCTGGGCCGCAGCCGCCCCAAGCAGGCCAACCTCGACGCGCTGTTCGCGGTGCCCTCGGCCGCGATCACCCTGCGGGCTGCCGTCGGCCTCGCGCCCACCGGCCTCGGGGCGGTCTGCTACCGCCCCGCGGGCGGTGCCGCCTTCGCGCAGGCCGAGCAGGAGATCGTCGAGCTCCTGCGGGGTGCGGCCGACGCGCCCGACGTACGCCTCGAGCACGACGAGTTCGGCTTCACCTGGCTGGTGGTCGACGACGACCCCGACGACGTGGAGGGCCTGGTCACCGACCTGCACGCGGTCAACACCACCCTGGAGTCCCACGGCTTCGGACCGGGGCTGCTGTGCTCGCTGGTCCCGTTCGCGGACGCGACCGGCCGACGGGCCGGGCTGGTCTACCTCTACAAGCAGGGCACCTTCTACCCCTTCGCGCCACAGGCCGGCGCGGCACGGACGCGCGACAACCTGCTGGAGATCCAGCTGAGGGACCTGCTGGCCGGCGAGCTGCCCGTCGAGCGGGAGATGTCGCGGTGGCTGGCGATCTGGGGCGCGCCGGGCCTGTGAGGCGTCCTGCAGTGTGATTTCTCCGTCGCCGCGGTACTTTCGCCGGCGTTCGGCTCCCTGACCAGGGGAGGGGTCCCTACCCTGTGCCGGACGGATCGTGGGACATGGGGGCAGGACAGGACGGTCATGAGGTTGCTGAGCGACACCGAGCGCGTGCTGGAGATCGACCGCTACCAGGTGCTCCTCGAGCCGCCGCGCGCCGACCTGATGGCGTTGGTGGACGTGGCTGCCCAGGTGGCGCAGGTCCCGCTGGCCACCATCAACCTGATCACCGACACCGAGCAGCACCAGATCGCGACGGCGGGTTTCGACGCCTCGATCTGCGCGCGCGAGGACTCCATGTGCAACCTGGTGCTGCACGAGAAGGAGCCGGTCATCGTGCCGGACGCCTCCCAGGACCCGCGGTTCAGGGACAACCCGTTCGTGACCGGTGAGATCGGCGACGTCCGGTTCTACGCCACCCACCAGCTGCGCACTCCGGCCGGCGTGGTGATCGGCACGCTGTGCGTCTTCGACACCGAGCCCCGCGAGCTCGGCGACGACCAGGAGGAGGCGCTGGTCAAGCTCGCCGACCGGGTCGTCGACCTGCTCGAGCTCGAGCTGCGCACCCGGGAGCTGACCAGCGCGGTGAAGGCGCTGGAGGCCACCCAGGCCGAGCTCGAGCGCTCCAACCAGGTGCTCACGGCCTTCGCCGGCCAGGTCGCCCACGACCTGCGCAACCCGTTGTCGGCGGTCCGGATGTCGCTGGAGCTGCTCGAGGAGCAGATGGAGGCCCCGGAGCCGGACGCCGACACGCTGGCCTACGTCGCGACCCGCGCCAACAGGGGTGCCGAGCGGATGCAGAGCCTCATCGACGACCTGCTCGCCTACGCGCGCATCGGCGGGCAGATGCGGCGCAGCCAGGTCGACCTGACGGCCGTGATGGCCGAGGTCCGGGCCGACCTGGCCGTCCCGCTGCTGGGTGCCGACCTCACCGTGGGCGACCTGCCGACGGTCGAGGGCGACCCGGTCCAGCTGCGCGCGGTCCTGCAGAACCTCGTGGCCAACAGTGCGAAGTTCGCCGCGCCGGGGGAGAAGGCCCGCATCGAGGTCAGCGGTCGCGCGGACGGCGACCTGTGGCGGATCGAGGTCGTCGACCACGGGCTCGGGGTGCCCGAGGCCGACCGCGAGCGCGTCTTCGCCCCGCTGGCGCGCGCGCACGAGGACGTTGAGGGCCATGGCATCGGCCTGGCGACCGTGCGCCGCATCGTCGACGCCCACCGTGGCCGCATCGGGATCACCGAGACGCCCGGCGGCGGTGCCACGGTCTGGATCGAGCTGCCCCGCTGACGAGGCGGCCGGCGGACGACGCGCCGCCGGCCGGCTCCGGTCAGTCCTTGGCGGTCTTCCCCGGCAGGGACAGCATCCGCTCGAGCGCGACCAGGGCCTGGGCCTCGGTCTCGGGGTCGACCTCGATCCGGTTGACCACGACCCCCTCGACCAGGGACTCCAGGGCCCAGACCAGGTGGGGCAGGTCGATGCGGTTCATCGTCGAGCAGTAGCAGACGTTGCGGTCGAGGAAGGCGATCTTCTTGTCCGGGTGGGAGTCGGCCAACCGCTTGACGAGGTTGAGCTCGGTGCCGATGGCCCACGAGGAGCCGGCAGGAGCAGCCTCGATCGTCTGGATGATGAACTCGGTGGAGCCGATCAGGTCGGCCTTCAGCACGACCTCGTGCTTGCACTCCGGGTGCACCAGGATGTTGATGTCGGGGTTCGCGGCACGCAGCTCGTCGACGACGTCCTCGGAGAACCGGCCGTGGACCGAGCAGTGGCCCTTCCACAGGATCATTCGGGCGTCGCGCAGCTGCTGCTCGGTCAGACCGCCGTTCGGGCGGTGCGGGTCCCAGACGACGCAGTCGTCGAGGGACAGGCCCAGCTGCAGCACGGCGGTGTTGCGGCCCAGGTGCTGGTCGGGCAGGAACAGGACCTTGGTGTCCGGGCCCTGCTGCTCATACGCCCACTCCAGGGCGGTCTGGGCGTTGCTGGAGGTGCACACCACGCCGCCGTTGCGCCCGCAGAACGCCTTGATGTCGGCGCTGGAGTTCATGTACGTCACGGGCACGACCTGCTGCTGCACGCCGGCGGCGGCCATCGCGTCCCACGCGGCCTCGACCTGGGTCAGCCGGGCCATGTCGGCCATCGAGCACCCGGCGGCCAGGTCCGGCAGCACGACCTGCTGCTCGGGCTTGGTCAGGATGTCGGCGGACTCGGCCATGAAGTGCACGCCGCAGAAGACGATGAACTCGGCCTCGGGACGCGCGGCGGCGTCGCGGGCCAACTTGAAGGAGTCGCCGGTGACGTCGGCGAACTGGATGACCTCGTCGCGCTGGTAGTGGTGGCCCAGCACGAAGACACGGTCCCCCAGCGCCTCCTTGGCCTTGCGTGCGCGCTCGACGAGGTCGGGGTCGGAGGCGGCGGGCAGGTCACCCGGGCACTCGACGCCCCGCTCAGCGGAGAGGTCGCGCCCGCGTCCGAGCGGCAGCAGCGGCAGGTCCACGGTGGTCATGGCTCCAGCGTAGGCCGCCCGCGGCGGCAGTCGAGCACCGGCGGGTGAAGGCGCCCGACCGGTGCGGTCGGCGGCGGGGCGTCCGGGCGCCCGAGCCGGCGGCGGTCCCGCGTCAGGACGCGCGTCGACGGCGTACGACGAGGGCGAGGGCGGTTACCAGCACCAGGGCGCCGACGACGGCTGCCACGGGGACAAGCCAGCCCGGATCACCCGACGTCCCGTCGTCCGCGGCCTCGGCCTCCCCGGCCGGGGCCGGCGTCGTGCCTCCGGCGGCCTCGTCGGCCTCGTCGGACGGGCTGACCTCGGTGGCGGTGAGGGACTCGCCGCTGGTGACGAGCTCCCCTGGGCTCGCGTAGACCGGCTGGCCGGACTCCTCGCCCTGCACCTCGACGGTGATCGTGTAAGGCAGCTCCGCCGACGATGCGGCGTCCACGTCCGCGCCGTAGAGGACGTAGTAGTCGCCGGCGAGGAAGTGCGCGTCGTCCCGCTCCCGGTTGCTCCAGGCAACGGGGGAGATGCCGGTCATCTGGACCGTCGTGCTCGTGTCGATGCGGTTCGTGCTCGCGTCGGCGTCGAGGTCGTCGCCGAGCGAGGCGCGCAGCGGGCTCATCAGCTGGAGGTCGAAGAACGAGCCGGAGCTGGAGATCGTCTCGTCCTGGGCAGGCGTCAGGCCCGGGCGGTCGACCCGGACCGCCAGGCTCTGCCCCCAACCCACCTGCACGCGGAACGCGTTGACCTCCCCCGGCACGACGGTGGCGGCGTACGTGGTGCCGGGCTCGAGCGGCGGCGCGTCCTCGAAGGAGGTGCCGGCGACGATGGGGCGGGCGCGCTCCCCGGCCCGCTCCGGCTCCTCGAGGACGGAGGTGTCGACGTCGGTGGGCAGGGAGTCGAGGTTCTCGACCGGCGGCTCCTCGACGAGCGAGAGGCCGAAGGGCAGCGGGCTCGTGTCGTCCCCGAGCCGCCTGACCCGGACGTGCACGGGGTCCCCGCACGAGTACATGCCCTCGGCGGGAGCCAGGTCGCTCTTGCCGGTGAACAGCGGCACGATCGTCGAGAAGGTGCTGGTGCCGCAGCCGCCGCCGTCCGGCTCGACCACGTCGACCTGGAGGTCGCTGAGCCCGCCGGGCTGGAGCTCGTAGGAGCTGGCGACCACCGTGGAGCCCGGCACCGTGCGCTCGTAGACGTACCAACGCTCCTGCTCACGGCCGACGAGACGGTCCGCGTAGCGCCCGGCGGCCAGGGGCAGGGCCTCGTCCTGGCTTGCGCCGCCGACGACTGGCTCGCCATCGATCTCGAAGGGACGCAGGGCACGCTCGCTGGCGGTCGAGAGACTGCTCACGATCTCCTCGGCGGACGAGGCGTCGTAGTAGCGACCCTCGGCGACGGCCGCGATGCACCGAAGCTGGGCCCGGGCCGCTCCATCCACTCCCAGCCCGACCACGTCCACGCGCAGGGCCACCCCCTGGGCGGAGAGCTCCTTCGCCACCTCGCAGGGGTCCGGGTCGCAGGTGGCGACGCCGTCGGAGACGAGGACGATGCTGCGAGCCGTGTCGGGGTCGAGGTCCTGCGCGGCCTGGCGCAGCGCGAATCCGATCGGCGTCTCGCCGAAGGGTCGGTAGCGCTCGACCTCGCGCAGCAGCGCGTCCCGGTTGTCGGTGCCGGGCGCGACGACCTGCTGGCTGTCGGTGCAGGCGCCCGGCTGGTCGCGGTCGAAGACCTCGGCGCCGAAGACGCGCATCCCGACCACCGCGTCGTCGGGGAGGGCCGCCACGACGTCGCGGAGCGCCTGCTTCGCCGCTTGGATCTTGGTGGCGCCGCCGCCCGCGGGCTCGGCCATCGAGCCGCTGGAGTCCAGCACCAGCATCGTCGAGGTCTCCGGGGCCGTGGTCGTGGGTTGGTCCTGCACGGCGAAGGCCTGCACCAGGAAGGCTGGCACGGAGGTCAGTGCCAGGAGGACTGAGGTGAGCAGGCAGGCCGGCCGGAGGCGGGAGAGGAGCGGGAGCACGCGCCGTTCCTACCCCGTGAGACCCGGAGTCATGCTCTCGACCTACAGCAGCGCGCCGTGGTGGAGGTACGGCGCGGGCGGCTTCATCCCGCGCACCCCGAGGTAGCCCTCGGTGCGGACGGTCAGTCCCGCGTCGAGCCCGACCCGCAGCGCCCACTGGTTGGCACCCGTCACGTGCGGGACCTCGACCTCCCCGTCGGAACGGGAGATCGCCGCCCACAGCAGCCGGCTCGCCGTGCGACGGTCGGTCGCGGCCAGGGCAAGGACGCTGCCGGTGTCGCCGACGTAGACGTAGCCGCTGCTCGCGCGGTCGGTGACCACCATCGCTCGGCCGGTCTGCGCCAGGAGCAGGTGGTCGTGGCCGCGTCCAGCGCCGCGGACGCGGCGGTCCAGCGAGTCGAGCTCGTCGAGGTCACCGGGGGTCGCCTCGCGGACGCCGCGGAGCGAGGGCGCTGCGCTCCGGTCGACCTGACCGGTCATCACCATCTGCGGGTGCAGGTCGAAGCCGGCCGCCAGGTAGCGCCGCACCGCCCGCGGGTCGGAGGAGCTGGAGAGCATGCCGCGCAGGCAGCCGACCGAGTGCTGCAGCGCGGCCTCGAGCAGCGGCCGCCCGATGCCGCCCTGGGCGTCGGGCAGCACCGCGAAGGTCGCCAGCGCCCACAGCGTCTCGCGGCGCAGCGAGGTGGCCATCCCGACGGTGCGGCCGTCGAGGTCCGCGACCCAGCAGCCGGGCCCGTCGGTCGCCAGCAGGCTGGACGTCCGGTCGATCCACCGCTGCGAGCGCGCGGCAGGACGACGCTCCGGCTCGGGGTCGGTGGCCCGCCGGGTGGCCCGGTCGACCTGCAGGAACGCCTCGGCGCTGATCTGCTCGGCCACCTCGACGTCCTCGAGCCGCATCGGCCGCACCACCAGGCCCTCTCGCGACTCCGCCACGAGGCCCGAACCTACCCGTGCGTGAGGATGGGGGCATGCGAGTCCTCGTGGCACCCGACAAGTTCGCGGGCACCCTCACGGCCGTCGAGGCCGCGGAGGCCATCGCCGAGGGCTGGCGACGGCGCTCCCCGGGCGACGAGCTCGACCTCGCCCCGATGTCCGACGGCGGCCCGGGCTTCGTCGACGTCCTGCACGCCGCGACCGGCGGGGACCTCGTCGTCGTCACGGTGACCGGCCCGCTGGGCGAGGCGACGCCGGCGACGCTCCTGCTGGACGGCCCGACGGCGTACGTCGAGAGCGCGCAGGCCTGCGGGCTGCAGCTCACGGGCGGGGAGGGGGTCGAGGTCGCGAGCACCGTCGGCGTGGGTCAGCTGGTGGCCGCCGCGGTCGACGCCGGGGCGACGACCGTCGTGGTCGGCCTGGGCGGCAGCGGCACCAACGACGGCGGCGCCGGCCTGCTGCACGCCCTCGGGGCCACCGCCGACGGCCGGCTCGACGCCGGACCGCTGCGCCTGTCCGACGTCACCTCGGTGGAGCTGGGGCCCGCCAGGGAGCGTCTGGCCGGGGTCACCCTGATCGCGGCCAGCGACGTCGACAGCCCCCTGACCGGCCTGTTCGGCGCCACCAAGACCTTCGGCCCGCAGAAGGGGCTGGACGAGGGCCGCATCGCGCTCGTCGACGGCCTGCTGGAGCAGCTCGCCGTCGCCACCGACCGCCGGCTCTCGCTGGAGAAGGGCGCCGGCGCCGCCGGTGGACTGGGGTTCGCGCTGATGCTGCTCGGGGCGACCCGGGAGCCCGGGATCGACCTGGTGGCCGCCGCTGTGGACCTCGAGGCCCGCGCCCGAGCGGCCGACGTCGTGGTCACGGGCGAGGGGGCCTTCGACTTCTCCAGCCGCTCCGGCAAGGTGCCGTACGGCGTTGCCGAGATCTCCGCACGGGCGCTGCGGCCCTGCCTGGCGCTGGCCGGCCAGGTGCTGGTGGGCTCACGGGAGATGCGCGCACTGGGTGTCGAGGCGGCGTACTCGCTCGTCGAGCTGGTGGGGGAGGAGCGTGCCCTCGGCCAGCCCGCGCAGGCGCTGAGCGAGCTCTCGGAGCGGGTGGCCCGGACGTGGTCGAGGGAATAGCCGAGCCTCGCCTACCATTGACCCTGGTGGACACCGGTCCGGGACCGGACCACCCACCCAGACCCCCGCACCTCTAGTTGGGAGCACCACGACATGACCGAGCAGGTCGAGACCGAGCGTCGTACCGACAGCATCAACCTGAGCTCCGTCGCGGCGGCGAAGGTGAAGAGCCTGCTGGAGCAGGAGGGTCGTGACGACCTCCAGCTGCGGATCTCCGTGCAGCCCGGTGGCTGCTCGGGCCTGCGCTACCAGCTGTTCTTCGACGAGCGCACCCTCGACGGTGACGTCGTCACCGACTTCGACGGTGTGTCCGTCGTCGTCGACCGGATGAGCGTCCCCTACCTCAACGGCGCGATGATCGACTTCGTCGACAGCATCGAGAAGCAGGGCTTCACCATCGACAACCCGAACGCCACGGGCTCGTGCGCGTGCGGCGACAGCTTCCACTGAGCTGAGGCCGCCGAGCCGACGTACGACGAAGCCCCCGACCGGATCGGTCGGGGGCTTCGTCGTACGTCGCCGTGGACGGGTGCCGTCAGTCCAGGTGCAGCGAGAGCGCGTTGGCGATGCGCTGGGCGGCCTCGCCGACCTCGATGTCGCGCTTCTGGACCTCGCGCGGGTAGTCGGCGAAGAGGATGGAGGGCGCGGGGCGGGTGGCGCGGCCGGCTGCCCGGGCCAGGTGACGCTCCAGCGTGGAGCGGGTCGCGGTGCAGTCGTCGTGCATCTGGGACACGGTGCTGAGGTCGTCGTAGGAGGCCATGTCCTCGACGCTATTGGCTACTGGGGGGTACTCCCAGCAGTACCGATCGGTAGTGTTCGGCCACGTGTCTGAGACCACTGGAACCACTGCCGGGGCGCTGCTCATCGCCGGCTCCATCGCCACCGACCACCTGATGAGCTTCGCGGGGAAGTTCGAGGACTCCCTGGTCGTCGAGCAGCTGCACAAGCTGTCGGTCTCGTTCCTGGTCGACGACCTCGAGATCCGCCGCGGCGGCGTCGCGCCGAACATGTGCTTCGGCCTGGCCGCGCTCGGGCTGCGCCCGGTGCTGGTCGGCTCGGCCGGCGAGGACTTCTCCGACTACCGCTCCTGGCTGGAGCGCCACGGCGTGGACTGCGACAGCGTGCGGATATCGGAGTCCAAGCACACCGCCCGCTTCGTGTGCACCACCGACTCCACGATGGCCCAGTTCGCCTCGTTCTACCCCGGAGCGATGAGCGAGGCCCGCCTCATCGAGCTGGCCCCGATCGTCTCCCGGGTCGGCGAGCCGGCCTACGTGCTGATCGGTGCCGACGACCCCGACGGCATGCTGCGCCACACCGAGGAGTGCCGCCAGCGCGGCTACCCCTTCATCGCCGACCCCAGCCAGCAGCTGGCCTTCGGCGAGGGCGGGCTGATCCGCGAGCTCATCGACGGCGCCGCGATCCTGTTCTCCAACGAGTACGAGTCGCACATGATCGAGCAGAAGACCGGCTGGTCGGCCGACGAGGTCCTGGCGAAGGTCGGGCTGCAGGTCACGACGCTCGGCGCCGACGGGGTGCGCATCAAGCGCGCCCGCGAGGAGGACATCGTGGTGCCCGCGGCCAAGGACGTCGCGGCCGTCGAGCCGACCGGTGTCGGCGACGCGTTCCGCGCCGGCTACCTCGCCGCCACCGCGTGGGGCGTCGGGCTCGAGCGGGCCGCCCAGGTCGGCTGCGTGCTCGCGGCGTACGTCGTGGAGACGGTCGGCACCCAGGAGTACCACTTCACCGGGTCGGACTTCGTGGCCCGCCTCGAGGCGTCGTACGGCGCAGAGGCCGCGGCCGAGGTCCGCCCGTTCGTCGGCTGACCCGACCGGCCCTCAGGTGAGTCGACGCACCCGGTAGCGGGGGACGCCGTCCGGGGCAGTGTCCTCGCCGAGGTACTCCTGCCCGCGCATCCGGCACCACGCCGGGACGTCCGTGCGGGCCGCGACGTCCTCGACGACGACCGCGACCACCGCTCCCACGGGCACCTCGGTGTGGCGGCGCCCCAGCTCGATCACCGGTTGGGGGCAGAGCATGCCCCGGCAGTCCAGCTCGAGGTCCGGCTCGGGATGGCCGCCGAAGGTCACGGTGAGGCTGCTGTCCACTACAGGCCCACCTCCGACCGCAGCCGGCCCACGATCTCGGGCAGCACCGCGAGGAGCGCCTCGACCTGCTGCTCGGTGACGTCTCGACCCAGCGAGATGCGCACGTTGCCGTGCGTGAGGGCGCCCATGGCGGCGAGCACGTGGCTGGGCTCGAGGGTCGAGGCGGTGCAGGCCGAGCCGCTCGCGACGCCGAAGCCGGCCCGGTCCAGCTCGCGCACCAGCGCCTCGCCGCTGAGGTAGAGGCAGGAGAAGGTGACCAGGTGGGGGAGTCGCTCCACCGGGTCGCCGACGACCTCGGTGTCGGGGAGGGCCGCTGCGACCTCACGGATGCGGTCCACGAGACGCCGGCGTCGGCCGTCGACCTCCGCGCGCTCGGCGAGCGTGGCCTGCAGCGCGGCCGCCGCCGCGAGGCTGCCGGCGACGTCAGGCAGCGCGCCACCGAAGTCCTGGGGCTCGGGGTCCCCGGGGAAGGGGTTCGACCATCGCGTCCCGCGGCGGACCACCAGGACGCCGACGGAGCCAGGCCCGCCCCACGAGGTCGCGTGACCGGCAGCGGCCGACCACCCGGTCTCGGGCAGGTCGATCATCCCCAGGGAGGCGGAGCCGTCCACGAAGAGGGGGACGCCGTCGGGCAGCTCGACCTGACCGGCCGGCTGGATGGTGCCGACCTCGTGGTTCGCGAGCTGGCAGGCGACCGCGGCCACGTCGCCACCGATCGCGCTCTCGACCAGGTCGCCGTCGTAGGCCCGGCCCCAGGAGTCCACGCCCACCTCGTGCACCTGGCCGCCGTGTCGGTCGGCCCACCAGCGGGCCGCGTGCCGGACGTGCGCGTGCTCGACCGACGGAACGACGAGCCGGGCACCGCGGTGGAGCCGCGCCTCGGCCAGGCCCAGGAGCCCGCGCTGCACGGCGTCGAGCGGGCCGGTGAACCACACCTCGTCACGGCGCACGGCCAGGGCGTCTGCCACCGCCTCGCGGGCGTTGTCGAGCAGCAGCCGGGCGTCCCGCCCGAGACCGTGCAGGGCGCGGGGGTCGGCGTACCCCCGCGCGAGGGCGGCGTCCAAGACCTCGCGGGCGGCCGGGTGCAGGGGAGCGCCCGCCGCCGCGTCGAGGTGTGCGTGTGCCACGAGCCGACCCTACGGCCGGCGCGTCCGAACCCCCACCCTGGTCCCGACACCGCCGCCCGATCACGGTAGTGTGACCAGCACTCCTGATCGTTTGAGAGGAAGGCTCCACCGTTGAGTCTGCAGCACCCCTTCGGAGCGCCCTTGCGCCGCCGCGGTCGGGCCGCTCGCGCGGGCCTCGCCGTCGCCCTCAGCGCCCCCGTCCTGCTGCTCGCCGGCTGCTCGTCGGAGTCGCGCGGTGAGTGGGAGCGGCTGGCCATGCCCGAGCCCGTCACCGAGCAGGGGGAGAGCACCCTCGCGCTGTGGCAGGGGGCCTGGATCGCCGCCCTCGTGACCGGCGTCATCGTGTGGGGCCTCATCGGCTACGCCGTGATCGCCTACCGCCGCCGCAGCGACGACGAGATCCCCGTGCAGACGCGCTACAACCTGCCGCTGGAGATCTTCTACACCGTCGCGCCGGTGATGATGGTGGTGGTCTTCTTCGTCCACACGGTGCGCGTGCAGAACATCGCGCTGGCCGACGACCCGGTGCCGGACAACATCGTGGAGGTGACCGCCCAGCAGTGGTCATGGACCTTCAACCACGGTGTCGGCGCCCTGGACGTCGAGGCCAACGAGGACAACACCGACGAGGAGTTCCCCTACTCCGAGTACGCCTACGAGGTCGGCACGGCCTCCTACATCCCGACGCTGTGGCTGCCGGTGGACGAGACCACGCGCTTCAACCTCCACAGTCCCGATGTCATCCACGACTTCGGCGTCCCCGGCTTCCTCATGAAGATGGACGTCATCCCGGGCCGGGTGAACTCCTTCCAGCTCAAGCCCACCGAGGAGGGTGACTACCTCGGCAAGTGCTACGAGCTGTGCGGGGTCTACCACTCCCGGATGCTCTTCAAGGTCAAGGTCGTCAGCCGCGAGGAGTACGACGAGTACGTCGCCGGCCTCGTGGCCGAGGGCAACGACTCCGACCTGCCGCTGATCGGCAGCGACGACGCCCGCACCCAGGCGGGCCTGGACACCGACGAGACCGAGGGAGAGGGCGAATGACCGCCACCGCGGCCCACCCCACGCAGCAGAGCGGGCGCAAGCCCCTCGGCGAGCTCGTGGTCCGGATGCTGACCACGACCGATCACAAGCTGATCGGCAAGATGTACCTCGTCACGTCTTTCGCATGGTTCCTCATCGGTGGCGTCATGGCACTGCTGATCCGCGCCGAGCTGTTCGCACCCGGCTCGCAGGTGGTCAACGACGAGGTCTACAACCAGCTCTTCACCATGCACGGCACGATCATGCTGCTGCTCTTCGCGACGCCGCTGTTCTTCGGCTTCGCGAACGTCATCATGCCGATCCAGATCGGCTCCCCGGACGTGGCTTTCCCGCGCCTGAACATGTTCAGCTACTGGCTGTTCCTGTTCGGCGGCCTCATTGCCGCCTCCGGTTTCCTCACGCCCCAGGGCGCGGCCGACTTCGGCTGGTTCGCCTACACCCCGCTCTCCGACGCGGTCCGCTCGCCGGGCGTCGGCGGTGACCTGTGGATCATGGGCCTGTGGATGGCCGGCCTCGGCTCGATCCTCGGTGCGGTCAACTTCATCACCACGATCATCTGCATGCGCGCGCCCGGCATGACGATGTTCCGGATGCCGATGTTCGTCTGGAACGTGCTGATCACCAGCCTGCTGGTGCTCATCGCCTTCCCGATCCTCGCGGGCGCCCTGCTGATGCTGGAGGCCGACCGGAGCCTCGGTGCCCACGTCTTCGACACCGCCCACGGCGGGGCGATCCTGTGGCAGCACCTGTTCTGGTTCTTCGGGCACCCGGAGGTCTACATCATCGCGCTGCCGTTCTTCGGCATCGTGACCGAGATCCTCCCCGTCTTCAGCCGCAAGCCGATCTTCGGCTACGTCGGCCTGGTCGGGGCGACCCTCGGCATCGCGATCCTCTCGGTCGCGGTGTGGGCCCACCACATGTTCGTCACCGGTGCGGTCGACCTGCCCTTCTTCTCCGGCATGACCTTCCTCATCGCGGTGCCGACCGGCGTGAAGTTCTTCAACTGGATCGGCACGATGTGGGGCGGCTCGCTGTCCTTCGACACCCCGATGCTGTGGTCGATCGGCTTCCTCACGACCTTCCTCTTCGGTGGCCTGACCGGTGTCATCCTGGCCAGCCCGCCGCTGGACTTCGTCGTCTCCGACTCCTACTTCGTGGTGGCGCACTTCCACTACGTCGTCTTCGGCACCGTGGTCTTCGCGATGTTCGCCGGCTTCTACTTCTGGTGGCCCAAGTTCACCGGCCGGATGCTCGACGAGCGCCTCGGCAAGCTGCACTTCTGGATGCTCTTCGTCAGCTTCCACCTGACCTTCCTCGTCCAGCACTGGCTGGGCGTGGAGGGCATGCCGCGGCGCTACGCCGACTACCTGCCCGAGGACGGCTTCACCTTCCTCAACCAGGTCTCGACCGTCGGTGCCTTCCTGCTCTCGCTGTCGATGCTGCCGTTCTTCTACAACCTCTACGTCTCGCGCAACGCTCCGCTCGTGGAGGTCGACGACCCGTGGGGTTGGGGCCGGTCGCTGGAGTGGGCCACCTCGTGCCCGCCGCCGCGCCACAACTTCCACACCATCCCGCGCATCCGCTCGGAGTCGCCGGCCTTCGACCTGCACCACCCGGAGATCGCGGCGCTCGACCTGGACCAGAACCAGGCTGCCGCCAACGGTGACTTCGCCGATGCTCCGGACATGACGGGCCGCGAGGACATCGTGCGGGGCGAGCACACGAAGGGGGATGAGTCCCGATGAAGGCCGAAGCCTGGATCTTCGCGATCGCCACCATCTTCCTGGTGCTGGTGACCCCGGCCTACTGGTTCATCACGGGCGCCGGCGAGACCGGAGCCGACTGGACCGGGACCTCCGCGCTCACGATGACGGCGCTGCTGACCCTCATGGTCACCATCTACCTCGGCTTCCACGCCCGGAAGATGGAGCCCCGTCCCGAGGACCGCCACGACGCCGAGATCGCGGACGGCGCCGGTGAGCTGGGTTTCTTCCCGCCCTACTCCTGGTGGCCGCTGTGGGCGGCCCTCACGCTCGGCGTCATGGTCTTCGCCCTGGCGATGACCGCCTGGTGGCTCTTCATCATCGGCTCCGTGCTGGGCGCGCTGGCCACCTGTGGCCTGGTCTTCGAGTACTACCGGGGTGAGCACGCCCACTGAGGGTCACCGCAACCTTTTCGCCGCACTCCGCGTCCTCCCTGCACAGGGACGGCGCGGAGTGCGTCGTCGTGGGCACCCCGTGCCTACCCTGGGACGGTCCACGCACCCCGCGTCCGGACTGTCACCGCCACTGAGCCACCTGCTGGGAGGAGTTGACGGTGACCGGCTACCGCTGCCCGCGGACCCTGCTGGCCTAGGTCAGCCTCGTGGCCCTGGTCGCCACGGGGCTGAGCGCCTGTGAGGGTGCTCCGCTGCCCGGTGAAGGGGGCGACGGCGGTCAGGACTCCGCACAGACGCCTGGCGAGGGACCGGCCCGCCTGGTCCTCAACGAGGGGCGCGGTGAGCGCGACGTCACCGTCGACACCCTCCTGGACGTGCAGGCCGAGTCCGCGGTGCTGGAGAGGGTCACCGTCAGCTCGCCCGCCGGCGACGTCCCCGGCGAGGTCTCCGTGGACGGCACGCAGTGGGTGGCCGGCGAGCGGCTGGAGCCCGGGGCGGCGTACACGGTCCGCGCCGTGGGGCGCGACGCCGACGGCGCCGCGGTGCGGTCGGTGACCCGCTTCCGGACCCAGGACCTCTCGCTCGCCGAGCAGACCTACGCGTCCGTCGCGCCGCTGGACGGCAAGACGGTGGGGGTCGGCATGCCGGTCGTGGTGTCCTTCGACGTGCCGGTGACCGACCGTGCCTCGATGGAGCGCCAGATGCGGGTCGAGTCGGTGCCGCAGCAGCCCGGCACCTGGCACTGGCTCAGCAACACCGAGGCTCACTGGCGTCCGCGGCGCTACTGGCAGGCCGGCACCGAGGTGCGCGTCGACCTCGACGTCAACGGCGTCTCGGCGCTGTCTTGACGCCGCCTCCCGCCTGCCCACGCCCTGGGCTGCTGTCCCACCGAGGCCGAAGGCCCGGCCCCCGCTCGGGGGACCGGGCCTTCGGCGTCGTACGTGTCGGTCAGTGACCGCGGAGCGACTCACCCTCGACGGCGTGGTGGCCGTCGAACTGGTGCCCGTCGGCGGCGACGCCGTCGAGCGCTGCGGTGAGCGCGTGCTCGTGCTCGGCGTGGTGCCGGGCCTCCTCGAGCTCCTGCGCGGTCGGCTTCTGCACGTTGTCGGCGAACCAGAGCTCGGAGAGCTTGGCGCGTAGACCGTTGAGCCGGCCACCCGGGGCCGCCACGCCGCTCTCGTCGGTCTCCGACCCGGGGGTGTAGACGACGTCGCGGTCGCGAGCGGTGAGGGTGTAGGCGGCGTTCTCGCTGATCGGCAGGTGCCGCTCGGAGTAGCCACCCTCGGGCGAGCGCATGATGACGCCCGTCTCGTAGCCGTGCAGCAGCTTCGCCTCGTCGTGGCGCTGGAGCGAGATGCACCAGCGACGCGTGACCCAGAACGCGATCGCAGGTCCGACGAAGACCGCCACCCGCATGAAGTAGGTGATCTGGTTGATGTCGGAGTTCAACGTGATCGCGATGATGTCGTTGCCGCCCGCGGCCCACATCAGGCCGTAGAAGGTCATCAGCGAGACCATCAGCGCGGTCCGGGTCGGGGCGTTGCGCGGGCGCTCCAGCAGGTGGTGCTCACGCTTGTCCCCGGTGATCCAGGACTCGATGAAGGGCAGCAGCAGCAGGATCGTGAACATCAGACCCGGCAGCACGATGATCGGCAGGAAGACGTTCAGCGCGAAGGAGTAGCCACCGAGGTGGAACTCCCAGCCGGGCATGATCCGCAGCGCGCCGTCGGGCCAACCCATGTACCAGTCGGGCTGGGAGCCGGCCGTGACCTTGGTCGGGTCGTAGGGGCCGTACTTCCAGATCGGGTTGATGCCCAGGAGGCCACCCATGATCGCGGTGACACCGAAGACGATGAAGAAGAAACCACCGGCCTTGGCGGCGTACACCGGGAGCATCGGGAAGCCGACGACGTTCTCCTCGGTGCGGCCGGGGCCAGGCCACTGGGTGTGCTTGTGGTAGACGAGCAGCAGCATGTGGGCCGCGATCAGCGCCAGCAGCAGGCCCGGGATCAGCAGCACGTGGATCATGTAGAGCCGCGGGATGATCTGGTCGCCGGGGAACTCGCCGCCGAAGAGGAAGAAGCTGACGTAGGTGCCCACAACTGGGATCGACTTCATGAAGCCGTCCGCGGCGCGGATGCCGGTGCCCGACAGCAGGTCGTCGGGCAGCGAGTAGCCCGTGAAACCCTCGAGCGTGCCCAGCAGCAGCAACAGGCAGCCGATGACCCAGTTGAGCTCCCGGGGCTTGCGGTAGGCGCCGGTGAAGTACACGCGCAGCAGGTGGATCATCATGGACGCGATGAAGATCATGGCAGCCCAGTGGTGGGCCTGCCGGATCATCAGTCCGCCCCGGACGTCGAAGGAGATGTCCAGCGTCGAGGCCATCGCGTCGGACATGAGCACGCCCCGCAGCGGGTCGTAGGAGCCCTCGTAGACCACCTCGGCCATGCTCGGGTGGTACCACAGCGTCAGGAAGACGCCGGTGAGCAGGAGGACCACGAAGCTCCACAGGGCGATCTCGCCCAGCATGAAGGACCAGTGGTCGGGGAAGACCTTGCGCAGGTTCTTCTTCATGGCCGTGCCCAGGCCCAGGCGCTCGTCGGCCCAGTTGGCGACGGCGCCGGCCTTGCCCGGCTTCTTGGCAGTGGCCGCTGACGAGTTGCTCGTCGCGACCCTGCTGGTGTCGATGCTCACAGGTCAGCCTCACCCTGGTCGCCGATGTCCTTGTGATCGCGCTCCCAGTACGTCGGCCCCACCGGCTCGGTGAAGTCGGACTGGGCCACGAGGAACCCCTCCTCGTCAACGGCGAGGGGGAGCTGTGGGAGGTGTCGACCAGCCGGCCCGAAGACCACCCGACCGGAGTCGGAGAGGTCGAAGGTGGACTGGTGGCACGGGCACAGGAGGTGGTGGGTGGTCCGCTCGTAGAGGGAGATCGGGCACCCCACATGGGTACAGATCTTGGAGTAGCAGACGATGCCGTCGACCGACCAGTTGTCCCGGCCCTCGCCGGGGATGATCGTGTCGGGCTCCATGCGCACGACGATGACCGCGGCCTTCGACTTGGCGATCAGCAGCTCGGCCCCCTCGAGCTCGGGCAGGCCGCTCTCCTCGGAGGGGAAGATCGCCTCGGGCTGGGCGTTGACCAGGTCACCGATCTCGAGGTCGGACGCCCGGATCGGGGTGCCCACGACGTCGCGCACGACGCGCATTCCGGGGGTCCACACGGTCTTCTCGAGCCCGGCGCCGGGGTAGTCGGCCTCGGCGGCCTGGCCCGGCGTGGGACCGAGGTCGCGCAGCAGCACCACGGCCGGGACGCCGAGCATGCCGACAGAGGCCAGGAGCGTGTTGCGGATGAGGGGACGACGGGCGATGCCGGAGTCCTCGGCGCCGGAGGACAGCGCCTGGAGGGTGGCCTCGCGGTCCTCGTCGGAGGAGCGCGCGGGGTGGCGCATCTCGACCATCTCGACATCGCTCATGAGCTTGCGGGCCCACTGGATGGTCGCGGCGCCGATCAGCAGCAGCGCGAGACCGAGGAAGACGCCCAGGCCGACGGTGGAGGCACCGAGGCCGAGGAAGGTCGTCCAGTTGTCACCGACGTCAGCGACGAAGTAGGTGACGCAGAAGAGCACCACGCAGACCATCGAGAGCAGGTACATCGAGGCGATCTGGCGCTCGGCGCGCCGGGCGGCGTCCTCGTCGATGTCCGTGGGACGCCACGTGTGGCTGGGCAGACCCGGGTTGGGGATCGGCTCCTCCGCCGGCAGGTTGTCTGCGCTCGTCCCGGGGCCGGTCAGCTCGTTGCTCACGCCTGCACCTTCTTCTTGCTCGAGCGCGTGGTGTGCGCGGCGATCCAGACTGCGAAGCCGACGAGACCACCGATGCCCACGATCCAGGCGAACAGGCCCTCGGCCACCGGGCCCAGGCTGCCCATGCCGAAGCCGCCGACGCCGGCGGAGTCGTTGAGGTTGTTGAGGTAGGCGATGATGTCGCGCTTCTGGTCGGGGGTGAGGTTGCCGTTGCTGAAGGTCGGCATGGTCTGCGGACCGGTCAGCAGCGCCTCGTAGATGTACTTGGAGTCCACGCCGCGCACCGTCGGGGCGTAGCCACCGTTGGGCATGGCGCCTCCGGACCCCTCGAAGTTGTGGCAGGCCGTGCAGTTGGTGAGGAAGAGCTGGCCACCGCGGACGATGGCAGCCTCCTGGGCCTCGCTATCCAGGCCGTCGATGCTGTAGTCGCTCTCGGCCGGGATCGCCGGGCCGGGGCCGAGGGTGGCGACGTACGCGGCGAGGGCGGCCGTCTCCTCGTCGCTGTAGGCGACGTCCTTGCGGGGCGCCTGCGCGCCGGGTTGGGCCATGGGCATCCGGCCGGTGCCGACCTGGAAGTCGACCGCGGCGGCACCGACGCCGACCAGGGACGGGCCGAGATTGTTGCCGCGGTCGGTGAGGATGCCCTCGCCATTGGTGCCGTGGCAGGTCGAGCAGCCCACGAGGAAGAGCTTGCGACCCTCCTCGACCTGGCTGGCCAGGTCCTGGGTCTTCTCGGCCGAGGCCGGGGTCATCACCGCGGTCCACAGGCCGCCTGCGGCGAGGAGGCCGACCATGAGCAGGAGGGCGCCTGCGAGCCGCCCGCGACGGAGGCGTGACAGGCGGCCGGCAGCTGAGTTCAGGATTCGCACGTCAAAGAGTCCTTGTTCCGGTGTCAGTCTAGGAGGCGCTCAAAAGCGGTACTGGGTCGTCACTGGACGAGGTAGATGGTCGCGAACAGACCGATCCACACGACGTCGACGAAGTGCCAGTAGTAGGAGACGACGATCGCGCTGACCGCCTGCTCGTGGGTGAACTTGCGTGCGAGGTAGGTGCGTCCCAGCACCAGCAGGAACGCGAGCAGTCCGCCCGCGACGTGGATGCCGTGGAAGCCCGTGGTGAGGTAGAACATCGAGCCGTACGCGGAGTCCTGGATGGTCACACCTTCCTGGATGAGCGTGGCGTACTCCACCGCCTGGCCGCCGATGAAGATGGCGCCCATGACGAAGGTGAGGATGAACCACTCGCGCAGCCCCCAGCCCTTGATCTGGAGGACTGACCCGGTGCGACCCACCTGGCCGCGCTCGGCGGCGAAGACGCCGAGCTGGCAGGTGAGCGAGGAGAGCACCAGGATCGTGGTGTTGACCGCCGCGAACGGCACGTCGAGCAGCTCGGTGTTCTGGGCCCACAGCTCCGGGCTGACCGAGCGGATCGTGAAGTACGCCGCGAACAGTGCCGCGAAGAACATCAGCTCGCTGGAGAGCCAGATGATCGTCCCGACGCTGACCATGCTGGGTCGGTCGTGGTGCCCGTGGAGCCGGGATGCTGGGATCGTTGCCGCTGTCGCCACGCGAGCATTATGTCGTGACCTGCCCGAAGGGCCACCCCGACCCCCCGATCGTGGTCGACCTAGACTCGAGGGCGTGCTCGTGACCCCCCTGGTGGACGCCTCGGCGACCTCGGCGTACCTGCCTCCCTTCGACCTGGCGCGGGTGTTCACGGCCTGGTCGTTCGAGCCCGTCCCGATCGTCCTCGTGGCCTGGTTCGGGGGGCTCTACCTTCTCGGGGTGCGCCGCCTGAGGGCCCGCGGTGACGTCTGGTCGCCCGCGCGCACGGTGTCCTTCGTGGGGGTGGGGCTCGGGTCGTTCCTCGTGGCCACCTCGTCGGGGCTCGGGACCTACGACACGACGCTGATCAGCGTCCACATGGTCCAGCACATGATCCTGTCGATGCTGGTGCCGCTGGCGCTCGCGCTGGGCGCGCCGGTGACCCTCGCGCTACGCACGCTGCCCCGGACCCCGCGCGGCTGGCTGCTCGCCGTGCTGCACTCGCGCCTGGCGAGGGTCCTGACCTTCCCGCCGCTGGTGCTGGCGGCGTACGTCGTCTCGCCCTGGGCGCTCTACTACTCCGGCTGGTACCCCGCGACCCTGGAGTCGACGTTCTGGCACGAGACGATGCACCTGCACCTGGTGCTCGTCGGAGCGATGTTCTTCTGGCCGCTGATGGGCATCGACCCCGTGCCCGGGCGGGTCGGCTACCCGTTCCGGGTGCTCATCACGGTGCTGACCCTGCCCTTCCACGCCTTCCTGGGCGTCACGATCATGGGGCAGGAGACCCTCATCGCCGGCGAGCACTACCTGGCGCTGCGCGAGGGGCCGATGGGGGCGTGGCTGCCCGACGCGCTCGACGACCAGCACCTGGCCGGCGGCATCCTGTGGGGCTCGGGGGACCTGATCGGGTTGGTCTTCTTCGGCGTGCTGTTCACCCAGTGGGTCCGCTCCTCGATGGCCGAGGCTCGCCGTGAGGACCGGCGTCTGGACCGGCTCGAGGCGCAGGAGGCGGCTCGTGTGGCGAGGGTCTCGGCGGAGTGAGCCGGGTGGGGCCTACGATGGCCCGCGTGAGCGACTCCACTGCCTCCCGCAAGCCGCTGAAGGTCCTCGTCTACTCCGACGACGTCACCACGCGTCAGCAGGTCATCCTGGCGCTCGGGCGGCGCCCGCACCCCGACCTGCCCGAGGTGGAGTACGTCGAGGTGGCCACGGAGCCGGTGGTCATCCAGAACATGGACGCGGGACACATCGACCTCGCGATCCTCGACGGCGAGGCCGTCCCGGCCGGCGGCATGGGCATCGCCAAGCAGCTCAAGGACGAGATCTTCCAGTGCCCGCCCGTCGTGGTGCTGACCGGCCGGCCGCAGGACGCCTGGCTGGCGACCTGGTCGCGGGCCGAGGCCGCCGTGCCGCACCCCCTCGACCCGATCGCGCTGGCCGAGACCGTCGTGGGCCTGCTGCGCTCGCGGGTCCCCGCCCCCACCAGCTGAGCCCCGCGTGAGCACCTGGCCCGAGGTCCTCGGCGACCTCGTCGCCGGCCGCGACCTCACCGCGGGACAGACCTCCTGGGCGATGGCCGAGCTCCTCGAGGGCAACGCCACCCCAGCGCAGGTCGCGGGCTTCGCGGTCGCGCTGCGCGCCAAGGGCGAGACCAGCGAGGAGCTGACCGGCCTGGTCGCCGCGATGTACGAACGAGCGACGCCGATCTCGGTGCCCGGCCGCCTGCTCGACGTCGTCGGGACCGGCGGCGACCGGTCGATGTCGGTCAACATCTCCACGATGTCGGCGATCGTGGCGGCCGGTGCCGGGTCGACCGTGGTCAAGCACGGCAACCGCTCGGCCTCCTCGAAGTCCGGCTCCGCCGACGTGCTGGAGGCGCTGGGCATCCGGCTCGACCTCCCGGCCGACCGGGTCGCCGAGGTGGCCTCCGAGGCCGGGATCACCTTCTGCTTCGCCGCGACCTTCCACCCGGCGATGCGGCACGCGGCTGTGGCCCGCCGCGAGCTGGGCATCGCCACGGCCTTCAACCTGCTCGGTCCGCTGAGCAACCCGGCACGGCCGGCGGCCCAGGCCATCGGCTGTGCCGACGCGCGGATGGCGCCCGTCATGGCCGGGGTCTACGCCGCCCGGGGTGTCGACGCGTGGGTGTTCCGGGGCGACGACGGCCTCGACGAGCTCACTACGACCACGACCTCGTCGGTGTGGGTCGTCCACGACGGCCAGGTCCGCGAGGACCGCGTCGACCCCGCGTCGCTCGGTCTCGCGCCGGCCACGACCGAGGACCTGCGCGGCGGGGACGCCGCCCACAACGCCGAGGTCGTTCGCCGTCTGCTGGCCGGCGACAGCGGCCCGGTGCGTGACGCGGTGGTCCTCAACGCCGGTGCCGCGCTGGCCGTCCACGACGAGCCCGGTGCTCCGGTCCAGGAGTCCCTCGAGCGTGGGATGGCGAAGGCCGCCGGTGCCATCGACAGCGGTGCGGCCGGGGCGCTGCTCGAGCGCTGGGTCGCCGCGACCGCACGCTGAGACGGTCCGGCAGGGGAGGCCCTCACCAGCCCGAGGGAGCCTCCAGCAGCTCGACCTCGTCGGAGGTGGCCACGACCCGCCAGCCGGCATCCTCCAGAGCGGCCGTCAGGCGGTGGTCGGTGCGCAGGAAGGCGACCTCGGCGCCGGTCTCGCGCACGAGGTCCTGCCAGCCCCGGTCCAGGCCGAGGATGGAGGTGTTGCGCTCGAGCTCCTCGGTGGTGAACGTGTCGCCGTAGCCGTGCATCACCAGGTCGAGCTGGGAGTGGGCCCACATCACGTAGCCCCCGTCACCCCAGTCGTTGAGCACCGTCGTCCCAGCCGGCAGCGCGCTCAGGCGGTCGTCGACCCACGCGGCACGCACGGGTGTCTCCGCGGACGAGCGCGGCACCAGCACGGCCAGGACCGCCAGTGCCGCGACCGCGGCGCCCAGCCCCCACCGCGTCTCCCTGCGCGACGGTGCGGTCGGTTCGCCCGGGATCAGCGACTGCAGGGCCAGGGCCGTGACCGGGGCGAGGGTGACCGCGGCCAGCGGGAGCGTGCGGTTGGAGTAGAGCGCCAAGCCGAGGCCCAGCCCCAGGAACAGGACCGTCGGCCACGGGGCCCCGCGGCGCAGGACGACGAGCAACGCAGGAGCGGCGAGCAGGATGAGGGCCGTGCCCGTCGGACTGGTGAAGTCGGGGGCCGCCCACTCGCCGAAGAACCGTCCTCGCCCCGCGACCGTCAGCACCGCGGCGTACAACGCGGGCCCGACCGGGGTGAGCGCGGCGGCCGCGGCACAGGCGAGGAGCACGGCGGCCTGGCGCGGGAGCTCGCGCGCCCGGACCCCACGGTGCAGCGCCGCGGCCAGGAGGCCGACCGCACCCACGACCAGTGCGAAGGGCCACATGCCGTGCCACATCGCCCAGACCCAGGTCAGTGGGACCAGCAGCCAGGGGCGTGCGCCGGTCAGTGCGGCCTGCCACCACGCGTGCACCGCGAGTGCCATGAAGGCGTAGCTCAACACCTGGGGACGCATCGACAGCGCCGGCCAGCACGCCCAGAGGACGAGCGCGGTGAGCACGGCGACGACGACGGGGTCGGCGCGACGACGGCACACCCAGGCGAGCGCGAGGACGAGGACGACCAGCTGCAGGCCCGAGAGCCAGGCGACGCCGGGGAGGCCGGCCCGGTCCTCGATCGCCGCCATCAGGACCTGGGGGAGCCACTGGGTCGGCAACCAGTCACGGGTCGCCGAGGAGGAGACGCTGCCGGGGTCGCGCAGCGACCAGCCCGCGAGGAACTCCGCACCGAAGCGGAGGTGGAAGTAGGTGTCGGGATTCGTCAGTGGGCGGGCTGCACGCGTGACCGCGACGACCAGGACGCCCAGCAGCGTCAGCGAGGGCAGCCACACCCGCGCGGCGCGCGACACCACGACGCGATCAGTCCAGGCCGAGCGAGAACGCGGCCTCGAGGTCGTGACGGGAGTGGGTGCGGAAGGCGATGTGGGTCTCGGTGTCGGTGACCCCGGGGACCTTGTTGATGCGGTCGGCCACCACCCCTGCGACGTCCTCGTGGTGGCGCACCCGCACCAAGACGATCAGGTCGATCTGGCCGGTCACGGAGTAGACCTCCGAGACGCCCTCGATCGAGGCGATCTCCTCGGCGACCTCGGGGATCCGGGCGACGTCGGCGTTCACGAAGACGATGGCGGTGATCACGGGCTCACCGTACCTGCGAGCTCGTCCCGTGACCGGCGTACGCGCTCGTGCACCGCGAGCTCCTTCGTCGCTCCCGCCACCGGGCACACCCACTCGCCGAGGACGTCGACGAGTCGGATGCCGGGCTGCTCGAGCCAGGCGAGGATCTTCTCGGTCTCCTCCACCGTGGCCGCCGGTGCCGACCCCGGAGCCGTGCGGACGGTCTCGGCGCCCGCGCGCAGCTGCTCGACGTAGGCGACGGCATCGGCGCCGGAGGGGATGACGCCCGCGGCGGCGAGCCGGCCGAAGCGCACCACGTGGACGGCCCACCGGCCGTCGTCCTCACGGCGTGCGGCCACGACCTCCGGGCAACCGCTCAGTGCCCCGACCCGTTGGGTGCGTGCAGCGGCGCGGACGAAGGCGGCGAGCCGGTCGCGGTGCACCCCGGCCTCCTCGAACCGCTCGTCCTCGGCCAGGGCACTCATCCGGCGGTTGATCTGCTCGACGACCGCATCGGGGCGCCGCAGCAGGGTGTCGCGCAGCTGCCGGACGACCGCGGCGTACGTCGCCTCGTCGGCCGACCCGTCGCAGGGGGAGAGGCAGCGCCCCATCTCGGCCAGCACGCACGGCGTCCGGCGGGTACGCGGGCCGAGTCGGTCGGAGCACTGGCGGACGGGGAAGGTCTCGTGCAGCACGTCGAGACCCGACTGGGCCGCCCGCCGGGAGGCGAAGGGACCGAGGTAGTCGGCGCCGTCGTCGAGGACCTTGGAGACCAGTGACAGCCGTGGCCAGGGCTCGCGGGTGAGCTTGACGAAGTGGGTCTTCTCGGGGTGCTTGGAGCGTCGGTTGTAGCGGGGCTTGTGCTCGGCGATCAGCCGGAGCTCGCGCACCGCGGCCTCCAGCGGCGTCGCGCACTCGATGCCGGTCACCGAGGTCGCCAACCCGACCATCTCGCCCATCCGGGAACGGGTCTCGGAGGCGGTGAAGTAGGACCGGACCCGGGTGCGGAGGTCCTTGCTGGTGCCGACGTAGAGGATGCGCTGGGTCTGGTCCCGGAAGAGATAGACGCCGGGAGAGTGCGGCAGGCCCTCGGCAAGGTGGCGCTTCTTGCGCTGCGCCGCGGTGACCCGCGAGGTGAAGGTCTGCAGCTCCTCGAGGGTGTGCACTCCCTGGCCCCCGAGGCGCCCCATCAGGCCGTGCAGCACGTCGACGGTGGCGCGGGCGTCGGCCAGTGCCCGGTGGTTGGGCGCGGTGGTGGCACCGAACAGGCGGGCCAACGAGGAGAGCTTGCAGTTGGGGGCGTCGTCGCGCGTGACCACCTTGCGTGCCAGCCGGGCGGTGTCGACCACCTCGAAGCGCGGCCACGGACGCTGCTGCAGCGCCGCGAAGTGCTGGAGGAACCCCACGTCGAAGGGCGCGTTGTGCGCGACCAGCACGCTGCCGGCCGCGAACTCCAGGAAGGCGGGTAGGGCGGACTCGATGCGCGGAGCGTCGGCGACCATGGCGTTGGTGATGCCGGTGAGCACGGCGATGAACGGGGGGATCTCGGTCCCCGGGTCGACCAGGGTCTGGAACTCCCCGAGGACCTCGCCGCCCCGGACCTTCACGGCGCCGATCTCGGTGATCATCGAGCCCGAGGTGGGCGAGCCACCGGTCGTCTCGAGGTCCACGACGCAGAAGGTGAGGTCGCGCAGTGGCCGGCCGAGCTCGTCGAAGCTGCGCTGGCTCTCCCAGAGGGCTCCCGCACGGCTGCTGCTCATGGGCACGACGCTAGAGCGGTGCGCCGACAACCCGGCGGCGACGCGCGGCCGGGGCCCACCGCCGCACTAGGCTGGGGACAGGTCGAGTGGTCGGTCCAGGTGACGGACGAACGGTCGTCGAGAGGCGCGAGGAGGACGGGCGTGAGCGAGACGGTGCGGCTGGAGGAGCTGCCGGTGGCGGTGCGCACCAGGGTCCTGACCCTGGTCGCGGACGTGCTGCCGGACGTGCCCCAGCTGCCTGCGGCGCTGCGCAAGGTCGCCGGGTTCGCGCCGGCGCGCCGTGCTCGTCTCGGGGGCCAGGCGATCACCGCCGGGCTCGCCGACGAGGACCTGCGCGCGCGGATCGCCCACCAGGTCTCGGTGCGCCGGCAGGACGAGCTCGTCGCGCTGCGTGACGGCACGATGCACGACGCGCTCGAGGCGGCGGCGCTGGACTGGCTGGTCCGCCCTCAGGGGTGGACGCGACGACTCGACACCTCGGTCAGCCAGGTGGAGGAGCACGCGGCCCAGCAGCAGGAGGTCGTCGCGCAGGCGAAGGAGGAGCGCTGGCAGCAGCGCGCGGAGCAGGCCGAGGCCGAGCTGCGCGACCTGCGAGCGTCGTACCGCCAACAGGTCGAGGGGTACAAGGCCGAGGTCTCCCAGCTCCGACGCAAGCTGGGCGAGGCCCGGGCCAAGCGCCGCGACGTCGACGAGGAGACGCTCGCGGCGGCGCACGCCGCCGAGGAGGCCCGCGCTGCGGCCGAGGTCGCACTCGCCGCCCGCGACAAGGAGGTACGCCGGCTGCAGGCCGAGGTCGAGCGGCTCGAGGCGGAGGCGCGGCAGGGACGACGCGGCGGGCGCGCGGAGAAGGAGCAGGCGACGGCACGTACGCGGGTCCTGCTCGACACCATCCTCGACGCGACCGCGGGGCTGCGTCGCGAGCTCGCCCTCCCGCCCGCGACCTCCAGCCCCGGCGAGCGGGTCGAGGAGTCCCTGGCCGCACCGGACGTCCCCGGTCCACGGGCGGTCCCCGACGTGGGTCCGGCGCTGCTGGAGCAGTACCTCGCGCTGCCGCGCGCCCGGCTGGTCGTCGACGGCTACAACGTGTCCATGGGGGCCTGGTCCGCTTCCTCGCTGGAGGCGCAGCGGACCCGGTTGCTGACCGCGATGGCCCCGCTCGTCGCGCGCACCGGTGCCGAGACCACCGTCGTCTTCGACGGCGCCGACGCCGACACCCGGCCGCCGACGTCGCAGCCGCGCGGCGTCAAGGTCCTCTTCAGCCCCAAGGGCGTGATCGCCGACGAGGTGATCGGCCAGCTCGTCGAGGCGGAGCCGCGCGGCAGGGTCGTCCTGGTCGTCAGTGACGACCGGGAGGTGCAGGCCCGCTGCCAGCACGCCGGCGCCCGCGCGGTCGCCTCAGCCTCGTTGGTGGGCCTGCTCGGGGGTTGACGTCGGCGTACGAGACGCGGCCCTCACGAGGAGGAGCCCCAGCACGCCGCACAGGGCCCACGGGACCACCAGGGCGGGTACTTCCATCATCGCCGTGACGAAGGCGTTCCGCGTCCAGGCTGCGTCCAGGGGTAGACCCACGCTGTTGAAGGTGGCGCCCAACGCGATGGCCCCGACCTGCAACCCGGCGACGACCGGTGCAGCCCACCTGGCCCACCGCCCCAGGTGTCCCAGGGAGAACGCGAGAACGGGAACGGAGCACAGAAGGAGCTCGAGCGTCAGGCGGTAGCCGTAGAACGCAGTGCCTCCCGCGAAGTGGTTCATCAGGCTCTGCACGATGGTGTACAGGACACCGCCCAGCAGGAGCATGCGCGCCCAGTCGGGCTGGTGTCGCCACGACCGCACGACCGCGGGGACGAGCACGATGACGATCGGCGTCCACGTCAGGAAGCCTCGATCGGCCGAGACCCACAGCCCGAGGTGGTTGCTCAGGAGGTCGACGGCGGACTGGCTGGTGGCGCGGTCGGCGTACGCGTCGACCTGTGGGTATCCGCCGGCGGGATCCCATTGGCCGTAGAGCCATCTGCTCCATGCCGCGGAGATCAGGAGGAACGGCAGGCTGGTCGCTGCGACCAGAACGGTGATCGAGGGCCTACGTCGGAGGAACCCGACGCCGGTACCGAGAACAGCGATGACCAACGACAGGTGCAGCCTTCCTGTCAGGCCGATGCCGCCCATCAGACCAGCCACGAGCCAACGCTCCCGGCTTGCGGCGAAGGCCATGCCGGCGATACCGAGAGTGGTCAGTGTGTGCGGCCACATCGCGTCAGCAGCCACGCTCCAGACCGGCGTCCCGAGCGCGAGCACGCCGGAGACGGTAAGCGCGCCCTTGTGGGACAGGTGTCGGCGCACCGCGCCGTACACGAGGAGCACGGTCGCCCAGGCCAGCGCGGCTGCCAGGAGGCTCGCCGGCCGGATGCTGAACCTGCTCGGGTGGGGCTCCTGAGCGAGGTAGGCGAGCGTCGAGGCGGCGGTGACCCCCGGGGAGCGGTAAACGACCAAGTGGCCTGACACGTTCTCGCCGGTCCAGAACGGCGGGTCGGTGTATCGGACGGGCAGCTCGTCGAAGTCGAGGTCATCGAGCCACGGGCTGCCCGTCGTGGCGATCCTCCAGCCCTGCAGGCTGGCGGAGGAAGCGTCCACCGAGGGCGTGGAGGACGCGGTGAGCAGGTAGATGAGCAGGAGACCCAGCGCCAGCACGCCGGACCCCACTCGACCCCGAGACGTCATCAGCCCTCCCTCGATGCGGACCACGACGGTCTCATGCGTTGGAGGTGCTCCGCAGGGAGTTGCGACACGCCGCTGTCGTCGCTCCGGGCCCGGAGTGTCGGTGCTCGCTGCGAACGTGCGGCGCATGACGACGAGGATCGACTGCGACACCTGCGTGGTCCGCGGGCTGGCCTGCCACGACTGCGTGGTGACGGTGCTGCTCGGACCACCGCCCGAGATGGGCTTCGACGAGGAGGACCGCGAGCTGCTGGGCGCTCTCGCGGCCGGGGGACTGGTGCCGCCGCTGCGGCTGGTCACCCCCACCGACGGGCCCGGCACCGACCCGACCGGCACGGGCGTGCCGGGCTCGGACATCGCGAGCGCCTGACGGCCTGCCGCACCGGGTCTGTGCGTGTGACGTATGTGACGGCTGTGACCCCAGACTCCTGCTGTGGCAGGAGGTCCGGTCGCCCCGAGTGAAATCGGCGTGCGACATGCCCCGGAGGTTTGGCCGGGCTCCGCTCCAGCGATTACCGTCACGCGGGGCGTTCGTGACCAGCGGGCCGGCCGGGTCCGCGCGTGCGCCGTCGACACAGCAAGGGAGACCACCCGCTCGTGCTGCAGCGTCGCTCTCGACTCGCCACCCTCCTCTCAGCCACCCTGCTGGCGGGACTCGTCGGCCTCGTGCCGTCCACGCCGGCCCAGGCCGAGCCGGACATCGACGACGTCAAGGCGCGGGTCGATCGGCTCTACCACGAGGCGGAGCAGGCCTCCGAGCGCTACAACGACGTCCGACTCGAGCTCGGTGAGCTCAAGCGGGACCTGAAGGCCGTCACGTCGGACCAGGCGCGTCAGGACAAGCAGATGCGGGCGGTGCGCAACCGCGTGCGCGACGCGGTCATCCGCACCTACGAGGGGCACCGGCTCTCGGCCGTCGGCCAGGTCGCCCTCTCCGGCGACCCGTCGGCGTTCCTGTCGCAGATGTCGACCATGTCGGCCTACGACAGCCTGACCGACCAGCTCTTCGACTCCTACGCCTCCGAGGTCAAGGCGCTCGGCATCCGACTGCAGGCCACGACCCGCCGCACCGCCGAGGTCGCCCGGCTCAAGGACCGCCTGGCCAGCGAGAAGTCGACCATCGAGTCCAAGCTCGACGAGGCCGAGAGCCTGCTGGCCCGCCTCGAGGAGGAGGAGCGCGAGGAGGTGCTCTCCCGCGACAGCGACCGGGTGCCTGCCTCGGTGCCCGCCTCCGGCCGCGCCGCCGCGGCGATCCGGTACGCCATGGCCCAGGTCGGGAAGGCCTACGTCTACGGCGCCGCCGGCCCCAGCGCCTTCGACTGCTCCGGGCTGACGATGCGTGCCTACGGCACCGCGGGTGTCGGCCTGCCGCACTCCTCGGGCGCCCAGTTCTCCTCCGGGCCCCGCGTCGCCGCCAGCGCGCTGCAGCCCGGTGACCTGGTCTTCTACTACAGCCCGATCAGCCACGTCGGCATCTACATCGGCAACGGAATGATCGTCCACGCGGCCAACCCCAGCCAGGGCGTCCGGGTCTCCCCGCTGCACTCCATGCCGTACGTCGGCGCGGTCCGTCCTGGCTGACCCGGCAGCACCCTCGCCGATCGACGCTCCGCCCGCACGGCGGCGACGACCTCGGGTCGTCCTGGCGCTGCTCCTCGCGGGCGTCCTCGCTGCGGTCCTGGTCGTCACCCGACTGGCCGACGGGCCCTACGTCGCGGCGCCGCCCGCGGACGTGCCGGCCGCTGCCGACCCCGTCGCAGCCACCACGGCGCTCGACTCCCTCGAGCGTGCCCTCTCGACCGGCGACGGCGCGGCCGCCGCCTCACTCGCGCCCGCCGATGACGCCGCGGCCCGCAGTCTCCTGGAGTCGCTGGCCGGGAACGCCCGGACCCTGCGGGTGCGGGACCTCGACCTCCGTTACGTCGACACCCTCGGTGTCCCTGCCGAGGACGGCAGCTGGGCGGTGCGGGCCGACCTGACCTGGTCGCTGGGTGGGGTCGATCGTGGAGTCGCGCGCACGGAGGTGGAGGTGGGCCTCCGGTCGTCGGCGCAGGCCGTGGGGGTGACCGGGTTCACCGGGGGCCGGGTGCCGCTGTGGCTGCGCGGCCCCGTGCTGGTCGACCGGGGCGAGGACACGCTCGTGATCACCACGGGCGCCGACCCGGCGCCGTACTCCCTCCTGGCGCGGCGTGCGGTGCCGCAGGCCGCGAAGGTGCTCGGCGACAGTGCCGGGCCGCTGGTGGTGGAGGTGCCGCAGGACGCAGCGGGGCTCGACGCCGTGCTGGGTGTGCCCGAGGGGACCTACCGCGAGGTGGCCGCGGTGACCGCGTCCGTGGACGGCCTGCTGTCCACCTCCTCGCCGGTGCACGTCTTCGTCAACCCGGCCGAGCTCGGTCGACTGCGGCGGACCGGCGCCCAGGTGGTGATGACCCACGAGGCCGTCCACGCCGTCACCGGGGCACCCACCAGCCGGGCGCCGGTGTGGCTGGTGGAGGGGTTCGCCGACTACGTCGCCCTCCTCGACGTCGACCTGCCCCTCTCACGGACCGCCGCCCAGGTCCTCGAGCGGGTGCGTGAGGACGGGGTCCCCGACCGGCTGCCCGACGAGTCCGACTTCGACCTCACGGCGCCGCACCTCGGCGCCGCCTACGAGGCGGCCTGGTTGGCCTGCCGCGCCCTGGCGACGCTCGTGGGGGAGGACGGGCTCGTCGAGGTCTACCGACGGACCTCCGACGGTGCGGACCTGGCCGCCGCCCTGGCCGCCGTCGGCACCGACCCGGCCGAGGTGACGCGCACCTGGCAGCGGCTGCTGACCGAGGCTGCCGGATGATCGCGCAGCGGCGCGTCGCGATCGCGGTCACGGTGGTCGCGACGGGTGTCTTCCTGCTCCTGGCCGCGCTGCTCGTGCCGTGGTCGCCGGTGCCCGGAGGGACGCCGGACCCCGTGCCGGTGGAGGACGTGCTGACCAGCGCGGAGGTGGCCCGAGCCGAGCAGTTCACGGGCGTGCTGCGGCGATGGGGGTGGGCGGCGACCGCCGTGAACCTGCTCGTCGTGGTGCTGCTCGCCCTGTCCGCCCGCGTACGCCGCTGGGCGGGCCGGCTCCCCGGCCGCTGGTGGGTCCAGGTGCTCCTCGCCGTGGCGGGGGTCGAGCTGGTCGCGCGGGTGGCGACCCTGACCTTCTCGGTGCTCTCACGCCGGCACGTCAGGGCCGCCGGGCTCTCCGACCAGACATGGACCGGCTTCGCCAGGGACCTGGTGGTCGCCGAGGCGCTGGACATCGTGGTGACGGGCCTGCTCGCGCTGGTGGTCGTCGGTTGTGCCCGCCGGTGGCGACGGGCCTGGCCGGCCGTGGTCGCTGGACTCGCGGCGGGTCTGGTCGTCGCAGGCAGCTTCGCCTACCCGCTGGTGGTGGAGCCGTTGTTCAACGACTTCGCCCCGTTGCCCGACGGCGACCTGCGGACCGGCGTCCTCGAGCTCGCCGAGGCTGAGGGGGTCCCCGTGGACGAGGTCCTGGTCGCTGACGCATCCCGACGGACGACGACCCTCAACGCCTACGTGTCCGGGTTCGCCGACAGCCGCCGCGTGGTCCTCTACGACAACCTGGTCCGCGACGTGCCGCGCGACGAGGCGCTCGCGGTGGTGGCCCACGAGCTCGCGCACGCCAGGCACGACGACGTCCTGGTCGGCACCGTGCTCGGTGCCAGCGGCGCCGCGGCGGCGGTGGGCCTGCTGGGCCTGGTCCTGGGCCGTCGGCGAGCCGACGACCCGGCGACGGTGCCGACGCTGGTGGCGCTGCTCGCGGTCGGGAGCGTGCTCGCCCTGCCGGTCCAGAACGGGATCAGCCGCACCATCGAGCTGCGCGCCGACGTCGAGGCGCTGCGGGTGACCGAGGACCCGGAGGCCTTCGTGGACCTGCAGCGGCGCCTGGCGCTGCGCTCCCTGGCCGACCCCACCCCGCCGGCGTGGTCGCACTGGTGGTTCGGCAGCCACCCGACCCTGCTCGTGCGTGTGGCCCTCGCCCGGTCCTGAGACGGGGCGAGGGCCACACGGCCGCGAGGCGGCTTGCGTCAGGTGGTGGGTCGGTCGGCGCACTGGGTGGTGCCGGCGCTGGTGGCGATCGTGTCGCAGGTGTCATCGAAAATCTCCTCGATGGCGCCGCCGAAGGCGAACACGACGACGACGATCAGCGCGGCGATGCCGGCGATGAGCAGGCCGTACTCGACGGCGGAGGCGCCGCGCTCGTCGCGGTCCTCGGAGCGGGCGTCCAGCATGATGCGCAGGAACTCGAGCATGTGATTTCTCCCTGTGGTCTGCGGCCCCCGACGAGGAGCCTCATGGACTCCATTCTCGGCCGTACCCGGGGGACGGTTCATCCCATGAAGGTCCGGACCGGCATAGTCATTCCGGACTAGTGCGGATCTGCTAGCGGCGTAGAGGCCCCTGCGGAGGGCCAGGTGCTCAGGGGGTGCCGGGCTGGCGCTGCACGCTCGAGAGCAGGCCGATCCGCATCGCGGTGACCAGCGCCTGGGCGCGGTTGGCGGCGCCGAGCTTCTGGTAGATCCGCGCGATGTGGGACTTGGCGGTCGACTCGCTCATGTAGAGCTGTGCCCCGATCTGGGCGGCGCCCAGGCCGTCGGCGAGCAGCACGAGGACCTCGTGCTCTCGGTCGGTGAGCCGGGTGGACTCCGCCGCCCCGCGGCGCATCATGGCGCCGACCAGTCCGCTGCAGATGAACGAGCGGGGGGAGACCGAGGCGTGGCGGGCGGCCTTGACGACCTCGGGGGAGGGGGCGTCCTTGCCGACGAAACCGGAGGCGCCGGCCTCCATGGCGGCGAAGATCTGGTCGTCACCGGAGTGCATGGTCAGCACGATGAGGCCGACGTCCTCGTGGTCGCGTCGCAGGGCCCGGACGATGTCGAGACCGGTGCCGTCGCCCAGCTGCAGGTCAGTGACCACCACGTCGGGCCGCACCTCCTCGAAGCGGGTCAGCGCCTCGGCCACCGAGCCGGCCTGGCCCACGACCGTCATGTCGGGCTGGAGGTCGAAGACCCCGGCCAGCCCCGTGCGGATCAGCTCGTGGTCGTCGACCAGCATGACGGAGATGTTCTCGCTCATCGGGGGGTGCTCACCTGCTTCGTCTCGGGGGTGGGTGCGGCCGGCGGCCGCTGCTCCGCGGGCAGGCGGACGCTGACGCTCAGCCCGCCGCCGGGTGGCTCCTCGATCGCCAGGTCGGCGTCGATGAGGTGGGCTCGCTCTCGCATGATTCCCATACCGTAGGAGTCCGAGCGTGCCTCGCCCAGACCCTTGCCGTCATCGATCACGGTGATGGCAGCCGTGGGTGCGGCCACCTGGCAGTGCACCCGGATGGTGCGGCACTCGGCGTGCTTGACGGCGTTGTTGAGCGCCTCCTGAGTGATGCGGAACAGCTCGGCCTCCACCTCGGGCCGCAGCCGCTGCGCCTGCTCGTCGAGGGTGACCTCGATGGGGATGCCCGAGGTCTGGCTCAGGTTGCGGGTGACTCCGACGATGGCGGTGCCGAGCGACTCGCTGGTGCCCACGGTCGTGCGCAGGGTGGTGACCGAGCGGCGTACCTCCGAGACGATCGCGGTGACGCGCTCGCGGAGCATGCCCAGCTGGGCCTCGGCCTCCGGGGTCGGGGCCTGGGCAGCGAGTGCGTCGACGAGGTAGCCGAGGGAGGCGATGTCCTGCGCCACGCCGTCGTGCATCTCCCGCGAGAGCCGCTGCCGCTCGTCGGCTGTCGCGGTGTCGCGGAAGGCCTCGAAGAGCAGCCCCGTCTCGAGCTGCACCGCCTGCTCCTCTAGGGCCACCTGCAACCGGGTCACGCGGTGGCGCAGCTCGTCGGGTCCGACGCTGGAGCCCGGGGGGAGCGAGCCGCTCACCACGGCGACCGTCGAGCGGTGCCCCTCGAGGGGGAAGGCGAAGATGCCGTCCTCGACCACGACCTGGTCGCGCGCCCAGGCCGCGGTGGCGAAGTCCGCGCACCGGTCGAGGTCGCCACCGGGCAGCGACTTGGCGGTGAGGGTGGCGAGGTGGTCGTCCAGCGGGACGTGGATGCTGACCGCCGACGCCGGGACCTCGTCGAGCACGGTGCTGAGGATGACCCCGCCGAGGCTGCGCGGCTCCAGGCCCGACGACAGGCCGACGCTGAGTTGGTTGAGCTCGCGCAGCAGGTCGGATGCGTGCCGGTACGGCGCCATCGGGTCGTCGTCGCGCAGTGCGCCGCGCACGAAGGTGGCGACCATGCCGAGCGCGAGACCCATCGCCGCCCAGGTGAAGATCGCGAAGGACTGGTCCGCGCTGAGCGGTCCGCCCGAGGCGATGCCGACCACCACCACCGCGATCAGCTCCGCGGACAGGGCCAGCAGCACACCGCGCAGGCCCTGCCACAGGCCGGCGATGAACGGTGGCACGGCCAGGGCGCCCAGCACCGCCTGGGAGGTGAGCTCGGTGCCTGCGACCAGGCCGACGAACCCCGCGTCGAGGACGACCAGGGGCACGCGCAGCCGGGGGGCCCGCAGCTCGAGATTCAGGGCCAGCAGCCAGCCGGTGCCCAGGGCGGCCAGGGCGATCACGGAGGACACGTCACGTCCCCACAGGATCGGCCCCCCGAGCGCGAGCAGCACGAAGCCGCGCGCGGCGGCCGCGATGCGCAGGTCGGGGGCGTTCCTCATCGTCGTCGGATCGGCGCCGTGTCTCAGAAGCTGTCCATGATGCTGATGACGGCAGGCCCCATGACCGCCACGAACAGGCAGGGCAGGATGCAGAAGATCAGCGGGACGGTGATCTTGACCGGCACCTGCTGGGCCTTCTCCTCGGCCCGCTGGCGGCGCTTGACGCGCATCTCGCTGGACTGCACGCGCAGCACCTGGCCGACGGGCACGCCGAAGGAGTCGGCCTGGACCATCGAGCTCACGAAGCTCTTCAGGTCCGCGACGTTGGTGCGATCGGACATGGCGCGTAGCGCGGCGGCGCGTCCCTGCCCGATCTGCATCTCGCGCAGCACCCGGGAGAACTCCTCGGCCAACGGGCCGTCGGTGTTGCGGGACACCTGCTGCACCGCAGCGTCGAAGCCGAGACCCGACTCCACGCTGATCGTCATCAGGTCGATGGCGTCGGGCAGGTCGCGCTGGATCTGCAGGGAGCGGTCGTAGGCCTTCTGGTAGAGGTAAAGGTTGGGGCCGAAGAACCCGACGACCAGACCGCCGAGGACCACGGCGATCCGGACCGGGGTGCCGGCACCGAGCATCAGGCTGAACAGCAGCGCGACCACGAGACCCGCCACGGCGCCGACGATCTTGCCGGAGGTGACCCGGTCGACGGTCCAGCCCGGCGGGTTGCCCGCGAGGTCCAGCTTGCGCCGGATCCGTTCCGCGGAGTCGGCCCCGGACAGTCGGCGACCCAGGCCCAGGGTCCTGGCCTGCAGCGGCTCCCAGACCCGCTCGGAGAACGGACGGTCGATCTCGTCGGTCAGCTCCTTGGGTGCGCTGGTCATCGCCTGCAGGACCGCCAGCGACTTGCCGACCCCGGAGGCCTCGGCGTCGCTGGTGGTGGCCGAGGCCACCAGCAGGATGGCGACGAGGACCAGGAGCACCCCAAGCACGAGCAGCAGGGTCATCTCACACCTCCACCTTCACCAGACGGCTCATCCAGAACACGCCGACCGCGAGCCACAGGGCCGCTCCCACCATCATGACGATGCCGAGAGGCTCGGTGAACATCACGCTGACGTAGTCGTAGTTGGTCAGCAGCAGGTAGACCATGAACAGGGGCGGGAGCAGGCCGAGCACCCAGGCCGAGAGCTTGCCCTCGGCGGCCAGAGCGTTGACCTGTCGGCGGACGTACTCGCGCTCGCGCATGGTGCCCGCCACGGTGTCCAGCAGCTCGGCGAGGTTGCCACCGACCTGGCGCTGGATGCGGATCGCCATGACGACCCACTCGAAGTCCTTGCTGTCGAAGCGCTCGGCCAGGCCCTCGAGGGCGTCCTCGATCGTCACGCCGAGCCGGGTCTCCACCAGGACGCGGCGGAACTCGGTCGAGATCGGCTCGGGGCCCTCGCGGACCACGGTGTCGACCGACTGGGCCAGCGAGAGCCCGGCGGACAGCGAGCCGCTGATCAGCTGCAGGGTGTCGGGCAGGCCCGCGTTGAAGGCCTTGCGGCGCCGGGAACGGCGCAGCCCGAGGTAGACCCAGGGGCCGGCCACGCCGAGCAGGATGAACACCAGCCCGAGGATGATGTTGCCCGCCCCCAGGAGCAGTCCGAAGATGCCGGAGACGACGACGATCCCGGCGTGGACGAGCAGCCACTCGGCGGGCTTGAGCTCGCTGCCCGCGCCTTCGAGACGGTGCGCGATCCTCGCCTCGAGGCCCTTGGTGCGGCGCAGCACCTGGGCGGCGGCGTCCTTGGCCTGGGCGATGGCCTGCTCGGTGTCGAGCCGCGGCGTCTCGTGCTCCGGGGCGCCACCGGTACGGGCGGTGTAGGAGACGACGCGGTCAGCGGCGCTGGGCGCCGGCGCCGGACGGGGGACGAGAGCGACCAGCAGGACCACCAGCCCCACCCCGATCGCCAGCACGCCGGCGTACATCGCCCAGCTGGGCACGACCCAGCCGCCCGAGCGCAGCAGCTGGTCGTCGACACCGGTGCCACCGGCGACGGACTCCGCGACCGCGGCGAACGCCTCCGCGGACACCGTCCCGGAGCTGGTGTCCATGCTGACGGCGATGGTCTGGTCGACGGAGTCGAGGTCGCCGGGGACCTGGGCGGTGACCAGCACCTGGCGGTCCAGCACGTCCGCCTCGGCGGCGAAGGTGCGCGTCAGCGCCTCGCTCGTCGCGGGGATGACCTCGCCGTCCCCGGCCGCGGAGAGGGCCGTGAGGTCGTCGGCAGGGTCCTGGACCAGCGAGACGACGTCGAGGCGGACCCCGGCGCCCTCGACCGCCGCCGTCACCGTCTCCAACGTGGTGTCGGTGGTGTCGGCCCCGTCGGACAGCACCACCAGCGTGCGCTGACCCTCCGTGCCCGCGACATCGACGGCGCTGAGCACGCCGTCGTAGAGCGCGGTCTGCGCGGAGAGCTCCAGGCCGTCGATGACCGAGCGGGCAGCCGCGCGGTCCTGGGTGGGGGCGAGGGGTTGGGCGACCGAGCGGGCGAAGGTCACGATGCCCAGCGACACGTCGTCGGGCAGGCCGTCGACGTAGGCGAGCGCAGCCGACTTCGCGGCCGCGATCTTCTCGCCCCGCATCGAGTTGCTGGTGTCCATCACCAGGACGGCGGTGCGCCGGACGGCACCGGACGTGCCGGCGGGCTCGGCCTCCGCGTCGACCCGGTCGCCGCCGATGCGGAGCTCGACGCTGCCGAGGTCCGGCGCGGCGTCGGGTGGCAGGGACACGATGACCTGCACCGTGCCGTCGGCGGTCGGCTCGACGTAGGAGATCGAGGCCGCCTCGCCGGCGGCGCCGGCGCTCGCCGGCCACACCACCCAGGCCAGGGCGAGCAGCGCGGCGAGCAGCCGTCCGAGGTGGCCCGTGCGCCGCCTCGTGGAGGGTCCGAGAAGGCGGGGCATCACATGCGGTCCGTGGCGAAGACCATCGGGTCGACGGTGACGTTGGCGTAGGCCATCTTCTCCAGGAACTTCGGGCGCAGGCCGGTGGGACGCAGCCGCCCGAGCGAGCGCCCGTCGGCGTCGAAGCCCAGCGAGGCGTCGTACACGAAGATGTCCTGGAGGGTGATCACGTCGCCTTCCATCCGCTCGACCTCGGTGATGTGCGTGATGCGGCGCGAGCCGTCCTTGAGCCGGGACTGGTGGACGATCAGGTCCACGGCGCTGGCGACCTGCTCGCGGATCGCGCGCATCGGCAGGTCCATGCCCGCCATCAGGACCATGGTCTCCATGCGGGAGAGCGTGTCGCGGGGACCGTTGGAGTGCAGGGTGCAGATGGAGCCGTCGTGGCCGGTGTTCATCGCCTGCAGCATGTCCAGCGCCGAGGCGTCGCGGACCTCGCCGACGATCACGCGGTCGGGTCGCATGCGCAGGCTGTTCTTGACCAGGTCGCGGATCGTGACCGCGCCCTTGCCCTCGATGTTGGCCGGGCGCGACTCCAGGCGCACGACGTGGTCCTGCTTGAGCTGGAGCTCGGCGGCGTCCTCGATGGTCACGATGCGCTCGTCGCCGGGGATGAAGGAGGACAGCACGTTGAGGGTGGTCGTCTTTCCGGCGCCGGTGCCGCCGGAGACGATGACGTTGAGGCGGCCACGGACGCAGGCCTCGAGGAAGTCGCAGGTCTGGGGGGTCAGGGAGCCGAACGAGATCAGGTCGAGCGCGGTGAGCGGGTCGGCGGCGAACTTCCGGATCGTCAGCGCGGAGCCGTCGACCGCCAGCGGCGGGACCACGGCGTTGACGCGGCTGCCGTCGGGGAGGCGGGCGTCGACCATCGGGGAGGACTCGTCGACGCGTCGACCGATGCGGGAGACGATCTTGTCGATGGTGCGACGCAGGTGCGCCTCGTCGGCGAAGGTCGCCTCCGCCGGGACCAGCTTGCCCTTGCGCTCGAGCCAGATGTCCTTGTGCCCGTTGACCATGACCTCGGAGACATCGGGGTCGCGCAGGTAGGGCTCGATGGGGCCGTAGCCGAGGATGTCGTCGCTGATCTCCTGGGTGACGCGCTGGCGGTCGCTGCTGGAGAGGGGACGGTCCTGCGCGCTGAGCACGTCGGCGAGGACGGCGCGGACCCGCTGGTCGAGCTGGTCCTGGTCCATGTCGGCGTCGTAGAGCTGCGGACCGAGCTGCTTGAGCAGCTCGGTGTGCACGCTCTGCTTCAGCTCCTCGATCCGGTCGCCCTGCTGCGACGTGAGCCGGGTCTTCCGCGGCGGCTCGGGAGCGGTACGCCGGGCGGCGGCTGCCACCGCGCTCGAGCCCGCGGCCGGTGCGGCCGCGGGGGTGGTAGACGCGGCGTCGGCGGTCGGGGGAGCGCCGGCATCGGGGCCCTGGGGGGCGTCGGCGTCCGCGGCGGCCTGCTCGGCCTGACGGGCGGCCGCAAGGCGGTCGGCGAGGCTGCTCATGGGTTACCTCCTGAACCGGAAGCGGGACCGGCCGCGCTCCGCGGCGTCGTGCTCGTCGCTGTCGGTGGGGGCCGGGTCGGAGTCGTCGTGCTCGGGACCGGCGAGGGGGACCCCCGCGATCTCCGAGGCGAGGGCGCGCACGGCCTGGCTGGACTGGTGTGAGGGTGTGGACACGACGATGGGCGTGCCCGCGTTGGTGGCGGCGGCCACCTCGACCGCGGAGGACACCGAGGCCGAGACGGGGATGCCGAGGATCTGTTCGACCTTGTCACCGGTGATGCCGACCGCGTCGTCGGCGCGGTTGAGCAGCAGGTGGCGGTGGCCCCGGGCGATGTCGAGCATGTCCAGGGTCTCGAGGGCGACCTTGACGTTCTTCAGGGTGGGCACGTCCAGGGTGGCCACGATGACGCACTCGTCGGTCTCGTCGAGCGCGGTCAGGACCTGCTCGTCGAACGACGGCGCGGTGTCGACGACGACGAAGTCGAAGGTCTCGCGCAGCGTGCGCAGGACCTTGGCCACCAGCATGGGGGAGACCCGCTCGCGGACGTCCGGGTGTGCCGGGGCGGCCAGCACCATCATGGAGTCGGCGTGCCGGGTCAGCAGGGTGTCGAGATGGGCGGCGTCGAGGGAGTCCTCGGAGCCGATGGCGTGCTCGATGGAGTGCGTGGGGAACAGCTGCATGGTGATGGCGACGTCGCCGAAGGCGAGGTCGAGGTCGACCAGGCAGACCCGGCGCGCGCCACGCTCGGTGAGTGCCAGCGCGAGGTTGACCGCCATCGTGGTCTTGCCCACCCCGCCCTTGGGCGAGAAGACGGTCACGACGCGCCCGAGCTGCTGGGCGCCACTGGGGCCGCGCAGCGCAGTCCACAACTCCCGGGCCCGGTCGACCGCGCCGCGGACGGCCTCGGTGTCCTCGACGGCCACGACGTCGCGGGCGCCGGCCTTCATGGCGCTGCCCAGCACCCCGGTGTCCAGCTTGTCGCGCACCAGCACGACGCTGACGGTGGGCCGGCTGACCCGCAGGTCCTCGCAGACCTTCAGGCAGTCGTCCAGGTCGAGGTGGGGACCGAGCACGACGACGTACTCGTCGAGGTGTTGGCCGAGCCAGGCGCGCATCCGGTCCACGGAGTCGACGCCCTGGCTGCCCGGCGGCATGCCGGCCAGCAGCGCGGTGACCGCACTGGTCTCGGTGTCGACGGCGACGGGCATCGGATCAGCTCACTGGAAGAGGGAGTCGGTGGTGGTGGGCGGGGCGAGGGTGACCTTGGAGTCCTCGGTGAGCAGCGCGAAGGAGAGCTCGCCCTGCTGCTGGCCGAGCAGCACCCGCTGCATCTGGACCTGGCTGACCGAGAGCGTGATGAGGGTGCGGGGCAGCGACTCGACGACTTGCTGGCCGCCCTCGCCGCCCTGGCCGTTGGTCGTGGTCGTAGTGGTGACGGGCGTCGTCGAGCCGACCGCGATGACCTTGACCCGGGTGAGCAGCACGCGGGAGTAGGGCTGTCCGGTGGTGGCGTCGCTGCCGTTGATGAAGATCGCCACCTCGGAACCGGGGTTCACGAAGCCCGCCACGCGGGCGGGGTCGGTGAGGTTGATCGACATCGCCATGTCGCCCTGGTCGGGGATCTGCAGGCGCGGCTCGTCCACGGCGGTGTCGCCGAGCTTCTGCGGCACGATCTGCTCGCCGGGGTAGATGACGGTCAGCGCGAGCTGCTGGTCGACGCCCTCGGTGGTGACCAGGGCGCCGGGCAGGACCTGGCCCTGGGGGACGGCCTGACGGGCGAGCTTGCCGGCCGCGGCGGCGTCGGCGATGCGCTCACCGCGCTCGATCTGCACGGTGGCGACCAGCACGTCGGTGGTCTCGAACTTCTCCTCGGCCCGGTTGTCGGCGCCGCGGACGTAGAGGAACACCAGCGCGGTCCCCAGCGCGGCCACCACGGCGGCGGCGACAAGCAGCATCCTGCGACGGTCCATCACGAACCTTTCGTTGCAGGGACGTGGGGCCCCATTCCCCATGTCCGCACGTCATGACAGAGGCGCGGCAGCGCCTCCCTCCGAGTTCATGCTAGGAGCGTCGGTAGGGCCGTTGGGCCCTTTTCGCGCAATTGCGGACCGCCGTGAGCCTGAGCGGATTCCAGAGATGTCGTTCGTCCGCTGGTGGGGTGGCGCCCGGGATCAGCGGTAGAGCGCCTCCACGTGGGCCCGCGACTCGCGCATGACCACGGAGCGACGCAGCTTCAGGCTGGGCGTGAGCTGCCCGCCCTCCTCGGTCCACTCGTCGGCGATCACCACGAACTTGCGGATCGACTCGGCCTTGGAGACCGCCTTGTTGGCGTCCTCGACCGCCTCCTCCACCGCGGCCCGGACGTCGGCGTGGTCGAGCAGGTCCTCGGCCGAGCCGGACAGACCACGGGCCTCGGCCCAGACGGTCAGCGCCTCGCGGTCCAGGGTGACGAGCGCACCGATGAAGGGCTGGCCGTCGCCGACCACGAGGCACTGGTCGACCAGGGCGTGGGCACGGACCCGGTCCTCCAGGACGGCGGGGGCGACGTTCTTGCCGCCGGCGGTCACCAGGATCTCCTTCTTGCGGCCGGTGATGCGCACGAAGCCCTCGTCGTCGACCTCGCCGACGTCGCCGCTGTGGAACCACCCGTCGCGCTCGAGGGTCTCGGCCGTGGCCGACTCGTTGCCCCAGTAGCCGGCGAACACCTGGCCGCCGCGGAAGAGCAGCTCGCCGTCGTCGGCCACGCGCACGGCCGTGCCCGGCAAGGGACGCCCGACCGTGCCGATCTTGTGCGCGCCCGGCAGGTTGACGGTGAGGGCGGCGGTGGTCTCGGTCAGGCCGTAGCCCTCGAGGATGGTCAGCCCGACGCCGCGGTAGAAGTGGCCCAGCCGCTCCCCGAGGGGCGCGCCGCCGGAGACCGCGAACGTGCAGCTGCCGCCGAGCGCGGCGAGGAGCTTGCCGTAGACGAGCCGGCTGAAGACGGCGTGCTCGGCCCGGACCCTCAGCGGGACCCGCCCCCGGTCCTGTGCGCGCGACCAGGCGATGGCGGTCTCGGTGGCCCGGTCGAAGACCTTGCCGCGGCCCTCGGCGGCCGCCTTCTGGGAGGCGGTGTTGAAGACCTTCTCGAAGACCCGCGGCACGGCGAGCACGAAGGTCGGGCGGAAGGACTGCAGGTCCGGCAGGAGGTTCTTGATGTCGGGGCTGTGGCCCAGGCGGGTGCGCGACATGACGCAGCCCACCTGGATGATCCGGGCGAAGACGTGCGCCAGCGGGAGGAAGAGCACCGTGGAGGCGCCCTCGGTCTCGAAGAGGGACTCGAGCTCCTCGGTGGCCACGCCCAGCTCGAAGAGGAAGTTGCCGTGCGTGAGCATGCAGCCCTTCGGGCGTCCGGTCGTGCCGGAGGTGTAGATGATCGTCGCCAGGTCCAGCGGTGTCGCCGTCGTACGACGTTGCTCCAGCTGCTCGTCGGCGACGTCGGCACCCAGGCGCGACAGGACGTCGACCGCGTTGTCGGCGAAGGACCACACGTGACGGAGGTCCTCGAGGTCGGCGCGGACCGCGGTGACCCGGGCTGTGTGCTCGGGGCCCTCGGTGACGACGGCACGGGCGCCGGAGTCGGCGAGGATCCAGGCGACCTGCTCCTCCGAGGAGGTCTCGTAGACCGGCACCGTCACAGCACCGGCGAACCAGATGGCGTAGTCCAGCAGCGTCCACTCGAAGCGTGTCTTCGACATCAGCGCCACCCGGTCGCCGGGCTCGATGCCCGCGGCGACCAGGCCCTTGGCGACGGCGCGTACCTGGTCGTGGAACGAGGCTGCGGTCACGTCGGTCCAGTCGCCGGCACCGTCGGGGCGGCTCATCACCACCGCGTCGGGCGCCTCGGCCGCGTTGCGGACGACGGCGTCGGTGAGGTTGCCGGTGGTGGGGACCTCGACGGTCATGGGCGTCGAGTACTCGCGCACGGCTGCTCCTGTCTGGCCTTCGACGAACGTGCCCGGGCACGTTACCGCCGTCGGGCGGAGGGGGCCCCATCCGGTACGCTCGCGCAGCCGGAGGTCCCCCCGCTGACCCCTGACGAACCCGTCACGAACCCCCGCTGTCCAGCGTCGGAAAGAGAGTCGCAGTGGCTGAGCAGACCACCTCGTCGATCGTGATCGACGCCACCCCCTCCGAGGTCATGGCCGTGATCGCCGACTTCGAGAGCTACCCCGCCTGGGCCAAGGGCGTCACCACCGCCGACGTCGTCGCCACCGGGGCCGACGGTCGCGCCGAGCAGGTGTTCTTCGCACTCGACGTCTCGCCGATCAAGGACGAGTACACCCTGGCCTACACCTGGGACGGGGACCGTGAGGTCACCTGGACCCTCGTCGAGGGCAAGATGCTTCGCGCCCTCGACGGCGCCTACGTGCTGCGCGAGAAGGGCGGGTCGACCGAGGTCACCTACCGTCTGGCCCTCGACGTCTCCATCCCCCTCATCGGGATGCTCAAGCGCAAGGGCGAGAAGATCCTCATCGACACCGCGCTCAAGGGGCTCAAGAAGCGCGTCGAGCAGCTGGCCTGAGGGCGGCTGCGTGCGCATCCTCCTGTTCACCGGCAAGGGCGGCGTCGGGAAGTCGACGATCGCGTCGGGCACGGCTGCGCTGGCTGCCGCCGACGGACACCGCACGCTGGTGCTCTCGACGGACGCCGCGCACTCCCTGGCCGACGCGTTCGGTGCCCCCGTCGGCCCCGAGCCCACCGAGGTGGCCCCCCGCCTCTTCGTCCAACAGGTCGACGCCCAGCTGCGGTTCCAGCAGTCCTGGGCCGACATCCAGCGCTACCTGCTCTCGGTCCTCGACGTCGCGGGGGTGGATCCGGTCGCGGCGGAGGAGCTGACGGTGATTCCGGGGGCCGAGGAGGTCCTGGCCCTGCTCGAGCTGCGGCTCCAGGCCATGTCCGGGCGCTGGGACGTCGTGGTCGTCGACTGTGCACCCACCGCCGAGACGCTGCGGCTGCTGGCCCTCCCCGAGGCGCTGGGGTGGTACATGCACCGCGTCCTGCCCGCCGAGCGGCGCATCGTCAAGGCCCTGAAGCCGGTCCTCACGAGGGCGGCCGGCGTCCCCATGCCCGGGGACGACGTCTTCGACGCGATCGAGCGGCTGCACGCCGAGCTCGAGGAGGTCCGGGCACTGCTGTCCGGACCGGAGGCGAGCGTGCGTCTCGTCCTGACCCCCGAGACGGTCGTGCTGGCGGAGGCCCGTCGCAGCTACACCAACCTCTCACTCTTCGGCTACCGCGTGGACGGCGTGGTGGCCAACCGGGTCTTCCCCTCGGGCGGCGACGCCTGGCGCGAGGGCTGGGTCGCGGCCCAGGACGCCGTGCTCGCCCAGGTCTCGCAGTCCTTCGCGGGGCTGCCGGTGTGGCGCTCGGAGTACCGCCCCGTGGAGCCGGTCGGCGTCGAGGCCCTGCACGCCCTGGCGACCGAGGTGTACGACGGATCCGACCCGCTCGCGCCGCCGCAGGGTGAGGGTCCCTTCCAGGTCACCCGCACCGAGCGGGGGGCCGAGCTGCGCCTGGCGCTGCCCTTCGTCACCCGGGCGGAGGTGGACATCGCGCGCAACGACGACGAGCTGGTGGTCACGGTCGGCTCCTACCGCCGCCTGCTCACGCTCCCGTCCGGCCTCTCCCGCCTGCGGGTGGCCGGCGCCCGGGTCGAGGACGGCCGGCTCCAGGTCCGGTTCGCCGAGCCCGCCGGGGACGCCACCGCCCGCGACCAGGACCGACGACCGCAGGAGGCCCGCCGATGAGCGAGCAACCGCCCCCGGGACCGGGGGAGCACGGGCCCGAGGACGTCGGGAGCGTCGCCGAGGAGGCGGCCAAGCTCTTCGGGGCGCTCTCGGACTGGGCCAAGGACCAGGGTCAGGACTGGGCCCAGGGCGTCTCGGGCATCGCCGAGCACGCCGCCCACACCGCCGCGCAGGTGCACGAGCACCTCGACGAGAACCTCCGCGAGAACCTGGCCAACGGCAGCCCGGAGTGCCGCTACTGCCCGGTGTGCCGCACGATCCACGTGGTGCGCCAGATGAGCCCGGAGGTGCGCGCGCACCTCACCACGGCGGCGACCTCGCTGCTGCAGGCGGCCGCCGGGGTCATGGCGGCCCAGCAGGGCGGCACCGAGGAGCGCCGCCAGGGCGTGGAGCACATCGACCTCGACGACGACGGCGCGTGGGACGACCCGCACACCGACACACCTACCGACAGAGAGACCGACGCGTGAGCCTGACCTGCGGCATCGACATCGGCGGCACCAAGATCCTCGGCGGTGTCGTGGACGAGGACGGCGCGATCCTGGCCGAGCTGCGCGTGGAGTCCCCGGCCACCGACGAGGAGGCCATCGAGCGCGCGGTCTGCGACCTCGTGCGCAGGCTGGCCGCCGAGCACGACGTCAGCGCCGTGGGCGTGGGCGCGGCCGGGTACGTCGACAAGAGCCGCTCCACGGTCATGTTCGCCCCCAACATCGCCTGGCGCGACGTGGCGCTGCGGGCCGAGCTGGAGCGCGACCTCGGCCTCCCGGTCGTGATCGAGAACGACGCGAACGTCGCGGCGTGGGGGGAGTTCCGCTTCGGGGCCGGGGCGGACGTGGACGACCTGCTGCTGGTCACCGTGGGCACGGGCGTGGGCGGCGGTCTCGTCCTCGACGGTTCGCTCTACCGGGGGGCGTTCGGCGTCGGTGCCGAGATCGGCCACATGCGGGTCGTGCCCGGCGGGGTGCTGTGCGGTTGCGGCAACCACGGCTGCTGGGAGCAGTACGCCTCCGGGTCGGCGATGGTGCGCGAGGCGCGGTCCGAGGCCCGCGGGGGCTCGTTGCTGGCTCGACGCCTGCTCGACCTCGCCGATGGCGACGTCGACCGGATCACCGGTCCACTGATCACCGAGGCCGCCCGTGCCGGTGACCCGTTCTCGGTCGAGCAGCTCGCCACCCTGGGTCGCTGGCTGGGCGAGGGCATCGCCTCCCTCGCCGCGATCCTCGACCCTGCCGTCTGCGTCATCGGCGGCGGCGTGAGCGAGGCGGGCGACCTCCTCCTGCAGCCGGTGCGTCAGGCCTTCGCGGCGCAGCTGACCGGCCGCGGACACCGTCCCAGCCTCGAGATCCGCAAGGCCCGCCTCGGCAACCGCGCCGGCCTCATCGGCGCTGCCGACCTGGCCCGGCGCTGACCGGGGCCCCTGAGATGTCGGTGGTCATCGGTGTGGACGTCGGTGGCACCAAGGTCGTCGCCGCGGAGGTCTCCGCGGAGGGCGAGGTGCTGCAGGTGGCTCGTCGCATGACGCCGGGCCGGCGGGTCGAGGTGGAGCTCGTCGAGGACGCACTGACCCAGGCCGTGGAGGAGGTGGCCGCAGGTCGCCGGGTGGCGGGCGTCGGGCTCGCGGCCGCCGGGTTCGTCGACGCCGCGGGGGAGAGGGTCATGTTCGCCCCGCACCTGCCCTGGCACGGTGAGCAGGTCCGCGCCCGGCTCACCGAGCGCTGGCAGGTGCCGGTCTTCCTCGACAACGACGCCAACTGCGCGGCTCGGGCGGAGACGGCGTACGGCGCTGCGGTCGGTGCGCGTGACGCGCTGGTCGTCACCCTCGGCACCGGCATCGGCGGTGCGGTGGTCCTCGGACGACAGCTGCACCGAGGGCGCAACGGGATGGCCGGCGAGTTCGGGCACATGCAGGTCGTGCCGGACGGACGCGACTGCGAGTGCGGCGGCCGCGGCTGCTGGGAGCAGTACTCCTCGGGCAACGCGCTGGTCCGGTTGGCGCGCGCCGCGCTGGAGTCGCCCGGGGCGGGCGGGGTGCTGCTCGACCTGGCCGACGGCGACCCCGCGCTGGTGGACGGGCCGATGGTGACCGAGGCGGCCGCGCAGGGCGACCAGGTCGCGCTGCAGGCCTTCGCCTCGGTCGGCCGCTGGCTCGGGACCGGCGTGGCCAACCTGGTAGCGGCCTTCGACCCCGAGGTGGTCGTGGTCGGTGGGGGAGTCTCCGCCGCGGGCGACCTGCTCCTGGAGCCGGCGCGCGCCGAGCTGGCTCGTTCCCTCGTCGGCGCCGCCGATCGCGTGGTCCCGCCGGTCATCCGTGCCGCCCACGGCCCCGAGGCCGGTGCGGTCGGCGCCGCCAGCATGGTGCGGGACGGGCTCGGCAGGGGAGCCCGACCGCGCCGGGCACGGTCGCGTCGCCCGCGCCGCACCCGCTAGTGTCGCGTCTCGGAAGTTGTTGAACGGTTGGCATCCTCAGGGGGCGTGCATCGCCAGGCGCCGGCGCGCAGCCATAGCCGTTCCTCTCGCAAGCGTCGGCAACGCAGCGAGGTGCGTGCCATGGGGGGCGCGAAGCGCCCAAGAACTTCTGGGACGCGGCACTAGGTGGCAGGTGCCCGGTCAGACCCGGGAGCCGTCGTCCCAGGGGTCGCGGGGCTCCTTGGGCATCCGGGCGACGAGGTAGCAGAACCCGCCCACGAACCACGCCACCATGAGGTAGCCCACCCACGAGGGCAGCCCGATGCTGAAGAGCAGGGAGACGAGCAGGAGGAGGGGCGCTCCGACGACACCGGCCCAGGCGATGCCGCGGTCGGGCTCGGGGACCGGCAGTGGCGGTGGCTCGGGCGGGACGTAGGTGTCCTCGTCCTCGCCGTACGCCCGTGTCGGCTCGGCCAGCTCGGCGGGCTCGTCCGGCTCCGGCTCCGGGGCCACGGCCCAGCCGTAGGCATCCGTCCGGGACTGCTGCTCGGCGGGCGTGCTCGGCCCGGGGTCGGGCTCGTCGTCGAGCTCGGCCCGCTCCCCGAAGTTCTCGACGATCGACCGCCAGGCCTCGTCGTCTCCCTCGCGCTGCACGGGCAAGAGCCTACGAGGTCACCCGTGCGACGAAAGCGGCCGACTCCTCCACGATGGTCTGGAGGTCGTTGTCGAGGGTGGCGACGTGGTAGCTCTCGGGCAGTCGCACGACGCTGACCTCACCCGACACGCCGCCGGTGATGATCGGCTCGGACGCCTCGTCGACGACGTGGTCGACGGTCGAGCGGAGGTAGAGCAGCGGCACCTTGATGCGCGGCAGGTCGGCGACCAGCGGACCCCAGGCCCGCATCATCGAGTGCGCCGCCTTGAGCGGGGTGCGGGTGTAGCCGTGCTCCTCGACACCGGGCTTCTTGATGTCGTTGGCGATGCCGGGGAAGGACGGCACGACGTGCTTGAGCACCGGCAGCAGCTTCACGTCCAGACGCTTCGTGGCGACGGCCGGGTTGACGACCACGACGCCGGACAGGGAAGGGGTGTCGGCCGCCAGGCGCAGCACGAGGGCGCCACCCATGGACAGACCGGCGGCGACGACGGCGTCGGTCCGGGCGGCGAGTCGGTCGTGGGCCGCGCGCAGCTCGGCGTACCAGTCGTCCCACGTGCGGGTGTTGAGGTCCTGCCAGGTGGTGCCGTGGCCGGGGAGCCGCGGCACCTCGACGGCGTACCCCTTCTCGGCCAGCGCCTCGGCCCACGGCTTCATCGACGCCGGCTGCCCGGTGAAGCCGTGGCTCAGGAGCACCCCGATCCGTCGTCCGCCGGTGGCGGAGGGGTCGGCGTCGGTCGCGAGCGGGCTGGCCAGGGGGTGCAGGGGCGCGGCGGTCATGCCGCGATCCTGCCGCATTGGAATAGGGTGGTGGGGTGTTCTACTGGTTCCTGAAGTGGATCGCCCTCGGTCCACTGCTGCGCGTCGTCTTCCGCCCGCAGACCGAGGGTGCCGAGCACGTGCCCGCGGAGGGTCCCGCGATCCTCGCGAGCAACCACCTCTCCTACGCCGACTGGCTGTTCATGCCGCTCACGCTGCCCCGTCGCGTCACCTTCGTCGCCAAGGCGGAGTACTTCACGGGCAAGGGCCTCAAGGGCTGGCTGCAGAAGACCTTCTTCTCCGGCTCGGGCCAGGTCCCCATCGACCGCTCGGGTGCCGACGCCGCTGCCGGAGCACTGCTCTCGGCCAAGCGGGTCCTCGGTGAGGGCGGGCTGTTCGGCATCTACCCCGAGGGCACGCGCAGCCACGACGGGAAGCTCTACCGCGGCAAGACCGGCGTCGCCCGGCTCGCGCTCGAGACCGGCGTGCCGGTGATCCCGGTCGCCGTCGTCGGCACCGACGTGGTGGCGCCGCCGGGCAAGAAGTTCGGTTCGTTCACCCGCCCGGTGGTGCGCTTCGGCAAGCCGCTGGACTTCTCGCGCTACGAGGGCCTGGAGAACGACCGCTACATCCTGCGCTCGATCACCGACGAGATCATGTACGAGATCATGCGGCTCTCCGGCCAGGAGTACGTCGACATGTACGCCACCCGCGCCAAGGAGCTCTCCAAGAGCGAGGCCGCCCAGGCAGCCCAGCCGGCCCCCGCTGACGGGGAGCGGAAGGCGTCCTGACCGCCGCGCCCGCGGGGACCGGGTCGGACCCGGCGGCCCGCGTCGTCGAGGACCGGCTCTTCCGCGCCCTGGCGGTGCTACGACTGGTCCTGGTCGCCAACACCCTCGGCGTCGGGCTCTACACCGCCGACGAGATGGTCCGCCCCGCGCTGGGTGGCGTCGTCGTGGCCGGTCTCGTCGCGTGGTCGTTGCTGGTCACCTGGGCGTACGCCGACGCGTCCCGTCGCACCTGGCGGCTGCTCGCCGTGGACCTCGCCGTCGCGCTCGTGGCGCTGGTGCTGACCCCCGTCGCGAAGCCGGAGGGGTTCGACGCCACGCTGGCCGGCTTCTGGGTGATGTCGCCGATGCTGGCCTGGGCCGCGCGGGCGGGGTGGCGTGGCGGCCTCCTCGCCGGGCTGCTGGTCGGCGGCACGGACCTGCTCATCCGCGACGACGTGACCCAGGGGACCTACGGCAACATCTTCCTGCTGGTCGTCGGTGGGCCCGTCGTGGGCTACCTGGTGGAGTCCTTGCAGCGCGCGGCCGTGGAGCGCGACCGTGCCGAGCGCGAGGCGGCGGCCGCGGCCGAGCGGGCGCGCCTGGCCCGCGCCGTCCACGACGGGGTGCTCCAGGTCCTCTCGCTCGTGCAGCGCCGCGGCGCCGAGCTCGGGGGAGAGGCCGCGGCGCTCGGGCGGGCCGCGGGGGAGCAGGAGGAGGCGCTGCGGGCGTTGATCCGCGCCCAGGACCGGGTCTCGGCCCGCGGGCCGGCGACCCGGGTGGACCTGTCCGACGCCCTGGCCGGGCTGGAGTCGATGAGCGTGGTCGTCTCCTTGCCGGGGCACGCCGTCGAGCTCGACGCCGACCGGGCGGCCGAGGTCGTCGCGGCGCTGCGGGCGTGCCTGGACAACGTCGAGCGGCACGCCGGGCCGGACGCCACGGCGTGGGTGCTGCTGGAGGCGCTGCCCGACAAGGTCTCGGTGTCGGTGCGCGACGACGGTCCCGGCATCGTGGACGGCCGCCTGTCCGAGGCGGTCGCCGACGGGCGGCTGGGCGTCTCAGGCTCGATCGTCGGGCGGCTGCGCGACCTCGGTGGCCGAGCCGACCTCGCGACCGGTCCATGGGGCACCGAGTGGACGCTGACCCTGCCTCGGGAGGCACCGTGACGATCCACGACACCCACCCCTTCGCCGACCCACACCCCGACCCGGTACGCCGGTTCCGCGGACGTCTTGGCGGGGCGGTGACCCTGTGGACCACCGGCTCGGGGCCCGACCGGGTCGGTCTGACGGTCTCCTCCCTCGTGGTCGCCCTGGGCGAGCCCTCGCACGTGATCGGTCTGCTCGACCCGGACGCCGACCTGACCGAGACCCTCCGGGACACCGGCCGGGCGGTCGTGCAGGTGCTCGCCTGGAGCGACCGCGCGCTGGGGGAGGCGTTCGCCGGCATGGCTCCGGCACCCGGCGGGCCGTTCCGGATGGCCGACTTCGAGGACACCCCGTGGGGGCCGCGACTGGTCACGGCCGGCACCTGGGCGGGCGTCGAGCTCGTCGACGAGCGCGAGGTCGGCTGGTCGGCGGAGGTCACCTGCCGCATCGCGCACCTCGAGGTCGCCGACGACCCTGCCTCGGGCGCCCTGGGCCACCGCCGCGGGCGGTGGCTCCCGTTGGTGCACCCGGGCCATCCTCTAGGGTCCGACGCGTGAGCGAGGCGCTGCGCGTGATGGTGGTCGACGACCACCCGATGTGGCGCGACGCCGTGGAACGGGACCTCGCCGACGCCGGCTTCGACGTCGTGGCGGTGGCCGCCGACGGTCACCAGGCGGTGGCGCGGTTCCCCGCAGCTCGCCCGCAGGTCGTCGTCCTGGACCTGCAGATCCCCGGACCGAACGGGGTCGAGGTCACCGAGACGGTGCTGCGCCACGACCCGTCCGCCCGGGTGCTGATCCTCTCGGCCAGCGGCGAGCAGGAGGATGTCCTGGCCGCGGTGAAGGCGGGCGCGACCGGCTACCTGGTCAAGTCCGCCTCGCGCGAGCAGCTGATCGACGCGGTGCGCCGCACGGCAGCCGGGGACCCGGTCTTCACGCCGGGACTGGCCGGCCTGGTGCTGGGGGAGTACCGCCGGCTCTCCGAGCCCGCTGCCGACGACCCGGACCGGCCGCAGCTCACCGAGCGCGAGACCGAGGTGCTGCGGATGGTCGCCACGGGGATGTCCTACAAGCAGATCGCCGAGCGACTCGTCCTCTCCCACCGCACGGTGCAGAACCACGTGCAGAACACCCTGCGCAAGCTGCAGCTGCACAACCGCGTCGAGCTGACCCGGTGGGCGATCGAGCAGGGGCTCGACGAGCCGGACGGCCCGGCCTGATGACCTCGCCTCATGGCTGAGCGCGACGACCTCACCGAGCAGCTGCTCGGGCTCGCCGAGCGGCTCTACGGGCTCCCGCTGGCCGAGTTCACCCCAGCGCGCGACGCGCTCGTCAAGCAGCACAAGGGCACCGACCTCGCCCCGCGGCTCAAGGCGTTGCGCAAGCCGTCGACCGCTGCATGGGTGGTCGACCTGCTGGTGCGGCACGAGACCGAGCAGGTCGAGCAGGTCCTGCAGGTCGGCTCCGCCCTGCGGGAGGCCCAGGCCTCGATGTCGGCCGAGGAGCTCCGTGCGCTGACCAAGCAGCGTCGACAGCTCACGGCGGCGGTCACGACCACCGCCCGCGGTCTCGCCCGTCGGCACGGGCTGAAGGTGACGCAGGCGGTCGCCGACCAGGTCGAGGCGACGTTGACCGCCGCCATGGTCGACGCCGACTGCGCGCAGGCGGTGCGCAGCGGGCTGCTCGTCACCGCGCTGACGTCCACCGGGGTGGACGCGGTCGACGTGGCCGCGGCCGTCGCGCTCCCCGACGCACTCGGGTTCGAGGCCGCACCCGCGCCCGCGGAGCCGCCCGCGGAGCGACCGGTGCTGAGCGTCGTACCCGACCCCGACGCGGACGCGAAGGCCAGGCGCGCTGCGGAGGAGGCCCTCGCCGAGGCGGAGGGCGAGGTCGCGGACGCCGATGCCGCCTGGGAGGAGGCACAGGCCGAGGTCGAGCAGCTCGAGGCGCGCGCCCTGGAGCTCCAGGCGGAGATCGACGAGCTCAAGCGACGGCTGGCCGACCTGGAGAACGACGCCGACGACGTGGACGACGCGCTCGAGGAGGCCGAGGAGGTCCGTGACGAGGCCCAGGCCGTGCGCGACGAGGCGCGCGCCGCCCGTGACGACGCCGCCGCTGCGCTGGAGCGGCTGGGCTGACGCACGACGCCGCCGTCTGCTCAGTCGGCGAGTCGCCGGCCAGGTCGCCGAGGAGCCAGCTGCGACAGCGCTCGAAGTTGCCACTGGCCGTCGTCGCCCGGGGGCGAGGATCATCGGTGCATGACCACCTACACCGGCGACGAGTTCGAGGGCGCGACGTTCCAGAGCGCCAGTCTCAAGGGCGCGACCATCCGCTTCTCCGACGTCAGCAGCGTGGTGATGCGCAGCGTCGACGTCGGTGGGCTGGACATCGACAGTCACGACCTGGAGCTCGGGACGCTGCTGGTGAACGGGGTTGACGTGGTGCCCCTGGTCGAGGCCGAGCTCGACCGGCTGTTCCCGGGACGTGGACTGCGCAGGGCCGAGACGCCCGAGGGCCTACGGGCTGCCTGGGTCGCCGCGCAAGGGGCCTGGGCGGAGACGGTGGTTGCCACTCCGGTCCACCTCGTCGACGCGCACGTGCCCGACGAGTGGTCCCTCGCCCAGACCCTGCGCCACCTCGTGCTCGCCACCGACTGCTGGCTGGGCAAGGCGATCCGCGGTGAGGAACAGCCCTTTCACGAGATCGGGCAGATCTTCGACGGTGCGGCGCAGATGGGCTTCGACATGTCGATCTTCCGACCCGAGCCACCGACGTACGAGGAGGTGCTGGCCGTCCGTGCCGAGAAGCAGCGGCAGGTGACCGAGTTCCTGGACTCGGTCACGCCGGAGCACCTCGCCGAGGAGCGCGACAACCCCTGGGGTGGCGGTGACTGGCACCCGACCGTCGGTGACTGCGTGCGCGTCATCCTCGAGGAGGAGTGGGCGCACCTGCGCTACATCCGCCGCGACCTCGCGATCCTGGGGCAGGGCTAGGGGGTCGCCCAGCCCTTCGACCGCTCGACCGCCTCGGTCCACCGCCGGTGGGCGGCGTCGGCGTCGGCACGGTCGCCGGACGGGGTGAACGCGCGGTCGAGCTGCCAGGTGGCGCGCAGTTGGTCGGTGGAGTCCCAGACCCCCGTGCCGAGGCCGGCCAGGAACGCGGCGCCGAGCGCCGTGGTCTCGGTCAGGCGCGGCCGGTCGACGGTGACGCCGAGCTGGTCGGCCTGGATCTGGCAGAGCAGGTCGTTGGCGCAGGCGCCGCCGTCGACCTTGAGGGTGTCGCGCGCCGGCATGGTCTCGATGACGTCGCGCACCTCGAAGGCGATCGCCTCCAACGTCGCGCGCACCAGGTGGGCACGCGTCGTGCCGCGGGTCAGGCCGAGGATCGTGCCACGGGCGTGCGGGTCCCAGTGCGGGGCACCGAGGCCGGTGAGGGCGGGCACGAAGACGACGCCGTCGGAGGAGTCGACGGTCGAGGCGACCGCCTGGGTCTCGGCCGCGGACCCGACGATCTGGAGGCCGTCGCGCAGCCACTGCACCGCGGCCCCGGTGACGAAGATGGCGCCCTCGAGGGCGTAGGTGAGCTCGCCGTCGGGGGAGCGCCACGCGGCCGTGCTGAGCAGGCCGGCGTCGGAGCGGACGAGCTCGCTGCCGGTGTTGGTGAGGATGAACGAGCCGGTGCCGTAGGTGCACTTGGCGTCGCCGGGGTCGAAGCAGGTCTGGCCGAACAGCGCCGACTGCTGGTCGCCCGCGATGCCGGCGATCGGCAGCTCGAGGTCGAGGAACGAGCGCGGGTCGCTGACCGCGATGTCGCCCCAGCTGGGGACGAGGTCGGGCAGCGCGTCGCGGGGTACGCCGAAGAGACCGCACAGCTCGTCGGACCAGTCGCCCGTGGTGAGGTCGAACAGCAGCGTGCGGCTGGCGTTGGACACGTCGGTGACGTGGTGGAGCCCGCGCGTCATCCGGGCGATGAGGTAGGAGTCGACCGTGCCGACGGCGTACCTGCCCTCCTCGACCAGACCCCAGGTGCGCGGCTCCTGCTCCGCGAGCCACCGCAGCTTGGTGCCGGAGAAGTAGGGGTCCAGGCGCAGGCCGGTCAGCTCGGTGATGCGCTCCTCGTGGCCCTCCTCGCGCAGGCGCACGCAGATGTCGGCGGTGCGGCGGTCCTGCCACACGATGGCGCGGCGGGGGGAGCCGAGGGTCTCGCGGTCCCACAGCAGCACCGTCTCGCGCTGGTTGGTGATGCCGATGCCCCTGAGGTGCGAGGCGTCGACCTGCGTGAGCGCGTCGCGGGTGGCCTCGAGCGTGGCCTGCCAGATCTCCTCCGGTGCGTGCTCCACCCAGCCCGGCTTCGGGAAGTGCTGGGCGAACTCCTGGTAGCCCTTGGCGACGATGTCGCCGCTGTCGGAGACGACGACGGCGGTGACCCCGGTCGTGCCGGCGTCGATGGCCAGGATGCTGCCGCTCACTGCGCGCCCTCCTCGCCGCGGGCGATCGCGAGGATGCGCCGGTCGACCCACGAGAGGTCCTCGGCGACCCGCATCTCGTAGTTCTCCGCGCCGACCCAACTCTCGAGGTCGCGGTGGCCGGCGGCGCGCGCGACGCCTTCGAGCTCCTCGCGCAGCTCCGGGGTCATCGGCACCTTCTCCTCCTCGGTGGAGGCGGTGAGGTAGAGGTCGTTGAGGGCGAGCAGGCGCTGCAGCTCCTCGACGGGGGCGGTGTGGTCGTCGACGCGCAGGTCGACCTCTATGTCGTCCATGCCGCCGTACCCGGCGCCCTCGCTTACGACGAGGACGGCTGCCGACTGGCGCCCCCGACTGTCCCCGCCGGCCCGGTCGCCGGCCTCGAGGGCGGCGAGGAGCCGCTGGGCGAGCGGGGCCTCGGGGTCGCTGGCGAGGAAAGCGGCCTCCATCGCCGAGACGACCTCCTCGCCGGTGAGGATGTTGCCCTGGATGGCGTACCCGTCGCCGGTCACGCTGCCCGCCCAGTCCAGGCACGCGCTGCCGGTGTGGCTGGCGGCGTTGCCCTCGACGTCGACGATCCCGACCTGTCGGTGGTCGCGCCCCTCGTCCTCCTCGAGCAGCCGCTGCAGGGCCACCGAGGCGGTGGCACCCTCGTCGAGGTGGGCGAGCGCGAGGCCCTTGTAGGCGACGTTGGCGTGGGCCTGGGTCGCGATGGCGCCGACCTGGGCGACCGCGGCCGGGACGGCGCTGCCCACGGCGAGGAACTTCGAGGCCACGGCGACCCCCCACGAGGCGGTCTCGGGATCGGGACCGGCGGACCTGGCGACGATCGAGAAGGTCATGGCAGGAACCCTATCCGTGTGTGACCCGGGCCATGGAGGGCTAGTGTCGTGGCATGCGAGTGGGAGTCCTGACCGGAGGCGGGGACTGCCCCGGCCTCAACGCCGTCATCCGTGCCGTCGTCCGCAAGGGCGTCAAGGAGCACGGGTTCGAGTTCGTCGGCTACCGCAACGGGTGGAAGGGCCCGTTGGAGGGGCTCACGATGCCGCTGGGCATCGAGGAGTGCCGCGGCATCCTGCCCCGCGGCGGCACGATCCTCGGCTCGTCGCGGACCAACCCGTTCAAGCTGGACCACGGCGTCCAGCAGATCACCGACAACCTCGCGCGCGACGGCGTGGACGCCCTGGTCGCGATCGGCGGCGAGGACACCCTCGGCGTGGCCACGAAGCTTGCCGAGCTGGGGGTCGACGTGGTCGGGGTCCCGAAGACCATCGACAACGACCTGTCCGGCACCGACTTCACCTTCGGCTTCGACACCGCGGTCAACATCGCCACCGAGGCCATCGACCGGCTGCACACCACCGCCGAGTCCCACCACCGCGTGCTGGTGGTCGAGGTCATGGGCCGCCATGCCGGCTGGATCGCCCTGCACTCCGGGATCGCGGGGGGCGCGAGCGCCGTGCTCATCCCCGAGCAGCCCTTCGACATCGAGGCGGTCTGCCGGCACGTGGAGGCGCGCTTCGAGTCCGAGTACGCCCCGATCATCGTGGTCTCCGAGGGCGCTGTCCCCAAGGAGGGCGGCGGCATGACCCTGCAGTCGGGGGAGAAGGACGACTTCGGCCACGTGCGTCTCGGCGGCATCGGCGACCGCCTGGCCTCCGAGATCGAGGAGCGGACCGGCAAGGAGGCGCGGGCCGTCGTCCTCGGGCACGTCCAGCGCGGCGGCACGCCCACGGCCTTCGACCGCTGGCTCGCCACCCGCCTGGGCCTGCACGCCGCCGACGCGGTCGCCGAGGGCGACTTCGGCACGATGATGGCGCTGCACGGCACGAGGATCGCCAGGGTCCCGCTCGCCGAGGGCACCGGCGAGCTCAAGGTGGTCAGTCCCGCGGAGTACGCCGAGGCCGAGGTGTTCTTCGGCTGATGGCTGCCGCCGCGACCGGTGCCGCCGGGGACCGTGACCGCAACGCCGAGGGTCGCGCCGAGCAGGCGCGGCCCCGTGACCGGCTGGGACGGCCGCTGCCCTACGGCTCGCCCGGGCTGCCCCCGATCGACGAGACGCCCCGCTCACCGGAGGAGACGCTGGCCTACGCCCGGTCGCTGCTCGACGACGGCCGTCCCTTCGCCGCCCACGAGGCGCTCGAGGTGCGCTGGAAGTCCTGCCCCGAGCAGGAGCGCCCGCTCTGGCAGGGGCTGGCCCAGCTGTGCGTGGCCCTCACCCACGCAGAGCGGAGCAACGCGGTCGGCGCCCGTCGGCTGCTCGACCGCGCCGCCGGCCACCTGGGGGCGTACGCCGACGGCGACCCGCCGACGTACGGGCTGGACCTGGACGAGGTGCTCGCCTGCGCGCGGCGCCGGGTCGAGGGGTGACGTCCGCGGTCGGACGAGTCGACCGATGACCCGCCGTCAGAGTCGCCCGGCGGTCCGGCCCGGGGTGGTTTGCCGTGCCCTTCCGCGGGAGAGCATCTGCGGTTGAGCGGGCCGGGACCGGCTCCGGGCAGGGAGGCTCCCATGACCAGCGAGAGCGCCACACAGGTGGACGCAGCGGACGACACCGGCGACGGGAGTCCCCTCAAGCGGGCGATCGGTCCGCGGCTGCTGCTCTTCTTCGTCGTCGGCGACATCATCGGGGCCGGTGTCTTCGCGATCACCGGTGACGTGGCGGCCCAGGTGGGCGGGGTGGCGTGGCTGCCGTTCCTCGTGGCCTTCGCCGTGGCCGCCCTGACAGCCCTCAGCTACCTCGAGCTGGTGACGCGGCACCCGCAGGCGGCCGGAGCGGCGCTGTTCGTCCACAAGGCCTTCGACATCCACTTCGTCACCTTCCTGGTGGCCTTCGCGGTCGTCTGCTCGGGCATCACCAGCGCCTCGACGTCCTCGGGGCTGGTGGCCTCCAACCTGCTGCTGGGCCTGGACAACCTCCTCGGCGGTGTCCCCACCGGCACCGGCGCCACGCTCGCCGTCGCCCTCGGCTTCATGCTGGTCCTGGCGGCGGTCAACCTGCGCGGGGTCGGCGAGAGCGTGAAGCTCAACGTCGTGCTGACCTCGGTGGTCGTCGTGGCGCTCACCGTGATCATCGCCATCGGTGCGTGGGCCGTCGTCAGCGGCGAGGGCGAGGTCGGCCGCGTGGTGGTCTTCGAGACGCCGGGGGAGAAGTCGGCGTTCCTGGCGATCACCATCGCCACGACCGTCGCGTTCTTCGCGATGGTCGGGTTCGAGGACTCGGTGAACATGGTGGAGGAGGTCAAGGACCCCTCGCGCACCTTCCCGCGGATCCTGCTCACCGGTCTGGCGATCTGCGCCGGTGTCTACGTCCTGGTGGCCCTGGCGGTGGTCGTGGTGATCCCGCCCGGCGACATCGCCGACCCCGCCAACCCCGACGCCGGAATCCTGCTGGACGTCGTGCGGGTCGGTGCTCCAGGGCTGCCGATCGACGACGTCTTCCCCTTCCTCACCATCTGCGCGGTCGGCAACACGGCCCTGATCAACATGCTGATGGCCAGCCGCCTGGTCTACGGGATGGCCAAGCAGGACGTCCTGCCCCGCTCCCTGGCGGCGGTGCTGCCCGGGCGGCGGTCCCCGTGGGCGGCCATCCCGTTCACCACGCTCATGGCCCTCGGGCTCATCACGTTCGTCCGGCTGCGCTCGGAGACCGAGGTGGTCTCCGCGCTGGCCGGCACGACGGGCCTGCTGCTGCTCGCGGTCTTCGCCGTGGTCAACGTCGCCTGCCTGGTGCTGCGTCGTCGCGACCCCGGGGACGCGGACGGCTTCAGCGCGCCGCGCTGGACGCCGTACGTCGGTGCCGTCAGCGCGGCGTTCCTGGTCGGCCCCTGGGCCCGCGTCGCGGAGGACCACGTGCAGTACCGCATCGCCGGGGTCCTGCTGGCCATCGGCGTGGTGCTGTGGGTGCTGACGTGGCTCACCAACCGCGGCATCCGCGCCAAGAAGACCGGGTTCCGCGACCCCGAGGCGCTGCGCGAGTAGACCTCGCGGGGCGCCGGGCCTGTCCACGTCGCGCCGCGGACTCGGAGCCTGGCCGGGGCTCGACGTACCCTGGATCGGTGAGCATCCCGACCCTCGAGAGCCTGCACGCGATCGGCGCCCTCCAGCAGCCGACGTACCCCGACCGCGGGGCGCTCGACGACGCCGTGGCCCGACTGCGCACCATGCCCCCGCTGGTCTTCGCGGGCGAGTGCGACGACCTCACCGACAAGCTGGCCGCGGTCACCCGCGGGGAGGCGTTCCTTCTGCAGGGCGGCGACTGCGCCGAGACCTTCGCCGAGGTCACCGCCGACAACGTCCGCAACAAGCTGCGGGTGCTGCTGCAGATGGCCGTCGTCATGACCTACGCCGGCTCGGTGCCCGTCGTGAAGCTGGGCCGGCTGGCCGGGCAGTACGCCAAGCCACGCAGCTCCGACGAGGAGACCCGGGTCGTCGACGGCCAGGAGGTCACCCTCCCGGCCTACCGCGGCGACGTGGTCAACGGCTTCGAGTTCACGCCCGAGGCGCGCATCCCCGACCCCAAGCGGCTGCTCGACGCCTACAACGCCTCCGCCGCGACGCTCAACCTCGTGCGCGCCTTCGTCACCGGCGGCTACGCCGACCTGCGCCAGGTCCACACCTGGAACACCGACTTCGTGAAGACCTCGCCCGCGGGCCAGCGCTACGAGCAGCTGGCCGGCGAGATCGACAAGGCGCTGTCGTTCATGGAGGCCATCGGCGCCGACCCCGAGGAGCTCCGCCGCGTCGACTTCCACTCCAGCCACGAGGCGCTGCTGATGGAGTACGAGCACGCGATGACCCGCGTCGACTCCCGCACCGAGCAGCCCTACAACGTCTCGGGCCACTTCGTCTGGATCGGTGAGCGCACCCGCCAGCTCGACGGCGCCCACGTGGAGTACTTCCGCCACATCCGCAACCCCATCGGGGTCAAGCTCGGCCCCACGGCCACCGCCGACGACGCGCTGGCGCTCGCCGCCCAGCTCAACCCGGAGAACACCCCCGGCCGCCTCACCTTCATCACCCGCTTCGGCGCCGACAAGGTCCGCGAGGGCCTGCCCGGCCTGGTGGAGAAGGTCACCGCCGAGGGCGTCCAGGTGGCCTGGGTCTGCGACCCGATGCACGGCAACACCTTCACCTCCTCCACCGGCTACAAGACCCGTCGCCTCGACGACGTCGTCGGCGAGGTGCAGGGCTTCTTCGACGTCCACCGCAGCCTCGGCACCTGGCCCGGTGGCATCCTGGTCGAGATGACCGGCGACGACGTCACCGAGTGCATCGGCGGCGGCGAGGAGCTCGACGAGCACGGGCTCGCGCACCGCTACGAGTCGGTCGTCGACCCGCGCCTCAACCGCGTGCAGTCCCTCGAGCTGGCCTTCCAGGTGGCCGACATGTTGCGAGCCGTTTCGCCCTGAACGAAGAGAAGGACGAAACGTGCGCGAGCAAGGTTGAGGAGCGTCGACGGAGCGACCGAGCTGGCGAGGTCGGACCGTGACGCGTCTCGAAACACCGGTTGGCCCCCTGGGTAGGGTCGCGCCGTGATCGACCTCCGCTCCGACACGCTGACCCGTCCCACCGAGGCGATGCGCGCCGCGATGGCGCGCGCCGAGGTCGGTGACGACGTCTACGGCGAGGACCCCACGGTCCGTGCGCTCGAGGAGCGCGTCGCGGGGATGTTCGGCCACGAGGCCGCGCTGTTCACCCCCACCGGGTCGCTGGCCAACGTGCTCGCGGTGGGCCTGCTGGTCCCGCCGGGGCAGGAGGTGCTGTGCGAGGCTTCGGCCCACATCGCGCGTGCCGAGCTCGGCGCCCACGGCGCGGTCAGCGGCGTCACCATGCGCACGTGGATCCACGATCGGGGTGGTGTCGACCTCGGCGTCCTGCGCCGGCTGGTCGCCCCCGACATGGGCCCGTTCTTCGTGCGCACCGCCGCGATCTCGCTGGAGAACACCCACAACTTCGCCGGCGGCACCGTCCTGCCGCTCGCGGATCTCAAGGCCGTGCGCGCCCTGGCCGACGAGGCCGGTGTCGCCGTCCACGTCGACGGCGCCCGGCTCTGGAACGCCCACGTCGCGACCGGCACGCCGCTGGAGGAGTACGGCGCCGCGACCGACTCCCTGGCCGTCTGCCTCTCCAAGGGGCTCGGCGCCCCGGTCGGGTCGCTGGTGGTGGGCTCCGCCGACGCGATGGCCGAGGCCCGGGTGCGCCGCAAGCGCCTCGGCGGCGGCATGCGCCAGGTCGGGATCCTGGCCGCTGCCGGCCTGCACGCCCTGGACCACCACGTCGAGCGCCTCGCCGACGATCACGCCCACGCCCGGCTGCTGGCCGAGGCCTGCGGCACCGACCCGGACACGGTCGACACCAACATCGTGGTCGTCGAGAAGGCCGACGCCGCCGGGTTCGTGGCCCGGGCGAAGGAGGCCGGCGTCCTGGTCGCCACGGTCGGGCCCACCACGGTCCGGCTCGTCACGCACCTCGACGTCAGCCGCGCCGACGCCGAGCGCGCCGCCTCGGTGCTCGCCGGGCTCGATTAGGCCAGGAGCAGGCCTCAGCCGGGGTAGCCCTCCAGGGACACCTCGGAGATCGCGGTCTTGTCGCGTGCCGCCGGCCCGTCGCCGGGCGCGGAGACCTCGACCAGGCGCAGCTCCACGACGGTGACCTCGACCGCCCCGGTGTCCACTCGCTGCAGCCCACGCTCGCCGTCGGAGAGGGTCTGGTCGATCACCGTCCCCCCGTCCAGGACCCACTGGACCGCCAGGACGCGACGGCTGCCGGCGTACAGGTCGAACTCGGTGCCGGAGCCGTCGACCGAGGTCTTCGCGTAGCCGTTGACCAGCCCCAGGCTCGTGAGCGTCACCGGCTCGTCGAAGGTGAAGGTCAGGGTCTCGCCCGTGGCGTCGCCGTCGACCCGCCACGCGGTCTCGGGGTCGCCGTCGAGCATGTTCCCGGCCTCGTACGACGTCGGCTCACCCGTCGAGATGTCGACGCTGTCCGCGTCGCTGCGCGGCGCCTCCGCGGTCACCTGGTCGACCAGGGGCTCGGGGTCGGCGGTGGGAGCGGGGTCGCCGTCGGCGCTCGAGGTCCCGGCCGCAGGGCCGGACCCGGAGGGGTCCTCCGCGCTCTCGCCGGTCAGCAGCGCCAGCACGACGACGAGCACGAGCAGTGCGGCCACCGCGAGGCCCGCCCAGAGCAGCGCGCTGCGGCGACGGTGCTGGCCGCCGTGGGGTGGCTGGCCGGGGGCGACCGGCGTGGGCGCCGGGGCAGGGGCGGGGGAGCCGGGCTCCTCGGCGTACAGCGGGAACCGCTGCGGCGGGGGCGCCTGGTGCACGGGTGGCGGCTCGGCCACGGGGCCGGCGACGGCGCCGCGCGGGGCACCGCAGTTGGTGCAGAAGCGGCCCACGGAGTCGACGGGGTGCTCGGCGCCGCAGCGCGCGCACGTGCTCGTCATGTCCCTCCCGTCCCGGACCGGGATTGCCGGCAAGCCGCAGCGTAGCCGTGCTCCCCGACGGGCTCATGATTGCGCCCGCTCAGCCCTCGCGCACCCGCTCCGAGGCGTCGCGACGACCCAGCGCCGCGGGCAGCCTGCGCACCGCGGAGGCCAGCTCGCGCAGCTCGCTGCCGAGCAGCGCCTGGGGGCCGTCGCACAGCGCGGACTCGGGGTCGGGGTGGACGTCGACGATGACCCCGTCGGCGCCGACGCCCATCGCGGCGCGGGCCAGCGGGACCACGAGGTCCTTGCGGCCGGCGGCGTGGGAGGGGTCGACGATGACCGGCAGGTGGCTGGTGGCCTGCACGACCGGCACCGCGGAGATGTCGAGGGTGTTGCGGGTGGCGGGCTCGAAGGTGCGGATGCCGCGCTCGCACAGGACGACGTCGAGGTTGCCGCGGCGGGCGATGTACTCGGCCGCCATCAGCCACTCCTCGATGGTGGCCGTCATGCCGCGCTTGAGCAGCACCGGCTTGCCGGCCTCGCCGACGGCCTGCAGCAGCCCGAAGTTGGCCATGTTGCGGGTGCCGACCTGCAGCATGTCCGCGTGCTCGGCGACCACCGCGACGTCGCGGGCGTCGACGACCTCGGTGACGACCGGCATGCCGGTGGCCTCGCGGACACCGGCCAGGATCTCCAGCCCCTTGACCCCGAGGCCCTGGAAGGCGTAGGGGGAGGTGCGCGGCTTGAACGCGCCGCCGCGCAGCAGCGTGGCCCCCGCGGCCTGCGCCATCTGGGCGGCCTCGAGGGTCTGACCGGGGGTCTCGACGGCGCACGGGCCGGCGATGAAGGTGAAGGTCTCCGGGCCGATCGGGACCTGGCGGCCGGTGCCGACCCAGACCGTGGACCGGTCGGGGTGGTGCTGGCGGCTCACGAGCTTGTAGGGGTCGGAGATCCGGTGCACGTCCGCGACGCCGCGCAGGGTGCGCAGGTTGAGGTGGTGGAAGGACTCGATGTCCCCGACCAGGCCGATGATCGTGCGGGTCAGGCCCTTGCTGACGTTGGCCTCGCCACCGACGGCCTCGACGCGTGCGACGACCGCCGCCACGTCCTCCTCCGTGGCGTCGGGGGACATCACGACGACCATGGGCCGAACGTAACCGGGGGGTGGGTGTGACCGGTCACACGACCAGGTGCTGGACCTCGCCCTCGACCTTCCGCCGCGGCGCCAGCTCGACCAGCAGCATCGCGGTCAGCACCATGAGGCCGCCGCCCACCATCCGCAGCGTCGTGGGCTCCCCACCGAGCCACACCGCGAAGGTCGCGGCGAAGACCGGCTCCATCGACATGATGATCGCGCTCCGCGTGGGCGGCAGGTGCGCCTGCGCCCAGGTCTGGGCCAGCATCGCCGCCGCGCCCGCGACCAGCGCCATGTAGACCACCGACGCCCAGTCGGCGCCGGTGCTGGGCAGCACCACCCCGTCGGGGATCGTCGCGATCGAGCACAGCGCCGCGATGACGGTGATCTGCACGATCGACATGCCCAGCGCCTGCCGCGGGTCCGACCAGGCACCCAGCCCCACGATGTGGAGGGCGTAGAGCACCGCCGACATCAGCGTGATGGCCTCGCCGTAGCCCATGGAGACGCCGTCGAGGGTCAGGACGGCCAGCCCACCGGCGGCGATCGCGACGGCGACCCAGGTCAGCCCGCCGATGCGGGTGCGGAGCAGCACCGCTGCGAGGAGCGGGGTCATGACGACGTACATCCCGGTGATGAAGCCGGAGACGCTCGCCGGGGTGTGGGCCAGGCCGGCGGTCTGCAGCACCTGTGCGACGCCGTACACCCCGCCCAGCACCACCGCGTGACGCCGGGACTCGGGACTGAGCCGGGCCACCGCGCGCGGCGCGACGAGCAGCATCGCGGCGGCCGCGACGAGGAACCGCACCGCCAGGAAGTCCAGCGTCGGCACCCGCTCCAGCAGGTCGCGGATGAGGAAGAAGGTCGACCCCCACGAGGCGGTCATCGCCAGCAGCGCCAGCGACGCCAGCAGGGAGGTACGCCGGGTGGTCACCGCCGCATCACTGCGTCCCGGCCTGGCGGCGGGCGACGTCGCGCAGCGCCTTCAGCACGTCCACGTCGCCCCCGGGCTCGCGGGAGCCGGGGGTCTCCAGGACGAACGGCACGCCCTCCAGAGCCGGGTGGGCGAAGAGCTCCACGAACGCGTCGGAGCCGATGTGGCCCTTGCCGATCTGCTCGTGCCGGTCCTTCATCGCGCCGCGCACGTCCTTGGAGTCGTTGGCGTGCACGAGGCGCAGCCTGTCGGGGCCGGCGATCTCGCCGATCCGCTCGACGGTGGCCGCAGCGCCACCGGCCTCGTCCAACGGCGCGCCGGCCGCGAACACGTGGCAGGTGTCGAGGCAGATGCCGGCACGCGGGTGGTGGTCCAGCGCCCCGAGGTAGTCGCCGAGGTCCTCCACGCCCGCGCACAGCGAGCGGCCCTGCCCGGCGGTCGGCTCCAGCAGCAGCCAGGGGCCGTCGTCGCCGAGAGCCTCCAGGATGGGCAGCAGCCCCTCGCGGACCTGGGCCAGCGCGGCCGCGTGCCGCTGCGCCGCGCCCTCGGGGTCGGCCTGGGTGTCGACGTAGGACCCGGTGTGCACGACGACGCCCTCGGCGCCGATCTCGGCGGCGCGGCGCAGGTTGTGGGCCACGACGGCGACGCTGTTCTCGTAGGTCTTCGCCGTCGGGGAGCCGAGGTTGACCAGGTACGGCGAGTGGATGAAGGTCCGGATGCCGCGCTCGTGCGCAGCGACCCGGAAGGCCTCGTCCTCGGCCGGCTTGCCGGGGGTCAGCGCCCACCCGCGCGGGTTGCCCACGAAGACCTGCAGCGTCTCGCAGCCCAGCCGCTCGGCATCGGCCAGCGCACCGGCGACCAGGCCCTTGCCGACCAGGACGTGGGTGCCGATCGGGTTGCGGTCGGTGCTCGGATCGGCGCTCGGGGCGGTGCTGGGGTCGGCGCTGGGGGAGGTCACCGGAGCATCCTCACGGCGGACGCCGCCGCCCGTGAAATCTCAGATGAGGGTCAGCGTGATCGTGCTGCCGCGCGGGAGCCGCTCACCGGCGGCGGGGTCCTGGCTGAAGACGTAGCCCAGCCCGAGGTAGCCGCTGGCCTCCCGGGTCTCGACGACGAAGCCGAGCGACTCGAGCTCCTGGCGGGCGGACTCCACGCCCTGCGCGCGCACGCTGGGGACGGTGACCAGGTCGGGCCCCAGGGAGACGACCAGGGCGACGGTCTCGCCGCGGAAAAGGGTGCCGCCCTGGGGGTTCTGGGCGATCACGAAGCCCTCTGGGACGGTGTTGTCGTACTGCTCCTGCGAGCGGTCGACGACCAGCCCCTTGCGCTCCAGCGTCTGCTGGGCGCGGTCGGCGGGCTTGCCGACCCAGTCGCCCACGTTGAGCGGGCGTCGGCCCTTGCTGACCACGACGTCGACGACGCTGTCCGGGCGCAGCTGCTTGCCCTCGGCGGGGTCGTGACGGATCACCAGGCCGGACTCGACCTTCTCGGAGAACTTCTCCTTCACCCGCCCCAGCTTCAGCTGCACCTCCGCCAGTGCCGCGCGGGCGGCATCGGTGGTGAGGCCCTGGAGGTCGGGCACGGGGTACTTCTCCACGCCCAGGGACAGCACCACCGTCACCGTCTCGCCGGGCAGCACCCGCTCGCCGGGCTCGGGGCTGCTGCTCACCACGTGGTTCTTGTCGACGGACTCGCTGTAGACGCCGTCGGCGAGGTCGACCTCGAAGCCGGCCTCCTCCAGCTCCTGGATCGCCGACGCGCGGCTCTGGCCGAGGACGGTCGGCACCGTCTCGTATCGCGCCCAGCCGAACCACCAGGCGCCCAGGCCGACGCCCGAGGCGAGCAGCAGCGCGAGCAGCAGGACCAGCGGGCCCTTCCAGCGGCGGCGTCGACCGGGTTGGCGGGGCGATCGGGAAGCAGGTCGGGACGCGGGTCGGGCAGCCGGCCGGGGCGGACGCGCGGGAGCGGCGGCGCCTGCAGTGGGGCCCGCACCGGCGGTCGGGACGGCCTCGGGGTCGGTCCCGGAGTGCGTGAGACCGGCCAGCTCCTCGGGCTCCCAGACCTCCGGCGAAGTGTCGCCGACGCGGTGCTCCTCCACGGGCGCCGCGGCCGCCACCGGTGCGGGGATCGCCGCGAGGAGGGGGGTGAGGTCCTGGGTCAGCTCCTCGTCGTCGGAGACGCCGGAGGACAGCGCCTGGGAGACACGGTGCAGGTGGTGGAGCAGCACGCTCGCGTCGGCCGGGCGCTGGCTGCGGTCCCGGGCGGTGGCGCGGGCGACCAGCGCGTCGACGTACGACGGGACGCCGGGGGCGCGCAGGGACGGCGCGGGGACGTCCTCGTGGACGTGCTTGTAGGCCACCTGGATCGGGGTCTCGCCCTCGTGCGGCTTGGTGCCGGTGAGCAGCTCGTAGGACATCACGCCGACCGCGTAGACGTCGGCGCGGGCGTCGCTGGTGCCCTCGGCGACCAGCTCGGGGGCGAGGTAGGAGACGGTGCCGATGAGCACCCCGCCGGTCGCGGTGTGCTGGGTGTCGGTGCCGACGGCCTTGGCCAGCCCGAAGTCGGCGACCTTGACCCGGCCGTCGTCGGCGATGAGGACGTTCTCGGGCTTGACGTCGCGGTGCACGATCCCGGCGCGGTGCGCGGCGGCGAGCGCGGAGACGACCGGCTCCAGCAGCGCGAGCGCCCGCGACGGCGACATCGGGCTCTCCTTGGAGATGGTGTCGCGCAGGGTGTGCCCGGTGACCAGCTCCATCGCCAGGAAGACGGTGCCGTCGTCCTCGCCTTGGTCGTAGACCGCCACGACGTTGGGGTGCGACAGCTTGGCCGCGGCGCGCGCCTCGCGCACGAAGCGGGCGGCGAAGTCGGTGCCGTCACCGAGGCCGGGGTGCATGATCTTGACCGCGACGGTGCGGTGCAGGCGCAGGTCGAGGGCCTCGTGGACCGACGCCATGCCGCCGCGGGCGATGCGCGGGCCCACGCGGTAGCGGCCGTCGAGGAGCTGGCCCTGCGGCTCCCGGTCTGTCACTGCGGACCCTCCTGCGTTCCGGAGCGTCCATCGTACGGTCGCCGCGTCCGGGCGCCGGGCTGCCCCCGGCCCGGCGTGGCGCCCGCCCGATCCCGTGGCGCCCGCCCGGCCGGGCGTTGCCGGGCAGTGACACCATGGACCCATGAGTGAGACCCGCCTGGCCGACCACGACCTCTCCGCCCTCGTGGAGGACTGGCTGGAGTGGTCCGAGGTCGCCGAGCAGCTCGGCGTGAGCGTCGGCAAGGTGCGCACGATGATCCGCGAGCACCAGCTCGCCGCCGCCGTCCCGTGGGAGCGCGCCGGCCAGCGGGTGCCCGCGCTCTTCATCCAGGACGGCGAGCCGGTCAAGGGGCTGCCGGGCCTGGTGACCCTGATGCACGACAACGGCTACGACGACCGCGAGATCATCGCCTGGGTCTTCCTCGACGCCGACCTGCCCGGCCGGCCGATCGACGCGCTGCGGGAGAACCGCGGCTCGGAGGTCAAGCGCCGGGCCCAGTCGATGGCCTTCTAGGTCCCTCCGAGGTCCTGGCCGTGCTCTACCGACGAGTTCCCGAGAACGTCCAGCCGCCACGGGGCGGCCCGTCCGGTGCGCTCGCGATGGTGCTGGTGCTCGCCGTCGTCATCGGCATCTGGCTGCTCGCCGGGCGCGACCCGGGCTCGCAGACAGGTGACCCGGACCTGCCTCGGATGTCTCCGACGACCTCCAGCCCGACGGGGACCGCGACGCCGTAGGCGTGGGCCGGATCGGGTCGGGTCGGGTCGGGTCGGGTCAGACGCTGCGCTGGGTGGCCGCGGCGGCCAGCTCGCGCAGCACTGCGTCGGCCTCCGGTCGCAGCGCGGCGTCGTCCAGGACCGTCAGTGCCCGCTCGGTCAGCGCCGCGATGACGTCCTCGACCTGCTGCTGCGCCCCGCTGCGGGCGATGATCCCGCGCAGGTCGTCGACCTGGGTCGCCGACAGCGCCCTGCCGAGCGAGCCGTCGAGCCGGGCCGCCTCCTCGTCGGGGGCGGCGTCGAGCGCGAGCGCGACCAGCACGGTGCGCTTGCCCTCGACCAGGTCGTCACCGGCGGGCTTGCCGGTCTCGGCGGGATCGCCGAAGACGCCCAGCAGGTCGTCGCGCAGCTGGAACGCCTCACCCAGCGGCAGCCCGAAGGAGCGCAGCGCGGCGGTGGTCGCCTCGTCCGCGCCGGCGAGGGCGGCGCCGGTGTGCAGCGGCCGCTCGATGGAGTACTTCGCGGACTTGTAGCGCAGCACCGTCATGGCGGCATCGACGTCGGCACGGCCACGGGCCTGCACCGAGACGTCGAGGAACTGTCCCGCGATCACCTCGGTGCGGGTGCGGTCCAGGACCTCCAGCGCCGGGCCCACCTGCTCCAGCGGCAGCCCGCAGGTGCGCAGCAGTTCGTCGGCCCACGCCAGGAGCAGGTCGCCCAGCAGGATCGCTGCGGCGGCGCCGTACTGCTCGGGGTCGCCGCGCCAGCCCCGGCCGCCGTCGGCGGCGCGGTGCTCGGCCTCGAAGCCGCGGTGCGTCGCCGGCCGCCCGCGCCGGGTGTCGGAGGCGTCCATGAGGTCGTCGTGGACCAGGGCGCTCGCGTGCAGCAGCTCCAGGGAGGCGCAGGCACGGGCCAGGGCCTGCTCGTCGGCGGCGGGTGCGACCGCGAGGTGGCCCCACCAGCAGAAGGCTGCCCGGAACCTCTTGCCGCCCGAGACGGCCGCGCGCGCCTCGGCGAGCAGCCGCTCGGCGTCGGGCCCGAGCGGGGCCAGCCGCTGGCCCTGCAGGTCGAGGAAGTCGTCCAGGGCGTCCTGGACGCGCTGGCGGAACTCGGTCGCGTCCCAGGTCACCGGAGCAGCGTACGGGGGTCACCGGTGGGTGGACGTGACCGGCCCGGGTGGGGTGCCGCGACCTAGACTCGTGGCCATGAGCATCGGCCGTGGGCGCTCCCTGAAGGAGCTGATCGAGGCGGGGGAGCGGTCCTTCTCCTTCGAGTTCTTCCCACCCAAGGACGAGGCCGGTGAGGAGCAGCTCTGGGCAGCCGTGCGGGCCCTGGAGCCCTACGACCCGACGTTCGTCTCGGTGACGTACGGCGCCGGTGGCTCGAGCCGCGGCACGACCGTGCGGGTCACGCGGCGCATCGCGCAGGAGACCTCGATGCTCCCGATGGCCCACCTGACCTGTGTGGGCCACACGCGGGCGGAGCTGGAGGAGATCCTCGACGAGTACGCCGCGGCCGGTGTCCACCACGTCATGGCGCTGCGCGGCGACCCCGAGGGTGGCCCGCGCGCGGAGTGGACCCCCACCGAGGGCGGGCTGACCTACGCCAGCGAGCTGGTGGAGATGGTGGCGGCGCGCGAGGACTTCCGCGTCGGGGTCGCGGCGTTCCCCGAGAAGCACCCCAGCTCGCCGTCGCTGGACCACGACGCCGACGTGCTGGTGGCCAAGGCGCGGGCGGGTGCGGAGTTCGCGGTGACGCAGATGTTTTTCCGTGCCGAGGACTACGTCGGCCTCGTCGAGCGGGTCCGTGCGCGTGGGGTCGACCTGCCGATCCTGCCGGGGATCATGCCGATCCTGAACCTCGCCGCGATCCGTCGCCAGGGCGAGCTGATCGGCACCGAGGTGCCCGCCGAGGTCGTGGAGCGCATCGCCGCCCACGACGGCGACCCGGTCTCGATGCGTGCCGAGGGCATCGCGCTGGCCGCCGAGCTGTGCCGCGACCTGCTCGACGCCGGCGCCCCGGGGCTGCACTTCTACACCCTGAACCGGTCCAAGGCGACGCTGGAGATCTTCGAGAAGCTCGACGTCCGGCCCTGACGCCTCGGCCCTGACGCCTTGGTCCGGGCGCGCCCTCGTCGAGGAGGGCGTCAGGCGGGGCGTCAGACGGGGCCGATGCGCTCGGCGACGAGCGCGGCGGAGAGGCCGACGAACGGCAGCCCCGCGCCGGGCGTCGCGTGCGCGCCCGCGGTGTGCAGATGCGGGATCGGGGTGTCCGGCCCGAGGCGTGCGCGGACGGTGCTGCGGCCCTGCCAGAGCACCCCGAGCGGCGAGCTGCCCCACAGCTGGACGAGCTCGCGGGGGCTGCGGTCGACGCGGTGCACCAGCTGTGCGCGGACGTCGATGCGGTGCCGGGCCAGGGCACGCAGCAGGTCCTCGGCGATCTTGCCGCGCCCGTGGATGGTCCAGGCGTGGCGTCCGTCGGGTGCGTGGCCGCCGGTCCGGACCACGAGCAGCGGGTCGCCGTGCAGCACCACCTCGTGCGGCAGGTCGGGCACGTCGCCCTCGAGACCGACGTGGCAGACCACCGGCGGGATCGCGGGCATGGTGCGCTCCACGAGCGGTGCGAGGGAAGGGAGGCCCCGTGGGTCGACGGCGACGACGACCTCGTCGGCGTCGATGTCGCCCTCGTCGGTGCGCACCGCCACGGCGCGGCCCTCGCGCAGGACGACGTCGCGGGCGGGGGTGCCGCGCAGCACCGTGACCCCGCGGGTGGCGAGCCGGGCGCCGAGGACCTCTGTGATGCGTGCCATGCCACCGGGGACGTGCCAGGTGCCGAACCGCTGCTCGAGGTAGGCCACGAGCCCCATCCAGGCGGGGACGTTGCGCGGGTCGTGCCCCTCGGCGAGGAACGGGAAGGTGGCCAGGTCGCGCAGCCGCTCGTCCTTGAGGGTCTTCTTCAACCGCTTGTGCAGCATCTCGCGGGAGTCGAAGCGCCGGCGCACGGCGTCGGGCAGGGCGGCGCGCTGCCAGGGGTGCTCGAAGTAGTGCTGGCGCAGCACCTCCCAGTCCTCGGTGAAGGAGTCGACGTGGGCGGCCCAGCGCTCGCCGAGGCCGGGCTCGAGGGCGTCGAGGGCGCGCAGCTGCCCGGCGCGAGAGGTCGGCAGCGCCAGCGTGGTGTCGTCCTCGAAGCGGTGCTCGCGCACCAGGTCGAGCGGCTCGAGGTCCAGCTCGCGCTCGAGGGGACGCCCGGTCTTGCGGAACAGGTCGCGCAGCACCGCCGGCAGCAACGTGTACGACGCTCCCGCGTCCCACGTGAAGCCCTCCTCGCTCACCGAGCCGAGGGCGCCGCCGAGGTCGGGGGAGCGCTCGAGGAGGGTGACCTCGTGGCCGGTCTTGGCCAGCCGGGCGGCGACGGCCATCCCGCCGAAGCCGCCGCCCACGACGACGACGCGGCTCACGCCGACGCGTCCTCGGGCCCCACGTGGACCTCGGTCGCCCCCGTCATGGCCAGCAGCTCGGCGTACGTCGTGGAGAAGACGGCGGCGGGATGGCCGGCCGCGGCCCAGATCTCGTCGAACGTGGCGAGGTGGCGGTCGAGGTACGTCGGCACCGGCGCCGGGTGAGCCAGCGGCGAGACCCCGCCGATCACCTGGCCGGTGTGCTCGCGCACGAAGTCGGGGCTCGCGCGCTTGAGCCTCGGCACCCCGATCCGCGCGGCGGTGGCGGTGACGTCGACCCGGTGTCCCCCGGAGGTGAGCACCAGGACCGGACCCTCGCCGCTGTCGAAGAGCAGGCTGTTGGCGATCGCACCGACCTCGCAGCCCAACGCCTCGGCGGCCAGCGCGGCGGTGTGCACCGAGTCAGGCAGCGTGACGATGCGACCGGTCCCGCCCAGGCGCTCGTGCTCGGCGCGGAAGCGGGCGATGCCCGGGTGCTCGCTCATGCCCGCACCCTAGCCAGCGCCACCGCTGGCCGAGCGAGGAGCGCCGGCCCTCACCGCTGGTCGAGGTGCGAGGAGCGCCAGCCACCCACCGCTGGTCGAGGTGCGAGGAGCGCCAGCGACGAGCCACGAGACCTGGCGACCCCTGGCTGCACGTCGGCTCCCTGTGGGTGCGTCGAGTCCCGAGCCGTAGAGTCTGATGCGTGAGCACCGACCTCGACGACCGCCCTGTGGAGGCGCCTGCGGCCCACCGGATCTCGCTGGCGCTGCTGGGGACCTTCCTGGGCCTCGGCCTGCTCACCGTCGCCCTGGTCGGGCTGCTGCGCGAGCGGATGGTGCTCAACTGGGCCGAGGGCCACCGTGACGCTCGCGAGATCGTGGCGCAGCGCGGCCTGGACTACCTCATGGACGAGCGGCCGATCGCGGTGCCGCAGTTCTTCGCGGTGGCGTCCGTGCTGTTCGTGACCGTCGCGGCGCTGGTGGTGGTCCTCACCATGTTCTACGCCCACGGCCACCACTGGGCTCGTGTCTGCCTCACCGTGCTGCTGGTGATGACCGCCGTGGCCACCGGGTCGGGCATGCGCGTCGACCCGCCGACCACCTTGCTGCTGCTCAGCTACCTCGCGATCGCGCTCATCGTGGCGCTGCTGGTCGCCATGTGGCACCCGAGCACCTCCGAGCACCTGCGCGCCACCCGCTCCCGGGTCGACCACGGCGCGGTCTGAACCCACCGCCGGCTGCTCGCCGGCCGTGCGCGAGCGACCTCTCGGCCGTGCGCGAGCGACCTTTCGGCCGTGCGCGGGCGACCTCTCGGCCGTGCGCGGGCGACCTCTCGGCCTCATCCGGCGCGGTGCTCGACCACCCGGCTGCCGGCACCGCCGGGGACGGTGGTGCCGGCGCCCACGGCATGGGGCACCAGGCCCAGTGACTGCTCGACGACCGCGAGGAACCGGTCGGCGTCGCGCACCAGGTCGTCGGCCTCGCGCTCGGTGACGGCACGCCGCGAGCCGGCCTCGGCGGCGGCGCGCTTGGCCGCCCCGGCGGAGAAGAACGTCGCCCACTCCGCGAGCTCGGGGGCGACCTCGGTCAGCAGCACCCAGGCGTTCTTCTGGCGCCGTCCCCGGGTCGGCTGGGGCCGGGCGCGGGCGGCGAGCAGTGCGGCCGCGGCACGCAGCGCCGCGACGTGGGCGCAGGCGTAGCGGGTCGGGACGTCGCGCGAGGCCGTGGCCTCGGCGAGCGACTCGGCCGCGCGGGCGAGGTAGGAGTGGGTGGTGGCGGGCAGCAGGTACGGGGTCTGCGGGGACATCTGTCTCTCCAGGTCTGGGGTGCTGTCGTCAGGGGGCGGGTCAGTCGGTGCAGCCGACGAGCTGCCAGCGGCCCTCGGCGGTGTCGTGGGTCAGCTCGAGCACCCCGGTGGTCGGGGTGGCGGGCTCGTGGGGCCCCTGTGAGGTCTGCAGCCCCTGGGGCCCGGGGCGGCCGGGGCCGCGGCCGGCCTCCACCCGCCAGACCTCCCGCTCACCGAGCAGCTCCTCGAGCAGGGCGGTCCCCCCGTCGGAGGTGGAGCCGCGGGCTCCAGCCCCGCTCTCCTCGGAGCCGATGACCGCGTGCACGTGGGCGTGCTGCCACCAGGGACCGGTCTCCACCCAGTGCGCGACCACGGCACGCACCTTCCACAGCCGTCCCCGCCACAGCAGCTGGGCCGGGCCCTCGCCGGGGCAGCCGGGGACCGGGCCGCGGCGCACCTCCACGGGCTCGTCGTAGCGTCGCATCCTCACTCACCGTCCTCCTCCCGGGCGCGTCGTCCCGGGCTCCCTCGACCCCTCGTCGATCGAACGGATGTTCGAACATCGACGACGGTACTCCCAACCTCCGACAGTCCGTCAAGGACTTGACCGGCCGCGCTCGGGCGGGGTTACGCTGACGCCTTCTTCGAACACGTGTTCGACGCTTCCGGGTCTACGGAAGAGCGTGCGAGCGGCGGTCGAGGAGCTGTCCGGGGTCGAGCCGAGACGAGACGAAGGAGCGAGCCGTGCGCGACCCGTTCCCCCACCTGCACGTGGCCTCCGGCTACTCCCTGCGCCACGGCGCCTCGCTGCCCCCGCGCCTGGTGGAGCGGGCCGTCGAGCACGGCATGGACCTGCTGGGTCTCACCGACCGCGACGGCACCTACGGCGCGGTGAAGTTCGCCAAGGCCTGCCAGGTCGCCGGCATCTCCCCGGTCCTCGGCGTCGACCTCGCGTACCGCCCGAGCACACCGGGCGCGCCGGGCGACGGCCCGGCGGGGGAGCCCGGCAGCCGCCGTCGTACGCCGGTGCGCGGAGGTGCCTTCCGCGACCCGCGGCTGCCGCGGGTGACCCTCCTCGCGCACGCGGCCGGTCCCGGGGGCGGCCGCGGCGGCTGGGCCGCGGTGTGCCGGATCCTCTCGGCGACCCACCTCGCCGGCGAGCGCGGCACGCCCGTGCTCGACCCGGAGGCCCCCGAGGTCGCCGCGCTGCTGGGCTCCGGCGACGTGGTCGTGCTGCTCGGCCCCGGATCGCTCCTCGGCCCGGCGCTGGAGGGGCGCCGCGACGACCTGGTCCGTGCCGAGCTGGCCCGCTGGCGCGCGCTGGTGCCGACCGGCTGCCTGCAGGTCGAGCTGGTCCACCACCGGCTGCCCGGCTCCGCGGCCCGCGCCGCCCACCTGGCCCGGGTGGCCGCCGAGGCCGGGCTGCCCACGGTGCTGACCAACCAGGTGCGCTACGCCGAGCGCCGCGACGCCGCCACGGCCGACGTGCTCGACGCCTCCCGTCGGCTGGTCGCGCTGGACCGGCGTCACGTCGACCGCACCAACGCCGAGGGACACCTGAAGTCCGGGCCGCAGATGCGCCAGGTGGCCGACGAGGTCGCGCACGCCGCCGGCGGCGGACCCTCCGACGCCGCCCGGCTGCTGGCCCGCACCCGCGCGCTGGCCGAGCGCTGCGCCCTCGACCCCCGCGGCGACCTCGGCCTGGGGGAGGTGCACTTCCCGGAGTTCGAGCTCGCGCGAGGCCCGAGCGTGCTCGGCACTCGCGATGACGGGCGGAGTGCTGACGCGGACACGTTGCTCCGCCTGCGCTGCGAGCAGGCGATCGGCGGCCGCTACGGCAGCAGCGGCCTGGCGGTGGTGTGGAAGCGCCTCGACGACGAGCTCGGGGTGATCCGCGACCTCGGCTACGCGTCGTACTTCCTCACCGTCGGCGACGTCACCGACCTGATCAAGGACCTCGGTGTCCGGGTCGCGGCCCGCGGCTCGGGCGCGGGCAGCCTGGTGACCTACCTGCTCGGCATCTCCGGGGTCGACCCGATCCGCCACCAGCTGCTGATGGAGCGCTTCCTCTCCCCGCTGCGCCAGGCGTTGCCCGACATCGACGTCGACGTGGAGTCCGCGCGCCGCACCGAGGTCTACGAGGCGATCCTCGACCGCTACGGCGGCGAGCGCTGCGTGTGCGTGTCGATGATGGACACCTACCGGGTGCGGCACGCCGTGCGCGACGTCGGTGCCGCGCTGGGCATGCCGCCGTTGGAGACCGACGCGATCGCCAAGGCCTTCCCGCACATCCGCGCGCGCGATGCCCGCACCGCGCTGCGCGAGCTGCCCGAGCTGCGCGCCAGCGGGCTGGGGGAGCAGCGGCTGGACCTGATGTTCCAGCTCGTCGAGCGCCTCGACGGCCTGCCGCGGCACGTGGCGGTGCACCCGTGCGGGGTGCTGCTCTCCGACGCCACGCTGCTGGACCGCACTCCGGTGGAGGCGTCGTTCGCGGGATTCCCGATGAGCCAGTTCGACAAGGACGACGTCGAGGACCTCGGGTTGCTCAAGCTCGACGTGCTCGGCATCCGGATGCAGTCCTCGATGGCCCACGCGGTGAACGAGATCAGGAGGCTCGAGGGCGTCGAGGTCGACCTCGACGACCAGCAGCAGGTGCCCCACGACGACCCCGCGACCTACGAGATGATCTCGACCGCGCGGACGCTGGGGATCTTCCAGATCGAGTCGCCGGGCCAGCGCGAGCTGGTCGGCAAGTCCGGCATCGAGACCTTCGAGGACGTCATCACCGACATCTCGCTGTTCCGCCCCGGGCCGGTCAAGAGCGACATGATCACCCCCTACCTCGAGGTCAAGCAGGGCTGGAAGGCCGCGCGCTACCTCCACGACGACCTGCGCCCGATCCTCGGCCCCACCCGCGGGGTCGTGGTCTTCCACGAGCAGGTCATCGAGATCATCAGCCGCTTCGCCGGCGTCACGTTCGCCGAGGCCGACGAGAAGCGGCGCGCGCTCGGTGACCGCGAGGGCATGGCCGAGACCAAGGTGTGGTTCTTCCCCCGCGCCCTGGGGCGCGGCTACCCCATGCACGTGGTGGAGGAGGTCTGGTCGGTGCTGGAGGCCTTCGCCTCCTTCGGGTTCTGCAAGGCCCACGCGGCCGCCTTCGCGCTGCCGACCTTCCAGTCGGCCTGGCTCAAGGCGCACTGGCCGGCGCACTTCCTGGCCGGGGTGCTCACCCACGACCCCGGCATGTACCCCAAGCGCCTGATCCTCGAGGACGCCCGTCGCTGCGGCATCGAGGTGCTCGGCCTCGACGTGGGCCGCAGCGGCAGGGAGTACTCCGTGGAGGTGCTCGACGAGGGCCCCGGGCCCGGTCCCGGGGTGCCGTGGTGGACCGACCAGCAGCCCGAGGGCGCCAGACGCTGGGGCATCCGGCTCGCGCTCTCGGAGGTCAAGGGCATCAGCGAGGCCGAGGTCGACCGGGTCGTCGCGGCCCGGCCCTACCACTCGCTCAGCGACTTCTGGCACCGCGCGCGGGTCTCCCGCCCGGTCGTGGAGCGGCTGGTGCTGGCCGGTGGCTTCGACGCGACCTACGGGCTGGGGGACACCTCCGGCGCCGACGTACGCCGGCGAGGCACCGTCACCCGACGTGACCTGCTCCTGCAGGTGGCCGAGCTCGACCGGCACGGCCGCGCGGTCGAGCGCGCCGCCCGGGGCCGCAGCACCGGAGGTGCGGCGGGCCGGCGCTCCCGCACGCCCGCCCGCTCGGTCGCGGTGGCCGACGCGGCCGCGGCCCGCAACTCCAGCGACGCCGAGGTGCGCGAGCGCCAGCGCGGGGCGGAGTCGGTGGGGGAGCGCGACCTGCGCGGCGACCGGCGTCCCGCGGACCTCGGTGCCGGCTACCGCGACGACTCCGGCACCCCCGTCCGCGACGGGATCTGGGGCCGCTCCTCGGCCCAGGCCCGCACCGCCCCGCCCCCGGAGCCGGTGGAGTCGGTCCAGCTGGCCCTCGACCTCGGCGACGCGCCCGGCGACGGCGAGCTCTCGGGGCTCCCCGAGATGACCGCGGAGGAGCGGATGCGCGCGGAGTTGGAGATCCTCGGCCTCGACGCCAGTCGGCACGTCGTCGACACCTACGGCCCCTTCCTCGATGCCCTCGGGGCGACCCGCAGCCGCGACCTGCTCGGGCAGCGCAGCAAGGCCGAGCTGCTGGTCGCCGGGGTCAAGGTCGCCACCCAGACCCCGCCGATCCGCTCCGGTCGACGCGTCATCTTCCTGACCCTCGACGACGGCACCGGTCCGGTCGACGCGACCTTCTTCGAGGACGCCCAGGGCCCCTACGCCGCCACGGTCTTCCACTCCTGGCTGCTGGTGGTGCGCGGCGAGCTGCGCCGTACCGGCCACCGTGGGGTCTCGCTGCGCGCCACCGGCTGCTGGGAGCTGCCCGCCCTGCACCAGACCTGGCGCGGCGGCGGCCTCGAGGCGGTGCGCGCCGAGATGGCCGTGGTCCCCGGCGGGTTCGGGGGCGTCGGGGTGGAGCGCGCGGGCGCCGGCGCGGCCGAGAGCCGGGCCTCGCGCCCGGTGATGGCCCGACCGCCGGACTTCTCCGAGGAGCCGCAGGACGGCCCGACCGCGGGAGGCATGGGTCGGCGCCGGGTGCTGGTGCACTCCAGCGGCTTCAAGCTCTCGCCGTACGCCGACATCAAGCCGGCCGGCGACGACACCCGCGACGTCGCCCGCAAGCTGTGGCACCGCAGCCCGGGGAGCCCGGGATGACCCGGCCCACCGACGCCCTAGGGTGGGGGCCATGCCAGGTACCGACCGGCCCGAGCAGCGTCGCGCCAACGCCCGTACCGCCGTGGTGTGGGAGGCCCTGCGCGGCCTCCTCGACGGCGAGCCGCTCGACGTCCTCGACATCGGCGGCGGCACCGGCGTCTCCGCGGTCCGGATCGCCGGCATGGGCCACCGCGTCACCGTCGTCGACCCCAGTCCCGACGCGCTCGCCTCGCTGGGCCGCCGCGCCCGCGAGGAGGGTGTCGAGGTGGTCGCCCACCAGGGCGACCTGTCCAGCCTGCTCGCGCCTGCGGGCCCCGTCGCGCCCGGCAGTGCCGACCTGGTGCTGTGCCACGGCGTGCTCGAGCACGTCACCGACGCCGCCGGTGCCCTCGCCACGCTGCACGAGGTGCTGCGCCCCGGCGGCGCCCTGTCGCTGCTGGTCGCCCAGCGCCACGCCGCGGTCATCGCGCGGGCCATGGCCGGTCACTTCGGCCAGGCGCTCGCCCTGCTCGCCCCCGCGTCGGCGGCCAGCACCGAGCCCGGTCGTGCCGGCCGGCGCTTCACCCGCGACGAGCTCACCGACCTGCTCGACGCCGCCGGTCTGCGCACCGAGACCGTCCACGGCGTCCGCGTCTTCGCCGACCTGGTCCCCGGCTCGCTGCTCGACCTCGAGCCCGGTGCCACCGCAGCCCTGCTGGAGCTGGAGCAGGCCGTCGCCGAGCGCCCGGAGTACCTCCCCCTGGCCACCCAGCTCCACCTGCTCGCCCGCGCCTGACTCGCCTGACTGCCGAGAGGTCACTCACGCACGGCCGAGAGGTCGCTCGCGCACGCTCGGGACGTCACTGACGCACGGGCGGTGGCGGCCATGACCGACACCCCGGTCCTGCACGTCGACATGGACGCGTTCTACGCCTCCGTCGCCACCCGTGACCGCCCCGACCTGCGCGACGTGCCGGTCATCGTCGGCGGCGGCCACCGCGGTGTGGTCCTCTCGGCCAACTACCTCGCCCGGGAGCACGGCGTGCGCTCGGGCATGCCCTCGGCGCGCGCCCGCCGGCTCTGCCCGCAGGCGGTGATCGTCAGCCCCGAGCACGACGTCTTCGGCACCGTCTCCGCCGCGGTCGTCGAGACCCTCCGGCGGATCACGCCGGTGGTGGAGGTGGTCTCCATCGACGAGGCGTTCCTCGACGTCCGCGGGTCCGTACGCCGCTGGGGGACCCCCGAGGAGATCGCCGACCGAATCCGCGCCACGGTCCACGACGAGCAGGGCATCACCTGCTCGGTGGGGGTGGCGGCGTCGATCTCGGTGGCCAAGCTCGCCAGTCGTCGGGCCAAGCCCGATGGTGTGGTGGTGGTCCCTCCCGAGGAGGTCACGACGTTCCTGCACCCCCTCGACGTGGGGGAGCTCTACGGGGTGGGTGAGAAGACCCGCGCGATGCTGCACCGGCTGGGGCTCATCACGGTCGGCGACGTCGCGCACACCCCGCTGCGCACCCTCCAACGCGCCGTCGGGCAGGCGCTGGGCAGCCACCTGCACGAGCTGGCCTGGGGCCAGGACCGCCGGGAGGTCGTGGCCAAGCAGACGCCGGTCTTCGGGATCGGGGGAGGTGCGGATCCGGAGAAGTCGATGGGCGCGCAGCAGACCTTCTCCCGCGACGTCGACGACCGCGAGGTGGTGCTGCGCGAGATGCTGGCGCTCACCGGCACCGTCGCGCGGCGGATGCGGGTCGCCGGTGTCGCCGGCCGGACCGTGTCGATCACCGTGCGCTTCGCCGACTTCACCACCCTCACCCGCTCCCGGACGATGCCCGAGGCCACCGACGTCACCCAGGACGTCTACCGCACCGCCGTGGCGCTCTTCGACGCTCTCGGCCTCCAGCGCGCCCGGCTGCGCCTGGTGGGGGTCCGGGTGGAGGGGCTGGTGCCGCGCGAGAGCGTGCACCGCCAGGCGCTGCTGGGGGAGCGTGACCACGGCTGGTCCGACGCCGACCGGGCCGTCGACCGCGCCGCCCGACGCTTCGGCAGCGCCGCGGTGCGTCCCGCCAGCCTGCTGGGGTGAGCACGTCGAGCCGGCGTGTTGAGAGGCCGGCTCGACCTGGAGGGGATGCCGGACCGGCGCAACCTCCGGAAGGACTGGCCGTCGCGGCGTGGAAGGGGCGCCGAACCGGCGTATTGATACGCCGGTTCGGCGTGAAGATCGTGTGCCGGCCGGCGCCGGTCGGGACCAGTGGCCCCAAAATGGGTGCATCCCTACCATGCGCGCGACGGCCTGCCTAGACTTGTGCCGTCGGCCACGGGGACGAGGCCGTGCACCAGGCGAGCACCATGGAGGAACCGTGCCACTCTCGGAAGAGGAGCTGCGACTGCTCGAGCAGATGGAGCGCGCCCTCTCCGAGGAGGATCCCAAGTTCGTCTCCACCCTGCGCGGCACCTCGCTGCGCCGCGCCGCCCGGCGGCGCGCGGTGCTGGCCGGCGCTGTGTTCGTCCTCGGAGTCGTCCTGCTCATGACCGGTGCGGTCATCAACGTCTGGCCCATCGGCATCGCCGGCTTCGTCGTGATGCTCGGCTCGGCCACCCTCGGTCTCAACGCCCTGCGCGGTCAGGCCCAGGCGGCCCCCGCTCCCGGCGAGGAGGCACCCGGCCAGCCCACCGGACAGACCGGCTTCACCGTCATCGACGGTGGCCGCCGAGGCAAGATGCGCTCGCGCCAGCGCGGGTCCTCCGGCTCCTTCATGGAGCGCGTCGAGGAGCGGTGGCGTCGTCGCCGCGAGGAGAACGGCGGCTTCTGACCCCGAGACCCCGGGGGACCGGGGTCTCGACGCCCGCTCGCTGGCGCTCGCTGCTCGACCAACAGTGGGGACCGACGACCGCTCGCTGCCCGCCCGGCAGTGGGGCCGTGCCCCTCGCTGCCCGACCGGAAGTGGCCCTCAGCGCACCTGGTCGACCAGCTCGCGGTCCACGACCGGGGAGCCCGAGGCAGCCGGCCGGGTCGGTCGCACCAGGGTCCGGGGCAACCAGTGCGCGCGGCGTCGAGCGCGCGGCTCGGCCGCGCTGACCAGCCCGGACACCACGCGTACGCCGTCGCGCCGGACCTCCTCGGTCACGTCCGCCTCCTCGGAGTCAGCCCGCGCGTAGCGCTGCTGCTCCAGTCGGGCGACCAGCCGGTCCAGGGCCGGCCGGGGCGCGTCCAGCCCGCCCACCTGCGGAAGGTGCTCGCGCAGGGCCGAACCGGTCACGCGCGGCGAGCGGCCCGACTGCCACGGGACCCCGAGGTCCACGGCGGTGTCGCGCAGCTCGGCCCACACCGACTCCAGGTCGCCGGCCAACCGGCGTACCCGACGACGGCGGCGCCACGCCCCCGGCAGCGCGGCCAGGGCCACGAGCAGCAGCAGTGCAGCCACCGAGCCCACCGCGCGCACGACCCAGGCCGAGCTCACGCCACCCTCGTCCTGCGTCGCGGCCAGCGGGTCCTCCGCCTGCTCCGGCGTCCGGTCCGGGGTCTCGTCGTCGGGCCCGCCGGGGTTGGCGGTGTCGTCCTGGGGGCGACCGGTGGGGCTGGTCGGGTCGGTGTCGGGGCCGTCCACCGACTGCCGCGTGTAGCTCGGTACGCCGTCGGCCCGGTCGGCCGGCGTGGGCTCGAAGCGCACCCAGCCGGCCCCGGCGATGAACACCTCGGGCCAGGCGTGCAGGTCGTGGGCGGAGTACTCGAAGACCCCGTCCTCGACCTCGTCCGGCACGAGGAACCCCACCGCGACGCGGGCGGGGATGCCGAGCTGGCGCGCCATCACCGCCATCGCCGCGGCGAACTGCTCGCAGTAGCCGGTGCGCCCGCCCTCCTCGGTGGACAGGAAGTTCACCAGCTCGTCGGTGCCGTTGCCCGGGGGCACCCGGTCCAGGGAGTAGGTGAAGTTCTCGCGGAACCAGTCCTGCAGGGCGACGGCCTTCTCGAAGCGGGTGGGGGCCTGGCGGGTGACGTCGTTGGCCAGCTGGCGGATCAGCGGCGGCATGCCCGGCGGCAGGGCGGTGAAGTCGGCGGACACCTGTCCGGCCGAGGAGGGCGCGTCCGCGAGCTGCTGGGCGGAGAGGTCGAGCTGGACCCCGGTCATGGAGTAGCTCATCCCCGCGGTGTCGAGCTCCTTGTCGGCGGAGAGGAAGTCCATCGTCGAGGCGTCGTAGCGCCAGTCGCCCTCGGCCCGCACGGCGGTGACCGGTGCCATCGTCGGCAGCCACCGCGAGGTCAGCGAGTCCAGCACCTCGACCTCGTAGCGGAACGTCGAGCGCGGCACGGACTCGTCGACACCCACGAGGTCGGGCATCCGGCCGTCGGGGAGGTTCTCGGTGGGGATCTGCCGGTCGCCGGAGCTCCACTCGTTGGCGGTGAACCGGGTGAGCACGGAGGTGCGCAGGTAGGAGGGTGCCGGGTCGTCGGTGGTCAGCCGCAGCAGCGGCACGTCGGCGCCGCGGTTGAGGTCGCGGCGCAGGTCGACCATCGGGTTCTCGATCTCGATGCCGTCGCCGCCGGGGCCACCGCGCCCGATGTCGAGCAGGCGCACCTCGAGGGTCGGAATGGCCAGCGGCACGACGACGGCCAGGGCCGTGGCCGAGAGGCCGATCGAGACGGCGCTCATCCGCACGCCGGCCGACTGCAGGCTGCCGGACGCGCCACGGGGACCCTCCTCGAGGGACCGTCCCCACCGGTCGACGTCGCCGGCCTCCTGGCCGAACAGCAGCACGAGGAAGCCCAGCGCGGTGAGCGCGAAGACCCACCAGATGAGGTCGGTGCCGAGCAGTCCGACCGGCAGGCTGTAGGCGACCAGCAGCGGGATGCCGGCCAGCGGCACGCGGCGCAGCCCCGCGGCGAGCAGGTCGACCAGCAGCAGGCACAGCAGGCCACCGCCGAGCAGCAGCGGCGAGACGTCGGCCTCCTCCGCCGGCACCGGGGGTGCGTAGGCGCGCGCGCCCTCCATCGCCAGGTCGACCTCGGCGCGCAGGTCCGCCCACGCCGCGCCGACGGGGACGGGGGAACCGCTCACGACGTAGCTGAGCACCATGCCGGCCAGCACGACCTGCAGCACGAGCACCCCGAACGGGCCCAGGCGTGCCCAGCGACCCAGGGCCCCGACCCCGGCCACGACACCGGCGAGCACGACGAGCGGGACCAGCACGTCACTGGGGCGGTCGGTCAGGCCGCGCCACGACAGCAGGGCGACCCACGTCGTGGCGGCGGCGACCGAGGCGGTCACCAGCGCGGGCCCCAGGGCGGGGGAGGGACGGCTCATCGCGCCGCCCCGGCGCCCACGCGGCTGCCCAGCTCCTGCCAGGCCACGTCCAGCGGGTCCTGGGGACCCAGCCCCACGGCCCGCCAGCCCCGGGCGGCGAGCACCGGCGCCGCGGACCCGGTCGCACGACCGGCCCACGCGTCGACGTCCAGCGCCAGCGCGAGAGGTACGGCGGTGAGCGACTGCATCCGCCGCAGCACCGGGGCGTCGGCCTCGCCGACGGCTCCGAGCACGGCGACGACGAGACCTCCGTGGCCGGGCTCGGCCAGCCAGCCGGCGTCGAGGGTGGTGACGGGGCTGGGCTGCAGCACCGCCAGCGCCTCGAGCAGCGGCCCGGTGTTGCGGTCGGCGTCGCGGTCGTGCCACACGGCGTGCTCGACGGCGTTGGCGGTGACCAGGCGGACCTGGAAGCCGCGGTGGGCCAGGTGGGTCGCCACCGAGGCCGCCACGCTGACGGCGGCCTCCAGCGAGGAGCCCGCCCCCTGCCCGCGGTGGGCGGAGGCCCGGTTGTCGATGACGATGGTCGCGCGGGCCTGCCAGGGCTGCTCCTCGCGGCGGACCATCAGCTCGCCCATCCGCGCCGAGCTGGGCCAGTGCACCCGTCGCAGGTCGTCGCCCCGGCGGTACTCGCGCACGGTCACGTCCTCGGCGCTGCCCGTGGCGAACGCGCGCGGCCGCTGGTCGCCCGACCCGTGCGAGGACCCGCTGAGCGGCACGGCCGGCAGCGGGACGGTCCGGGGGGTCACGGTGAGGAAGGAGGTGGAGCGGAAGGCGCGGCCGAGCTCGACCAGGCCGAACGGGTCGGTGATGCGGACCTGCATGGGGCCCACCTCGTGTCGGCCACGCACGTCGGAGCGGACCTGGTAGGACACCTGGCGGTGCCAGCCGCTGCGCACCCCCTCCAGCACGAACCGGGGCCGGGTGCCCAGCGCGTAGGGCACCTTGTCCTCCAGGAGCAGGACCCCGCTCGGGGTCCGACCGTCGTTGGTCAGCGAGAGGGTCACGCGCGCGGGCTGGCCCGCGCCCACCAGGCTCGGGGACACGCTGCGCAGCAGCGCCAGCCGGTAGCGGCTGCGGCCGAGCACCAGCGCGGTGACCAGCGGGAGCGCCAGCACCAGCACGCCGGCCCGGGTCAGCGCCGGCTGGCCGAGCAGCACCGCGCAGACGATCGCGGCGATGCCGGCGGCCACGAAGGAGCGACCCCGCAGGGTCAGGCCCGCCAGCGCCTCGCGCATCAGTGCCGGTGTCCCTCGGGCACCGCCACGGACCCGAGCACCCCGGCGAGGATCTCCGGAGTGGTGCGACCGCCCATCGCGGCCTCGGTGCTCGGCAGCAGGCGGTGGGCCAGGACGCGCTCGGCGAGGGCGGCCACGTCGTCGGGCAGCACGTAGTCGCGGCCGGCCATCGCGGCGTACGCCTTGGCGGCCCGCACCAGGTGCAGCGTCGCCCGGGGCGAGGCGCCGAGGGCCAGGTCGCTGGTGCGGCGGGTGGCGGCGCTGATCGCGACGGCGTAGCGCTGGACCGGCTCGGAGACGTAGACCTGCCCGACGATCGCGATGAGCTTGCGCAGCTCGGCGGCGTCGGTGACCGGCTCGAGGTCGTCGAGCGGGCGGTGGCTCGTGTGGGTCTGCAGCATGGCCAGCTCGGCGGCCTCGACCGGGTAGCCGACCGACACCCGCGCCATGAAGCGGTCGCGCTGGGCCTCGGGCAGGGCGTAGGTGCCCTCCATCTCGATCGGGTTCTGCGTCGCGATGACCATGAAGGGGGAGTCGAGCTGGTACGTCGTGTTGTCGACGGTCACCTGCCGCTCCTCCATGCACTCCAGCAGCGCCGACTGGGTCTTGGGGGAGGCCCGGTTGATCTCGTCGCCGACCACCACGTTGGCGAAGACGCCGCCGGGGCGGAACTCGAAGGTCCGGGTGTCCTGGTTGAAGACCGAGACGCCCGTGACGTCGGAGGGCAACAGGTCCGGGGTGAACTGGATGCGGCGGACGCTGCAGTCGATGCTGCGCGCCAGCGACTTCGACAGCATCGTCTTGCCGACGCCGGGCACGTCCTCGATGAGCAGGTGCCCCTCGGCCAGCAGCACCACCAACGTCGCTGAGACCACGTCGGGCTTGCCCTCGATGACCCGCTCGATGTTGCCGCGGACCTGGTCGGCGACCCGGGCCAGTGTGCCCAGGTCCGCCCCGTCGGCGCTCGGTGCTGCCACGGCTGCGTCCTCTCCCTCGTCGGTCTGACCACCGTAGGCGGTCGCAGCAACCTAGCCGTCCGCTGCGCACCGGGGTCAGACGTCTGGGATCACGGGTTGGTTGCGAACACGCGCGATCGGATCCCGGGGCGCCCGGGAGGACGTGTGAGCGCCGGGGAGAGCTGTGAGGGGCGGGGAGGAGCGCCGGGGAGAACGGGGGAGCGGAGGGGGTGCGAAAGGGGAGGAAGGTGGTTGACGGTGGAGGAAAGTGGAGTAGGGTGGGGGAAAGTGGAGGAGCCGGGTGGTTCCTGACGTCCAGCGGAGGTGCCCCGTGTTCTTCATGGGCACCTACACGCCGAAGCTGGACGAGAAGGGCCGCCTGTTCCTCCCCGCCAAGTTCAGGGACGCGCTCGCGGAGGGCCTCGTGATCACTCAGGGACAGGACAACTGCCTGACCGTGTGGCCCGAGCAGACGTTCATGGCCGAGGCGGCCAGGGCCCAGGCGACGCCGATGACGAACAAGGACGCGCGCGACTACCGCCGCGTGCTGTTCGCCGGAGCCGAGCAGGGGACCCCGGACAAGCAGGGGCGCATCGGCATCCCGACCTTCCTGCGGGCCAGTGCCGGTCTCGAGCGCGACGTCGTCGTGGTCGGGGTCGGGGACCGCGTGGAGATCTGGTCGCCGGCCCGCTGGGAGGAGTACTCCAGCGGCGCCCAGGCCAAGTTCGCCGAGCTCGACGAGTCGCCCGGCGACTGATCGCCCCCACCGGCGCTCCACCCACGCTCCACCACAACTGCACAGCGGGACACCGCAGGGCCTGGTCCCTGCCCGCTCCACCCCTTCTGCGACACCTTCCCCGGCCGCAGACGGACGTCTCTGGGACACCTTCCCCGGCCCCAGATCACGAGCTCACGGAGCGGGCGAGGACCAGGCCCGGCGGGATCCCCCCGCAGGTCCAGCGCCCGCAGCACCACCGCGCACCACCCCGCACCACCACCCCCACACCGCCGTCCAGATGGGTCGAACCATGAGCAGCACGCACGCGCCGTCGCCGGCGCCGACCGCCGAGCGGCGGGTCCGGCACCAGGCCCGCGACGCGGCCGCGCTCATGGCGTTCTCGCTGGCCACCTCGGTGGGGGCGGCCACGGGCCTGGCGCTGCTGACCGGCCTCTCGGGCCTGGGTCGCTGAGGTGGCCGGCCCCCTGCACGTCCCGGTGCTGCTCGACCGGGTCGTGGCGCTGCTGGCGCCCGCCCTCGAGCGCGACGCGGACGACCGTCCCCGCGTGATGATCGACTGCACCCTCGGCCTCGGTGGCCACTCCGAGGCCGTGCTGACCCGCCTGCCGTCGGCCCGCGTGATCGGCGTCGACCGCGACACCGAGGCGCTCCGGCTGGCCGGCGAGCGGCTGGCGCCCTTCGGCGACCGGTTCACCGGCGTCCACGCCGTCTACGACGAGATCCCCGACGTCATGGCAGACCTCGGCCTCGACGAGGTCGACGCCGTGCTCTTCGACCTCGGTGTCTCCTCGATGCAGCTCGACGTCCGCGAGCGGGGCTTCGCCTACGCCGAGGACGCGCCGCTGGACATGCGGATGGACGGCACGACCGGGCCGACCGCGGCCGACGTGCTCAACAGCTACTCGGTCGGTGACCTGACGCGCATCCTGCGCGACTACGGCGAGGAGAAGTTCGCCCGCAAGATCGCCCAGGCGGTCGTACGTCGCCGCGAGGCCGAGCCGTTCACCACCTCCGGGCCGCTGGTGGAGCTGTTGTACGCCGAGATCCCGGCACCCGCCCGGCGTACCGGCGGGCACCCGGCCAAGCGCACCTTCCAGGCGCTGCGCATGGAGGTCAACGACGAGCTCGCCGTCCTGCGTCGTGCGCTCCCGGCCGCGATCGAGGCGATCGGGGTCGGCGGGCGCGTGGTCGTGGAGTCCTATCACTCCCTCGAGGACCGCATGGTCAAGCAGGCCTTCACCTCCGGCACCCGTTCCGAGGTGCCTCCCGACCTGCCGTTCGTGCCGGAGGGCAGCGAGCCGCCCCTGCGGCAGGTCACGCGGGGTGCGGAGAAGGCCGACGAGTCCGAGATCGCCGAGAACCCCCGGGCCGCCTCCGTCCGACTGCGCGCCGTCGAGCGCGTCCACCCGAGCAAGCACACCCGCCAGCACCACCAGAGCAGGAACAGGGGAGCCGTCTGATGCCCAGCCCCGTCAGCACCGCCGCGCTGCGTCAGCGTGCGCCGCGCCTGGCCGAGGCCGCCGTCGAGCGTGCCCGGCTCACCGTCGTCCCGCGGGCCCGCACCCGGGCCGCCCGCGTCCCGTTCGTCTCCCTGGTGACCCTCCTGCTGCTCGGCGGTGTCGTGGGCCTGCTGCTGTTCAACACCTCCATGCAGCAGTCCTCGTTCACCGCGACCTCGCTGGAGCAGCGTGCGGCGCTGCTCTCCGCCCGCGAGGAGTCGCTCGGCATGCAGCTGGAGAACCTGCGCGACCCCCAGGTCGTCGCCCGCAAGGCCCAGCAGCTGGGCATGCGGGTGCCGGCCGCTCCGCTCTTCCTCGACCTGTCCGACGGGTCGGTGGAGGGCGACCCGGTCGGGGCACGCGTGGTCGCCCCGGTGCTCCTCGACCCGCGCCCCGCGGCGCGCCCGTCGCTGCTCGACCCGCCGGCGACCGTGGTCCGTCCTGCCGAGGGCGTGCTGAGCGACGGGCGTGGCGACGCCGCTGCGGCCGAGCGCGGGGGTAGGAATGGCGCGGAGGCCCGTGCCGAGCGCCGGGCCGAGAAGAGGGCCGAGAAGAGGGCCGAGAAGAAGGCGGAGAAGCTGGCCGAGAAGAAGGCCGAGAAGAAGGCCCAGCGGAAGGCGGAGAAGCTGGCCGAGAAGAAGGCCGAGCGGGCGAAGAAGAACAGGGACGCCTGACGCCCTGTCGGACGGCGGACCAGACCCCAGCAACAGACCCAGCACCAGACCAAGCACCAGACCAAGAGACGAGCAGAGGACACCGTGGCGACCTCCCGCTACCCCCGTCGTGGCGCACCCCAGGTGCGGCTGCGCATCGGCTTCGTGCTGATCGCGATGGTCCTCTCGGTCTTCGGGGGCCGCCTGGTCCAGCTGCAGGGACTGGACCCGGGCTCGTACGCCGCGATGGCCGCCGCCGAGGGATCACGCGACGTCGTGCTGCCTGCGACGCGGGGCGACATCCTCGACCGCAACGGGGAGCCGCTGGCCGAGTCGGTCGACGGCGTCATGGTCATCGCCGACCCGGCCCTGGTGAACACCGACGAGGCCGGCAACCCCGTCGACCGGGCGCCCCAGCTGGCCAAGCTGCTCTCCACCAAGCTCGACGTCGACTACGTGACGGTCCTGGAACGGCTGCGCCGCACCGACACCCGCTTCCAGTACATGGCCCGAGCCGTGCCGGCCGCCAAGGCCGCCCACGTGCTCGACCGCGCGCGTGCGCGCGGCTTCGACGGACTGACCACCCAGCGCGACCCGATCCGGGTCTACCCGGCCGGCGACGTCGCCGCCAACCTGGTCGGCTTCCTCGGCACCCCGTTGGGTGACGGCACCCCGCAGCCGCTGGCCGGCTTCGAGCGCACCTTCGACGCCCAGCTGTCGGGGACCGACGGGTCGGCCCGCTACTCGGTGGCCGCCGGGCAGAAGATCCCGCTCGGCGAGCAGACCGTGGTCGAGGCGGTCGACGGCGAGGACCTCACCACCACCATCGACCGCGAGCTGCAGTGGTACGTCCAGCGCGTCCTGCGCCAGACCGTCTACGGCGCCCGTGCCGACTCCGGCGTGGCGATCGTGATGGACTCCCGGACCGGTGAGGTCCTCAGCCTCGCCGACTACCCGACGTACGACGCCAACCAGCCGCTGGAGTCCGACGAGGCCGACCTCGGCTCGCGGGCGATGAGCGACGTCTACGAGCCGGGTTCGGTCGAGAAGGTGCTGACCCTCGGTGCCCTGGTCGACGCCGGCCGGGTCACGCCGCGGACCCGCCTGACGGTGCCGGCGTCTCTGGCCCGCCAGGACCGCTCGATCGGCGACTGGTTCGACCACGGCACGATCAAGCTGACGCTGGCCGGGGTGCTGGCCAAGTCCTCCAACATCGGCACCGTCCTGGCGGCCGACAAGTTCGAGGGCGACGAGCTGCGTGACTACCTCACGGCCTTCGGGCTCGGTGAGGCCACCGACGTCGGGGTGCGCGGCGAGTCGGCCGGCATCGTGCCGTCGGGGTCGCTGTGGACCTCCCAGACCCAGGACCGCGTCGCGTTCGGCCAGTCGATCTCGGTCAACGCCCTGCAGATGGCTGCGGCCATCAACGCCGTGGCCAACGGCGGCGTCCGCGTGGACCCCAGCGTGGTGCGCGGCACGGCCACGACCGACAGCGGCCAGCGGGTCGGCACCGACACCACGACCTCGCGGCGCGTCCTGTCGGAGGAGGCCGCGCGCAAGACGATGCTGATGATGGAGCGCGTCGTCGACCCGGACGCGGGCGTGGCCCCCCGGGCCCAGGTCCCCGGCTACCGCGTCGCCGGCAAGACCGGCACCGCTCAGCGGGCGTCCTCGGAGTGCGGCTGCTACGACGGCACCTTCACCGTCTCCTTCGCCGGGTTCGCCCCGGCCGACGACCCCCGGTTCACCGTCTACGTCGTGGTCCAGAACCCCCGCAACGGCGGGGGTGGCGGCTCGGTCGCCGGCCCGGCGTTCTCGAAGATCATGGGCTACGCCCTGCGTCGCTACGCCGTGCCCCCGACGAGCACCAAGCCCTCCGACCTGCCCGTCGAGTGGTGAGCCGTCGAGTGGTGGCCGGCCCCGCCCGTCCCTAGGGTGGTCCGACCGTGAGCAGCGACCCGAATCCCCGCCCCACCCACCCGCCTCGTACGACGCTGGGCGAGCTCGCCGCGCGCGCCTGCCCCGGAGCCACCTGGCGCGGCCGGGAGCCGGAGACGGTCGAGGTCACCGGTGTCACCCTGAGCACCCGACGGGTCCGGCCCGGCGACCTCTACGCGGGGCTGCCGGGGGCGCGGGCGCACGGGGCGGACTTCGCGGTCGAGGCCCTGGCCGCGGGGGCGGTCGCCGTGCTGACCGACCCGGCCGGTGCCGACCGGCTGCCCGAGGGCACGCCCACCCTGGTCGTCGACGACCCGCGGGGCGTCCTGGGGGCGGTGAGCGCGGAGGTCTACGGCCACCCCGCCCGGAGGCTGACGATGATCGGGGTGACGGGCACCCAGGGGAAGACGACCACGACCCGCCTCCTCGAGGGCGGTCTGGCCGCCGCCGGCCACGTCGCCGCGGTGGTCGGCACGGTCGGGACCCGCATCGCCGGCGAGGACGTGAAGACGGCTCTCACCACGCCCGAGGCGCCGGACCTGCACGGCCTGTTCGCGTTGATGGTCGAGCGCGGGGTGCAGGTCTGCGCCATGGAGGTCTCCAGCCACGCGCTGGTGCTGGGACGGGTCGACGGCGTGGTCTTCGACGTGGCGGTGTTCCTCAACCTCGGCCGTGACCACCTCGACTTCCACGACACCGTGGAGGAGTACTTCGAGGCCAAGGCGTCCCTGTTCACGCCCCAGCGTGCCCGCCGCGCCGTGGTCTGCGTCGACGACGAGCACGGACGGCTCCTGGCAGGCCGCACCTCGCTGCCCGTCGCGACGGTGTCGGTCGCGGGCACCGACGCCGACTGGCACGCCGTCGACGTGCACCCCGCCCCGAGTCGCACCGACTTCACGGTGGCCGGCCCCGGTGGGCTGCGGATCGAGGGGGGCGTCCCCCTGGCCGGCGGCTACAACGTCTCCAACGCGCTCGCCGCGGTGGTCGCGGCCGGGGAGGCGGGGCTCGAGCCCGCCCCCGTCGCACGCGGCATCAGCGGGCTGGCCGGGGTCCCGGGGCGGCTGGAGTCGGTGCACGCCGGTCAGGACTTCGAGGTCGTCGTCGACTACGCGCACAAGCCGGACGCCGTCGAGGCGGCCATCGGGGCCCTGCGACCGCTCACCGAGGGGCGCGTCCTCGTGGTGATCGGGGCGGGCGGGGACCGGGACACCGGCAAGCGCCCGCTGATGGGGGAGATCGCCGCCCGGCTGGCTGACCTGGTCGTGGTCACCGACGACAACCCGCGCACCGAGGACCCGGCGAGCATCCGCGCCGCGGTCCTGGCCGGCGCCGAGCAGGTGCCTTCCGACCGGCGGGCCGAGGTGCTGGAGGTGGTGTTGAAGATTTGGGAGAACGAGGGCAAGTTCGAGCACCACGGCAAGAATTTCGATATTTCGGCGCCCGAGTTGGACCCGGTGAAGGAACGGGGCCTGCACATGAAGCCCTTCCAGCAGCCCCACCCGCCCATACGCATGGCCGCAACCACCCAGGACACCTTCCCCCAAGCTGTCTCTTATAC
>LUPK01000001.1 GCA_001627335.1 Nocardioides sp. REDSEA-S33_B3 | reverse complement strand
GTTCCTAGACAGCTCCACTCCACACCGGGGAGGCCTTCGTCCATCTACAGATCAGACCGTGTCGTCGCAGGATCTCGACCAACGTGCCTGGGCATCACAGCTAGATGTCGAAGGTGCAGTCGCCGACGGCGGCGGTGACGCAGGTCTGCACCTGCTCGTTGGTCTGGTCGAACTCGTCCCCGTTGCGCAGGTCGCGGACCCGGCCGGAGACGAGGGTGAGCGTGCAGGTGTGGCAGATGCCCATCCGGCAGCCGTAGGGCATCCCCACGCCCGCCTGCTCGCCGGCCTCGAGCACCGTGGTGGCGCCGTCGGCCTCGATCGTCTTGTTGGAGTTGCGGAAGGTGAGGGTGCCGCCCTCCCCGCCCTCGCCCCCGAGCTGGAGGGTGAAGCGCTCGAGGTGCAGGTGCTCCTCGAGGCCCTCCCGCTCGAAGTGCTCGGTGATGGCGTCGAGCATCGGGGCCGGTCCGCAGGCGTAGGTCTCGCGCTCGCGCCAGTCGGGGCAGAAGGCGTCGAGGCCGCGCTCGGCGTGCGCGAGCTCGAGCATGCCCTCGGTGTCGGTGTACAGCCGGTGCAGGTGGAAGGAGTCGTGCCTCTCCTCCAGCGCCAGCAGCTCGTCGCGGAAGATCATCCGGTCCGGCGTGGGACTGGAGTAGTGCATCACCACGTCCGCACTCCCCTGGCCGCTCCCCTGGCTGCTTCCCTGGCCAGTTCCTTGGCCGCCGAGCTGGCCGCGGCGGTCCATGGTCCGCAGCATCGCCATCACCGGCGTGACGCCCGAGCCGCCCACGAGGAAGAGCATCTTGGCCGGCGGCGGGTCGGGCAGCACGAAGTCGCCCTCGGGGGCAGCGAGCCGCACGATCGTCCCGGGCTGCAGGCTCACCAGGTGGCCCGACATCTTGCCCTCGGGCATCGCGCGGATGGTGATGGCGATGTGCCGTCCGGAGCGCTTGGGCGGCGAGGAGATGGAGTAGGAGCGCCACTGGAACGTGCCGTCGACCTGGACGCCGATGCCGACGTACTGGCCCGGACGGTGGTCGAAGCGCCAGCCCCAGCCGGGGCGGATGACCAGCGTGGCGGCGTCCTCGGTCTCCTCGACGACCTTCTCGATGCGTCCGCGCAGCTCGCGCTGGCTCCACAGCGGGTTGATGAGCCGCAGGTAGTCGTCGGGGTGCAGCGGCGTGGTCAGCTTCGAGCCGGCCTGCCGCACCCGCTCCCAGGGGATGGTGCTCGCCATGTGACCTCCGTCTCGGATCAGAGCCACAGTGAACAACTGTTCTCTTTACTTCGTCAACGCCCCCGTCCGGGTGAAGCACCCGCCGGCCCGGCGACCACCACCGGACTACCGTGGTGGGCATGGGGTACGACGTGGAGAAGACCGACGAGCAGTGGCGGGCCGAGCTCTCGCCGATGGAGTACGCCGTCCTGCGTGAGGCCGGCACCGAGCGGGCCTTCGTCGGCAAGCTGACCGACACCGAGACCATCGGCGTCTACCGCTGCAAGGCGTGCGACGCGAAACTCTTCGAGTCCGAGACGAAGTTCCACTCCGGCTGCGGCTGGCCGTCGTTCTACCAGGCCGTCCCGGACACGGTGGAGGAGCGCGAGGACACCTCCCACGGCATGCGCCGCGTCGAGGTGCTGTGCAAGAGCTGCGGGTCGCACCTGGGGCACGTCTTCCCCGACGGCTACGGCACGCCCACCGGCGACCGCTACTGCATCAACTCCGTGAGCCTGACCCTCGAGCCGGCCGACGGCTCGGGCCCGGTCGCCGGCTGAGCGCGGGCCGGGGCACCACCGACTTAGTGACCGCGGAGTGCATCGCATGAACCAGGTTCACGCGATGCACTCCGTCGCTGTCGTCAGGAGTCGCGTGGGGTGAGGGCCGGCACCACGACGACGACCCGCTCGCCGTAGGTGGTGTCGGCCCACCCCTGGAGGGTGCCGTCGTCGAAGGGGACGTCGACGTAGACCTGCTGCTCGGTCGGGTAGGCGCCCTGCGCACCCGCGACGCCGGGCAGCTCGGCGGCGACCTCCTCGGCGATGGCCTGCAGCTCGGTCGCGCTCGGTGGGTCGGTGGGGAGCGGGTCCGGCTCCGGCTCCTCGATCATCACGTCGTACAGAGCGGCCGGGATCGCGTCGGCCACGGTCAGCGCGGTGCCGTCCCAGGAGCCGGTGATCGCGAACGAGCCCCAGCGGACCCTGCCCTGCTTCTCGTGGATCTCGTGCTCGGACCAGTCCCAGCCGAGGACCTCGGGGCCACCGCACTGCGGCGGCCAGGACTCCGCGATCGCCCCGAGGCAGACCTCGGGACCGTCCCCGGTGTCCATCACCATCACCAGGCCGCGGGTGCGGACGTCGGCGGGCAGATCGAGCGCCGGCGCACCGGTCGGGGCGTCGGGTGCCGGGTCGCGGGCGAGGTCGTCGCCCCCGCTGCTGCTGCAGGCGGTGGAGGTGAGCAGGACGGCGGCGGCCACCGCGGCGAGGCGCAGGCTGGTCGAGCGGGTCATGCCGCTCCGACGTACGCCGGGGATCGACGGTTCCGCGATCGTGCGGTTCATCGGCCGGCCGACAGACCTTGCCACCGGACGATGGGCCTTCATCGGCCAGCGGAAAGGTTCATCGGCCGGCCGATGAACCTTCGGACCCGCGGGTGCCCTCAGCCTCAGGGAAGCCGGTCGACGAGCTCGGCGACCGGGGTCAGCGCGCCGGTGTAGAAGGGGATCTCCTCGCGCACGTGCCGGCGGGCGGTGGAGCCGCGCAGGTGCCGCATCAGGTCGACGATGCGGTAGAGCTCGTCGGCCTCGAAGGCCAGCAGCCACTCGTAGTCGCCGAGCGCGAAGGAGGCCACGGTGTTGGCGCGGACGTCCTTGTAGTCGCGCGCCATCTTGCCGTGCTCGGCGAGCATCGCGCGGCGCTCCTCGTCCTCGAGGAGGTACCACTCGTAGGAGCGGACGAACGGGTAGACGCACACGTGCTTCTTGGCGTCCTCGTCGGCGAGGAACGCCGGGACGTGGGACTTGTTGAACTCCGCCGGGCGGTGCAGCGCCATCTGCGACCACACCGGGTCGAGGCGGGCGCCGAAGGAGGTGCGGCGGAAGCGGTGGTACGCCGACTGCAGCTCCTCGCTGGTGGCCGCGTGCGTCCACACCATCACGTCGGCGTCGGCGCGCAGGCCGCTGACGTCGTAGACGCCGCGCACGACCGTGTCGGACTCGTCGAGCTCGGCGAAGAGCTTCTCGACCTCGGCGCCCTCGGCGGGCCGGTCGGCGTCGGGGCCGAGCACGTCGCGCAGCCGGAACACCGACCACATGGTGTAGCGGATCGAGTCGTTGATCTCGCGCACGCGGGCGGCGTTGGACATGGTGTCGCTCATGGCACCCATTGTGCCGCGCGCTCCGCGGAGCCGATGACGGCGGGGATACCGACGCCGTCGTACGCCGCCCCGCAGACGGCCAGGCCGGGGACCGCCTCCACGGCGGCCCGGACGCGGGCGACGCGGTCGAGGTGACCGAGGGAGTACTGCGGGAGGCCCCCGCCCCAGCGCTGCACGTGGGTGTCGACCGGGGTGGCCTCGAGGCCGGTGGCGTCGCGCAGGTCGCGCAGCGAGACGGCGACCAGCTCGTCGTCGTTCGCCTGCAGCGCGGCCTCCTCGCCGTGCCGGCCGAGCGAGGTGCGCAGGTGGATCAGCCCGTCGGCGGCGCCGGCCTCGCGGACCCAGCCCCACTTGGAGAAGGAGAAGGTGGCGGCCTTGATCGCCCGCCGCTCCACCGGCGGCACCAGGAAGCCCGAGGCGTCTGTCTCGGCCAGGGCCCCGGTGTCGGCGACGCGCAGGGCGAGCGTCACCACGGCGACCGACGCGGCCTCGACGCCCGCCAGCTCGGTGCTCGCGGCGGGGGCCAGGTCGGCGAGCAGCCGGGAGGCGGCGGCGGCCGGTACGGCCAGCACCACGGCGTCGGCGGTGATCGTGCGCTCGTCGGTCGTGGGGCCGACGGTGAGCGCGAACGGTCCGCTGGTCGTGGTGCGGCGCAGCCCGCGGACCGTGGCCCTGGTGCGGACCTCGAGCCGCTCGGCCAGGGCCAGTGGGAGCCCACCCATGCCGCCGGGGAGACCGGCGAAGACGGGGGCCGAGTAGGTCGCCGGGGCGGTGAGGCCAGGGGCCTGGTCGAGCAGCGAGCCCTGCTCGGCGAGGGCGACCAGCTGCGGGACGGCCGCCCGGGCCGAGATCCGTCGGGCGTGACCGGCGTACACACCGCCGAGGAGGGGCTCGACGAGGCGGTCGGTGACCGCGGGGCCGAGGCGGTCGTCGACGAGGTCGCCGACCGTGACGTCGGCGCCGATGGGGGTGGCGGCGTGGCCGGACTCCTCGCGGACCCGGGCCAGCTCGGCGTCGGTGAGCACGCCGCTGGCCGCGAGGTCGTCGAGGTCCAGCGGCACGCCCATGAGGGAGCGCGGCAGCGGGCGCAGCGCGTCGCGGGTCCAGATCCGGCTCGAGGCGACGGTGGGGTGGCACACCTCGAGGCCGAGGTCCGCGGCCAGCGCGACGCCCTCGGGCCGGCGGTTGAGCATCGCCTCGGCGCCGACGTCGACGGGCACGCCCGCGACGCTGCGGCGGCGCAGCACGCCGCCGACCTGCGGGGAGCCCTCGAGGACGAGGACGTCGCGGCCCTGCTGCTGGAGCCGGTACGCCGCCGACAGGCCGCCGATCCCGGCGCCGACGACCACGACCTCCCGGTGCTCACCCTGCTGGCCCACGTCCCCCAGCGTCCCACGGGGAACCACCACCCCCGACGCCGCGTCCCACCGGCATGAACCGATCCCGCACCCCTGTCGCCGTCGCGCTCGGCATCGTGCTCGCGCTGCTGGCGCTCCTCGTCCTCGCCGGCTGCAGCGCCGGCTCCTCCGACGACGCGATGGGCGGTGAGTCGATGGCCGAGCCGATGGAGGGCGCCGACATGGACGCCCCCGAGGTGTTCGACGAGGCCGGCGCCGGCGCGATGGACTCCACCTCCGCGCTCATGTCCGACGGGGACACGGCCGAGCGGGACATGGCCGCCTCAGACGCCGTCGACGCCGCCTCGGCGGAGGAGGGCGCGCGGCAGGCCTCGATCATCTCCACCGGCACCGTGAGCCTGCGCGCCGACGACGTGGGCGACGCCCGCTTCGAGGTGCAGAAGGTGGTCGACCGGGTCGGCGGCCAGGTCACCGACTCCGAGACCCGCACCGACGACGACGGCGCCGTGCGCACCGCGCGACTGGTGCTGCGGGTGCCGTCCGCGGAGTTCACCGAGACGATGGACGCGCTGGAGAAGGTCGCGGACCTCGAGGCCTCCTCCACGACCTCCGAGGACGTCACGACCCAGGTGGTCGACACGAACGTCCGCATCCGGGTGCAGCGCCAGAGCATCGCGCGCATCGAGCAGCTCCTCGACCGCGCCGGGTCGATCCGCGACATCGTCGCCGTCGAGCGCCAGCTCACCGACCGCGAGGCCCGGCTCAACTCGCTGCTGCGCCAGCAGGCCTACCTGGCCGACCAGACCTCGCTGTCGACCATCACCGTGCACCTGCAGCGCCACCCGGTCGACGAGCCCGAGGAGGAGGACGGCGAGGACGGCTTCCTGGCCGGGCTCTCGGCCGGCTGGGCCGCGCTGGGCACCGTCGCGGTCGGGCTGGCCACCGTCGCCGGCGCCCTGCTGCCCTTCCTCGGCGTCGCCCTGGTGCTCGGGGTCCCCGGGTGGCTGCTGGTCCGCAGGGCGGTCCGCCGTCGGCGTACCGAGGCGCCGGCGGAGCCGGCCGGTCCGGCCGGGCCGTCTGCCGGCGAGCCGGTGCTGGAGGGCTGAGCCGGGATACTCCGCACGATTTCCCACCCTCGGCTCGAGCTGGGGGTGAGAACTCGTGCGGACTATCCCGCGTCGAGCGGGTACTCGTGCACGAAGTCCGTCAGCCGCGCCAGCTGGTCGGGGTCCGTCGACGGCAGGACGCCGTGGCCGAGGTTGAAGACGTGGCCCTTGGCGGCGCGGCCGGCCTCGATGATCTCGGCGGCGCGGGCGGTCATCACCTCGGTGGGGGCGAAGACGAGGGTCGGGTCGAGGTTGCCCTGGACACCGCGGTCGCCGACCATCGGGATCGCGCGCTCCAGCGGGGTGCGCCAGTCGACACCGACGACGTCGGCACCGGCCTCCCCCATCAGGTCGAGCAGGTTGGACGTGCCGACCCCGAAGTGGATGCGCGGGACGCCCAGTGCGCCGGCGCGGGCCAGCACCGAGGTCGACCAGGGCTGGACGTGCGCGGCGTAGTCCTGCGGGGTGAGCGCGCCGGCCCAGGAGTCGAAGAGCTGCACGGCCGAGGCGCCGGCGGCGACCTGGACCTCGAGGTAGGCCGCGGCGATGCCGGCGATCTTCTCCATCAGCGCCGACCACACCTCGGGGGCGCCGAACATCATCGCCTTGGTCTTGGCGTGCTCCTTCGACGGCCCGCCCTCGACGAGGTACGACGCCACCGTGAACGGCGCGCCGGCGAACCCGATCAGCGGGGTGCTGCCCAGCTCGCCCACCAGGCCCTGGACGGCCCGGGTGATGAACGGGACGTGCTCGGGGGTCAGGTCGGGGATCGCGGCGACGTCCTCGAGCGTGCGCACCGGGTGGGCGACGACCGGTCCGACGCCGGGCTTGATGTCGAGGTCGACCCCGACGGCCTTGAGCGGCAGCACGATGTCGGAGAAGAAGATCGCGGCGTCGACGCCGTAGCGGCGCACCGGCTGCATGGTGATCTCGATGGTGAGGTCGGGGTCCATGCAGGACTCCAGCATCCCCACGCCCTCGCGGACCTTGAGGTACTCCGGGAGCGAGCGCCCGGCCTGGCGCATGAACCACACCGGCGTGTACGGCACGGGCTCGCCGCGCAGGGCCTTGAGGAACGCGCTGCCGGACAGGTCGGCCGCAGAGGCCTGGGTGGGGCTCGTCACCGCTCAAGGGTGGCAGGGTCCCGGCGTGTTCGCACATCAGACCGCAGGGGTGCGACCTACTGTGGGGGCATGGTCGTCCGTCAGGAGACGCACCCCGCCGCGGGTGCGCCCGCCGAGCCGCCCGCGTTCCGCGAGGCGGTCGCCGGCCTGCGACGGGCCCGGGTGCGCCCCGAGGTGCTGCTGGAGCCGATGCCGGCGCCCCAGCGGATCGCGCCGTACGCCGCCGCCGTCTCCGCCGACGTCACCGTCGACGACGTGGACGTCGCGACCGGGCGGATCATCCTGCTGCACGACCCGAGCGGCAACGACGCGTGGGAGGGCACCTTCCGGTGCGTGGCCTACGTCCGCGCCGAGATCGAGGTCGACCTGGTCACCGACGCGATGCTGTCGGCCGTCGGCTGGTCCTGGCTGACCGAGGCCCTGGCCGCCCACGGCGCCGAGCACGTCGCCGCGTCGGGCACCGTCACCCGCGTGGCGACCGAGAGCTTCGGCGGGATGAGCGAGGAGCAGGGCACCGCCCAGATCGAGATCCGCGCCTCGTGGACCCCCGTCCACCCCGACGGCGCCGAGCGCACCCCCGACACCACCCCGCACGTCGAGGCGTGGGGCGAGCTGATGTGCACCGCCGCCGGGCTGCCGCCGGTCCCCGACGGGGTCGCGGTGATGCCGAGCCGGCGCGGACAGCGTAGCCGCTGATCAGATGAGCGAGCCGACCGTCCCCCACGACCCCCACGACCCCCAGCAGCCCGAGCAGCCCGAGCAGCCCGAGCAGCCCGAGACCGACGCCCCCGCTCCTGGGACCCCTCCCGAGCAGGAGCCGGAGAAGGCCCCGCTGCTGGCCCTGCGCGAGCCGATGCCGTCGGTCGTGGAGACCCCCGAGGCCCTGGAGGCGGTCTGCGAGGCCGTCGCCGGTGGCACCGGCCCGGTCGCGATCGACGCCGAGCGCGCCTCGGGCTACCGCTACTCCAACCGCGCCTACCTCATCCAGCTGCGCCGCGAGGGCTCCGGCACCCACCTGGTCGACCCCATCGCCTTCGACGGGCTGGCCCCGCTGCAGGAGGCCATCGGCGACGCCGAGTGGATCCTGCACGCCGCCACCCAGGACCTCCCCTGCCTGCGCGACGAGGGGCTCTCCCCCACCGAGCTCTTCGACACCGAGCTCGCCGGCCGCCTGCTGGGCTACCCCCGCGTCGGGCTCGCCACACTGGTGGAGACCCTGCTGGGCCGCCGGATGAAGAAGGAGCACTCGGCCGTCGACTGGTCGACGCGCCCGCTGCCGAAGCCCTGGCTGGAGTACGCCGCCCTCGACGTCGAGGTCCTCGTGGAGCTGCGCGACCTGCTGGCCGCCGAGCTCGAGGAGACCGGCAAGGCCGAGTGGGCCCGCCAGGAGTTCGACGCGCTGCGCGGCTTCGAGCCGACCCCGCGCGTGGACGCCTGGCGCCGCACCTCCGGGCTGCACAAGGTCCGGGGGCGTCGCTCCCTCGGGGCGGTCAAGGCGCTGTGGGAGCTGCGCGACTCCCTCGCCGAGCAGCGCGACGTCACCCCGGGCCGCATCCTCCCCGACTCCGCCATCACCGTCGCCGCCACGCACATGCCCACCGACAAGGGCTCCCTGCTGGGGCTGAAGGGCTTCCACGGCCGCGGCGCCGAGCGCTACTCCTCCCGGTGGGTGGCCACGCTGCGCGAGGTCGCCGAGCTCCCCGAGGACGAGCTGCCCACCCGGGCACCGCGCTCGGACGGTCCCCCCACCCCCCGGGCCTGGGCCGACCGCGATCCCGTGGCAGCGCGCCGCCTGCAGCACGCCCGGGAGGCGATGACGGCCCTGGCCGAGGAGCACTCGATGCCCGCCGAGCAGCTCCTGACGCCCGACTTCATGCGGCGTACCCTCTGGGCGCCGCCGCGCACCCGCGACCCGCAGGCGCTGGCCGCCGCGGTGGCCGAGCAGCTGACCGGGTACGGCGCCCGCCCGTGGCAGGTCGAGCTCACGACCCCGCTGCTCGTCGCGGCGATCCTGCACGGCGACGAGCCGGTCCCGGAGGCACCGCAGTCCGAGCCCGAGGCTCCCCAGCCCGACGCCTGAGCGCCTACTGCGTGTCGCCGGGCTCCCCGGAGTCCTCCTCGCCGGTGTCGAGCACCAGCTCCGGGGCCAGCACCAGCTGGGAGGCGAAGTCGATCGTGGCGCTGGCGCCCTCGAGGTCGAGCACGCCCGGGGCGGTGACCAGCTGGGCCACCTGGTCGTCCACCGCGCGCTGCAGCTCGCCCCAGGTGTCGAGCAGCGGCGGGATCACCATGTCGTCGGCGGAGTCGGTGAAGACCCCCGCCTCGACAGGCTGACGGCCCGGCTGGAGGAAGTCCTCGGACAGGGCGACCTGCTGGTTGGCCGGGACCACGAAGCCGGTGCGCGTCAGCGGCCGCACGACGTCGTCGCTGATCAGGTGCACGAGCAGGTCGGCGGCGCCGGACAGCGACACCGGGCGTCGGGCCAGGCAGAAGCCGGTCAGCTCGCCGGTGGTGGCGGAGGTCTCGATCGTGGGGATCGGCATCACGTCGAAGGACAGCCCCTGGGTCAGGCGCAGCTGGGGCACCCACGAGCGGTCGCCGGTGATCATCCCGAGCCGGCCGCGTCGGAACCACTGCTGAGGGGTCGCCTGGGTCAGCTGCTTGCTCGACAGCGTGAGCGGGCCGTTGCGCAGCAGTCCGAGGGTCGTCTCCAGGGCGTCGCGGGTGGAGCCGTCGGAGAAGGCCAGGGAGGTCGGGGCGTCGTCGTCGTCGAAGAGGTTGCCGCCACCGGAGTAGATGAACGGCGCCAGGCCGGCCAGCGAGGGGTCGACGTAGACGCCCTTGGTGCCCTTGCGGGGCCGCGTCGCGAACTCGGCGGCGGCCTGGAACTCCTCGAAGCTCCAGCGGCTGGCACTGGAGGGCACCTCGAGACCGCGCGCCTCCATCCGCTCGAAGTCGATGAGGTCGGTGTTGTAGAAGACGACCGTCGGGGAGATCTCGAACGGCATGCACTGCAGCCGGCGGTCGGCGGAGAAGGCCAGCAGCGCGTCGCGGGAGTAGACGTCGCCGAACTCCACGAACCGCTCGTCGAGCAGCTCGTCGACCGGGCTGGTGCGGCCCTCGTCGCGCAGCCAGGACAGGTCGCGTCGGGAGGCCATGAACACGTCGGGGTCGACCTCGCCCGCGGCCAGGGCCGCCATCGCCTCCTCGCGGTCGGAGAAGGCGACGACCTCCACGTCGGAGGTCTCGGAGATGACGGAGTACTCCGCCATCAACCGCTCGTAGGTGTCGATCTCGGCGCGGCTCCCCCACACGGCCAAGGTCAGCTGGTCCTCGGGGACGGGCGTGGCGACCGGGTCGGGGTCCAGCGGCGGCCGGCTCGAGGACTGCTCGTCCGAGCACGCGGCCAGCCCCGCGAGCACGACGGTCGACAGCAGCGCCGCCGTCGTACGTCGTGCAGCGGCACGCCCGATGAACCTCACGTCGCCTCCCGATCCCGGGTCACGCGACCCGCGCCGTCACCCTACTCACACCGTGGGGCCGCACCCGCCCGCGACGGCGTGCCGATCGTCACGTCGCCGGCCCTGACAGGCCTGCCGGCTCAGCCGAAGCTGTGGAAGCGACCGGCCGCGGCGATCACCCGCTCGAACGTCGGGCGGTCCAGCGCAGCCCCCTCCCGGCGTACGTCGCCGGGCGCGAGCGTCAGGAGCCGGTCCAGGCGCACCTCGCTGGGTCGCCGCTCGCGGTCCCAGCCGCCGGCGCCGACGTCCATCCAGTAGCGGCCGTGGCGGGCCTCGTCGGCGGCGTCGCGGTCGTGGTCCTGGCTGGTGAGCATCAGGCCGTAGAGCCGGCGCCGGTCACGGCCGATGAGGAGGACCGGGCGGTCCTTGCCCTGGCTGGCGTCCTCCTCGTAGGGCACCCACGCCCACACGACCTCGCCCGGGTCGGGCTTGCCGTCGGTGCGCGGGTTGTAGGCGACGCGCAGCCCGCGCGTGACCCGCAGCCGGGCGCGGTGCAGCGCCGCGCGCATGTCCCGGGGAGAGGCAGCCATGGCCACGACCCTAGTCGCCCCCGGGGATCCCACGGCCCGAGGAGCCAGCCGAACCCGCTGAGCCCGTGATGACGAGTGATGTGCGCCGGACCGGGAGCGCCTCACGGCGCGTGGCCGCTCGTAGCGGCTGATGTTGGGACCCGGGGCTGCCGCGGCCCGGCGCACCCGAGAAGCATAGACGCCATCCCCCGCCCACCCAATGCTTCCGCCCACCCAATGCTTCCGCCGAACCGACGCGAACTTCCGGAAGGACGCGCAGGCTCGGCGTGGAGGGACGGTCGGGGCGGGAGGGGGCAGGAGGGGTACGCCGCGGCGTACCGTGGTCCCGGTGAGCAGACCGCACCACCGCCCGACCCAGAAGAGCGCCGCGTTCTTCGAGGCCGTCGAGGGCGGGACCGACCCGGCGATCGTGACCGAGGCCGCCGAGCGCGCCGCCGCGCTGCTGGTGCGCGGGGCGCGGAAGTCCGAGGACGACGCGGTCGCCGACCGGCTGCTCCACCTGGCCGACACCGAGGGCATCGAGGCGATCGCGGAGGTCTGGTCGGGTGCTCCGGCCGACACCCTGGCCGGCTGCCTGTGGCGGCTCTACCTGCTGCGCCAGTGGGTGCACGCGGACCCGGTGCGCGTCTCACGGGCCTTCGAAGAGGGTCGCGCCCGCGCGCAGGTCGCCCGCGTCGTGGCCGGGGTGGCCGACCCGCCGGGCCCCGACCAGCTGCGCGCCATGGTCGACGAGGTGCTGCGGGGCATCGCGACCGGCGACTTCGCCGACCTGCTCTTCCGTGCCTCTGCCTTCGCGCGCGTCGTGGCGGCCGGTCACGCCACCGGCGAGGCCAGCCACGACGAGGTCAGCCGGATGCTCGCCACCGCCGAGCAGCTCGAGGCCGCCGGTCACCTGGAGCTGGCCGGCCGCCTCGGCTGACCCTCGGCGGTCGAGCAGGCCCGGGCCTCAGCCCAGCACCTTGCGGATCCGTTGGTCGGAGACCGGGTGTGCGGTGCCGAGCTGCTGGGCCCACAGCGAGATGCGGTACTCCTCGAGCATCCAGCGCGCTTGGCGCAGCCGCTCGGGCAGCGGGCGGCCCTCGGGCAGTGCCTCGACCTGGTGCAGCCAGGCGTCCTGGAGGTCGGCGATGCGGTCCATCAGCTGCCGGTCGCGTCCGACCGAGCCGCCGCCCTCGAGCAGCTTCTCGCGCCGCTGCGACAGCGCGGCGAGGTAGACCGGGAACCGGCGCAGCTGCGAGGGGCCGGCCTCCGCGACGAACCCGCGGTCGACGAGCCGTGCCAGCTGCCCACGCATGTCGGTCAGCGCCGGCAGCATCGCCATGTCGGCGCGCCCCGACAGCTCCTTCTCCACGCCGCGCCAGGTCGTCAGCACCCGCACCACGTCGGCCAGCACGCCCCGCACCCGCGCCTCGAGGTCCCCGCGGACCGCCGTCAGGAGAGCGTCGTACGCCGCCTGCGACCGCACCGGGGGCCGGGCGTCGACGGCCTCGGCGACCACGGCCGCACGGCAGTCCTCCAGCAGCTCGGCGACGGTCGGGTAGGGCGAGCCGGCCAGGCCGAGCTTCTGGGCGTTGTCGAGCCCGTCGAGGACCCTCTTCACGGTGTGGTCGCCGCCGGCGTCGAGGCCGAGCAGCACCAGGCGTCGCACGCCGAGCCGGTGTCGGGCGTCGCGCTCCTCGGCTGAGCCGACGACCTCCAGACCGACGCTCGACCCCTCGTCCACGAGCCCGGGGTAGGCCGTGACCTCGTGCCCGGCGCGGGTCTGGGTGATCGAGGCCGGCAGGTCGCCGAAGACCCAGGTGGTCTCGCCGGTCCGCGCGAGCCCGGAGTCGGTCGCGACCTCGTCCATCGCCTGCTGGAACTGCCCACGCAGCGGCTGCTTGAGCGCCTCGAGGTCCTTGCCGCGGGCCTGCTCGCGGCCCTGCTCGTCGACGACGCGGTAGGTCGGGCGCAGGTGCTCGGGCACCTTCGACCAGTCCCACGCCTCGCGCGGCACCACGACGCCGGTCGTCGCCCTGCACCAGCGCTCGAGCGCGTCGAGCAGCGGCTCCTCGCCTGCCGGCACGGTCCGCAGGAACTCCCGCGCCTTGTCGGGCGCGGGGACGAACGAGACGCGCAGGTTCTTCGGCAGCGAGCGGATCAGCGCGGTGACCAGCTCCTCGCGCAGCCCGGGGACGTTCCAGGAGAAGTCGTCGGCCCCGACCCGGTTGAGGGTCGCGACCGGCACCTCGATGGTCAGGCCGTCGTCGTCGGCACCCGGCTCGAAGTGGTAGGCCAGGTTGAAGGTCAGCCCCTCCCCCTGCCACGCCTGGGGGAAGTCTGACTCGGTGACCTCCTCGGCGGTGTCGTGGGTGAGCATCGACAGGTCGAAGTCGAGCAGCCGCGGGTGCTTCTGCCGCTCGCGCTTCCACCACTGCTCGAAGTGCACCCCGGAGACGACCTCGGGCCCGACCCGGGCGTCGTAGAAGTCGAAGAGGATGTCCTCGGAGACCACGATGTCGCGGCGCCGCGAGCGGTGCTCGAGCTCGGCGGCCTCCTCGAGCAGGCGCCGGTTGTGCTCGTAGAACTTCTGGCGCCCCGACTCCAGTGCAGCCCACTCGCCCTGCACCAGCGCGTGCCGGATGAACAGCTCGCGGGCGAGCGCCCGGTCGACCGTGCCGTAGTTGACGAGCCGGTCGGCGACCAGCGGCACGCCATACAGCGTGACCCGCTCGCGCGCCATGACGGCGGCGCGCTTGGTCGACCAGTGCGGCTCGGAGTACTGCCGCTTCACCAGATCGCCGGCCAGCCGCTCGGCCCACTCGGGCTGGATCGCCGCGACCTGGCGGGCCCACAGGCGCGAGGTCTCCACGAGCTCACCGGCCATGACGAACGCCGGCGACCTCCCCTTCAGCCCCGAGCCCGGGAAGATCGCGAACCGCGCGCCGCGGGCGCCGAGGTACTCGCGCGGGCCGGGCCGCTTGCCCTTGCCCCGTGCGCCCGGCGCCGGCTTCTCCTTCTCCTCCAGCACCCCGATGTGGGAGAGCAGGCCCGAGAGCAGCGCCTGGTGGATGCCGTCGGCGTCGTACGCCGCCCCACCGCTGGTCGAGCTCGTCGAGACCTCGATCTTCATCTCCTTGCACACCTGCCGCAGCTGGGACTCGAAGTCCTGCCACTCGCGGATGCGCAGGTAGTTGAGGTGCTCGCGCTTGCACATCCGGCGGAACGCGCTCGAGGACAGCTCGCGCTGCTGCTCGCGGACGTAGCGCCACAGGTTGAGCCAGGTCAGCAGGTCCGACCCCTCGGCCTTGAACCGCGCGTGCAGCTGGTCGGCCTGGGCGCGCTGCTCGGCGGGACGCTCGCGCGGGTCCTGGAGCGACATCGCCGCGACGATGACCAGCACCTCGCGCACGCAGCCGAGCCGGTCGGCCTCGAGGATCATCCGGCCCAGGCGTGGGTCGATCGGCAGCCGCGCCAGGCGACGCCCGGTGTCGGTGAGCGAGTCCTTGCCGTCGCCGCCGGCGCGCAGCGCACCGAGCTCCTCGAGCAGCTGCAGGCCGGAGGAGACGTTGCGCCGGTCCGGCGGCTCGACGAACGGGAACCGGGCGATGTCGCCGAGGCCGAGCGCGCGCATCTGCAGGATGACGCTGGCCAGGTTGGTGCGCAGGATCTCGGGGTCGGTGAACTCCGGTCGACCGAGGAAGTCCTCCTCGGAGTAGAGCCGGATGCAGATGCCCGGCCCCACGCGGCCGCAGCGACCGGCGCGCTGGTTGGCCGAGGCCTGGCTGACGGCCTCGACGGGCAGCCGCTGCACCTTGGTGCGCAGGGAGTAGCGACTGATGCGGGCGACGCCGGTGTCGACGACGTACCGGATGCCGGGCACCGTCAGCGACGTCTCGGCGACGTTGGTGGCCAGCACCACGCGGCGCCCGGTGTGCGGCGCGAAGACGCGGTGCTGCTCGGCGGCCGAGAGCCGGGAGTAGAGCGGCACGACCTCGACGCCCCCGCCCGCGCCCCGCAGGGAGCCCGCCGCGTCCTCGAGCGCGTCGGCGGTGTCTCGGATCTCCCGCTCGCCGGGCAGGAAGACCAGCACGTCACCCGGGCCCTCGGCCGCGAGCTCGCGCACGGCCTCGACGATCGCCTCGGTCTGGTCGCGCTGGACCGGTTCGCCGTCCTCGTCGTCCTCCGGGAGCTCCAACAGCGGGCGGTAGCGGACCTCGACGGGGTAGGTGCGCCCCGACACCTCGATGATCGGCGCAGGGGTGCCGTCACGGTCGGCGAAGTGCTCGGAGAAGCGCTGCACGTCGATGGTCGCGGAGGTGATGACCAGCTTGAGGTCCGGCCGGCGCGGCAGCAGCCGCTTGAGGTAGCCGAGCAGGAAGTCGATGTTGAGGGAGCGCTCGTGGGCCTCGTCGATGATGATGGTGTCGTAGCGCCACAGCATCCGGTCGCGCTGCAGCTCGGCGAGCAGGATGCCGTCGGTCATCAGCTTGACGCGGGTGTCCGCGCTGGTGCGGTCGGTGAAGCGCACCTGGTAGCCCACCACCGACTCCTGCCCCAGCGGCTGCCCGAGCTCGTCGGCGATCCGCTCGGCGACCGAGCGTGCCGCGATCCGACGTGGCTGGGTGTGCCCGATGAGCCCGCCGCGGGGACGCTTCTTGCCGTCACGGGCCTTGCGGTACGTCGTGCGCCCGCGCCCCAGCTCCAGGCAGATCTTCGGCAGCTGGGTCGTCTTGCCCGAGCCGGTCTCACCGGCGACCACCACGACCTGGTGGTCACGGATCGCCTCGGCGATGTCGTCGCGGCGCTGGCTGACCGGGAGGTCGGCGGGATAGGTGATCTCGAGCGGCTCGCGCTCCACCGACGTCCCTGCCTCCATGACCGGCCCATTGTGGCAAGCCCGCCCTCACCCAGACGAACCCATTCGCCCGACCCCGTACGACGCACCGCCCCGAGCCCTTGCCTAGAACACGTTCTACCGATGAGGATCGCGGGCATGATCAACGAGTACGACGTCGTGGTGGTCGGGTCCGGGGGCGGGGCCCTCACCGGGGCGCTGCTGGCCCAGCGGGCGGGGCTGCGCACGGTGGTGCTGGAGAAGACCGACCGGATCGGCGGCACCTCCGCCTACTCCGGTGGCGCCTGCTGGCTGCCCGGCAGCGCCGTCCAGCAGCGCGCCGGCATCGCCGACTCCACCGAGTCCGCCCGCACCTACCTCGGGGCGGTGCTGGCGCCGGTCGACGGCTGGAGCCCGGACCCGATGAAGGTCGAGGCGTTCCTCGCGCAGTCGCCCCGGGTCGTGGCCGCGCTGGAGGAGGCCGGCATCGACTTCGAGTGGCTGCCCTTCCCGGAGTACTACGACGCCCCCGGCCGCTGCCCGATGGGCCGCTCCATCCAGCCGACCAGCATCAAGCGCGACACCCTGCCGACCGAGGTCGCGGCACTGGTCCGGCCGCCGGTCGAGCGGGACCGGGTCGGCGGCGAGGGACGCGGCACCCTCAGCGGCGGGCAGGCGCTCATCGCCCGACTGGCCGCGACCTTCGTCGAGGCCGGCGGCACCATCCGCACCGGCCACTGCGTGCGCGACCTGATGACCCAGACCGACGCGACCGGCGACCACGTCGTCGGGGTGTGGGCGACGACCGAGGAGGGCGCGGTCGAGGTGCGCGCGCGGCGCGGCGTGCTGCTCGGCAGCGGCGGCTTCGAGGGCAGCGAGTCGCGCCGGCACGCCCACGGCACCCCGGGCCGCGCCGCCTGGACGATGGCGCCGCGCGGCACCAACACCGGCGAGCCGATCTCCGCGGCCATCAACGCCGGCGCGGCCGTCGACTGGACCGGTCTCGGGTGGTTCTGCCCCGGCCTCGAGCACCCCGACGGAGCCGGCTCGTTCACGCTCGGGTTCCGCAGCGGCGTCATGGTCGACGCCCACGGACTCCGCTACGCCAACGAGTCGCTGCCCTACGACCGGTTCGGCCGGGAGATGGCGAAGGACCCCGCGCGCGTGCCGTCGTGGTTCGTCTTCGACTCCCGGGAGGGCGGCCGCCTCCCCGGCATCGCGATGCCCGAGGGCGACCCCGCCGACCACCTGGCGGCCGGGACCTGGGTGGAGGCCGAGTCGATCGCGGGGATCGCCGCGGCCATCGGCGTACCGGCGCAGGAGCTGGAGGCGACCGTCGAGCGCTGGAACGGCTTCTGCGCCACCGGCGTCGACGAGGACTTCGGCCGCGGTGCCGACGAGTACGACACCTTCTTCACCTACGGGGAGGGCCCCAACAAGGCCCTCACCCCGATCGACCAGGGCCCGTTCTTCGCGGCGCGCTTCGTGCTGTCGGACCTGGGCACCAAGGGCGGCGTCGTCACCGACGCGCACGGCCGGGCGCTGCGACCCGACGGCTCCGCCGTCCCGGGCCTGTACGCCGTCGGCAACACCGCCGCGCCGATGACCGGCCCCTACTACCCCGGCCCGGGCGCGCCGCTGGGCACGGCGATGGTCTTCGCCAGCCTCGCGGTCGCCGACCTCGTCGGCTGACACGCCTCCGAGTCGAGTCGTGCCCCTGAGCGGCCGCCATACCGCCCGCTCAGGGGCACGACCCATCACGAACGCACACCGACCTCACAGGAAACCCACAGGGAGACCGGGCACAGTGCTGCCATGGAGCTCACCCGTGCCGATGGCAGCCCCCTGCGTGTCCTGGTCGTCGACGACGAGGTCAACATCGCCGAGCTGATCACGATGGCGCTGCGCTACGAGGGCTTCGAGGTGCAGGCGGCGCACTCGGGCACCAAGGCGGTCGCGGCCGCCAAGGAGATGGCGCCCGACGCGGTCGTCCTCGACATCATGCTCCCCGACATCGACGGCCTGGAGGTGCTGCGCCGGATGCGGGCGACCGACCCGCACCTGCCGGTCGTCTTCCTCACCGCCCGCGACGCCGTGGAGGACCGGATCGCCGGCCTCACCGCCGGTGGCGACGACTACGTCACCAAGCCCTTCTCGCTCGAGGAGCTCGTCGCCCGGCTGCGCGGCCTACTGCGCCGCGCCGGCGCCCAGGCCGCCGCCGAGTCGACCGTGCTCACCGTCGGGGACCTGACCCTGGACGAGGACAGCCACGAGGTGTACCGCGGCGGCGACGAGATCACGCTGACCGCGACCGAGTTCGAGCTGCTGCGCTTCCTGATGCGCAACCCGCGCCGGGTGCTGTCGAAGGCGCAGATCCTCGACCGGGTCTGGAACTACGACTTCGGCGGCCAGGCCAACGTCGTGGAGCTCTACATCTCCTACCTGCGCAAGAAGGTCGACGCCGGCCGGCAGCCGATGATCCACACGATGCGCGGCGCGGGCTACGTGCTGAAGCCCGTCTCGTGAGGGCCCGGCTCCACCCCCGGGCGCGGAGGGTCGCCGACCGGCTGCGGTCGCTGACCGCCCGGCTGGTGCTCACCGCCGTGGTGCTGGCCCTGGCGGTCTCGGTGCTGCTCGGCACCGCCACCACGCTGGTGATGCGCCACGCCCTCACCGAGCGCCTCGACAACGAGGTGCGCTCCACCCTCAGCAGCGTCCTGGAGACCCCGCCGACCCCGCCGGGCGTGCAGCAGCAGACCCGCGTGGACCTGCGCAACCTCGCCCCGGGCACCCTCATCGCCCTGCTCGAGCCCGGCAGCGACCCCCAGGCGATCGTGGTCGGCGACGGCCGTGGCGAGCGCGACACCCTCGACGACCGGGTCGCGTCGCGGCTCGAGGACGTCGACCCCGACGGCCGGGTCGAGGAGGTCCCGCTCGGCCGGTCGGGCGACTACCTCGTCGCCGCGACGACCGTCGGCGAGAGCACCGTGGTCGTCGGCCTGCCCACCCGGGACGTGGACGACGCGGTGGGCCAGCTGGTCCTGGCCGAGGTGCTGCTCGGACTGCTCGTGACCCTGCTCGCGGCGGCCGCGGCCGGGGTCGTCGTACGCCGACAGCTGCGGCCGCTGACCGAGGTCGCCGCCACCGCGCACCGGGTGGCCGCGCTCCCGCTGGAGTCCGGGGAGATCGAGCTGGCCGAGCGGGTCCCGGAGCGACTGACCGACGAGCGCACGGAGGCCGGTGCCGTGGGGGCGGCCCTCAACACGCTGCTCGCGCACGTGGAGTCCTCGCTGACCGCGCGGCACCGCAGCGAGCAGCAGGTGCGCCAGTTCGTGGCCGACGCCAGCCACGAACTGCGCACGCCGCTGGCCACGATCGCCGGCTACACCGAGCTGGCCCAGCGCCGACCCGACGACACCGGCACCCAGCGCACCGCCCTGACCAAGGTCGCCGAGGAGTCGGTGCGGATGACCGCCCTGGTCGAGGACCTGCTCCTGCTGGCCCGGCTCGACTCCGGGCGGCCACTCGAGCAGCAGCCGGTCGACCTCACCCGCCTGCTGCTGGAGGCGGTCTCCGACGCCCGGGTGCTGGCGCCCTCGCACCACTGGCGGCTCGAGCTGCCCGAGGACGTCGTCGAGGTGGTCGGTGACGACCAGCGACTGCACCAGGTCGTCACCAACCTGCTGACCAACGCCCGCAAGCACACTCCCCAGGGCTCCACGATCACCGTCGCCGCGACCCCGACCGGCTTCACCGTCCACGACGACGGCCCCGGCTTCGACCCCGAGCTCGCCGAGCACGCCTTCGAGCGGTTCGTGCGCGGCGACGTGTCCCGCACCCGCGGCGGAGTCGACCCCGGCGGGGCCGGCCTCGGCCTCTCCCTGGTGGAGGCGATCGTGGCCGCGCACGGCGGCACCGTGTCGTTGACGTCAGCGCCCGGCGACACGACCATCGAGGTACGCCTTCCGGTGGCAGTCGGCTGACACCGGCAACCGTCCGTCGCCGGGATTCGGAGACCGGACGAACTGGTGCCAACCTTGGTTTCCGGGCCCGAGTCTGTTCTGGTGGGGCCCGCACACCCGTACCGAGCCGAGGAGGCGCGCATGACCACCACCGCACGGACCGCGACAGGCACCGCTCCTCGCTCCGCCGAGCTGTTCCAGCGCGCCGAGGCCCGCACGGCACACAACTACAAGCCGCTGCCGGTCGTCGTCGAGCACGCCGAGGGCGCGTGGATGACCGACGTCGACGGCACCCGATACCTCGACCTGCTCGCCGGCTACTCCGCGCTCAACTTCGGTCACGGGCACCCCGGCCTGCTCCGCGTCGCCCACGAGCAGCTCGACAAGCTGACGCTGACCAGCCGCGCCTTCGTCCACGACCGGTTCGCCGACTTCTGCGCCGCGCTCGGCGACCTGTGCGGCAAGGAGCTGGTGCTGCCGATGAACACCGGCGCCGAGGCCGTCGAGACCGCCATCAAGGTCATGCGCAAGTGGGGCTACGAGGTCAAGGGCGTCACCCCCGGCCAGGCCAACATCATCGTGGCCTCCGGCAACTTCCACGGCCGCACCACCACCATCGTCGGCTTCTCCGACGACCCCGACGCCCGCGACGGCTTCGGCCCGTTCGCCCCCGGCTTCACGATGGTCCCCTACGGCGACCTCGCCGCGGTCGAGGCCGCGATCGACGAGAACACCGTCGGCGTGCTGATGGAGCCGATCCAGGGCGAGGGCGGCGTCGTGCTGCCCCCCGACGGCTTCTGGAAGGGCCTGCGCGAGCTCACCGCCCGCGAGAACGTCCTGATGGCCGCCGACGAGATCCAGGCCGGCCTCGGTCGCACCGGCAGGACGTTCGCCAGCGACCACGAGGACGTCGTCCCCGACCTCTACGTCCTCGGCAAGGCGCTCGGCGCCGGCATCGTCCCCGTCTCGGCCGTGGTGGCCGACCGCGACGTGCTGGGCGTGCTGCGCCCGGGCCAGCACGGCTCGACCTTCGGCGGCAACGCGCTGGCCTGCGCGGTGGGCCACGAGGTCGTCACCATGCTCGCCACCGGCGAGTACCAGGCACGGGCCACCGAGCTCGGCGCCCTGCTGCGCGAGCGCCTGGAGGCCCTGGTCGGCCACGGCGTCCACGCCGTCCGCGTCCGCGGCCTGTGGGCCGGCGTCGACATCGACCCCGCCGTCGGCACCGGCCGCGAGGTCTGCGAGGCCCTGATGGCCCGTGGCGTGCTCGCCAAGGACACCCACGGCTCGACGATCCGTCTCGCGCCGCCGCTGGTCATCGACGCCGACGACCTGGCGTGGGGCCTGGACCAGCTCGCCGAGGTCGTCAAGGGCTGAGCCCACCCGCACCCCCCACCCGCACCCAGAGCCGCACAGGGGCGTCGTCCGGTCACCGGACGGCGCCCCTGCGTCGTACGTCGCCAGCGACCGCGGTCGCGGGTCTTGATCGATCACATGGACCGGGCGACACCGTGGGACCTAGTCTCCCCTCTTGGGAGCTGCGGTTCCACCACGGCCGGCGAGCGCCGCCCCCCGGGGTCCTGAGACTCCCCCGGCGGATCGGCGGCGCTCGCCCCCGTCAGCGCGACACGGCTCAGTCAGCGGAGCGCTCGGCCGGCAGCACGGCGACCAGCGCCGGCAGTGACGCCACGAGCATCTCCAGCAGCTGGTCGCGGGTGACGCCCGGCGGGTCGGCCTTCCACCCCAGCACCAGCTCCTCGGCCATCGCGGCCCAGCCGCGCACCAGCAGCCGGGTGTGCGGGGTCTCGGGGATGAGGGTGCCCTGGGCGTCCTCGCGGAAGATCCGGTCGGTCAGCGCGGCCCGCGCCTCGTCGTAGATCTCGCGCAGGGTGTCGTTGGCCCCGGAGGCGGCCTTGACCAGCGATCGGTAGCCCGGCTCGTTGGCGTCGACGTAGTCGACGTAGGCGGTCATCGAGACCAGCAGCCGGTGCAGCGGCTCCCCCTCGACCGGCGGCGCGGTCTGGGCGATGAGGTCGTCGGCGGCCCGGCGGACGACCGCCTCGTGGAAGTCGTGCTTGTTGCCGAAGTAGTGATAGAGCAGCCCGCGCGAGATGCCGGCCTCTTCCGCGAGCAGGTCGATGCTCAGCTCGTCCAGGGAGCGGGTCGAGAGCAGCCGCACGCCGAGGTCGAGCAGCTGGGAGCGGCGCTCCTCCTTGCTCAACCGGGTGCGGGCGGTGGCTGTGCGGGTGGTCACGTCGACCATTCTATTGACACTTTTTCAATAACGCCACTACCGTCCTTCACATGAGCACTCCCCTCCCCGTCGACCACCTGGTCATCGGTTCCGGCTTCGCCGGCCTCGCTGCTGCCATCAAGCTCGACGAGGACGGCGAGCGCGACCTCGTCGTCATCGAGAAGGGCTCCGACGTCGGCGGCACCTGGCGCGACAACACCTACCCCGGCGCCGCCTGCGACGTGCCGAGCCAGCTCTACTCCTTCTCCTTTGCGCCCAACCCCGACTGGTCGATGTCCTTCTCGCCCCAGCCGGAGATCCAGGCCTACCTGCAGCGGGTCGCCCGCGAGGCCGGCGTGCTGGACCGCTTCGTCTTCGACACCCGGGTCGAGACCGCACGCTGGGACGACGAGCAGCAGCGCTGGATGGTCGAGGTGACCGGTCCCGACGGCCCGGCGACGTACGCCGCCCGCACGGTCCTCTCCGGCGCCGGCGGCCTCTCCGAGCCCAAGCTGCCCGAGATCGAGGGCATCGAGACCTTCCAGGGCGACGTCTTCCACTCCGCGCAGTGGGACCACTCCGTCGATCTGACCGGCAAGCGGGTGGCCGTCATCGGCACCGGCGCCAGCGCGATCCAGCTGGTCCCCGAGCTGCAGAGGATCGCCGGCCACGTCGACCTCTACCAGCGCACCGCGCCCTACGTGCTGCCGCGCCACGACCGGCGCTACTCCTCGCTGGAGAAGGCCGCGCTGCGCCACGTCCCCGGGCTGCAGAAGCTCTACCGCACCGCGATCTACTGGGGCCGCGAGACCTACGTGCCGGCCTTCACGTTCCAGCCGAAGATCGCCGCGCCCGCCAAGCGGATGGCGCTGGGCAACCTCAAGAAGCACGTCAAGGACCCGGTGCTGCGCGAGAAGCTCACGCCGACCTTCGAGATCGGCTGCAAGCGCATCCTGATCTCCAACGCCTACTACCCCGCCGTCGCCTCCGACAACGTCGAGCTCGTGACCGACCCGATCGCCAAGATCACCGGCAGCGGCATCGTCACCGCCGATGGCACCGAGCGCGAGATCGACGCGCTGGTCGTGGCCACCGGCTTCCACACCACCGACATCCCGATCGCGCACGCCATCACCGGTCGCACCGGCCGCACGCTGGCCGAGCGGTTCGCCGAGCACGGCATGTCGGCGTACAAGGGCACGACGATCCCGGAGTTCCCCAACCTGTTCATGATGGTCGGCCCCAACACCGGGCTCGGCCACTCCTCGATGGTCTTCATCATCGAGTCCCAGGTCGCCTACATCCGTGACGCGATCCGCCAGATGCGCACCAACCGCCTGGCCACCGTCGAGGTCAAGGAGGCCCCGACGGCCGACTTCAACGCCGGCCTGCAGAAGCGGATGAAGCGCACCGTGTGGACCACCGGCGGCTGCGCGTCGTGGTACCTCGACGACCAGGGCCGCAACACCACCCTGTGGCCGCACGCCACGTTCACCTTCCGGCGGCTGCTGTCGCGCTTCGACCTGTCCGCCTACACCGTCACCGGCGAGACCGCCGCGGACGAGACCACCCCCTCCCGAGAGGCTGCGCACGCATGAAGAACCTGTCCGACAAGGTCGTCGTCATCACCGGGGCCGGCTCCGGCATCGGCCGCGCCCTCGCCCTGAACCTCGCCCGCAAGGGCTCCCTGCTCGCGCTCTCCGACGTCGACGAGGCCGGCCTGGCCGAGACCGTGGACCTCGTGAAGGGTGCCGGCGCCCGGGAGGTCCGCTCGGACCGCCTCGACGTCGCCGACCGCGCGGCCTTCGAGGCCTACGCCGAGGCCGTCGTCGCGCAGTTCGGCCGGGTCAACGTGGTCGTCAACAACGCCGGCGTCGCGCTGGCCGGCGACCTCGTCGACCTCGAGTGGTCCGACATCGAGTGGATCCTCGGCATCAACCTCAACGGGGTCCTCCACGGCACCAAGGCGTTCCTGCCGCACCTCATCGCCTCCGGCGACGGCCACGTCGTCAACCTCTCCTCGCTCTTCGGCCTGGTCTCGATGCCGGGCCAGTCGATCTACAACGCCTCGAAGTACGCCGTCCGCGGCCTGTCCGAGGCGCTGCGCGAGGAGATGCTCATCGCCGGCCACAACGTCGGCGTGACCGTCGTGCACCCCGGCGGCATCAAGACCGCGATCGCCCGCAACTCGCGCGTCTCGGCCAAGGAGGACCAGGCCGCCACCGCCAGGTTCTTCGACGAGAAGCTGGCCAAGATGACCCCGGAGAGGGCCGCCGAGATCATCGTCCGCGGCATCGAGAAGGACCAGGCCCGGGTGCTCGTCGGCATGGACGCCCACGCGCTGCACTGGTTCGCCAAGCTCTCCGGCTCGCGCTACCAGGACGTCGTCGCCAAGGTCTCCAAGAAGGTCATGCCGCCCAAGACCCAGGTCGTCTGACCGGGTCCCGAGGCTCCTCGCAGCCACCGTTCCCCGTGCCGAACCGGCGCGTCCTTCCGGAAGGACGCGCCGGTTCGGCGTTTGCTGGGGGCATGGAGCTCGGGGAGGGCATGGAGGTCGGGGAGCCGCTGCACGTCGCGATGACCAAGTGGGGCGAGCGTCCGCACTGGGAGTACGACGCGGTGTGGCTCGGGACCGACGACCTCGGCCTGTGGGTGGGCACCCCGGCCGGTGTGCGGCACCACCGGCCCGGCCTCGAGTTCGTCTCCGAGGTCGCCACCGTGACGCTGTTCCCCCGCGAGCGCTGGTGGGCGGCGACCTTCCACGCCCCCGGCATCTGGTGCACGGCCTACGTCGACATGGCCACCCCGGCGGTGCTCGACACCGCGACGGACCCGGCGGTGGTGCGCGCGGTGGACCTCGACCTCGACGTCATCCGCCGCGAGAGCGGCGAGTGGTACGTCGACGACGAGGACGAGTTCGAGGAGCACCAGGTGCTCTACGGCTACCCCGCCGACGTGGTCGCGGCGGCGGACGCCGCGCGTCACGAGGTGTGGGCCGAGGCCACGGCCGGTAGCGGCGCGTTCGACGGCCGGTCCCAGGAGTGGCTGGGGCGGCTGGACGCCCTGGGCGACCTGGGCGGCCTAGAAGGCGTCGTCGGTCCGTGAGCCGTCCGGCGCCGTGCGCCGACGCCGCCACCGGTCCCGGCGCAGGGAGTGGTCGACCGGACCGACCAGGCGCGGGCCGGTGAGTCGGGTCTCGAGCCGCTGCGCCTCGCGCTTGAGCGGCTGGGCGACGTACTCACCGAGGATCACGCCGGAGGACAGCGCGATCGCCACCGAGATGGCCGCCGTCATCGCCAGCAGCCCCTCGGGGATCGACGAGCCACCCTCGCCGAGCAGCGTGAGGCCGCGGTAGATCGAGAGGCCCGGCAGCATCGGGACGACGGCGGAGACCACCACGACCAGCGGGGGCACCCGCATCCACCCGGAGACCGAGAAGCTCACCAGACCGACGAAGAGGGCCGCGATCGCCACGCCCCAGGCGCGGCCGATGCCGGCGTTCTGCAGGGTGCCGGAGATCGTGATGGCCACGCCGGCCACCAGCGCGATGGGCAGCAGGATCCGCTTGGGTGCGTAGCAGGAGAAGGCGAAGGCGGCCGCAGCCACCGCGGAGCCGAGCCCGAGCATGCCGATGGTCTGCAGGGAGTACTCCCCCGGCTGCAGCCGCGGGATCTCCAGGCCCAGCACCGAGCCGATCGACAACCCGCCCGAGACGCCGGCGATGATGCCGGCGGTCGCGAGGAACGCCTCGGTCAGCCGGGCCGTGGCCGTGACGTAGAAGCCGGTCAGCGCGTCCTGCAGCGCTCCCATGAAGCCGATGCCCGCCAGCAGCATGATGATGTTGGCGGTGACGACCTGGGAGACGTTGATGCTGATCGGGGTGGCGCTCACGCCGAGGGCGATCAGCGTCGCGACGCCGCCGCCGACCACCTGCTGGTAGAAGCTCGGCATCCGGCGACGTGCCATCCGCAGCTGCAGCCGGTCGATGGTGACGGCGGCGAGGAACGCCAGACCGATCACGGCCCAGTCACCGCCGAGCTGGATGCCGACGCCGGCGCACATCACGCCCCAGCCCAGCGTCACCGCCCAGCGGGCGCGCGGGTGACCGGTGGAGGTGATGCGGCCCAGCTCGGTGCGCGCCCCGCGCAGGTCGAGGTCGCCGCGCAGGACGTCGCGCACGAGGTGGTCGACGCGGGTGAGGTGCTCGTAGTCGATGGCGCGCTGCTTGACCTGCCGGGTGGCGACGATCGGGATGTCGTCGGGGGTGTCCTGGTAGGTCATCGCCAGCGAGGTGAAGGTGATGTCGACCGAGGCCTCGCGCAGGCCGAGGGCGTAGGACAGCGACTGCATCGTCGCAGTCACGTCGGCCGCACCCGCCCCGCTGGAGAGGAGCAGCTCGCCGACGCGCAGGCACAGGTCCAGGCCCAGGTTCACCTCGCGCGCGTCCACCATGACCGGATGGTGACAGGAGCCCCCGCGGGGACCCAAGCCCGTGCCACCGCGTGGACCACGTGAGCCTCGCCACCCCGGGAGGGCCGCGCGATGACCGACGGTGTGGAACGCTGTGCGACGTGCGGATCGACTTCCGTGGCTCCCCCGAGCCCACGCTCGGGGTGGAGTGGGAACTGGCCCTCGTGGACCGGGAGACCCGCGACCTGCGCAACGAGGCCGCCCGGCTCTTCACTGCGGCGCACCCGCGGATGCCGGATCCCTCGCGGCTGCACAAGGAGCTGCTCCGCAACACCGTCGAGGCCGTGAGCGGGGTGTGCCGCACCGTCGAGGAGGCGATGACCGACCTGCGCGGCACGCTCGAGGCGGTGGTCCCCGCCGCGGACGAGCTGGGGCTGGACCTCTACGGCGCCGGCACCCACCCCTTCGCCTCCTGGACCACCCAGGAGCTGACCGAGGGCCACCGGTACGCCGAGCTCATCAATCGCACCCAGTGGTGGGGGCGGCAGATGCTGATCTGGGGCGTCCACGTGCACGTGGGGCTGCCGGAGCGGGCCCGGGTGATGCCGGTGCTCTCCGCGCTGCTGACCTACTTCCCCCACCTGCAGGCGCTCTCGGCGTCCTCGCCCGTCTGGGCCGGGCTCGACACCGGCTACGCCTCCAACCGCGCGCTGATGTTCCAGCAGCTGCCGACCGCGGGGCTGCCGTTCTGCTTCGACACCTGGGCGGAGTACGAGTCGTTCGTGGACGACCAGATGACCACCGGCGTCATCGACGAGCTCGGCGAGATCCGCTGGGACCTGCGTCCCGCCCCGCACCTGGGCACCCTGGAGAACCGCGTCTGCGACGGGGTCTCCAGCCTCCCCGAGCTGGCCGCCCTCACCGCGCTGTGCCACTGCCTGGTCGTCGACCTCGACGAGCGGGTCGCGCGTGGCGAGGCGCTGCCGGTGCTGCCGCCGTGGCACGTGCAGGAGAACAAGTGGCGCGCCGCGCGCTACGGGCTCGACGCCATCGTCATCCTCGACGCCCAGTCCACCGAGCGGCTCGTCACCGACGACCTCGCCGACCTGCTGGTGCGGCTGGAGCCGGTGGCCGAGCGGCTCGGGTGCGCCGCTGAGCTGGACTCGGTGCGCGACATCGTCGAGCGCGGCGCGTCCTACCAGCGCCAGCGGGCGGTCGCGGCCGCCACCGGCGGCGACCTGGTGGCCGTCGTCGACTCGGTCGTCCGCGAGCTGCGCGAGTCCCTCTAGCGCCCGGCTCAGGATCGGCCCGGGATCCGGCCGGGCTCAGCGAGGGGGCGGCGGCAGCGCGTCGGAGGCCTGCATCGCGTCCATGCCGGTGATCATCAGCAGGTCGGCCACGACGGCGCGCAGCAGGCCGAGCACCATGTCGGCGGTCATCTCGTCGGTGCGCACGACCTCTCCGGTGCCCTTGCCGACCCCGAGCAGCGCGGGCCGCGCCGCGACCGGCATCCGCTCCTCGGCCAGCTCGGCCACCATGACGTCGACGGCGAAGGCGAGGTCCTCGGCCAGCGCGGCGTACGCCGGAGGCACCGGCCGTCGCCGGTGGGCGGCGACCGCGGCCTGGCGCACCAGCACCCGGCACGAGCGCATCGACCGGTCCAGCGGCACGACCAGGTCGCTCATCCGCCGCACCGTCGGCCTGTGCCGGATCCGGAACGGCGAGGAGGTCACCACCGCCATGCCCTCCGCCGCGGCGTCCTCGAGCTCGCGGATCAGCGGCTCGGTCGAGCGCGCCTCGGCCAGCAGCTCGGCCCCGAGGTCGGCGTCGCCCTCGCGCAGCACCTCCGCCACGCCCCGCAGCAGCCGCGCCTGCTTGCGCAGCACCACCGAGGCCTGCTCGCGCGGGCGCCGCAGTGCCGCGGCCGGCACGATGGTCGCGGCCACCAGGGCCACGAGCCCGCCGACCAGCGCGTCGGTCCACCGGGTGAAGGCCCCACCGGTGCCCGGCAGCAGCGCCACCACGAAGATCGACTGGATCGCCGCCTGGTTGACCAGCATCGTGCCGCCGTCGAGCAGGATCCCGGCCGTCATCGCCATGGCCACCACCAGCCCGAGCTGCCACGCGCCGGTGCCGAGCAGGGCGACGAGCAGGTCGGCCAGCAGCACGCCGACGGCGACCCCGACGGTGATCTCGGCGACGCGGCGCAGCCGCTGGCCGTAGGAGGTCCCGAGCGCGAGCACCGCCGCGATCGGCGCGAAGACCGGGACCTCGTGGCCCAGCGCGTGCTTGGCCACCAGCCAGGCGACCGCCGCCGCGACCGCGCACTGGGCGACCTGCCACCGCTTGGTGCGGAAGCGGGCCACCCGGGCGCGGTAGGAGCTGCGGCCGATGGTCAGGCCCCGGGACAGTCGCCGGGACCGCAGCCGGTCGAGCGAGGCGAGGTCCACGTGGTGATCCTGCCAGCGGCGTACGTCCGTGCGGGTCGCCCTCCCGGGTCGGGCCCGAGCCGGCCTGGTTCGGCCCGGTTCGGCCCGGTCCCGGCCGGGCGCCGGTCAGGAGCGGTGGGCGTACTTCAGCGCACGCTTGGTGGCGACGAGGTCGCGGTACCAGGTCTTGACCTCGACCCGGCAGCGGATGCGCCCGACCTTGGCGGAGTACTCCTGGCACTCGGCCATCGCCTCGGAGTGGGTCGGCGGGAAGGTCGAGCTGCCGTCGTAGTGCTCGATGCCGAAGCCCTCCGAGGCGTTGCCGGTGACCTTGACGATGGTCTCCGGCGCCGGGGCCTTGGCGTCCGGCGCGGCGCCGACCGACGCGGCCGTGACGAGGAGCGCGACCAGCGCCGCGGCGAGCACGACGAGCAGCCGAGCCAGCGGGCGGTCGAGTGGGCGGTCGAGCGGGCGGGCGGGGGTGGGGACGGTGCGGTGCATGGATGCCTCCCGAGAGGTGGCGCCGGCGGGTCCGGCGCGGACGGGACGAACCTAGGGACGAGGGAGCCGGTCGCGGCTCCCTCGTCGTCGCCCTGGGGAGGACCAGACCAGGGGTCCGACCTGTGGACGATCGGCGGGCCGCGCGTCACCTCCGCGCCGTTGGTCCGTTCTGTCACTGTTGCTTGTGGCGTGCGTCACGCGCACGGCAGGATCGTGGGCCACCCTCACCGGACAGGTTCACGAGAACCCGTTCCACCGAAAGGCTCCTCCGTGGTCTCCGTCATCGATCCTCCCTCCGCTGCGTTCCTCCTCTCGGAGAACCGCTCCATGCCGATGCACGTCGGCGGGCTGCAGCTGTTCGAGAAGCCGGAGGGGGCCGGACCCGACTACATCCGCGAGATGTACGAGTCGATGCGCGACATCGACGAGGTGGCGCCGCTGTTCCTCAAGCACCCGCACCGCTCGGTCAAGACCGGCGCCCAGCTGGTGTGGCGGCCGGACGAGCAGTTCGACATCGAGCACCACGTCCGGCACAGCGCGCTGCCGGCGCCCGGCCGCTACCGCGAGCTCTTCGAGCTGTGCTCGCGCCTGCACTCCACCCGCCTGGCCTGGGAGCGGCCGCTGTGGGAGTCGCACGTCATCGAGGGCCTCGCCGACGGCAAGGTCGCGCTCTACACGAAGATCCATCACGCGCTGGTCGACGGCATCTCCGCGATGCGCCTGATGCAGAGCGTGCTCACCACCGACCCCGATGAGCGCGGCATGCTTGCGCCCTGGGCGCGGCACTCCCGCCCCCACCTGACTTGGCTCACTGGCCACGCCTGATTCGGACCGGATTGCGCTGACCTGCACGAACAGTGACGGCTTAGTGCGTTTTCACGCACTAAGAAGCCTCGGTCTAGGGTCTCCAGGTGGCGTTCATCCGGCGGGTTAGGACCGCGTCGGGCGCCACCGCGGTACAGATCGCCGAGTACGCCGGCGGACGTCAGCAGATCGTGAAGCACCTCGGGTCCGCGCACACCGACGCCGAACTCGGGCTGCTGCTCGAGCAGGCGCGCAGCCTGCTCGCTGACCCTGGCCAAGCGGCCCTCGACCTCGACGTCACCCCGACTCCACGGGTCGCCGGACTGGTCACCGCGCCGGCGGACCAGCCCGCCCTCGACGACATCACCACTCCGGTCGCGGAAGTCCGCGACGAGGCGGGCCGGGTGCTCGGCACCGACTCCCGGCTGCTGCACCAGACTCTGGCTGGCGTGTTCAACAGCCTCGGGTTCGACGTCGTCGACGACCCGGTCTTTCGCGACCTGGTCATCGCCCGGATCGTGGAGCCAACCTCTCTGCTGGACACCGGCCGCGTGCTCACCGACCTCGGTCGGAGGCCTGCGAGCTACGCGACGATGAAACGGACCCTGGCCCGCGCGCACGCCACGACCAAGGAGCACGGCAACTACCGCGACCAGATCGCGACCGCTTGCTTCACCCACGCCGCCAACCACGGCGACATCAGCCTGATCCTCTACGACGTCACCACCCTCTACTTCGAGGCCGAGAAGGAAGACGACCTGCGTAAGGTCGGCTACTCCAAGGAACGCCGCGTCGACCCCCAGATCGTGGTCGGGCTGCTGGTCGACCGGCGCGGGTTTCCGCTCGAGATCGGCTGTTTCGAGGGCAACAAGGCCGAGACCCTCACCTTGATCCCGATCGTGAAGCAGTTCCAGGCTCGACACGGGCTGGCCGACATCGTGATCGTCGCCGACGCCGGGATGCTGTCCGCGACGAACCTGCGCGAACTCGACGACGCCGACCTGCGGTTCATCGTGGGGTCCCGCGTCAGCAAGGCGCCCATCGACTTGGAGTCCCACTTCCGCTGGCATGGCGACGCGTTCACCGACGCCCAGGTCATCGACACCATCACCCCCAAGACCCAACGCGGCACCAGCAAGGGCGCGACCGAGACGGTCAGCGACCCCCACCGCAAGGCCGAGCCGATCTGGGAGCCCGACCTGCATCCAGGGTCGTGGCGCGCGATCTGGGCGTACTCGACCAAGCGAGCAGTGCGAGACAACAAGACCCTCACCCTGCAGGAGAACCGCGCGACCGCCGTGGTCGCCGGGGAGAAGACCGCACGCGCGCCCAGGTTTGTGAAGACCACCAACGGCGCGCGGACGCTCGATGAGAAGGCCCTGGCCAGGGCCCGTCGTCTGGTCGGTCTGAAGGGCTACGTCACCAACATCCCCGCTGCCCTGATGCCGGCCGGTGAGGTGATCGGCAGCTACCACGCGTTGTGGCAGGTCGAGCAGTCCTTCCGGATGTCCAAGACCGATCTACGCGCCCGGCCGATGTTCCACCGCACCCGCGACGCGATCGAGGCCCACCTAACCATCGTGTTCACCGCGCTCGCAGTCAGCCGCGAGGTCCAGGCACGGACCGGTGTCGCGATCCGCAACGTCGTCCGGCAACTACGGCCACTGCGGTCCGCGACCATCGCGATCAACGGCACCCAGCAGACCTTCGCGCCCGTCGTACCCGACCAGCAGCAGACCATCCTCGACGCGCTCGACCATGGCGAGGTCACGCACTAACCAGTTGAGCCAAGTCAGGCCGATGAGCGCGGCATGCTTGCGCCCTGGGCGCGGCACTCCCGCCCCCAGCGCAAGCCGGTCGAGGACGCACCGACCACGCTGCCCGAGGTCCCCGTCGCAGCCTTCCGTACGGCGCTGGGCGTGGCCGCCGAGGCGGCCGGCATGCCCGGTGCGCTGGTCCGCACCCTCTCCAAGGGCGTGCGCAACCAGACCTCCGCGGTCTCCTTCTACGCCCCGCGCACGATCTTCAACCAGTCGATCACCGGCGCCCGCCGGTTCGCGGCCGACGACTGGCCGGTGGAGCGGCTCAAGGCCATCGCCAAGGCGTCCGGCACCACGATCAACGACGTCGTGCTGGCGATGTGCTCCGGCGCGATGCGCACCTACCTGCTCGAGCTCGACGCGCTGCCCGAGGACCCGATGGTCGCGATGGTCCCGGTCGGCCTCAACGCCAAGCAGTCCCAGATCGCCTCGGCCGAGGGCGGCAACGCGATCGGCTCGGTGATGGTGCAGCTGGCCACCGACCTCGGCGACCCGGCCGAGCGCCTGGACCGCATCCACCTCTCGATGCGCGACGGCAAGGAGGCGCTGTCGTCGATGACCCAGACGCAGATCCTCGCGATGAGCGCGCTGGGCCAGGCGCCCGCGATCCTGGCGCCGCTGCTGCGGATGCAGGGCATCGTGCGACCGCCGTACAACCTGATCATCAGCAACGTGCCCGGCCCCCGCACCAGCCACTACTGGAACGGCGCGAAGCTCACCGGCACCTACCCGCTGTCGATCCCGATCAACGGCATGGCGCTCAACATCACCTGCACCTCCTACGACGGGCAGATGGGCTTCGGCCTGACCGGTTGCCGCCGCACGGTCCCGCACCTGCAGCGGCTGCTGACCCACCTCGACGACGAGGTCGCCAACCTCGAGAAGGCGGTCGGCGTCGGCTGAGCCCGGCCCTGCAACGGTGCTGCTCAGCGCAGGGCCAGCCCACCGCCGTATGCCTCGGCGACGGCGGTGAGGCGGGCCCGGGTGATGTCGGCGACCGTGGCGAGGCCCGCGGCGGCCGCGGGTGAGCCGGGCGGCACCGACTCGGGGTGGTTGATCGACAGACAGGTCCGCCGCCCGCCGTCCTCGGCGTTGAGCATCGCCACCGCGTGCCCGGTGGTGCCGCTGCCGGCGAACGGGTCGAGCACCCGCGCGTCGTCGGGGTAGGTGCCGAGGACGCGGCGCAGCAGCCCGGTGGGCTTGGGCGAGGCGAAGACCGGTCCGACCAGCGCCTTGAGCTCGGCCACGGCCGTGTCGGTGGAGCCGACCTCCTCGGCCAGCCAGACGGTGCGCAGCTTCTTGCGGCGCCCGGCGTGCAGCCAGTCGCGCTGGTAGACGTCGACCCGCTCGCCGCCGCGGCCCTTGACCACCCGGCAGACCAGGTCGTCGGGGCGCTCGTCGACGCGCGGCGCGCTCCACCGCCAGACCGCCGGGGTGCCGTCGCCGAAGACCGGCTCGACCTCGCGGGCGCCGTCGAAGGGGGCCGTCGCGACGCGGCCGCTCGCCGGGTCGCCCCACAGCGGGTAGTGCAGGGTGCGCGCGGTGGTGGGGTTGAACTTCTTGTTGGTGTTGCGCAGCGGCAGCAGCCGGAAGGCGCGACCGCTCGCCTCGTCGTGGTGCGGGAAGTCGGCGGGATCGACCGTGTCGGGGGTGGATGCGTCGAGCGCGCAGGCCGAGCGGTCGACGGCGTACACGAGGAGGTACTCGTGGCTGGTGGCGAAGCCGGGCCCGAGCTGGCGCCCCTTGGGGTTGAGGTTGACCACGACCTGCGCGAGGAACTGATCCTCGCCGAAGACCTCGTCGAGCAGCAGCCTCAGCCGCGCGACCTCGTGGTCGTCGATGCTGACGAAGACCGCGCCGGTCGGCGCGAGCACCGCACGCACGGCCTCCAGCCGTGGCCGCAGAGACGCGACCCACTCCTCGTGCGAGGGCGTGCGGTCGCGATAGGTCAGCGCGCTGCCGGTGTTGTAGGGCGGGTCGAGGTAGGCCACGTCGAAGCGCGCACCCTGGGCGGCGAGGTCGGCGAGCACCACGAGGTTGTCCCCCACGGCCAGGGAGTTCCAGGTGCCCACGCAGAGAAGGTACGCCGCCGGCGACCCGGTCCGCGGCAGCCCGTGACCTGTGACGACCGTCTCTCGTTGTCCCCGGCAACCGAACCTTCGAGGAGCAGCCCCCGTGCGTCGAACCACCCGAGCCACCCGCACCGCCGTCGCGACCGCCCTGGCGGCTGCGCTCGGCCTGACCACGCTCGGCGCCACGACCGGCGCACAGGCGGCGGCCAGGACCAGCAAGGCCGCGAACGTCGTGACCGACGGGTGCCTCGACAGCGTCCCCGAGCCGGGCGAGACCGAGCCGGTCCAGATCTGCTGGACGCTGTTCCGTCCGGGCATCGCGACCGGCCGGAAGACGAAGGTCCCGCTGGTCTTCCAGTCCCACGGCTGGGGCGGGTCACGCTGGACGGACGAGGCCCAGGCGGCCCGGTTCCTGGAGGCCGGCTACGGCGTCCTCTCCTTCGACCAGCGCGGCTTCGGCGAGTCCGGCGGGCACACCCACGTCGAGAACCCCGACCTCGAGGGCCACGACGTCCGGGCCCTGGTGAAGTTGGTCAGCGAGCTTCCCTGGGTGATCCAGGACCGCAAGGGCGACCCGCGGATCGGCGCCATCGGCGGGTCGTACGGCGGTGGCTACCAGTTCCTCATGGCCTTCGAGGAGATCCGGGCGACCGGTCGGCAGGTCGTCGACGCCCTGGTCCCGCAGATCACCTGGCACGACCTCGAGGAGAGCCTGGCCCCCGAGGGCGTGGTGCGCACCGAGTGGGCCCTCGCGCTGTCCGCGGGGTCGCTGCCCAGCGACGCGCTGCCGCCGAACGTCTACAAGGCCCTCGTCGAGGGTGCCGCGACCGGCACCTGGCCGGACGGCTCGGTGCCCAGCACCGAGGACATGGCGACCTTCATGGAGAAGAACGGCCCGAAGTGGCAGGTCGCGCAGGGCGCGAGGCTGGACGTCCCGGTGCTGTTCGGCCAGGGCACGACCGACACCCTGTTCCCCCTGGAGCAGGCGCTGACCAACTGGAAGGTGGCGCTCACGCGGAAGGCCCGCAAGCGCAGCATCTTCACCGCCTACAACGGCGGCCACGCCCTGCCCGCCGTGCTGCCCGCCGGCGTCACCGTCAGCTCCGACCCCTGCGCGGAGAAGCTCTCCGGCGGCGACTTCACCGACCTGACCCTCGCCTTCCTCGACCGCGCGCTCAAGGGGGCGAAGAAGAAGGTACGCGGCTACGGCCGCTTCCACCTCGCCACCCCGGAGTCCGGGTGCGTGACGACCCGCAGCGTCAAGCGCCGCCTCGAGCTGCCGGTCGGCACCGTCGCCACGACCGCCGCCGCCGGCGTACCGATCGCCCACGAGGTGGCCGAGGGTCCGCTCACCGTGGCGGGCGGGTCCCACCTCACCGCGCTGGCCACCACCGTCGGGGCCGACGCCCGCGCCTTCTACGGCCTCGCGATCGGCACCTCTCCCGCCGACGCGACGCTGGTGCACAACAACGTGCTCCCCTTCCGCGCCGCGCTGCCGCTGGTCGGCGAGGAGGTCCGGATCGAGCTGCCGGCCGTCGGGGTCGAGGTGCCGGAGGGGCAGTCGCTCTTCCTCCTCGCGAGCCCGCTCAGCGACACCTTCGCCGGCATGAGCAGCCGGACCCCCGGCGTCGTGCTGCTCGAGGACACCGTGCTGCACACGGCGGGCCGGCTGGGCTGAGTGGGCTGGAGGGGTGGGCCGGCTGGGTCGGCCGGGCTGCGGTGGGCCGGCTGGGCGAAGGTTCATCGGCGCCCCGATGAACCTCACGGCCCGCCGATGCACCTGCGTCGGGAAGCCGTGAGGCCCAGCGGCCCCCCGATGAAACTCACGCCGCCCCGACGAGCCCTTCCGTCACATCAGTCACTCCTTTAACATCGACTGGTGCGTTCTCGGTCCGTCCTCGCTGCCCTCGCCCTGAGCGGCGTCGTCGTCGCGCCAGCGGCAGCGGTCCCGGGCGCGGACCGGCCGTCCGACGCGACCGCCGAGGAGCGCGTCGCGCGCCCCGCCGACCAGGTGGTCGACCTGGGGCCGGCCGAGCCCACCTGGCACAGCTCCGACGGCGTGGTCGGTCAGCCGGCGCCGTACGTCGCGGCCCGCAGGGCCCTGCCCGCGCAGCGCTCCGCCACGACCCAGCGGCGCCTCGGCCCCGGCGTCGTCCACACCACCTGGACCCAGACCGATGCCCGCGGCCCGGTCATCGCGCACCTGTTGGCCGTCGACCTCGACCGTGACGACATCCGCCTCGACGTGGTCAACCCCGGCAAGGTCGCCGCGGTCGAGGACGTCCTGACCATGGCGCGCGACGCGGGCGCGGTGGCTGCCGTCAACGGCGACTTCTACGACATCGGTCGCACCGGGGCACCGCTCGGTGTCACTGCCTCCCCGCGCAGGGGGTTGCTCAACGCCCGCGAGACCGGGTGGAACCAGGGGTTCTTCCTGACGAAGAAGGGGCGGCCGCAGTTCGGCGAGATCGCCTTCCGGGGCAGCATCAAGCAGCGCCCGGCCGCCGACGTCACCAACATCAACAGCCACTTCGTGCTGCCCGGCGGCATCGGGATCTACACGCGCAAGTGGGGCCGCACCCCTGGCTACGAGGTCACCCAGGGCCAGCAGCAGAACGTCCGGATGGTCGAGGTCCACGGCGGGCGGGTCGTGGCCAACCGCGGCAAGCTCAGGGCCGGACGCCCGATCGACGGGCTGGTGCTGATCGGCCGGGGCGAGGGCGCGAAGCAGCTGCGCAAGCTCAAGCGCGGTGACGCCGACGTCTCGTGGGGCCTGCGCGGTCGGCCCCGGCTGGTCATCACCGGCTCCAAGCTGCTCATCGACGACGGCGTCGTGCAGGTCGTCGACGACTCCGAGATGCACCCCCGCACCGCCGTGGGCATCGACCGCGACACCAACGAGGTGCTGCTGCTCGCCGTCGACGGCCGCTCCGACGACAGCCGCGGCTACACGATGGTCGAGCTGGCCCGGATGATGCAGGACCTCGGCGCCGACGAGGCGCTCAACCTCGACGGGGGCGGCTCGACCACCATGGTCGGCGGCAAGCGCGGCGTGCTGAAGGTGCTCAACGACCCCTCGGACTCCGTGCTGCGCAACGTCGCCAACGCGCTCGTCGTCCGGCGCGACTGAGCGCCTCCCGCACCGCTGCGCCTACAGCAGCCCGGCGGCGCGGCCGACCTCGGCGTACGCCGCTGCGAGGCTCTCGACCGTCTCGTGCGCGTTCAGCCCGCTGGGGTTGGGCACCACCCACAGCTCGGCCGGCCCCATCGGCTCCGGCTGCCGCCCGGGCACGGCCCTGGGCAGCGCGAAGGCCTGCCGGTAGGCGGTGATGCCGGCGACGGCGACCACCCGCGGCCGCACCCGCTCGACGAGCGCGACCAGGTCCGCTCCCCCGGCCCGCAGCTCCTCGGTCGTGAGCTCGGAGGCCTTGGCGGTGGCGCGGCGCACGAGGTTGGTGATGCCGATGCCGCGGGCCCGGAAGCGGGCACGGTCCTCCTCGCCCATGCCGGCCGCGGCGTCGACCGGTGCGGTGATCACGCCGCCGCGCAGCAGCGCGGGGTAGAACCGGTTGCCGGGGTGGGCGAAGTGGGTCTGCGTGGCCGCGGTCCACAGGCCGGGGTTGATGCCGACGAACAGCAGTCGCACCGACGGGTCGTCCGGGCCGCCGAGCAGGTCGGGCACCTCCGCGTCGCGGAAGGACTCCAGCTCGGCGCGGCTGAAGGAGCGGCTCACGCGTCGGTCGGGAAGGGCTGGTCCTTGCCGAGCACCGTCAGGCCCTCGGTGACCAGGAAGCCGCGGGCCCGGTCGGCCTCGGGGTCGACCCCGATGACCGCGCCGGGCGGGACGACGACGTTCTTGTCCAGGATGGTGTCGCGCACGACCGCCCCGGCCCCGACGGTCACCCCGTTGAGCAGCACCGAGCCGGTCACCTCCGCCCCGTCCTCGACGCGGACGTCCGGGGAGAGCACCGAGCGGGACACCGACCCGCCGGAGACCACGACGCCGGGCGACAGGAGCGTCTCGTCGGTGGCTGCGGGCGAGCCGTTGGCGCCCTGGACCAGCTTCACCGGCGGCTGCGGGCCGTAGGAGGTGTAGACCGGCCACTCGGTGTTGTAGAGGTTGAAGATCGGCATCGGCGAGACGACGTCCATGTGGGCGGCGTAGTAGGAGCCGAGCGTCCCGACGTCGCGCCAGTAGCCGGCGTCGCGCGCGGTGGCACCGGGCACCACGTTGTCCTTGTAGTCGTAGACGCCGGCCTGCGAGCGGCGCACGAACGCCGGCACGATGTCGCCGCCCATGTCGTGCTTGGAGCCGGTGGTGCTGGAGTCGCGGGTGACCGCCTCGACCAGGGCGTCGGCGTCGAAGACGTAGTTGCCCATCGAGGCCAGCACCTCGCCGGGGCTGTCGGGCAGCCCGACCGGGTCGGTGGGCTTCTCCAGGAACTCCCGGATGCGCGACGGCTCGTCGGGCTGGACGTCGATGACCCCGAACTGGTCGGCCATCGCGATCGGCTGCCGGATCGCCGCGACCGTGCACGCGGCGCCGGACTCGACGTGCTGGGCGACCATCTGGGCGAAGTCCATCCGGTAGACGTGGTCGGCGCCGACGACCACCACGATGTCGGGCTTCTCGTCGCGGATGAGGTTGAGCGACTGGTAGATCGCGTCGGCCGACCCGAGGTACCAGTGCTTGCCGACGCGCTGCTGCGCCGGCACCGGCGCGACGTAGTTGCCCAGCAGGTTCGACATCCGCCAGGTCTGGGTGACGTGGCGGTCCAGGCTGTGCGACTTGTACTGCGTCAGCACGACCACCTTGAGGTAGCCGGAGTTCACGACGTTGGACAGCGCGAAGTCGATGAGCCGGTAGATGCCGGCGAACGGCACCGCAGGTTTCGCACGGTCTGCGGTCAACGGCATCAACCGCTTGCCCTCACCGCCCGCCAGGACGATGGCGAGGACCTTCTTGCGGCCGGCGCTGGCACTCATGACGCTCACGTTAACCACATCTCCCCAGCCCCGGGAGGTGGCGAGTAGGTTCGCGGTGTGCGAGTCGACGTGCTGAGCAAGGAGTACCCGCCGGAGATCTACGGAGGGGCCGGGGTCCACGTGGCCGAGCTGGTGCGCGCGCTGCGCGACCGCGACGACCTCGAGACCCACGTGCACGCGTTCGGCGCGGAGCGCTCGGAGCAGCTGACGTCGTCGTACGCCGACCTCGCGGAGCTGTCCGCGGCCAACCCGGCGCTGCGCACGATGGGGGTCGACCTGGCGATGGCCGACGCCTGCGCGGGCACCGACCTGGTGCACAGCCACACCTGGTACGCCAACCACGCCGGCCACCTCGCGGGGCTGCTGCACGACGTGCCGCACGTGGTGACCGCGCACAGCCTCGAGCCGCTGCGGCCGTGGAAGGCCGAGCAGCTCGGCGGCGGCTACCGCCTGTCGTCGTGGGTGGAGCGCACCGCCTACGAGTCCGCCGCCGCGGTGATCGCGGTGTCGGCGGCGATGCGGGAGGACGTGCTGCGCTCCTACCCCGCGGTCGACCCGGCGCGCGTGCACACCGTGCACAACGGGATCGACACCGGGCTGTGGGCTCCGCGGCCGGACGAGGAGGTGTGCCGTCGTCTCGGGGTCGACCCCGAGCGCCCGTCGGTGGTCTTCGTCGGCCGGATCACCCGGCAGAAGGGGCTGCCGCTCTTCCTGCGCGCGTGCGCGGCTCTGCCGCCCGAGGTGCAGGTCGTGCTGTGCGCGGGCGCTCCGGACACCCCCGAGATCCTCGCCGAGGTCGAGGGCCTGGTCGCCGGCCTGCGGGAGTCCCGCGGCGACGCGGGCGGGGTCGTATGGATCCCCGAGATGCTGCCGCGCGCGGAGGTGATCGCGCTGCTCACGCAGGCGACCGTCTTCGCCTGCCCGTCGGTCTACGAGCCGCTCGGCATCGTCAACCTCGAGGCGATGGCGTGCGAGACGGCGGTCGTCGCGACCGCCACGGGAGGCATCCCGGAGGTCGTCGTGCCGGGCTCGACCGGCGTCCTGGTGCCCATCGAGCAGGCCACCGACGGCACGGGCACCCCGCTGGACCCCGAGCAGTACGTCGCCGACTTCGCCGACGCGATGCTGCGCGTCGTCTCCGACCCCGACTCAGCCGCCGCGATGGGCCGGGCGGGCCGGCAGCGCGCGATCGAGTCCTTCGGCTGGCCGGCCATCGCCGAGCGGACCGTGGAGGTCTACCGGTCCGTGGTCTGAGGCTGGCGGGCTCGGGCGGTTTGTCGGCTGGCCGATGGACCTTGCCGCTGGACGACAGAGGTTCGTCGTCCCACGTCAAGGTACGTCGGCCGGCCGATGAACCTTGCCGCGCCGGCCGGCCACCCTCGGCCCCCCTGCCGTCCACAGGTCACCCCGGACCCGACTCCTGTGGACGAGCGCCGACGACCGGCCCCGGTGCGGGGCAGCCTGAGGGCATGGACATCTCGGACCTGCCTGACCACCCCGACTGCGACCCCGCCGCGGACCCCGACTGGGACGGCGGCACCTACAGCCCCGACACGCTCGTCCTTGACGACCAGGTCTCCCTGCTGCGCACCTGGCGCCACCTCGTCGGAGCGCACGACGCCCACCGCAGGCACGGCCTGTGGCTGCTGCTCATCGACGAGGACGACCACCCCATGGCCGGCGTGCTCGAGGTCGAGGGTTGCGTCGACCTGCCCGAGCCCGACCAGCTCGACTCGATGGTCGCGATGCTGCGTGGCGTGCTCGACGACGCGGCGCCCGACGGCCGGGTGGCCATGCTGCGTGCCCGGCCGGGCACGCACCCCGTCGACACTGAGGACCGCCGGTTCGCCGCGGGCCTGCTCGCCGCCTGCCGGCGCGGAGGTCTCCCGGCCGACCTGGTGCACCTCGCGACCGCGGACCGGGTCGTCCCGCTGCCGCCCGACGACCTGCCGATGAGCGCCTGAGGCCCTGCCGCAGCCCACACGGCCGCCACGGCCGTGAGCCGAAGACAACAAGAACACGTTCTACTAGCCTGCTCGGGTGACCACCTGGCTGCCCGCGGGCACTCCCAAGGCGATGTTCCTCGTGTGGGGCGACGGGCTCGGCGCCGCGCTGACCGCCCCCGCCCTGCGCGAGGCACTCGCCGCCACCGGCGCGCTGCGCCTGCAGGTGAACCTCGACGACGAGCACGTCGCCGACGCCCTGCGCTTCGGCACCGGCGAGCCGATCGGCGCCGTCGTCAGCGTGTGGGGCCCGGAGCCGGAGCGGGTGGCCGGCGCGCTCGCGGACCACCTCGGGACGAGCGCCCCGGGCGCCACCACGGCCGGCTGGTTGGTGGAGGAGCGCCGGCGCGTCGACCCCGCCGAGACCTACGACGGCAGCCGCGCGGACGTGCTGGCCAACACCGCCGTGCTGCGGCGGCCCGCCGAGCTCGACGAGGAGACCTGGCTGCACCGCTGGCTGGTCGAGCACACGCCGATCGCGATCCGGACCCAGGCGACGTCGGCGTACCTCCAGCATCGCTGCCTCTCACCACTGCCCGGCAGCCACCCCGACCCGCCGCACGCCGACGCGATCGTGGAGGAGCTCTTCCCCACCGCCGGGATGCACGACGTGCACGCGTTCTACGGCAGCGGCGGCGACGACGCCGAGCTCTCGCGGCGGATGACCGAGCTGATGGCCAGCGTCAACCGGATCGGCGCCGACCGCGACCTCGACCTGGTGCCCGGCAGCCGGTACCTCTGGGACCTCCAGCCCCACACGGGTCTCGTGGCTCGTCGCTGACGCTCCTCGCACCTCGACCATCGGTGGTCGAGGTGCGAGCGCAGCGAGCCTCGGGACCCTGTGCCTCAGCCCTGGGCGCCGAGCGACTTCCAGTAGTCGTTGAGCGCGCCGTTGGTCTTGACGAACCAGATGATCGGGCCGACGAGGATGAACATGCCGGGGAAGTACCACAGCCCCGTGACGCCGCTGACCGGCTCCTTCTGCCCACGGCGCTTGTAGAGTCCGCCCACCTCGGCGGAGGTGAGGTAGGGCATCACGATGCTCACGAAGATCGCCAGGATGAGCGCGACCGCGCCGCCGATGCCCTGGCCGGAGTGCTGCTTCATCTCCTCGTGGACCTTGTACCAGTAGTACCAGCCGTAGATCCCGAAGGTGACGATGAACAGCAGGAACGCCACGCCGGTGCTGCGCACCTGACCGATCGGGCCGGCACCCATCTGACCGGCGGGCGCCGGCGGGGCCGCGGCGTACGCCGGGGTCGGCTGCGCGCCGGTCGTGTCACCCCACTGCGGGGCCGGCGGGGGCGGCGGCGCGGAGCCGGCCGGTCCGGTGGGCTCGCTGGGCGGTGGCGGGGGGTACTGGTCGGACACGGGACCTCCGGAGGTCGTCGCTGAGGGGGGCTTGTCCCACGCGACGCTAGCCACCGCCCGACACGGGCGCCAGGCACCACGCGGGGGGTCGTGCGGAGGGCCGCCCCTAGTCCGTTCGGGCCATGCCCGCTCGACCGAGGGGACCGAACCTGGCCGGGTGTGTAAAGGAAACCCGGTTCGACCCCTCAGGCTCCTGCCACTGCAGACGATCAGGGGGGTTCCCGGACGCTTTCCGTCGCCCGGGACTCCACGCCAGCAGCAACCGGGCCTCCCCCCAGGCCCGACCGATCCTCCCGGATCGGCAGCTACACCAGCTGGATCAGCACCTGGGCACTCCTGCGAGTTCCCCCACCCTCGGACCCCCGCCGCGGAGCCACTGTGCGTCGACGCAAGAAGCAGAAGAAGAAGTTCCGGCCCGTCCGGTACGCCCAGACCCCCGTCCTGGGCGCCGCGGACCGCCACATGGTCAGCCGGTTCAGCTACGGCACCACCCCCGAGCTGGTCCGCGAGGTCCAGTCGGCCGGCGGCGGTCTCGCGTGGTTCGAGCAGCAGCTCGCCACGGCGGACGCGGACGCTGCGATCGGCGACTGGTGGCCGGACCTCCACCGGGACGCGGCGACGCTGTGGAAGCGGCAGCAGGACGAGGTGCGCGCGGTCTGGGAGGTCATGTCGGACTACTCCTGCCGGCTGATGGTGCGCCGGATGACCTCCCCGCACCAGGTGCTGGAGCGGATGACGGAGTTCTTCGAGGCCCACCTGCACGTGCCGGTCAACGGCGACAAGCAGGGCGTCTGGCGGGCGTCGTACGGCGACGTCATCCGCCGCCACGCGCTGGGCCGCTTCGACGAGATGCTGGTCGAGGCGATCACGCACCCGAGCATGCTGCTCTTCCTCGACCAGGCGGTCTCGACCAAGAAGGCCCCGAACGAGAACCTCGGCCGCGAGCTCCTCGAGCTCCACACCGTCGGCGTCGGGCACTACACCGAGGACGACGTGAAGGCCTCGGCCCGCATCCTCACCGGCTACCGGGTCGACGTGTGGCGCACCTGGGCCGCGACGTACGAGCCGGAGGACCACTGGACCGGACCGGTCGCGGTGGGCGACTTCGCCGACGCCAACCGCGCGGCCGACGGCCGGGACCTCGTGCGCCGCTACCTGGTGCACCTGGCCCACCACCCGCAGACCGCCCAGCGCCTGGCGCGCAAGCTGGCGGTGAAGTTCGTCCGCGACGACCCGCCGCAGGCCCTGGTCGACCGGCTGGCCCGCACCTACCTGCAGCACGACACCGCGATCGTCCCGGTGCTGCGCGAGCTCGTGCGCTCGGTGGAGTTCAAGGGCTCGCGGGGCGTGAAGCTGCGCGACCCCTCCGAGGACCTGGTCGCGACGTACCGCGCCCTCGGCGCAACCGTGCGCAGGCCGCAGCGCCGCGAGGACGCCGCCAACGCGATGCTGTGGCAGTCCACGGTGATCGGGTTGGCCCCGATGACCTGGCCGCGCCCCGACGGTCAGCCGCTGGACAACCAGGCCTGGGCGACGCCCGCACGGGCGCTGGCGTCGATGGACATCCACTGGTCCCTGGCCGGCGGCTGGTGGCCCAAGACCGGCGTCGACTACCTGCAGCCGACCGACTGGGTGCCGGAGCTGCCGATGCGCTTCGCCCCGCTGGTGGACCACCTGAGCCGACGCATCCTCGGTCGACCCTCGACCCGCGGCATCCTCAAGGCCGCGAGCACCGCGGTCGGCGTCGAGCCCACCGAGGAGATCACCGCCGACCACCCGCTGATGCGCTGGCACTTCAACCGGCTGCTCGGCTCCTTCCTCGACAACCCGCTGCACTACGGACGGTGAGCTCGTGACCACCTCTCCCCTGCCCCGCGCCTCGGCTCCCGGCTCCGGCGACTGCTCGTGCCCGGAGCTCCGCGGCGCCGACCTGAGCCGGCGCGGCTTCCTGCGCGGCCTCGGCCTGGCCGGCGCCACCATGACGGTGGGCTCGGCCGTCGTCACCGTCGGCCCCAGCGCACCGGCCGCGGCGTCGGGCGCCTCGAACGTCCTCGTGGTGCTCTCGATGCGCGGCGCCGCCGACGGCCTGTCCCTGGTCGTGCCGCACGGCGACCCGGTCTACTACCGCGCGCGCCCGCGGATCGCCGTCCCTGCCGACCGGCTCGTGGCCAAGGACGACTTCTTCGGCCTGCACCCGTCCCTCTCCCCGCTGCTGCCGCTGTGGCAGCAGGGCAGGATGGGCGCGGTGCACGCCACCGGCCTGGCCGTGCCGAACCGCTCGCACTTCGCAGCCATGGAGGCCGTCGAGGACGCCACCCCCGGCTCCTCCGAGCGCGTGGGCTGGCTCAACCGCCTCATCGGCGACATGCCCGGGACCTCGCCGCTGCAGGCGGTCGCCATCGGTTCCGCCCCGCCGTCGTTGTACGGCCCGCAGCCGTGGATGGGCTTCGACCGTCTCGACGAGGTCGGCGTCGCCGGCGACGACCAGTGGGACCCCACCGACGACCGGCTCCGCTCGCTGGGCAAGATGTGGCAGCGCTCGCGCAGCCCGCTGGCCCCCGCCCTGCGCTCGGCGATGGCGGCCGTGGATGAGATCGGTCCCGCCCAGGCCCAGCAGCAGCGCTCGGACAACTTCCCCAAGAGCGACCTCGGCAAGGCGCTCTCGGCGGTCTCGCGGACCATCCGTGGCGACATCGGCGCCTCCGTGATCACCGTCGACCAGGGCGACTGGGACATGCACTCCGACCTCGGCACCGTGGAGTGGGGTCGGATGCAGCGCAACGCCGACGACTTCGCCCGCTCGGTCGCGGCGTTCTTCGAGGACCTCGGCCCGGCCGCGGACCGGGTCACCCTGGTGACGGTGTCGGAGTTCGGGCGCCGGGTCGTGGAGAACAACAACTACGGGCTCGACCACGGCTGGGGCAACGTGATGTTCCTGTTCGGTGCTGGCGTCAAGGGCGGCTACCGCGGCACCTGGGCCGGGCTGGGTGACAGCCACGACGCCGACCTCACCGTGACCACGGACTACCGCTCGGTGCTCAGCGAGGTCGTGCGGACCCGGACCACGGTCTCGACCGCCACGGTGTTCCCGCAGTTCAGCCCCGAGCGCGTGGGCGCGATGACCGGGGTCTGAGCCCCGGCGCTCGGACAGGGACTCGGACAGGGACTCGGACAGGGACTCAGGCCGGCTCGACGCCGGGGAACGGGACGCGCAGGACCAGCCTGCCCACGCGCAGGTGGTAGCAGGTGCGGCCGCGCTTGAGGACGGTGCCGACGGCACGGTCGTAGTCCCCCGGCACGGTGATGCGGGCCTGCGAGCCGACCTCGAGCCGCGTGACACGACGCCCGTCGCGCAGCGCGGCGAGCTCGGCGACGTAGTTGGGGTGGTGCGCCGCGGGACGGCCGTGGTGGGTCCAGGTGAGGACGTGGCGCAGGTCGAAGGTGCTGCCGCTGCAGCGCCGGCAGACCAGGACGCGCTCGGGGCGCCGGTGCCGGTCGACGGTGTGCCCGGCGGGGCAGACGCCGAGCCAGGGGGCGGCCACGCGGGGAGCGTCGGCCGGGACGCAGCGCTCCGCCGAGCAGCCGATGGCGCGGGCGGTGCGCGCCCAGGTCGCGTCGTGCCCGTGCGAGGGGCCGACCAGCGCGTGGGCGATCTCGTGCAGGACGGTGTCGCGCACCATCGCCTCGTCGTGCAGGACCGTGAGCGGCGCGCTCAGCCCGATGGTGCGGGTGGAGAAGCGGCACACGCCCGCGCGACGCTTGGCTGCGTCGTACTCCACGCGCCAGTCGGTCAGGCCGTGCTCGGCCAGCAGCCCGGTGGCGAGGTCGTGCGCGGCGGCGAGGTCCATGCCGGGGAGGCTAGGCGTCGCCACCGACAGCGTCGCCGGGCGCCTCCTCGCGGGTGGCGGCGTAGCGCTGGTGGAGCCGGTCACGGACCTCGTCCGGCGACATCCGGGTACGCCGACGGTGGTCGCGCGCGACGACGACCCCGGTCGCGGCGACCCCCGCGACTCCGGCGACGCCGAGCACCTTCCACACCCGCCCCGAAGTCAGACCCGCGCGCAGCCACGACCTCCCCGCACCGCCGTCCGCCATGGACCACACTTCCTCTCATGTCCGACCGACGCAGCCGGATCTCCCTGGACCGGGCCGTGGACCTGACCCGCACCGGCGACCTGTGGCTCTTCCGCGGCCGCTCGACCGCCGACCACGCTATCCGGGTCCTCACCAACGCCCCGGTCAACCACGTCGGCATGGCCATCGTCCTCGACGACCTGCCGCCGCTGATGTGGCACGCCGAGCTCGGCAAGGGACTCGTCGACGTGTGGACCGGCCAGCACCAGCGCGGCGTCCAGCTGCACGACCTGCGCGACGCGGTCCGGCAGTGGCACGACCGCTACGACCAGCAGGCGTGGTTCCGCCAGCTCGACGCGGGCGCCGACGGCATCACCGCGGGGATGGAGGACGCCGTGCTGTCCACCGTGGCGCGGCTCGACGGGACGCCGTTCCCCAGCACCGCCAAGCTCGTCGGGCGCTGGGCGCGGGGCCGGGTGCGACGCCAGGCGCCCGCGGAGCTGACCTACTGCGCGGAGGTCGTCGCGGCGACGTACACCGCGATGGGGCTGCTCCCCCCGGACCTGCCGACCAACTACTACGACCCCGGGATGTTCTGGTCCGGCGACGCCCTCCCCCTGCGCGAGGGTGCGCGGCTCGGCGCCGAGATCGCGGTCGACTGCTGACCGCCGAGAGGTCACTCACGCACGGCCGAGACGTCACTCACGCACGGCCGAGAGGTCGATCGCGCACGCGTCAGAGCGAGGTCATGCCCTCGTCGGTCAGCGCCCAGACACCGGGCTGGGGCGCCAGCAGCAGCCCGTCGTCGGCGAGCTCCTTGCGCGCCCAGCGGGCGGCAGTGCGCCACCGGACCTCGCCGGTGGGGCCGGTCTCGTGGTCGCCGGGCTTCAGCACGTCGGCCAACCGCTCCTCCAGCTCGGCGAGCACCAGGTCGGCCTCGCGCTCGCCGCCGTGCTCCTGCAGCACCTGGACGATGACGGGCTTGAACTCCGCCTTGTCGGTACGCCGGCGCGGGGCCGTCCGCACGGTCGCGGTCGACTCCTTGGCGGCCCGCGGGCTGGCGACCCGCTTGCGGGTCACGGGCGAGGCCTTCGGCGGCGCCTTCACCGGCTCCGGTGCCGGCGGGTTGCCGTGCACGCAGGTCGACAGCGGCAGGTCGCAGTGCTCGCAGTAGTCCTCGGCCACGGGCCCGAGACTACGACGCGTCGACGGCGTGCGCGACAGCGGTCACGCGACCTTCACCAGCGGTTGTGGACCTGCTCACGCAGCCGGGAGTCGTAGAGCGCGCGGACCCCGTCGAGCAGGGCCGACGAGAGCGCGGGGAGCTCCCCGGCAGCGGCGTTGGCGCGGGCCTGGTCGGCGCTGCGGGCGCCGGGGATGACGGTGCTGACACCGTCCTGCTGGGCGCACCAGGCGAGCGCGACCTGGGCGGGCGTGGCGCCCTCCGGGCCGTGCTCGCGCACCAGCGCCGTGAACTCGCGGGCCGCCGCGACGCCGGTCTCGTAGTCGACGCCGGCGAAGGTCTCGCCGACGTCGAACGCGCTGCCGTCTCGGTTGTAGTGGCGGTGGTCGTCCTCGGCGAAGGTGGTGGACTCGTCGTACTTCCCCGACAGCAGCCCCGAGGCCAGCGGCACCCGCGCGAGGATGCCGACGCCGGCCTCGCGCGCGGCCGGCAGCACCTCGTCGAGCGGCTTGAGGCGGAAGGCGTTGAGGATGATCTGCACGCTGGCGCAGCCGGGCCTCGCGATGGCGGCGAGGGCCTGGTCGCAGGTCTCGACCGAGACGCCGTAGGCGGCGATCGCGCCGTCCTCGACGAGGGTGTCGAGGGCGTCCCAGGTGGCGTCGTCGGTGATCGTCGCTGTGGGCGGGCAGTGCAGCTGGACGAGGTCGAGGACCTCGACGCCGAGGTTGCGGCGCGAGCGGTCGGTCCACTCGCGGAAGTGGTCTAGATGGTAGTTCTCAGGGACCTGGGCGACGCGGCGGCCCATCTTGGTGGCGACGGTCAGTCCGTCGTGGTCGCGCAGGAAGCGCCCGATCAGCTGCTCGCTGCGGCCGTCGCCGTAGACGTCGGCGGTGTCGAGCAGCGTGACGCCGGCGTCGACCGCGGCGGCCAGCACGTCGAGCGCCTGCTCCTCGCTGACCTCGCCCCAGTCGGCGCCGAGCTGCCAGGTGCCGAGGCCGATGGCCGAGACGGTGCGGTGGGTGCGTCCGAGGGTGCGCTGGTCCATGCCCGCGACGCTACCCACGCGTCAGGAGCACCAGCACCTCGTGGTGGGTGGTCTGGGGGAACATGTCGAGCACCCGACCGCGCTGCAGCGAGTACGACGGCATCGCGGCCAGGTCGCGGGCCAGCGAGCCGCTATGGCAACTGGAGTAGAGGACCGCGGGCACGCCGGAGGCCTCGACCCAGCCGGCGAGGTCGGCGCCCAGGCCGCGTCGCGGCGGGTTGACCACGAGCAGGTCGGGGCGCGGCTCGTCGGTGGTCGTGGCCCAGGCGACGGCGTCGCCGGCGACGAAGTCGGCGCGCAGGTCGGCCAGCCGGGCGGCCCGGCGCGCACCCACCACCGCCTCCTCGCTGATCTCGACGCCGGTGACGAGGCGCTGGGCCTCGAGCCCGGCGGCGAGGTGCAGCGCGAAGCCGCCGACGCCGCTGTAGAGGTCCCACACCCGACGCGGCTCGAGGTCGCCCACCCAGCGGCGAGCGGTGGCGTAGAGCTCGGTCGCCACCGCGGTGTTGGTCTGGAAGAACGACTGCGGCCGCAGCTGCAGCACCACCGGGTGCCCGGGGACGTCGAGGCGCATCGGCAGGGTCGCCTGCTCGGTGAGCAGCACCTCCTCCGGCCCCTCGAGCACCGCCTTGTGCTCGGGCTGGATGTTGGCCGAGGCCACCGACACCGGCAGCTGATCGAGCAGCCACGGCAGGTGCTTGCGCAGCCGCGGCAGCGCCTCGGTCGAGCGCAGCACCCAGCGCACCATCAGCCCGCCGTCCGGCGAGATCGTCACCAGCAGGTGCTTCAGCTCGCCCCTCCTGCCCGGTACGTCGTACGGCGTCAGCCGCGCGCGCCGCACGTGGTCGGCCAGCACCGGCAGCGCCGCGTGGAGGCCGGGCTCGTGCAGGCCGCAGTGGCGCAGGTCCACGCCGTGTCCGCGGGGGTCGAGGATGCCGAGCGTGGGCTCCTCGACGGTGCCCCCGACGACCATCTTGGCCTTGTTCCGGAACCCCTCCTCGCGGCTGGCCGCCGCGTCCTCCCACCCGGGGGCGGTCGGGTCCACGGGCACGTCGGCCAGCGCCGCGCGGGTGGCTGCCTCCTTGGCGACCAGCTGCTCGGCGTACGGGACGGGGAGCTGGGTGCACGACCGGCACACGCCCGCCTCGAAGTAGCCGCACCTCACCCGCACATCATCGCCCGGGTGAGGTCCCAGCACCGGATCGGGACGTAGCGTCGAGGACATGCAGCTCCTCGGACTCCTCGTCGTCGGCCTGATCATCGGCGCGCTCGCGCGGCTCTTCAAGCCCGGTCGCCAGCGCCTCGGACTCCTCGGCACGCTCGGTCTCGGCGTGGCCGGCGCCCTCATCGGAGGTGTCGTCGCCTCCCTGCTCGGCACCGGCGACATCTGGGAGCTCAACGTGCTCGGCTTCATCGTCGCGGTGATCGCGGCGTTCGCGCTGATCGGTGTCGCGGAGGGCCTCGTCGCCAAGAAGCGATGACTCCTGCCGGTGGGGCCGGTCAGAGTGAGCACCGACCTTCCCACCGACGCCAGGAATCACCGTGGCCACGTTCCTCGACCCCTACCTGCACGTCGAGGGCGTCGCACGTGACGCCATCACCTTCTACGCCTCCGTCTTCGGCGGCGAGCCGAGCGTGATGACCTACGGCGAGCTGGGCATGGACGGCCCCGACGCCGTCAAGGTGATGCACTCCCAGCTCGACCGGCGTGACGTGGGCGTCCAGGTGATGGCCTCGGACTACCTGCCCGGCATGGGCGCCGACTCGCTGCCGGCCAACGGCATGCTGTCGCTGTCCGGCGACGACGGCGACCTGCTGCGCGGCCGGTGGGACGCGCTCGCCGATGGTGGCGAGGTGCACGAGCCACTGTCGGTGAAGCCGTGGGGCGACGAGTTCGGCCAGGTGCAGGACCGCTTCGGCGTGATCTGGGTGATGAACATCGCCGTCGCGGGGTGATCTGCGGACGGCCGAGCCCACCTCAGGCCTCGAAGAGCGCCTTGACGTCCTCGGCGGTCACCGCGCCCGAGAGGGCGCCGTCGCCGTCGACGACCTGCGCGAACAGCTCGGCCTTGCGGGCCTTCAGCTCCATCACCTTCTCCTCGATGGTGTCGGTGGCGACGAGGCGGTAGACCATCACCGGCTTCTGCTGCCCGATGCGGTGCGCCCGGTCGACGGCCTGCGCCTCGACGGCGGGGTTCCACCACGGGTCGAGGACGAAGACGTAGTCGGCCTCGGTCAGTGTCAGCCCGACGCCACCGGCCTTGAGGCTGATGAGGAAGACGGGCGCGTCGCCGCGGCGGAACTCCTCGATCACCGCGCCCCGGTCGCGGGTGCTGCCGTCGAGGTACGCCGCTCCGATGCCCTCCCGCGCCAGCCGGTCCCGCACCCGCCCGAGGTAGCCGGTGAACTGGCTGAAGACCAGCGCCCGGTGCCCCTCGGCGGCGAGCTCGTGCAGGTGCTCGACGAGCACGTCCAGCTTCGCCGACCCGACCGCGTCCTGTGCCGGGTCGACCAGGGCCGCGTCGAGGCTGAGCTGGCGCAGCCGCGTGAGCGCACCGAAGATCGCGATCCGGTTGCGCTCGAAGTCGTCGACGAGCCCGAGCACCTCCTGCCGCTCGCGCTGGAGGTGGGTGTCGTAGATGCGACGGTGCTTGGGCGAGAGCGTGACGTCGAGGACCTGCTCCTGCTTGGGCGGCAGGTCGGCGGCGACCAGTGACTTGGTGCGTCGCAGCAGGAAGGGACGGATGCGCCGGCGGAAGCGGGCCAGGGCGTTCTCGTCGCCGCGCTTCTCGACGGGCCCGACGACCTGGTCCTGGAACTGCTGGGGCCACGGGTAGAGACCCGGGGTGACGATGGAGAGCAGCGACCACAGCTCCATCAGGCGGTTCTCGAACGGGGTGCCGGTCAGCCCCAGGCGGAACGGCGCGTCGAGCATCCGCACCGCCTTGTAGGTCTGCCCCCGGTGGTTCTTGACCTGGTGGGCCTCGTCGAGCACGAGGCCGCCCCAGTCGACCTTGGTGTAGTCCTCGCCCTCCAGCCGCAGCAGCGTGTACGACGTCACGAGCACGTCCACGCCGTCGGCCTCCTCGGCGATCGTCGTGCCGCGGCGCTTGGCCGTCCCCTCGACGGCACGGACCCGCAGCCCCGGGGTGTGCCGGGCCGCCTCGGACACCCAGCCGGGCACGACGCTGGTCGGCGCCACCACGAGGAACGGCCCGGAGCCGCGCCCGGTCGCGTGCGCGATCAGCGCCAGCGTCTGCAGGGTCTTGCCCAGACCCATGTCGTCGGCCAGCACGCCGCCGAGGCCGCTCTCCCACAGGAACGCCAGCCAGCGGAACCCGTCGAGCTGGTAGGGCCGCAACTGCGAGCTCAGCCCGGTCGGCTCGACCTCCGGCAGCTCGGTGAGGTCGGTCAGTGCCTGCGCGGAGCGGACCCACTGGGCGGCCTGCTGGTCCACGATGCCGAGCTCGGCGAGCTCGCCCCACGTGCCGAGGTCGTGGGGGGCGACCCGCAGTCGACCGTTCTCACCGCGGGTGACCTCGCCGGCGGCACGGACGGCCTCGGCGAGCCGCGCCAGGGCGGGGTGGTCGGTGCGGACGTAGCGCCCGCTGGGCAGGAAGACCACCTCGTGCTCGAGGGTGAGTGCCTCCAGCACGTCGGCCAGCGGCAGCTGCTCGCCGTCGATGTCGATGACGACGTGGAGGTCGAGCCAGTCGGTGGCCTCGGTGTCCTCGCCCTCCCCCGCGGGCACCACCTCGAAGCTGATCTGCGGGTCCGACACCGCCTCGCGGTAGTCGGGTCGGTCGCCGTGCTCCTCGACCACCACGCCCTCGGCGTCCTCCAGCGCGGGCAGCAGGTGACGGACGAAGGTGAGCACGTCACCGGTCCCGAGCAGCACGTCGGGCAGCAGCACCCCGCCCGGGGAACGGAGCAGGCGCCGACCGTGCTCGTCGGTCGCGACGTCGCGCAGCAGCGCTCGCTCGGCGGTCAGGTCGCGCACACCGTCGAGGTCGTCGTCGGAGCCGAGCCCGCACTCGTGGACCCGGTCGCCGGCGGCGTACCGCCACCGCCAGGACAGGCCCACCCGGTCGGCCGCGCGCCAGGTCACGGTGGCCACGGCCCGAGGGACGGGCAGCTCGGGGATGCGCACGGACTCGTCGCTGGAGACCAGCGCCGAGGAGCGCCGCAGCGCCGGGAGGTACGTCGACTCGAACCGCTCGCGCGCCTCCGCGGGCACCTGCACCGGCTCGGCGCGGTCCACGAGCCGGCGCACGACCGGGTCGACCGCTCCGGCCAGCGGGCCGACGTGGGCGGTCCACCGGCCCTTGCCCGCCTCGACCGGCTCCAGCAACAGGACGCCGTGGCCGGGCTCCCCCATGACCCGGAGCCGGCTGCCCGGCGGCCGGGGGTGCCCGCGCAGGACCGCCTCCACCTGGGTCGCCTCGTCCGTCTCGCGCACGTCGAGGTCGAGCGCGGCGCCGTCGAGCAGGTGGACCTCGTGCAGCGGTGGGACGGTGACCAGGGGCAGACCGAGCTCCTGCGCCTGCCGCAGCAGCGGCCAGACGGACGCGCCCAGGTCGGCGAGGTCGACGCCGTCGGCGGCCCGGGAGTAGTAGGCGGCGACCGCGCGCAGCTGTCGGATCGCCGCGAGCACGGCGACCTGCTCGCGGTCGTGGCGACCGGAGTGCTGCAGCGTGGGGACGTCGTTCCAGCCGGCGCCGCTCTTGATCCAGTTCTGCTTGGCGCCGCGCTTGAGCGGACGCACCAGCAGCGTGGGTGGCAGCGGGAACGCCCGGCTGGTCAACGCCGGGTCGGGTGCCCGGACCTCGACCTGGAGCGCGAGCGGCAGCGGCTCGCGACCGTCGGGACGGGGTGCGGCCGCGAGCGCAGCGTCGAGCACCTGCTCCCAGCTCGGCGGGGGCGGGGCCGACGGTGGCGCGTACAGGTAGGAGGTCGGTGGGACGGCTGTCGGCGCGGTGCGGGTGGGCGGCACCCGGGGCACCGAGCTCGCCGGCAGGGCCGGGGCGGGCTCGACGGCCTCGAGGAGCACGGCCACGGCGTGCTTGCAGTTCCACCCGACCGGGCACTCGCAGTCACCCTCGACACCGATGCCGTCGCGGTCCTCGAAGAGGGTGACGATGACGCGGTAGCTGCGGGTGCCGCGGACCGTCCCGGTCATGGTCACCTCGCGCGCACCCGGGGAGACCGTCAGGTCGCGGACGCGGCCCTCACCGGCGTACCGCGCGCCGCGGTCCCACGTGCGGGGATCGAAGTCGCGTGCCAGCTCCTCGGAGGTGAGGGCGTCGAGGTTCATGAGCGTCCCGGCGGTCGTGGGCGGGTGGACAGGAGCAGTCTGCCCGGCGGTCCCGACGATCAGACCGTTCCGTCCACAGCCCTCGCGGTCGGAGCCGCCGGCCGTCCACACAACACGCGGCCGTCGAGGGTCGTCCACAGGCTGCCGATCAGGCAGTGGCGCACGCCGTCCGTGCGGCGCAGACTGCTCGCACACCAACATCTCGGGAGGTGCGTTCCATGTCAGAGCTGCGCGTCGGGGCCGACCTCGAGCACCAGGTCGCCGCACGACACCACCAGGCGGCCGAGGGGCTCGACGAGCTCCTGTCGATCCCTGCGCTCGGCCCCGGGCCGGGCACCGGGTCGATGCTGCAGATCCTCGCGGTGCTGCTGGAGACGTCCCACCAGCTCGCGCAGGCCAACGACCTGACCGCCGACGCGGTGCGCGACGTCGCCCACGTCATCCGCTCCACCGACGCGCAGGTCGATCAGGGCTTCCGGGCGGTGGGTCCATGAGCGTCGACCTGCGCACCGCGCCGTCGGCGTCCACGTTGACCGCGCCCTCCCCCTCGGCACCGGGGGCCATGTGCACCGCGAGCGGCCCTGCCGCGTTCTCGATCGCCTCCGACGGCTCCCCAGCGGTGCCGCGGCTGGCGGTGACCTGGGTGCGCGGCACGGCGCTGCCGGCCCTGGTGACCGCGCGCGAGCAGGTGCAGGAGGCACTCGACCGGGCAGCGGACTCCTTCCAGGGGCTGAGCGGCACCGCGTACGCCTTCCACGCCTCGATCATGCTGCGACACCTCGGGGTGCTGGCCGACGGGCTGACCCGCGCGGCCGCGCTGTTCGAGTCGTACGCCGAGCGGCTGGTCGCCCATGAGCGGCTGCTCTCCAGCGTGCGCGCTCGGGCGGTGGCCTCCGGCTTCCCCGTGACCGGCGACCTGGTCGGCGCGCCCGACGGGCTGGCCGACGCCGGCGCCTGGAGCACCATGGCGGCCGAGGTCGCCACCGAGCGGCAGGCGCTGCGCCAGTGGGTCGCGACGCACCTCGACGCCGCCCTCGCCGACTTCCTCGACGAGGAGACCTTCGAGTGGGTCGGGCGGTTCTTCGCCACCCATCACTCCACGCTGGTCTCGGGGGCGTTGGGGACAGCCCTGGCGGACGCTCACCTGCGCCGCGTCGCGAACATCGACCGCGGCGGGGTCCGGCTCACCGCACGCGAGCTGGACCGCTTGGCGGACGACGCCAGCCGGCTCGCCAGAGCCGCGGAGGCTGTCGGGCCGATCGCGGTGGCCTACGACACGGTCACGGCCCTCGAGAGCGAAGAGCCCGGACGGGGAATGGCGCAGGTCAGCGGCGGTGTCATCGCAGCCGGACTGGTGCTGACGCTCCCCATCAGCAGTGCCGTCGTCGCCGGTCTGCTGGCCACCGGCGCGACCATCGTGGCGGTCGAGGGTGTCAAGCACGCGTGGGGCGAGCTGCCCGACGACTGGACCGACACCCTCGACGAGTCCATCGGCGAGGGCTGGGACGACCTCAAGGACGCCACCGGTGACGTGGCCGGGAAGGTCTGGTCGTGGGTGTCGTGAACGACCAGGACCGCGACCCCCTCGGCCTGGAGCGGACGTGGTCGACCGGCAAGCGTCGGTTCGGTCAAGCGCTGCCACTCTTCGGCGCGCTCGCCTACGCGGTCATGGTGACGATGTCCTACCTCGACCTCGGCAAGGACGAGTCCGTGACGCCGTGGACGGTGCTGGGGCACGCGACGGGCGTGCTGTTCTTCCTCTGCGGGGTCGTCATCCTGAGCGCACCGCGGCACAGAGGAGCGGTCGGCGCGCCTGTCCCGGTCGACGGCGGGGTCCTGCTCCCGATCCGGGAGACCCGGCACGCGGTGAGCTTCATCGGCGGCTTTCTCCTGGCGGCGTTCATGCTGCTCGTCGTGGCCCAGCCGGGCTTCACGCCCGGGGCCGGCGCCGCGGTCGCGGCTTCGGCCATCATGCTCTTCTACGTCCTGCCCCGGCGGGCGATGACCGAGATGCGCATCCGGCTCGACCCGGAGGGGCTCCGCTTCCACGACGGCAACGGGGAGGTCGTCGTCCGGTGGCCCGAGGTGAAGGGCGTCGAGCCCCGGCTGACGTGGCCCGGCCTGCGCATCCTGCTGCGCAACGGACGCACAGTGGAGATCGAGGGCTTCCGCCATCGCTGGACTCCCTCCGCCCTGGGCGCGGTGATCACCTACTACGCCGCGCACCCTGAGGCCCGCGGGGAGCTCACCGAGGTGGAGTCCCTCGACAAGTTCCGGGGCGACGCACCCGTGACCGCGGTGCGACACCCCTTGCCGGCTCCCTCCCTCTTCGCCCTCTCGGGTGACTGGACCGAGACCGATCGCGGGTAGGCAGGAGACATGACCACCCCACCGACGCACGACCCCGCCGACCGCGACGAGGAGCGGGCCGCGCACCGCGCCGACTCCGTCCCCGAGGAGACCGAGGCCGGCGCCGACGACCCGAAGCGACAGGCCGAGGCGGTCCTCGCGGACTCCGACGAGCGGCTCGAGGACCCCTCCGGCACCCGCAACGAGAGCACGCAGACACCCGGCGAGGAGTAGTCCCGGGACAGTAGTCCCGGGACAATCGAGGCTGCGTCTCAGCCGGTCGGGCCGGGCCCACTCTCGAAGAGGTCGGGCTGGTCGTCGAGGAGCGCGGTCTGGATGGTGGGCCGCAGCGCGACCCGGCGGCGGGGGTGGGTACGTGCGTCGGCGAGGCGGTCGGGCTCGTCGACGATCCACCGCAGACCGGCCCGCAGGGCGTCCAGCAGGCCGTCGACATCGTCGGTGTGGGCGAGCAGGTGCCCCTGGCGCACGCCGACCAAGCGGCGTACGACGGCGCTGCGGGAGTGGTTGAAGACCTCCGCGACGACGCGCGGCGACACCGGCCCGGCGGCGAGCAGCTCGGCGACGGTGGCGACCTCCTCGTCGAGGACGGGAGCGGGGCGCGGCTGGTCGAGGTTCTCCAGGTAGCGCTCGCCACCGAGCAGCAGCGCGGCTTCCACCGCGACCTCGTCGATCTCGACCTGGCACCGCGCCACCCAGCCGGCCAGGTGCTCGGGGACGAACGGCATGGCGTGCAGCTCGTGGGTGATGGTCAACCGGCTGCCGAGCATCCGCGCGGAGGCGAAGGGGAGGCGGCCGCTCACGAGGTTGAGCGCCGCGAGGCCGGCCTGCGGGCGGCTCACCCGGTCGACCAGGATCGCGGTGATCGACACGACGGGGCGGTCGAGGTCAGGGCCGACCCAGATCAGGCTCTGCTCCCCGCACGGCACGACGACGTCGCCGTCCTCGTCGACGAAGACTTCAGTCCCAGTCATGACCTCGAGCGTCTCCACGACGAGCTCACGCAGGTGCTCGACGTCGCGCGGGCGCACGACCGGCAGCTGCTCGACGAGCGCGACCCGGTCGGGCGGCTCGGGTGCGGGTGGCGAGTCGGGACCCTGGAGGCCGTCGAGGTCCAGGCCCGAGGACTCCAGGAAGGCCGGGTGCGGCACGGCGTACGCCTCGCGCAGCGCCTGCACGAGCAGCCACGCCGCGCGCTCCTCCTCCCCCGCGTCGAGGTCGACCCACCAGTTGGCGGAGCCGGGACCACCCTGGCCGGGGAGGTACGACGGCGGCACCCATCCCTGGGCCAACAGCTGCCCCTCGGCTGCCTCGTCGAGCTGGTGCGCGGTGTCGAGGTAGGCGTTGCTCGCGGCCTCCAGCCGCCAGCCGCCGGTGGGCGTGCCGCCGGCGGTGACGTAGGGGCCGGGGCCGTCGCTGAGACCGGCCACCTGCACGGAGAGGACCAGCGAGTCGGCGACACGCAGACCTGCGACCCGGTCGGCCAGCCGACGCCGCAGCTCGCGCCACGCGTCGTCGACTCCGAGCGCCCGATCACCCATGCCACACCTCCGATCCCGCGACCCGGTGGTCCCTGGCAAGCAAGGTAAGGACCTCCGCCGACAGTCCTGCTCTTCGATCTGGACCGGCGGCCTCCGGGGCCGGTTCGCTCAGGCCGGATCCGTCAGGCGGGGGTCGGCTCCGTGGGGACGTCGTCCTGGGTGCGGCCGGCGCGCTCGCGCAGCCAGGCCTTCCAGGCGACCTGGGCGACGAGGACGATCCAGCCGACGATCAATGCCAGGTCGACGGACAGCGGCAGGTCGGCGAAGGAGCCGAGCACGGCGATGCTGTTGACCAGGATGATGAGGCCGCCGACCATCACGCCCATCGGTGCGTGCGGGAGTCGGCCGGCCAGCCGAGCGGCGATGGGCGCGACGATGACGCCGCCGAGGACGAGGCCGAGCACGGGCAGCCACGGGATGTCCTGGTGGGCGGCGCCGGTGATGAAGCCGATCGAGACCGAGACGGCCACGGCGAACTCGGCTGCGTTCGTCGTACCCACGACCTTGCGCGGCTCGTGGGAGGTGACCGTCATGAGGCTGGGCGTGACGACCGGGCCCCAGCCGCCGCCACCGGTGGCGTCGACGAACCCGCCGAGCAGACCGATGGGGCTGAGCCAGCGGGCGGTGTGGCCGGACTTGGGGGTCGGGATGATCCGCATCCCGAAGCCGAAGCGCGCCAGGATCACCGCACCGAAGAAGAGCAGGAGACCGGCCATGCCGCCCTTGGCCGCCTCGAGGCTGATCGAGGTGAGCACCACGGCGCCGAGGAAGCCGCCGATCGCGCCGGGGATGGCCACCCGGAGGAAGACGGCCTTGTCGACGTTGCCGACCCGCCAGTGCGAGAGGCCGGAGATCAGCGTAGTGGGCAGCTTGGCCGCGTGGGTCGCGGCGCTGGCGGTGGCCGGCGCGACCCCGAGGGCGAGCAGCACGGTCGCCGAGGTGACGCCGAAGCCCATCCCGAGCGTGCCGTCGACGAGCTGGGCCAGACCGCCGGCGAGGGCGAAGGCAGCGACCAACCACATGGTGAGCTCCTGACATGAAGAACGAGTGAGTCACCAAAGTAACCTAATTTGGTAGAGATACGCGAGTCCATCGACCAGGGCGTGGCGCGACCCCGTCGCGGTACGCCGCAGCCGGGGACCACCAGCGGGCCTGCGACCGGCTCTGCCCGGCGCAGCGCGCCCCGCCGGCCCCGCGTGTCGGCGGAGCCTCGACAGTCCGATCTGTCGGCAGTCGCCGTCAGTCGGCGATGAGCACGAGACAGGCGATGTCGTCGCGCGGCGTGCCGTCCTGCAACGTCAGCACGTGGTCGAGCAGACGTCCTGCGACCTCGTCCGCGGACGAGCTCTCGGAGGCGATCGCGTCGAGCGCCACGGAGAGCCCCTCGTCCCCGAGCAGGCCGCCGGGGACACGGACCTCGGACATGCCGTCGGTGTAGAGCATCGCCAAGTCCCCTGCGTGGAGGTCGAACCGACCCTGGACCGGCTCACCGGCGCTGTCGGGCCCGGAGTACAGACCCATGCCGACCGGTGGGTTCTGCGCCTGGACGCCCGTGGCCAGCCCTGGCCCTGTCCTGAGCAGGAGCGGCGGGGGGCCACCGGGAGCCATCGTCACTGCCCACGATCCTGTCGCCGACCGCCTCAACCGCAGCAACGACACGGTGCAGAAGCGCTCGGTCTCGTGCCGCTCGACCAGCTCGTCGAGGCGGCGCAGGATCAGCGCCGGCTCGCGCTCCGGCTCCGTCAGGGAGGTGGCGAGTGCTCGCGCACCGTTGCGGACCAGGGCGGTGAGCACCGCAGCGTCCACCCCCTTGCCGCTGACGTCGCCGAGCACGACCCACCACTCGTCGCAGTCGGTCGCGAAGACGTCGTAGAAGTCCCCACCGACCTCGCTGCCGTCGCCCGCCGGACGGTAGGCGCCCGCGACGGAGAGCCCAGGCACCGCGGGAAGGGAGCGCGGCACCAGCGACCCCTGCAGGGTGTCGACGAGGGCGCTCAGACGTCGCTCCGCGTCCTCGGCGGCCCTCTGGGCTGCGCGCGCCTCCTCGGCGGAGTGGACCAGGTCCTGCTCGTAACGTCGCCTCTCCGTGGCGTCGAAGACTGCGACGCGCACCAGGCGCACCCGGCCCTGCGGGTCCCGCTCCGCGGTGGCGTTGAGGAGGACCGGCACGTGGGTGCCGTCGGGACACTCGAGGTCGACGGCCACCTCGTTGACGGCGCCACTGAGGCGCAGGGTCGGCATGAGGAGGGTCTCGTGGAGGACCCGACCGGCGGGTGAGAGCAGCTCCTGCCAAGTCGTGCCGGTGAGCTCATGGGTGCGCAGCATCGTGCGCAGCGTGTCGTTGGTCTTCACCACGGTGCCGTCCGGCGCCAGGGTGAGGTAACCGCAGGGCGCCTTGTCGTACAACGCCTGCGGGTCGTCGTCGAGCAGGGCCGCGGTGAACGCCTCGAGGACCCGACTGCGCGTCACCGAGGGTCCCCTGGCAGAAGGCGTTCGCGCAGCACCGAGACGATCTCCTCGGGGTCGCTGAGCTGCGGGCAGTGGCCGGCGGCCCGCAGGAGGACGAGCTCGGCGTCGGGGACCTGCCGGGCGACGTACTCGCCCACCACCTGCGGCGCGATGACGTCCTCGGAGCACTGCAGCACCAGCGTCGGCGCCGTGACCCGCGGCAGCACGTCACGGGCGTCGCTGAGGAACGTCGTGCGCGCGAAGACCTCTGCGACCCCGGGGTCCATGCGGCAGAACGCCTCTGCCAGCTCCCCGTGCACCTCCGGTCGTCCGGGGTTGCCCGCGATGACGGGGGCCATGGCGTGCGACCACGCGACGTAGTTGGCCGACAGGGAGGCCAGGAGCTCCTCGATCTGCTCGGCGCTGAACCCGCCGACGTACTCACCGTCGTCGACGTAGCGGGGGGACGGGCCGACCATGACCAAGCTGCCGACCAGCTCGGGCGCCATGACCTGCACGTGGGCGACGATCATCGCCGAGACGGAGTGCCCGACGAGGACCGGGTCGCGGAGCCCGAGCTCGCGCAGGAGGGCCACGAGGTCCTCGGCGTACCCCTCCAGTCGGCTGTACCGCTGCGCGTCCCACGCCGCCGGGTCGGCGGCACCGGCCCCGGCGAGGTCGAAGGTCACGAAGTGGAAGTCACGTGCGAGGGCGGGCACCACGTGGTGCCACATCGTCTGGTCGCAGCCGAAGCCATGCACCAGCACCAGGGGCGTCGCCTCCGGAGACCCGTGGTGCCGCACGGCGTGACGGCGCGACATGGACATCGCCTCACCGTAGGGGCTAACGGACCCTCGAGCGATACCCGCACCCCTGTGCGGACACCGGGCTCACCCTTCTGGGTCCGCCTCGTCGGCGGTCATGTCCTCGACGGCCCGCAGCCCGCGGTCCGGGTGCGGTGCTGCACGATCTCCACGAGCCGTTGGCGCGTGCGCCAACCCTCGGGGATGGCCCGGGTCATCCAGACATGGAACATCGAGGTCACCTCGTGCACGCACATCTCGACGTCCGCGTCGCCGGCACGCTGCGCGAGCTCGTCGACGGCAGGTCGCAGGATGTCGCGATCGCCGATGAACAGGTCTATCGGCGGCAGCCCGTCGAGTTCGAGGTGCACCGGACTGATCAGCGGGTCGTCGACGGGTCTCTCCCCCGACCATGCGCGGCCGGCGGCGCGCAGCCCCGACTCGGCGAGCATCGGGTCGGTCGCCTCGAGCGTCTGCACCTCCTCGTCGCGGACGTGCAGGGTCGCGTCCAGCCAGGGCGACAGCGCGACCACGCCGGCGACGGGGATACCTCGGTCCTTCGCGAGCCGGGCGAGGACGAGGACGAGGGCGCCACCCGCGGAGTCACCCATCAGCACCGTCGGCAGGTCGCGTCCGTCGTCGACCAGCTCGAGCAGCCGCGGCAGCACGTCGTCGGCCGAAGCGTCGGGAGCGAGCGGGTACGCCGGCACGACCACCTCGGCCGGCACCCGACCGAGTGCCCGTACGAGCCGCCAGTAGTCCGGGGTGAGGGGGTGCACGTATCCACCGCCGTGGACGTACACGACGCGCGCCACCGGCTGACGCCGCCGCGGGCGCACCCGCCACACCAGCATCTGGTCGCGTCGTTCGGCATCGACCCGCGAGTGCAGGCGTGTCCACCGATCCGGTGGTGCGTCACCCTCGCGCTGCATCTCCTGGGCCTGGCGGAGCGTGTGCTCGGCGCCCTCGAACGCCTCCTTGTCGCGCCGCGCCCACATGCCCTTCATGTAGGCGACGGTCCACGGGTGACGCTTCCGGTCGTCGACGTCCCAGCTGAGCACGTCCCTCCTCCTCGGGTACGCGAGTGCAGAGTCGTCTCGACCGTACGACGGGTGGCGCACCCGGCCGGGTGGGACGGGCACGCACGCCTTCTGGGGTGGGGGTCGACTGGGCCTCACGTCTGCTGTCGGATCGACTGCTCCATCAGCTCGTGAACCTTGTGGTGGTGTCGGGGGCAGTAGAGCCGCCCCTGCTCCACGCTCGTACCGCCGCCGCGCGCCCACGGGATCAGGTGGTGCACGTGACACCGTGAGGGCGGGGCGTCGCAGCCGGTCCACTGGCAGTGCTTGTCTCGCTGTGCGATCGCGATCCGCTGCGCGCGGGTGTGGAACCGGCGTCGTCTCCCGACGTCGAGCACCTCGCCCTTGCCGCCCAGGACGACGGGCAGGATGCCCCCCTCGCACGCGAGCCGCCTGGCGGTGGTTGCCGAGAGCCGGTCCCCGTTGTCGAGCGCCGCCTCAGCCAGGCCACCCTGCAGCGTCTCCAGCGTCATCGTCACCACGACGGTGGCGCCCACACCTCCGACGGAGGGCAGGTCCTTGTCGTGGAGGCGTTCCAGCAGCTCGCAGAACGCCTCGCCCGCCTGGACGGGGCTGGGCTTGGCCCGCTTCTCCGGGTCCTGGTCGGCCCACCCGATGGCCTGGATCGCCTTCTCCAGCATCGCCCCATGCAACTCGGGGAGACTGAAGCGGCCGTGGACCAGTCCGTGCCCGTCGCGCGACAGGGTGAGCCGGGCCTTCTCCCGGGCGCGGCGCTCCTCGTCCTCCAGCAGTTTCGCCTCGTGGGCCTCGCCGAGCTCGGGTGCCACGACGGTCAGGATGTGTCGACCAAGGTGGCGCAGCCCCTTGGCGTCGAAGTGGTCGCACAACGCGACGAGGTGGATCTCGGCCTTCGCCCGCACCGCGGCGTCCACGTCCTCCGGGAGATCGTCGAGCGCACGCACGACCACGGACGCCTGCTCCGGGTTCGCCACCCCCGAGCACAGGGCCTCTCGGACACGGTCGTAGCGACCCAGCGCCTCAGCCAGCCTCACCCGACGATGCGCTGCGGGACGGGTCACGAGCATCTCGTTCGACCACCACACCGCCACCGAGGTGGCTCCGTTCAGGTCCTCGACGTGCACGTCCTCGGCGTGCCGCAGCACCGCTCCAGTGAGGTCCTCCAACCGTGAGGCGAGTGCCCCGAGGGCCCGCAGCACTTGCGCGGTGCCTTCGGCGTCGAGGCCGACCAACGAGGCGGCGTACCCGTCGTCGAGCGCAGCATCGATCGCCTCGACCACGCGGCCGAGAGGGTGCTGCTGCCCGAGAACCGCCATACCTCAGTACAGACCAAGCCACCGACATTCCTGACCGCCGAGAGGCTCACTGCACACAGGCCATGCCCACCGTGACCTGATCGTGACCGGCAGTTACTGATCTACCACCGAATCAGGTGAAACGTCCGAATCTCGGTCAAGTCCCCGGGAGTGGTGTAGCGCTGCGTTCCTTCGCTGATGGGTTAGGCGGTCAGGGCGGGTAGGTCGTCTGCTCCGATCTCGGTGTCGTTGGTGGGGACGATGGTGACGCGGGAGCGGGCGAGGACTTCGAGTCCGAGGTAGCGGCGGCCTTCGGCCCATTCGTCGGTCTGCTCGGCCAGGACGGCGCCGACCAGGCGCACGATGGCTTCGCGGGTGGGGAAGATCCCGACGGCGTCGGTGCGGCGTCGGATCTCCTTGTTGAGTCGCTCGGTGGGGTTGTTGGACCAGATCTGGGTCCAGATCTCCTTCGGGAACGCGGTGAAGGACAGCAGGTCGGCTCGAGCGCGGTCGAGGTGGTCGTGGACCTCGGGCAGCTTACCCTCGACGTAGTCCAAGAGCCGGTCGAACTGGGCGTGGACCGCGGCGGCGTCGGGCTGGTCGTAGACGCTGTGCAGCATCGCCTTGACCGCCGGCCACATGCCCTTCGGGGTCACGCCCATCAGGTTGAAGGCGTAGTGGGTGCGGCAGCGCTGCCACGAAGCGCCGGGCAGGTTCGCGGCGACCGCCTCGACCAGTCCACGATGGGCGTCGCTGGTCACCAGCCGCACGCCGGTCAGGCCGCGAGCCACCAGGTCGGCGAAGAACTCGTTCCACGCCGCCCCTGTCTCGGCGGTGGCCACCCGCATCCCGAGGACTTCACGGTGGCCGTCGTTGTTGACGCCGGTGGCGAGCAGGACGACTGCGTTGATCACGCGTCCGCCCTCGCGAACCTTCATCGTCAGCGCATCAGCGGTGACAAAGGTGAACGGACCGGCCTCGTCGAGGGGCCGGTGGCGGAACTCCTCGACGATCACGTCGAGCTCTTCGGCCATCCGTGAGACCTGGGACTTCGACAGCGAGTCGATGCCGAGGGTCTTGACCAGCTTGTCCATCCGCCGCGTCGAGACACCGGCGAGGTAGCAGTCAGCGACCACGGTGATCAACGCGGTCTCTGCTCGCTTGCGGCGCTCGAGGAGCCACTCGGGGAAGTAGGTGCCCTTGCGGAGCTTGGGGATCGCCACATCGATGGTCCCGACGCGGGTGTCCATCGGGCGGTGGCGATAGCCGTTGCGCTGGCTCGTGCGGCCAGGTGTCGGCCGGCCGTACTCGGCGCCGACCACGGCGTCGGCATCGGCGGACAGCAGAGCGTTGATCATCGTCTGCAGCAACGTCCGCATCAGATCCGGGGATGCTTCGGCGAGGGCTTCGCCGAGCAGGCGTGCAGGGTCGACAATGTGAGGAGCGGTCATCGTGATGACTCCATTCGAGTGAGCTGTAGGAGGTGAACTCGAAGGATCACGCGGTGGCCGCGTCTACGTCTGGCGTACACGCCGGTGACGATCTCGGCGACCGCGCTACACCACTATCGGGGACTCAACTCGAATCTCTGGCGGAGCCTGACTTCAGCTGCGAACCTTCGGTCGTGAGCGAGGTCGAAGCCGAACTATTGAAGCGTCGCGCGTTGATGGACACGCTCGCCGTGGAGTTTGCCGGCCGCCCGTCGTTGAGTCGTGAATGGCTTAGCCGAGTCGACTTCGGCTGGGGTTCCGAGCGACTGATCGACACCAGCAAGGGCATCTGGAACCCGCGTTCGTACTCAGCGACGTTGACCATCATTAGTGATCCTGACGGCGAGTACGACGACGGCAATCACGAGGGTTCCCTGTACCGCTACTCGTACGAGAAGCGACCGGCAGGCCAAGATCCACGCGGCGGATCGAATGCCAAGCTTCGTGAAGCGATGCGCCTTGGCCTACCGGTGGTGATGCTTCGCAAAGTCGCCAGGGGGCAATTTCTGCCGATCATGCCCGTGTACGTCGTCAAGGAAGAGCCAGAGCACCAGCGATTCCTGCTTGCACTGGACGAGAGCCTCCGGTTCCTGCCCGATCCCGCTCACCTCACCGACGAGCAGCGGCGCTACGCCCAGAGGGTGGTTCGCCAGAGACTGCATCAGCCCGAATTCCGGGCTACGGTCCTCCGTGCCTACGAAGAGCGCTGCGCTGTCTGCGTCCTCAAGAAAGTCCCACTCTTGGATGCCGCCCACATCACGGCGGATGCAGACGAAGATGGCCGGCCGGTCGTCAGCAACGGCCTCACATTGTGCAAGATCCACCACGCCGCCTACGACGAAAACATTCTTGGGATCTCGCCCGACTACGTCGTTCACATCAACGAGGATGTTCTTCGAGAGGTTGATGGTCCGATGCTTCGCTACGGCCTGCAGGAGATGGACCGGCGAAACCTATTCCTTCCGGCGAAGCCATCTGACCAACCCGATCGCGACCGCTTGGCCAGACGCTACGAGTTATTCGAGTCCGCCTAGCTGGCACTTGCCAGAGCCAACGGGTGGCGGTCTCAATCGGGCTCTTCACAATCCGGGGTGTAGTTGGGGTCTGAAGCCGCCGGTCTCGAGGAGGCTTCTGGCGATGTAGTTGGTCAGGTTGCGGAACCCGAGT